>CAZFIV010000036.1:0-55556 GCA_964519665.1 uncultured Myxococcales bacterium
GAGATCCTTGCTGCACAGGAGCAGGTCGTCGGTCTCGCTCAGCGAGCCCTCGCCTTCTGATTCAGAACCTACACGCCTCGCGTGTCCTTTGCTCGAGGCAAACCCTAGAGCGCCGTAGGTCCTGCGCCGACGCCTCTGGTCGCTACGATCAGGTCGGGATCCAGCCTAAATTCTTTTAGGCTCCATCCATGAGTAACGAGGCCGTGCAGCCAGCGACGGCGGCAACCGATAGCCTGGCGTGGTCTCGATTTGCGCCCATCTTGTCCGTCCAGTTCATCGGTACGCTCGGCTATTCGATCGCGATTCCTTTCTTGGTGTTCCTGGTCGAAGACTTTGGTGGGGCTACTTGGACGTACGGCATCGTCGGCGCCACCTACTCCGCGTGCCAGCTCGTCGGCGCCCCGCTGCTCGGTCGGTGGTCGGACGCCGCCGGCCGCCGCCCGGTCTTGATCGCGAGCCAAGCCGGCACCCTGATCGCGTGGCTCATTTTTTTGGCCGCCCTCGCGATGCCGCTCGAGCCCCCGCTGGCCACTCTGGCCGGAGCGAGCCTCACCATCCCGCTCCTGTTGGTCTTCGCGGCCCGCGCCCTCGACGGGGTCACCGGCGGCAACATGTCGGTCGCCAACGCCTATGTCGCCGACCTCACTCGCGACGATCCGGGCGCTCGCGGCGTGGCGTTCGGTCGCATGGGCATCGCCGCGTCGCTGGGCTTCGCGCTCGGCCCGGCCCTCGCCGGCGTGCTCGGCGCCACCACGACCGGCTACTGGGCCCCGGTCGCCGCCGCGGCCGGAATCTCGGGGCTGGCGATGCTCCTGTCCTTCACCCTGCACGAGCCCGGCGGGCGGTGCCCCCAAGGCCCCGAACCCCCGCCGGCCATCGCCCGGGTGATGGGTCAGCAGCAGAAACGTTGTGACCGAACCGAACCCGAAGCCGGCCCTGGGGTCTTCACCCGTCCGCTGATCATCGGCCTACTGGTCGCTACCTTCGTGCAGTTCACGGCCTTCAATCTGTTCTACGCCGGCTTCCCGGTGCACGCGACAGTCGTGCTCGAGTGGAGCGCGGGCCGGATGGGCCTGTTCTTCACCCTGATGTCGGTCATCATGATCTGCGCGCAAGGCCCCTTGCTTCGTTACGCTTCCCGGTATCTCCCCGCAGCCACCGTCTTTCTGCTTGGGATGCTGGGCTTGGTCGGCGCGTTTGTGGCCTTCGCCCTTCCCGGCACGATCGCGCCGTTCATCGGCGCCACCTTGTTCGCGATCGGCAACGGCCTCGCGTGGCCCACCTTTCAAGCGCAACTGGCCGGCGCCGCGGGCCCCGCCGACCAAGGCGCCGTCCAGGGCGCGGCCACCAGCGCCGGCTCGCTGGCGAGCATCCTCGGTCTGGTCGTCGGCGGGTTACTCTATCCGTGGATGCAAGCCGACCTCTTCTGGGCTGGCGCCGCGCTGTTCGTCGCCGTCGCCATCGGCACGCCCCTGTGGTTTGCGCGCTCGACCAGCTAACGATCTGAGCGCACCTCACCCACCGAGAGGATGACCAGCACGGGCTTGTGGTCGGACCCGACGTCGGCCAGCACCTCGAATCGATGAATGGAGGCTCGTACGGGTGGCTTGCGGCTGGGCGGTCCATCGGCCGACCGCCGGAGTCGGCGCCTCGCCTTTGCACGTCCGCTGGGCGCAATTCGGTTTCGGCCATGCTCCAGCGGGCCCTCGAACCGGGGCATCATCCCCAGTCAGACCCGGCCACCGACCCCGATCCGCGCCGGCCTCTGCAGGTTTGCTTGCCGATGCCGGCGTCGACCGCACCGCGACCTCTTGCGTTGCGTCGGGTCCGGGTTCAGGCCACAATGCCGCCGCCGAAGGGCGCACAACATGAACGATACACGGCGAAAATTCTTGACCCGCGGGCTTCAGACCTCGCTTGGCGTGACGGCCTTGGGGCCTCTGCTCGTACCGACGATGGGCTCGACGATCGGTTCGACGATGGGCTGTAAGGCGGTGCAGGCGGCCCTCAAACAGATGGGGTACACGGCGCCCTCCGTTCGGGTGGTCGACATGTCGGTGAGCAAGTGGGGCCTGACCGAGCTTGGCACCACCTTCGACGTGGAGATCAGCAACCCCAACCCGGTGGGCTTCACCCTCCGCGGTATCCAGTACGGCCTCGACATCGACGGCAGTCGCCTCACCAGCGGCGAGAGCAAGAGCCCGGTGAGCCTCAAAGCCCAGGGCACGTCGACCACTCAGCTGGCCTTCGACTTTCCGCTCGCCGAGACCGCCAACGCCCTCATCGCGCTGCTGACCAAGCGCGAGGTGGGCTACGGGCTCGAGAGCGCCTTCGATATCGGCCGCCCCGACTTTTCGGTCTCCGTTCCGGTCAAGAAGGAAGGCCGCCTGCCACTACCTCGCCTGCCCAAGTTCGACGTGGCCGACGCCAAGGTGGGCGACGTGTCGATCGCCGGCATCGAGTTTCGCATCGTGCCCACCGTCGAGAATCCCAACGACTTCGACGTGCCCGTCGAGGGCTTCGAGACCAGCCTGACCCTGAACGACCGCCCGGTCATCCAAAACCGGGCGAGCCCGGCCACCCAGCTGAAAGCGAACGCCAAGACCCCAGTGCCGATCGCGCTGACCCTCAGCCTCGCCGACCTGGGCCTGAGCGCCGTCTCGCTCATTCGCAAGCCCCAGCTCAACTGGAAGGTCGACTTCGGCCTGATGGCCGGGTCGATCAAGCTCCCCTTCACCGAGTCCGGTCGCCTCCGCCTCGCCTGACAACCTGATCTGCAGAGCACCGCCATTGTCGGCTGACGCCCGACCACCGGCAAGATGGCTGTCTTCGCGCCGACGGGCTGACGGCAGAAGCGTCACCTCGGTCTGGAACTCGGTCAGCGGCACAGCTGCGCCGCCTTTTCCCACGCTCGCCGTCCACCGTGTTTCCGATCGGGAAGCTGGGCGTCAGTGCTCGTTACCAGTCCATCACGCGCCCCGCGAATACACCGTCCGTTTTTCCCGGCACGTCGTCTGCACTTGACGTCAACTGCCGTGGTCACTGCTTCGCCGACCATTGATTCGCGTTCGCCGAGTCCACCTCATGAGGGCCGGCTAGGGCCCAACTCGGTGCTCCAGGCGCTGCGCGCGGTCGCGGAGGTCAGCGACGAAGCGACCGTCGAGCGCCTCCGGGTCAAGGCCGGTATCCCCCTGGCGCGGCCCACCAGCCTGATTCCTGAAGAATGGTTCGTCCGCTTGGTCGACGCGATACGCGAGGACCGCCCCGATGACGCGGAGGCGCTGTTGGCTCGGGCCGGTCGATACACGGCCGACTACGTGTCGGCGCATCGGATCCCGCGGCCGTTCAAGGCCCTGCTCAAGGCGTTGCCCGACCGGTGGGCCGTCCCGCTGTTGCTCTGGGCGTTTCGTCGCCACGCCTGGACGTTCGCGGGCTCGAGCGCCTTTCGGGTCGAGTCGGCCGACGACGGCAAAGACCGAACCGGCCGATGGCATCTTTACCTCGATACGTGCCTGACGTGTCGACGCCCCGGTGACGCCGCGGGGGGCAGCTTTTACGCGGCGGCTTTCGAGGGCCTGCTTCGGCTGGCCAGTCCCCACATTCACGTTCGGGAAGTGACCTGTCGTCGTCTCGGCGCCGACGTCTGCTGCTTCGCGGCTCAGCTCAAACCAAAGGATCGTCCATGAGGATCGTGCTCATTCACCCCAACTATCACTCCGGCGGCGCTGAAATCGCGGGCAACTGGCCACCCGCGTGGGCCGCCTATCTCACCGGGGCGTTGAAAAGCGCCGGTTACACGGATGTTCACTTCATCGACGCGATGACCGAGCATCTCGAGGACGACGCCCTCGAGGCGCGCCTCGCCGAGATCGAGAGCCCAGATCTCATCGGAAGCACCTGCATCACCCCCAGCATCTACAAGGCGCAAGACACCTTGAAGATCGCCCGCAAGCTCCACCCGAACGCCCTGACCGTGCTCGGCGGCATTCACGCGACGTTCATGTACGAGCAAGTCTTGAACGAAGCCCCGCACATCGATCTCATCGTGCGGGGCGAGGGCGAGCACATCCTCGTCAACGTCGTTCGGGCGCTCGAAGCGGGCCGGTTGAACGACGAGCGGCGGTCGATCGCGGGCATCGCGTTTCAAGACGGCGATCAGATCGTCGCCACCCCCGCCCATCCGCCGATCAAAGACCTCGACGAGCTGGATCCAGACTGGAGCATCCTCGACTGGAAGAGGTACATCTACGTGCCCCTCGGCGTGCGGGTAGCCATCCCCAACTTCGCTCGGGGCTGCCCGTTCACCTGCTCGTTCTGCTCGCAGTGGAAGTTCTGGCGCAGCTATCGCGCCCGCACTCCGAAGAACTTCGTCGACGAGATCGAGCGGCTGATCAAAGACCACGACGTGGGCTTTTTCATTCTCGCCGACGAAGAGCCGACCATCAATCGCCAGCGCTTCATCGAGCTGTGCGAAGAGCTCATCGAACGCGATCTGGGCATCAAGTGGGGCATCAACACCCGGGTGACCGACATTCTTCGCGACGAAGACATGCTGCCGCTCTACCGTCGGGCGGGCTTGGTTCACGTTTCGCTCGGCACCGAAGCCTCGGCTCAGCTGAACCTCGAGCGATTCCGTAAAGAGACCACCGTCGCCCAGAACAAGAAGGCGATTCAACTGCTCCGAAAGAACGGGATCATCGCGGAAGCCCAGTTCATCGTCGGCCTCGAAAACGAGACCAAAGAAACCGTCGAAGACACCTTCAAGTGGGCCATGGACTGGGAGTGCGACATGGCCAACTGGATCATGTACACCCCGTGGCCGTTCTCGGATCTCTTCTCGGAGCTCGAGGATCGGGTCGAAGTGCGAGACTACGCGCGTTACAACTTCGTCACCCCGATCATGAAACCCGACGCCATGAGCCGCAGCGAGCTGCTCAACGCCGTCATGCGCAACTACGGTCGCTTTTACATGCGTCGTACCCTGTTCAGCTATCCGTGGCTGCGCGACGGCTTCATGCGCAAATACATGTTGGGCTGCCTATGGGCGGTCATCAAGTCGGGCTTCGAGCGCCGCTTCTACGACCTGGGTCGCATCGGCTACTATGGTCAGAAGACCATCGACTTCAAGTTCGACCCGGAGCGGGTGCGGAACCCCGACGAGCTCATTCAGCTCGGCACGTCGAAAGCCCGGAGCACTTATCACGAGCTGGCGAAGAGCGGCGACGCACCCGCGTTGGCCGCCGACGCGGCGATCGACCGCGTCGAAGAGCTCGTCGCTCAAGTCCCCGAGGGCGAGACGCCGATCGACGAGTTCTTCGACCCCCGTGGCTTCGCCCGGCAACGCGCCCGCGCCAAGCGCCAGTCGCAGCAAGGCGCCAACCCGAAGACCACTCAGCCCGCCTGACATCCTCTGCGACTTTCCGCAGGCTCCGCCGTAGTGTCCTCGAACGCATCTCTCAACCCCCATAGGTTCGAGGGCACTACGGACGGGGTACCACGATCGAGATCCGGCTGGTCTCAGAGTCGAAAACTCGCCGCCACCAACGGGCTGAAGAAGCCCTGCCCGTCTCCTTCGAAGTCATAGTATCGATAGACGACGCCGGCTCGCACGCTCCACGCGCTCGTGGGCCGGCCGAAATGCAGGCCGCCACCAGCGCCGTAGATTGCGCCGTTCGAACTTGCGCCATCCAATTCGCGCCAGGTGTAGCCGATCTCGCCGATGGCGAACGGCACCACGGAGAAGTCGAGCGGAGGGGTCAGCCAGAGCGTTCCCGCCACCTCACCGCCGGTGAGATCGCCGAAGAAACCATTGCCGCGGACGCCAGGGACGATGCCAGTAATGACCGCGTAGCCGACGTGGCCCCCGACCGAGCCGAACGTGGTGTCCGACTGGGTCGAGACCCCACCGCTGATCCCGATCAGTATCGTACCCTGCGGGTCGCGCAGTCTCGACTGCGACCGGGGCGGCTCGTCGAGCCTTGGGTCCCCCGGTTGCGCATCTTGGGCGTGGGCGAGCGGAAGCACCGTCAACAGCGCCGTCGCAAAGCCCAGCCCGGCCGTCATTCGTGAATTGCTCATCAGAACTATCGTTCCACGCGCGTCGCGAAGGATCTACCCCCGTCGGGGGACCGGCGCGAAAAGTAACCTCGATGCCGACCTCGATTCAAACGAATGGCCGGTTGCGCCCCGCGCGCTCACACTCACCGTTCGGTCTGGGAGTGCACGTCTTCGGTTGGTCTTGACCGAGCTCAGTGCTAACGTCGGCAGTCCGATCAATGAAGGCGATCACGTTCCAGGCCATCGGCAAGGTCTCGGTGGACGAGGTCGATGAGCCCAAGCTGCGCGAGCCGACCGACGCGCTCGTTCGCGTACACCTCGCCGCATTGTGTGGCTCGGACCTGCATCCGTACCACGGGCGGGAGTGCGGCCTCGACCCCGGCACCATCATGGGCCACGAGTTCCTCGGCGAGATCGTCGAAGTCGGCGCCGACGTCGGCGCCCTCAGCGTCGGCGACCAGGTCGTCAGCCCGTTCACCACCAGCTGCGGTGAGTGCTTCTACTGTCAATCTGGCCTGACCGCCCGGTGTGAACGGGGCCAGCTGTTCGGATGGGTCGAAGAGGGCCGGGGTCTGCACGGCGGGCAAGCCGAATGGGTCCGAGTGCCTCTCGCCGATGCCACCCTGATGAAGGTGCCCGCCGGCACCGAACCGGAAGCCGCCTTGCTCGCGGGCGATGTGCTGTCGACGGGTTTCTTCTGCGCCGAGCTCGCCGCCGTCGAACCCGGGGCGACGGTGGCGGTCATCGGAGCGGGCCCGGTCGGCCTGTGTGGCACGATCGCCGCGGTCGAACGGGGCGCCGCTCGGGTCTTCGTGTTCGACGCGGTCCCTGAACGCCTGGCGCTCGCCGCTTCGTTCGGAGGCATCCCCTGCAGCATCAAGGAACGCGACCCGACCCAACCGCTCTTCGATCACACGCAGGGCCGGGGCGCCGACTGCGTCCTCGAGTGCGTGGGGAGCGAGGCGTCCACGCGCGCGGCGTACTCGGTCGTCCGCATCGGCGGCACCATCGGCGCCGCCGGCGTGCATACCGAGCCCACGTTCGCTTTCTCGCCCGGCGAAGCCTACGACAAGAACCTGAGCTATCGCGCCGGCCGCTGCCCCGCCCGAGCCGTGATGAACCGAACCCTGCCTCTGGTCAGCGAGGGTCGCCTGCCGCTATCGACCCTGTTCTCGCACCGAGTCCCCCTCGAGGAAGGCCCCCGGGCCTACGAGATCTTCTCGGCGAAACAACAAGGGTGCACCAAGGTTCTCTTTACGTTTTAGAGTTCCACCGACCGTGGGAGCCGGACTTCGATGGGATGCGCGGCTCGACGCCGCGGTGATGGCCCTCAAGGCGAGCGTGCGCAAAGGCGTGGCGTCGGCCGAGGTCTTGAAGGCGCACGTTCCGACGATCCACCACCAGATCGTGCGGACCGCCCGCTTCGAACAGGTGGGTCTCCTGTGGGGCCTCAGCCGCAACTACGACGAGATCGCTGAGGGCGAGATCGTCAGAGAACCGATCGTCCGAATGATCGGAATGCTCTGCGGCGAATCGCTGCACGACCAGACCTTCAATGCCGGCTACCTCCATACGTACGGCTATCTCTTCAGCACCCTGCCCACGCCATACGGCCTCAAGCGCGACCGCTGGATCCGGCCTCAGCTCGATGACCGGCTGGGCTTTCGGGAGGCCACGATCCGGATCCATCCCCGGAGGGGCAGCCTCCTGATGAACCTGACGTGGCTGCTGGGTAGCCTCGTCTTCGACCCCGAATCACCGGAGTTCGAGGCCCTACAGACCTTCCGGGGAGCGGTTCCCAACGCGGTGCTTCGGTTCCGTAGCCGATCCCTGCGTCGAGACCGAATCATCGAGCGGCCGGCCCTCGCCGACTTCGAGATCGTCACCGACCTGCTCCATTTCGACGGCGGCGGCCTCCTGATCTACTCGATCCGGACGTCCAGCGACGCTCGGGTCGAGGGCACGACACCGAGCCACCGCGCGCGACATCGCGGGGAGGCGAAAGGCCAGCACCGCCTCTACACGGCGTTTCCGATCGCCGAAGACTTTTGCCAGGCCCTCCTCGACCCGCACCGATTCGGCCCTGGCAAGCGCGATATCGAGCTTCGCTTCAACGCCGTCGTCCCCGGCTTCAGCGGATCGAAACACCGAGGAGAGCGCGCTTTGGCTCAGCCGCCGTCCGGCAAGAAAGCCGGTACTTCCAGCGCCAACACGTAGAGAACCGCGAACACCGCGCTCACCCCGAGCAACCGGATCGCGGCCGCCACGTGGGTGTACTTGGAGGTCGAAACGTAAGCGTCGACCAGCATCGCGCCGAGGATCTCCCTTCGGAAGCCCTCCGCCCCTTTGGCGTCGGCGTCGGCGACGAATCGGTCGAGGTCGTTCATTCCGTAGTGATGCGCGATCCCCACGCTGTGAAAGTGCGGGCAGACCTCTTCGGCCGGATGACGGCCGCTTCGACGGAACGGCGAAATACACTGAAACGCGCGGACGGCACTGACCGACGCCAATACCAGCCACGGCACGAACAACAAGAGCGGCGCAAGAGCGAGCGGACCGGTCGTCGAGCGAAGCGTCGACAGGGTCGGTACCAAGAGCCCGATCAGCGCCCCGTTGGCGGTGAGCACCGCGCCCGCCTTGGCGTCGGCGAACCGGATCCATTCGGCTTGGGTCTCGTAGGTCTCGAGGAGCGCGTCGATCTCGACGGGGGTTTTCGTGGTGCTCGCAGGAGGATTCGGTTCGGTCATCGGTCTGCCGGGGAGCCTCGGATGACCTCGAATACAGGTCAAGCCAGTCGAGCAGGTGAGATTGCGGCGGGACGGCGACGGATCGACAGCCGCCTGGCCAAGCCGGCACGAACTGGGTACGCTCCGCGCCGTGGTTCTGCGACATCTCACAGGCGCGTACGCCCAGAAAGCGCGGCGATGACCTTCTTGGCCGCGGTCGCCAGCGCGCTCGGTGACGACGCGGTCCTGCCCCCCGACGAGGTCGCGCGGGTATCGGCCAGTCTCGCCGACTGGGGCCGGTCGCTGCCCGGCGTGGTCCGGGCGACGTCCATCGACCAGGTGCAAGCAATCCTGAAGCTCGCCGCGGCGCACGGGGCCAGTATCGCGCCCTGGAGCCAAGGCCGAAACTGGGGGTACGGCACCCGACTGACCCCCAACCCCGAGACGTTTGGGCTCGACCTCTCGGGATTGGCCGCGATCCGAGCCTACAACCCCCAAGCGGGGACGATCACCGTCGAGCCCGGGGTGACGCAACAGCAAGCCGCCGAATGGCTGCGAGACCACCACGCCGAGCACTACCTCGACGTGACCGGGGCCGCCCCGACCACCAGCATCGTCGGCAACACCCTCGAGCGGGGCGTCGCTTACAACTCGCTGCGCGCCGACGCGCTTCGCCACCTCGAGGTCGTGCTGGCCGACGGACGACTCTTGCGCACCGGCTTCGGATGGCTCGAGTCGAGCGAGGTCGCCGATGGATATCGGTACGGCATCGGCCCGAACCTCACCGAGCTCTTCCTGCAGTCGAATCTGGGCATCGTTACCGCGATGACCGTCGCGCTTCGCCCGATTCCGGAGCGACGAATTCCGCTGCGGCTTGCGCTGCGCCATGAAAGCGACATCTCGCCGCTGCTCGAGCGCCTCGCTCGACTCAAACAACAGCTGAAGCTCGACGCCATCTTTCACATCGCCAACCGCGACCGAACGGTCAGCACCTTGGCCCCGATGATCCGGGCCCAAGCGCAGGCGTCGGGTCTCAGCCTCGACCGCGACGAGATCGAACGCCTCGCGCGCACCGTCGTGCCGGCGGGATGGGCGGCACTCGGGCAAGTCGAAGGAACCGACGCCCACTGCCGAATAGCGTTTCGCACCTTGCGCCGGGAGCTTCGAGCGTACTGCTCCGTTCGGTCGGTCGAGCCTTCCACCCTTCGGCGTTGGCGGTGGGTGCTCAACCTGCTGGGCTTTCGTCGACTCGGCTTGGTGCTCGACGGGCTCATCGAGCTGTCGAACCTTCCGATGGGCCAGCCGATATGGGGGCCGATGCGCGGCGTGTACTGGCCGCAATCGAATGACGAACCCCAGTGGATGGAACCGGAGTACGGCCGCTCCGGGTGGCTTCTGCTCGCCCCGCTCTTTCCCCCTTGGGACGGTCACGTCGAACGGGTGGGCGCGGTGATCCGAGAAGAGGCCCAACAGGCCGGTGTTCAGACGGGCATCACTTACAATCTGCTCACCCCTCAGCTCGCGCAAGCGATCGTCAGTGTATCGTGGTCGAGAGACGAGCCCGGGGCCACCGAACGCGCCCACGCGTGCCAGCAACGCGCGAGCGAACGCCTCCTCGGTCTAGGGTATCCGCCGTACCGCGCCGCGCTCGGCGAGATGGGCCTGCTCGAGAAAGCCGGCCCGGACTTCTTTGAAGTCACCGCCCATATCAAACACGCGCTCGATCCGAAGAACCTCATCGCGCCCGGTCGCTACATCCCCGAGCGGTAGCCAGGGTGGGATGTCAGCGCGTCCATCCGACTAACCCCATCGGCCGATCGTCCGATGCGTAATCGACCGCGCGATGAGGACACGGGGTAGGTGATGATCTATATCCCGGGCATGGCGCATTATCGGTGGCTCGGCGGGGTGCTCGTCGGAGTCCTTCTTCTCGCGCCGGGGTTGGCTTGGGCGGACCGCAAGGACGACGCGCGTCGCTACTTCCGTCAAGCGATGGCCAGCATCGACGCCGGCCGTCCGCTCGAGGCGATCGGCTTGCTCGAACGGGCTTACGACGCCCAGCCTCACCCCGACGTCCTCTACAACATCGCACAGCTGTATATCGAAGTTGGCCGGCCTGAAGAAGCCATTCGATACTTCGAGCTATACTTAGAATATGATCCGCCGGATGCCGACTCGGTGCTGCGAACCATCGATAGCCTTCGTCGCCGGTTGGCGCCACCGCCCCCGCCGAAAACCGTCGCGCCCGGGCGCGAAACGGCGACCGACGACCTCCCCACGATCAAGCGGTCGCGTAAGCTCATGCAAGCGATCGCGAAGACGACCGGGAGCACCCGCCTGAGAAGCGCCGCTCGAGACTTGGCGATCATCGAGCGCCGACTGTCCGACCCGTCGCGAGCGCGCACCGAGCGGCCGCCGGCGGCACCGCCGCTCACCCGAACCGCGACCGTGAGTGCGCCGGCGCCCAAGCTGGCGCCCGCCCCGCCCCGCGACGTGCCGATCTACGACCGCACCATCGTTTCGGCATCGCGCTACATTCAGTCGCCCCTCGACGCGCCTACGGCGACCAGCATCATCACGCGCGAAGAGATTCGGGCCACCGGCATCACCAACGTCGGCGAGCTCCTGCGGCGCGTACCCGGCGCCGACGTCATGACCACCTCGCCGTCCGACGTCAACGTGAGCCTCCGCGGCTTCAACCAACGCGTATCGAACCGCTTGTTGGTGCTGGTCGACGGGCGGTCGGTCTACTTCGACGCTTTCGGGGCCATCTTCTGGCACGTATTGACCATCAACGTCGAAGACATCGAGCGCATCGAAGTCATCCGGGGCCCGGCCTCCGCTCTGTACGGCGCCGACGCCTTCGCCGGAGTCGTCAACATCATCACTCGCCTCCCCGGCGAAGGCGACAGCGAGATCGTCGCCGGCGCCGGCAGCCACAACTGGTTTCACGAGCACGCGTCGACGACCGGCCGCGTGGGGCCGTTCGGATATCGGCTGTCGTTCGGCTTCGACAACGCGCAGCGGTTCTCGCAAGAGGTCGCCAACGACCGCGTCGATATCTTTCGCAACTTCAGCGACCAGGAGCTCGCCTGGCGCATCGTGCGAGCCAACGGCGCGCTGTCGTACCGCTTCACCCCCGACCTCGGCTTGATCGTGCGCGGTGGGGTCTCCCATGGCATTTCGGAGTGGCAGGCCGCGAGCGGTCTGCGAGACTTCGGCCTCGAAACCGATGCCAACGCCTTCGCGTCGGCGCAGCTCGACACCCGTTACGGCTTGATTCGAGTGTTCTACAACCGGTTCAGCGGCGACGGAGGGCCCCAGTACGTCCGGCTGGGCGCAGACCCCGCGGCGTTCACCCTCGACACGTCGACCCTCGACGCCGAAGCGCTGTTCTCGCGTGAGTTCGAGCTGTTGGTACCTCAGAATCTCCAGGTCGGGGGCAGCTTCCGACTCAAGCAGGTCGATTGGAACTACCTCGACCGAGACCGCACCGAGCGGCACTTCGCCCTGTTTCTTCAAGACACTTTGCAGTTTACTGATTGGCTGCGCTTTCAAGGGTCGGTCCGGGTCGACTTCCACCCGCTGCTCGAGACGCCGCCCATCTCTCCGCGCGGGGCGCTGATCGTCCGCCCCGACCGCGACAGCGCGATTCGATTGGCGGCGGGCACCGCGTTCCGAACGCCGAGCTTTGTCGAAAGTTACGTCGATTTTGGGGTCAACTTCGACGCTCCGGCCCTCAGCGGCACCACCTTGGGATCCGAAGTGGTGGGTCGCGACCTGGAGCCCGAGTCGATCTTCTCGGTCGAGCTGTCGTACAGCAACTCGGCCTCGGACTTCTTCAACGTCGAGGTCGTGGGCTATTTCAGCCGGGTATCGAACCTCGCTCCGGTCCCCCTTCCCGAGCCCGAAGACATCACCCGGCTTCGCAGCATCGCCGATGACCCGGACTCGGAGTTCAACAACTTCTTCAATGTGTTCAACGCCGGCAACGCCCTCTATCGGAACGAAGACGCGGTCTACGGCGCGTTCGGCGGCGAGCTCGCGCTGCGCACCTATCCGATCGACGGCCTCGACGCGTATATCAACTACGCTTTCGAAGAGATTCAAGTGCTCGAGGGGCAAGAGAGCGCGTTTCGGTTCGAAGACCGAACCAGCCAGCACAAGCTGAACGCCGGCTTCAGATACCGGTCGAAATTCGGCCTCGATGTGCAAGGCGACTTCCACTTCGCGAGCGACCAGATCTGGTCGGAGCTTCGTCAGGGCGCGCCGGATGTCGACACCTTCGATCTGCCCGCCTATTACCTGATCAACGCCCGCGTCGCGTATCGCATGCTCGACGACCGGCTCGAATGGGGCGTCACCGGGTACAACATCACGAACAACCGTCATCGCCAGCACCCGTTCGGCCAACAGCTGGGTGCCCGCGTGCTCGCCACTTTGAGGATCAAGCTATGAGGTTCGCACCGCGGCTCTGCATCCGCGCCGTCATCGACGCCATCATGTACGCCATCACGTACGTCACGTACGGCATCATGTGCGTCATGATCGGCGCGACGCTCGTCGGTATCGGGTGCTCTCCCACCTTGGAAGATCCCGTGAGCGAAGGTGGCCTCTCGCCCGATCCGACCGCCACTCTTCGAGGCTCGTTGACCTACACCGGCCTGCGTCCGCTCTGCGATACGAACGGCGAGATTCAGGGCCTGGCCCTGCTCAACCTGTTCTCCACGGCCGCCCCGCCCCCGCCCCAGGGCAACGGTCTGCCGGTCAGCTTGCTCCTCATCCGAGGCGATGAGCTGTTCCGAAACGGGGTCGACTGCCGGCAGCCGGGCGACACCACCGTCATCAGCCGCACCGCCGAGTTCACCTGGCCGAGCATCCCGCTCGACAGCCCCGCCGGCGGCCCGGCGACCTATATCCTGCTCGCCACCTGGGACACCGACCGCAACCTCAACCCGCTGTTCAGTGTTCGCGCGAGCCCGACGCTCGGCGACGTCCTCGGGGGCGCCATCGAGAACCCGATGGTCTCCCCGACGCAGACGGTACTCGCCGTCGGTCCGACCTCCGATTGGCCGGACGGTCAGCTTCTCGAGGGGGTGAACGTCACCGTCGCGCTGCCGGTCAGCACCGAGGTTCCGCTCGCCCGTCTGTCGACGACCACCCGCCCCCTCGACAGCGAGGCCCCGCTGCCCGTCGCTCCCGAGCTGCCAGTGCTCGAAGCGGCCCTGCTCTCGCTCACCGATGCGGCCATCGAGCTTCCCGACATTCTCGACGAGGACTACGCGGCCGCCCTCGGCGTGGCGAGGCTCGAGCTGTCGGTCGACCCGGTGGCTCGCGCCTGGTATGTCGACACCCTCGACCTCGACGCCGACGGCACGCCCGACCCGCATCCGGTCCTGGGCGATGTAGCCGGGGTACCCGTGCTCACGCCCATCGTATCCATGTCGCGGGCCCGAACGCCGGCCGAGGTCGCCGCGGGCGTCCCGGAGGTCTTCCTGTTTCCGCATCCGGTCGCCGACCGCGCGGTCAAGGCCCAGCGCGTCCCTCTGGCCATCCCGCCGGTGGCCGTGGTCCGTCTGAACCCGCTCGACCCGACGTGCGACATCCCGTACTTCGCGCCCGGCAACTTCGCGCCGATCTACGAGTTGGGAGGCGTGTGCACCGAGCTCCCGACCGGCGCCTACAACGTCGCCGTCGTCCACGGCCTGGCCGGCGCCATCCCCAGGCCCGCGGGGCCCGAGGTGTCCGAGACGGGCTTCGAACTGGCCGGCGGTCAGTTCTCCGGTCAGTTCTGGACGATCCCCAACGAGCTCGGTCCACCCGATACCCGGTACAATCCCTTCGCCGTCAGCCAGCTCGACGAGCCCGGTGCGACCGAGACGCTGACGCTGCCCGACCAGGGCCCCGAAGGACGTTTCTTCGTCTCCGACTTCGACCCGTCCGGAGGAACGCCGTCCGAACGCCCCGCTTGTCAGCAGGCCCCTGACTTCACGGGCACGGTCCGCCCGATCCAGTTCGTACCGGTGCCCTCTCAGTGCTGCGCGCCGGTGGCGCCGCTGTGCAACCTGCCGCTGTGTCCGGAGCAAGCGCTGCCCGACGACCAAGGCGCCACTAGAGAACTGGAGACCCTCGACGGCGACGGGCGCCCCACGTGCGTGCCTTTCGAGATTCCGCCCAGCTGCTGCAGCTGACCCGTCGCCTTCGCCGAGTCATTCGTAGGGGTTGGATTTCAGCTTGCGCCGGATTCGACGGGCCGGCGGGGGCGGCTCGCCCGGAACCTCGTCGACCCGTGCCTCGGAATCGACGTCGTCGCGGAGCGAACGCCGAATCCGGCCCGTGGCCTCATCGGCGGGCGGAGGCGGCGGCGCCCGGTCACGCTCGACCGGTTGCCCCTCGGCGCGCGCCCGGGCCCTTCGCGGCTTCTTGCGAAGAACCACCGACAGCTCCAGGTCGTCCTGCCCGTCGAACGACTGCTCGAGTCGCTTGTAACCGTCGAGCTCGAACCGAAGCGTCAGTTTGCCGTCGGTCCGGGGCACCCTGACCGTGAGCGGCGTAGCCCCCAGTGTTCGTGATCCTAGGGTTACAAGGGCGCCCTGGGGCTTCGAGTCTAAGGCCAACACGACCCTCCGAGCCGGACGAGGCTCGAGCTCGGCTCCCGTTTCGGCGGCCGGGCCGTCGAGCGATTCATTGACCGGTTTCGCGATCGGTTCAACGACCGGAGGTTGAATCACCGGTGATGCTTCGGCCCGCTCGGGCGGGGGTGATGAGCGGTCCGGTCGGGCCGGCGGCCCCAGCAACACTGCCGACAAGGCACCGATCAGCGTTAAGGCCCCCACTACCGCCAGCCTGCCGATCCAGGGCGAACGCGCCGGCTCGAGTGGTGCCGAGCCGGAGGGCGCAATCGGATAGGTCGCCGCGGCCCGTGAATCACCGAACGGAGCACTGGAACCCAACGCCCAGCCGAATGATGGGGATGATGGGGACAATGGGTCGGAGGTCAGCCGGGTCGGCTGAGGTCGCGAATAGGCCGTCGGCGGCAAGCTCGGCCCCGAACCGCTCGCCGGAACTGAACCGCCGCCCCCGTACGACGAAGCGCCGGCGCTCGATGGTCCGCTGGCCGGTGAAACCGATCGGGCATCGTTCGAGTAAGGGTTCGAGCCGTGAGAAGCGCCGGACTCCGGCACCGCGGTGTACACCCCCGGGGCGGCCCCGCCCGAGCCGATGAAGCTCGATTCCGTCGACACCGCTCGACCGGGCGTCGGAGCCCCCGCCGCTCGACCCGCCACCGGAGCCGCCATCGGAGCCACGTCGGGGGGGTTGTCGTTCGCGGGTCGGGGCCCTGATCCCATCGGGCCCGAGATCGACTCCGCGGTCGGCAGCGGGTGCCCCTCGATCACACTGACGAAGGCCGAGTGGCTCATGGTCGGCAGCTCTTCGAACTCGCGCTTCGCCGGCTGAACCGAGCCACCGTGGGGCGCCGAGCCTGATCCGCCCGATGAAGACACCGGGGCCGACGAGGCCGACCCCACTGAGCCGCTGGCGTTCGAGATGCCGCGAAGGGAATCGCTCGACGCAGACCGAGCGTCGGTCGAGGAAAGACGGCGATGGGGCGCGAGCGGGTCGGGCGGAATCAAGCGCTCGACACTCTTTACGGCCCCTCTCAGGTCGTCCATCGAAGCGTAGCGGGCCGCTGGGTTCTTCTCCAGGCACCGAAGGGCGACCGCTTCGAGGTGGCGCTGGGTGAGGCCCGGGTCGGTCAGAAAACGGTCGATCGGAGGCGGCGGCGAGTTGAGGTGCATGTTCATCACCTCGACCACCGTCTCGGCCTGGAAGGGCGCCTGGCCGGTCAGCAGGCGATAGATAAGAACGCCCAAGGCATAGATATCGGTGCGTTGATCGACGGCGCCCCGTCGGATTTGCTCGGGCGACATGTAACTCGGCGACCCGAGCACCATGCCCGCCCCCGTCAGCTCGCCGTGCGGCGCGACTTCATCGCTGAACGACTTGACCAGCCCGAAGTCCAGAACCTTGACGCTCTCATCGCCGTCTCGGTCGGTGACCAACATGATGTTGCTGGGCTTGAGGTCGCGGTGAACCACCCCCGCGTCGTGCGCGACGCTCAAGCCCTTACAAATCTGGCGCATCAAGCGACAGATGCGTTCGGGCTCAAACGGGCCCTCTCGCTTGAGGATCGAGCTCAGGGAGATGCCGTGGACATACTCCATGGCGATATAGAGCTCACCGCGCTCGGTCTCCCCGTAGTCGTGGATCGTGACGATGTGGGGGCTCGACAGCCGGGCCGCCACCGACGCCTCGAGGAAGAAGCGCTGACGGAACGACTTGGCGTCCCGCTCGTGCACGAGCACCTTGAGCGCCACCGGACGGCCGAGCGGCTCTTGCATAGCCAGATAGACCCAGCCCATTCCGCCCGCTCCGAGCACACGCGCGAGACGAAATCGGCCCGCCACCAGTTCACCGAGCCTCGCCTCGATGGCCTCTCGGCTTGAAAGGGGGTGCTGCGTCAACTGAGGACTCCTACCCGGACATTGACACAGTCGCTCGGGCCGATGCTCCAGCGCAACCGATCGTGCACCCAACGGCACGTCGAGAAAGCATTTTCTGCATTGCGAGAAGCCGAGGCGGTGGGAATCACCGGTAGCAAGCTGTAGGCAAGATGGGCGGGGCGATACATTTCCACACTTCGCGTCTTGTCCGGATTACCCCAACCTCGACCGCGACCGCGACCGCGGGGTCGATGCACCGTCAACACGCCAACGCTCATCGCCTTCTTAGGGTCCGTTGATTTGAACCTCCCCCCAATGGTGTAGTGCGCACGCCTGTAGCTTTTTGAAAGAGTCCCGCCCTTTTCGATGAGCGATCCAGAAAACAGCCCGGTTCTACCGGATGTGGCGACCGACACGGCGGTGCGCGAGCAGGCGTACCACCTCGTGTACGAGCAATACCTCGCCAAGGGCTACACGCGGGCCAAGGATTCAGGGCTGTGGCTCACCCTGTACGACGGGCTCGAAGACACCACGACCCTCATCATCGAGCGAGACAACGAGGTCGTACGGACCCTCACCTTGGTGCCCGACGGCCCGATGGGCCTGCCCGCCGACGAGCTCTTCCAGGACCATCTCGACAACCTCCGTCTGTCCTGCCGACTCGGCGAGGTGTCTTCGTTCGCGGCCAACCCCGCCCTCGACGACTCGATCGAGAGCGCGGTGGTCCTGCTCAACGCGGGAGCGCTACTGTGTGCCCGGCACGGGCTGACCCACCTGGTGATCACCGTTCACCCCCGGCACGTGAGCTTCTACAAACGGTGTCTGCGGTTCGAACCGCTCGGCGAGGTCCGCAGCTACGACAAGGTCGACGGGGCGCCGGCCCGGCTCTTGGTGCTCGACCTCCGGCTGCCCAACCGCACGATGCGGGGCGACCTGTCGGTCCGGGGATCGCTGTATCCACGGTTCTGGGGCCCGGCCGATTCCCGACGGATCGCCGGCAAGCTGGTCGAGTCGCACCGCCCCATGTCCGTCGAGCAGCTCCGCCACTTCTTCGTGGTGCGAACGCCCCTTTGGTACAAGGCCAGCGCCGAGTGGCAATCGGCCCTGCTGCACGGACGCGCGCCGACCGAGGTCATGCAGGCCACCCCCGGCGAGCCCGTCGCGGCGCCTCGGCCGCCCCTCGAAGGTCGCGGCGAGCCTACGCTCCTCGATCGTAAGACGTTCGCCCATCTGGTCGAGGCGGCCGTTCGAGCACCTTCACCCAACAATCTCCAACCGTGGGCCTTCGCCCAGTACGGCGATGATCTCGAGGTGTATTACGACCGGACCCGAGCGCTCGCGTCCGATGTTCAAGACCGATTCGCCCTCCTCGCCCTCGGCGCCGCCATCGAGAGCATTGTGCTCGAGGCCGGGGCCCGCGGCATGACCGGCGCTTTCGAACTCGACGAAGCTCGCCCCCGAACCGAGGGTCAGCGAGAGCGCATCGGTCGGGTACGCTTGGGCGACCACGGGGCCCCCGACCCGCTGGTTCGCCAGCTTGCCCGTCGACGCACGGACCGCCGGCCTTACGCGACCACGCCCCTGAGCGAGTACGAGGCCACGACGCTGTCCGAGGCACCCGTCGGGTCGACGACGGGCTTCGAGCTCACTCGCGACCGCCAGGCCATCGACCAGGTGGCCGGCACCGTGGCCGTCGCAGACCGGATCCGCCTCGAGACCCCGATTCTGTACGACGAGCTGCGCGCTTCCCTGCAGAGCGACCCCGAGGCAAAAACCGGCCTCGATGTGAGGCGGCTCGGCCTTCCTCTGGCCGGTGGATTCGCCCTGAGCTTGATGGGGCCCTGGTCACGGGCGCGGGTCCTCAACTCCTTGGGCGCAAGTTTACTTGCCGGCTCGTTTGCCCGGTACCAGGTCCGCCATTCGGGCGCCCTCGGCCTATTGACGGCGACCGAACCGACCGATCTCGCTGTGATCACCGCGGGTCGCGACCTGCTTCGGATCTGGCTGGCCGCCCATGCCATGGGGCTATCGGTTCAGCCGCTGGGTGCGCTGCCGCTGTTGCGGGCCCGCGCTGAGCACCACGGGGCCGCTTTTCTGTCCGCGGCCCATCACGCCCAACTGGTCAACGCAGGGAAAAAGTTCGATGAAGTCTTTCCCCTCACCTCGAGCGATGGGGGCGATCCGAGCTCGTCCGAAGAACCGGACGCTTCGGCCCCACCGAGGGCGACGGCGCTGTTGCTGCTCCGATTTGGTCATGCGAGCGGGCCCCCCGACGACCCCCTGTCGGCACGTCTGCCGGAGGCGGACGTGGTCGTGAAGGGCGAACCGGATGAGTGAGAACGACGACTTCTACCATCAGGCCACAGAACGCAACCTGGGCCTGATCACCCTGCAGGAGCAAGGTATCCTGCAAAAAGCGACCGTCGCCATCGCCGGGCTGGGCGCGACCGGGGGCAACTATGTCGTGACGCTGGCCCGGTTGGGCGTGGGTGGCTTCGTCATCGCCGACGCCGACACTTTCGAGGTGCCCAACCTTCACCGGCAAGCGGGCGCCTTCACCAGCACCCTCGGCGAAAAGAAGGCCGAGGTCATGGCCCGGATCGCCAAGGACATCAACCCCGACGTCCGAATGCGAACGATCGATTCGAACATCGATGAAGGGCGGGTCGACGACCTCCTCGAAGGCGTCGACCTCGTGCTCGACGGCATCGATTTCTTCCAGGTCGACGCGCGGCGGCTGCTGTTTCAGGCGGCCCGGCGAAAGGGCCTGTACGCGATCACCTCGAGCCCGATCGGCACCGGGGCCTCCCTGCACGTCTTCGCCCCCGACGGCATGGACTTCGACACCTATTTTGGCATCGCGCCCGACATGACGCGCGCCGAACGCCTCGCCGCCTTTTCGGTCGCCCTGACCCCGGCGATGGCCGGCCGCCAGGTCGACCCGCGGTACGTCGACTTTCAGCGCGAACGGGGCCCGGCCCTGGTCTCCAGCGTCATGCTGTGCGCGGGGCTCGTCAGCACCGAAGTCCTCCGAATTCTCTTGGAGCGCGGAACGCCCTTGGCCGCCCCCTCCGCCACCTACGTGGATCCGATGGCCGGCCGCTACGACGTCACGCTGCATCCGCGGGGCCGCGGCGTTCGGGCCTGGCTCCTGCGGCGGCTGGCCTTCATGCTATATCCGGGCCTTCGAAGCATGGACCAGGGCCCCCGCGATTAGGCGTCCACCGCCCGCCCGCCGCGCGATCACCCGCCCGTAAACCGCTTCCACATCTGGGCTGCCGACCGTCCCTGGTCCCCAGCGCGAACGGATGCGCCCGGCCGATACAACTTCTTGACGAACGCCGCGAACGCGTGTTCCTCGCTCCACCGCTGCCGGCAGACGCCGTACACGCCAGGCGCGGCCCGCTCCAGCGCCGAAAAGGACGCCTGATCCAGGAACTCGCGCTCGGTGTAGATCGCGAAGACCTCGTCTTGGTCGGCGGGGTGACCGAACACCGGGCGCAGGGCCGCCGCGATGACCTCGCGCTCCTGCCGGGTGAAGCCCAGATAGTGAATCGCGTGGGCGTACTCGTGAACGACCAACGTCCGCTCTTCGGGCGCGGTCAGCCGATCGCGGCGAAACGCAATCCGGGCTTCGGGCCAGTCTTCACGGTCCCAGAACAGGCCCGCAGCGTGGCCCGCGACCGATCGTGGGTATCCGAGCGCGACCATCTCGGACCGCGAGCCCACGATATCGACCCGGATCGGCTTGGCGCGGGCCATCCGACCGGCCAGGCGGGGGTTGCCCGAGAGCTGGCGGATCATCTCGCCCCGCACCGGCTCGGCCAACGCGTCTGCGCGCCCCCACCGAATCGTGGCCTCGACCGCCGCCCGAGCCGCTCGCTCGCCGTTCGCCGAGTCGCCGGCGACGCTCGCCCGTGCGCCCGGGTCGAACAGGTCCTGATTTCGCAGCAGCGCGAAGGCCGGCAGCGGAAAGCCAGCCGCGACCTCGGGCGCGAGGTGCCCCCCTTCGGGACGGCGTCCATCGCTGGTTTCTCGGCGCGCATGCAAGGTCAACACCGCGCCAAGATAACACCGAGCCCGCCCCCGAGGGTTGCCGATCGCGGGGGCCGAGGCGTATCAACGGCGGTGTGGGCATCGCCGTCCTCGTGATCGACATGCAGGACTTCCTGCCCCGCCCCGTCAACGTCGAGAGCCTGCTGAAGCCTCTGCAGGCTATCTTGACCGCAGCTCGCACCGCCGGGCACCCGATCGTTTGGGTGACCCGGAGCTCGGACCAGGGCGCCGACCTGCTCGAACCGCTCGCGTCGATGCAACGGGAGCATGATCTTCGGATCGAGAGACGCCCGACCTCGGCGTTCGAAACAAGCGATCTCGCCGAGCGGCTCGACCGCCTCGGGGTCGACCGGCTGGTCCTTACCGGAGCGTTCGCCGACACGAGCATTCGAACGACCGCCGACGACGCCCGAACACTGGGCTTCTCGACGACCGTGGTCAGCGATGCGGTCGGCGCCGCCGGCGTCGCTCGGCTCCGCGAGTCGCTCGCGTCGCTTCGCAAGGCTGCTTCCCTCCTCGACGGCGACGACGCCGATCGATATCGCATCCGGTCGGCCGTCGAAGTGCTGACCGACTGGCGCGCCTGCATCGACGGGCTCGGTGCCGGCGACAGCCGGGTTCACTACGGCGTGCTTCCCGATGACTTCGACTCCGCTTTTGGCGATCTCATGCGCGAGGTGGACTGGCAGGCGATGACTCATCGAGGCGGTCGGGTCCCCCGCGACGTCGCGATCCAGGGCTTGACCGTGGACGGACTCGAGCCCCTATACCGGCATCCAGCCGACGAGCAACCGCCCCTACATCCCTTTACGCCCACGGTCGACCGCCTGCGCCGAGAAGCCAGCGTCCTCGTCGGCCAGGCGTTCAACCACGTGCTGATTCAGCGTTATTCGGATCGAGCGAGCAACATCAGCCTGCACGCCGACAAGACGCTGGACGTGGCCCGCGGGTCGGCGATCGTCAATTTCTCGGTCGGCGCAACCCGTCGGCTGGTCCTGCAATACAAGCTGCGCCGCCCCGACGGCCGATTCGACGCCGACGCGGTCGAACTGCCCCATGGCTCGTTGTTCGTGCTCGGCTGGGAGACGAACCGTCAGTTTCGTCATGGGATCCGACCGGACCGGCGTCCGGCGGTCGAGCTGCGCCTCGACGAGCGCCGCGAGGATGGCGCTCGCATCAGCCTCACCTTCCGGAATATCGCGACATTTCGAACCCCGGACGGCCGACTCACCGGCCAGGGCGCCCCAAAGGACCGACGCCCCGCCGTCTCAGCGTCGGACTACGACGCGCTCATCGAGGCCTTCGGGCGAGAAAACCAGGACCCTGCTTTCGACTGGGACGAAACATACGGCGGCGGCTTCTCGACCATCAACTTCCGAACCGCAGGTCGCTGACGCGGCACGCTGACGCGTCAGCCCGGCCGGCGCCGAAACCAGTCCCCGGACTCCACAACACCCGCGCCGGTTGGAAGGTCGGGCACGACGTAAACCCAAGCTTGCCCGAATGGGGTCTCGATCTGCGACCGAAGATAACGCTCCGGATACTCTTCGATCTCGTCGAGCCTGGCGAGCACGCTCTCCGTGATCCGGTAGACCTCACCGACCACCGCCGTTCGCCCGCCGGGCGTCAAGGCTGGATAGCCGTCGTAATCCCACATATACCACTCGGTCGGCGTCACCCAGTCCCCGAGCCACTCCGTGCCCGCAAGCGCGCCATGAAACTCACCGCCCCGGCGGAGGGAGCCATATACGAATACCCGGATATCGAAGCCACTCGCCACCTGAGTCGTCATGCCGGGCTTGCCGGGCCTGGTGCAACTTGTGTGGAAGTTGACCGCTCTGTAGCCTGGGTCACGAAGATGCGCGGATTTCAAACGGGTCGGAGGCTCCAGCGGGCCATCGCGATCGCCGCCGCGGCTGGGATGGGATGTCTTCTCATCGGCTGCCCAAACCGTCCAGTGGAAACCCGGGCACCAACGGATGCCTTTGGACAGCTGGAGCGGACCACCTTTAACGCGCGGGCCGCGGAAGCCGCGCGGCCCTGGTTCTGGATCAAGGATACGAACGCCAACGGCCAGCTCGAAGCGCGGGAGCTGGCCATCGTTTGGACGCCCGAAGCCCCCCGGTCCCAAATTTGGATTCACGACGGCAAGTTCACGCCTCAGTTCGAGGAAGACTACGCCCAGCTGGCGTCGGCCCTATCCCCCCCCACTGATGAACGTGGTCGTCGCGTCCTGGAGGAGCTCCGAGTCGGCACCCCGGCTCTCGTGTTCACCGACTTCTCGACCGCATCGCCCGAGGACTGGACTTTGGTGCAGAAGGTCTCCGAACTCGCCCGGGCGGTCGAGCGGGTGCATATGCGCCAGCTAGGATCAGCCCAGTACTTCGAACGACTTCCCGACCTCGATCCGGCCAGCCGCGCCCTGTTTCTTCGCAACCATGGGCCGTGGTGCGTGGCCTCGGCGGCCCCGGGCGAAGCGACCTGTGGGGCCCTGGCCGAGATGCCGGCCCCGGCGTCCGGTCTCTACCCCGCCGACCTGCAGCAAGAACAGGACTTCTGTCGGAAGCTCGCCGCGCACGCCGACGCGAGTCGACTGCTGGACCGGTTTCACGCCGTCCGCCGCCAAGGCGACAAGCTCGTCGCCGTACCGTACTCCGAAGCGTTCAAGCCCGAGACCACCGCGGTGGCCCACCAGCTCGAGGCGCTCGCCGAGGTGATCCGGAACCCGCGCGATGAGGCCTTGCGGGCCTATGTACTCGCGGCGGCCGAGGCCTTCAAGACCAACGACTGGAACAAAGCCGACGCCGCTTGGATCGAAATGCTGGATGCGTCCCCGAGGTGGTACCTGCGCGTCGCTCCCGACGAGTCGTACTTCGCGCCCTGCGGTCGTAAGGCCATGTTCGAGCTCAGTCTCGGTTTGGTCGACCGCCGATCACGCACTTGGAAGAAGAAGCTCGCGATCGTTCGATCGAAGATGGAGCGCCAACTCGCGCAGCTGGCCGGTCCGCCCTACCGGGAACGCCCGGTCGAATTCGCACTGCCGGATTTCGTCAGCGTGGTGCTGAACGCCGCCGACGCCCGAGTGTTCAGCGGTGCTTACGTCGGTCAGTCGCTGCCGCTCACCGGTCCCCTGGTGGCGGCCGGCCGACAGCGAACGGTGGCCTTTTCGAATCTGTACGATGATCACGACAGCCGCGCGCTGTTCGGCCGAACGGTCCAAGATTACTTCTGTGAAGACAGCATCGCCTACTTTTCTTCCGACTCCCGTGCCCGCATTATCAACACGGTGCTTCACGACGCGTCCCGCAACTTAGGTCCGACGTCAGAGTACCGAGTCGAGGGGCGGACTCCACCCGAAATTTTTGGGGGCCTAACGGCCACCATGATGGAAGAGCTCAAAGCGCAAAGCGCTGCGATGTACTTTATCGAGTGGCTGAGAGCCAAAGAGCTCATCGAACCGTCGGAAGCCCGAGAGGCGCTCGCCTTTACGCTCGTCTGGAGCTTCACCCACATTTCCCGGGGCGTGTTTACGCAGGACGGTCGTCGACAACTGATGGGGCACGTCGGCGCCATCTTGCTGGGCTTCTTGATGCAGGGCGACGCCGTCGTCTGGCTCGACGACATGCCGACCGCCGCTGGCAATGACCGCGGCTGCTTCTCGCTTCGCTTTCACCGATACTCCGAGGCCGCCAAAGCCATGGCCAAAACCATCGCCGAGATCAAAGCGCAGGGTGACCAGGCCGGCGCCGAAACCGTGAAAAAGAGGTTCGTCGATAATGGTCCGCGAAACCTCTTCAAAATCATCCAGGAGCGAGGCCGACGCCAGTCGAGGGCGACCTTCGGGTACGGCTTCCGAGGTCCGGTTCGATCGGGAGATCCAAAATGACGGTGAGAACGCTGTTGATCGTCGGTGCACTAGCGTTTTTTGGGCTCCTCGCCACTGCCTTCGGGACGACCGTCCTGTTGCTGGGGGATGGCAGCGGGGGCGCCCGCACGGTCGGCCTCACCAATCGACAAGGTATGCTGAGCCAGAAGGTAGCCAAAGAAGCGCTCGCCTACGCCCGAAGCCCGAAGCCGGAAGGACTGATCGCCCTCCGCAACACGATGCAGGTCTTTTCGGTCACTCAACGCGCCCTTCGCTTCGGCGGTACGGCGCCGGTCGATCTCGAAGCGACCCGGTTCGAAGACGTCGCGGGCGCCTCCGACCCAGAGCTCTCGCAGCTGCTCCGGACGGCCTCCGATGATTGGGAGACCATGGTCGACGCGATCGAGCGGCTCGTTGTCGCCGCGCAGAGTCGCACCGACGCGCTCACTCAGGTCGAATTGAAGAACCCGCGGCTGATGCGAAAGATGGAGCAGGTCTCTCGCATTCTCGCCAGGGGTGAGAAGACAGGCCCTCTCAAGCAGGCTGGCCTGCAAGGCATCATTGCCGAGCGGACGGTCAAGGAGGCGCTCCTGTTCGACACCGCCCCGAGCCTCGCTCGACGCGACCAGCTTCTCGCATCGATCGCGGCCTTCGAGCGCGGCCACACGGGGCTTCGTCGGCGGGCGCCGAACGGCCTGCGCGAACGGGCCGCCAACGCGGTCACCGAGCGCCTCGACGAAGCCAAGTGGCTGTGGATCGACCAGGCCGAAGCGTTGAATCGCCTCGCGAACAACGACGGCGGATACCACGACACGGTCCAAACCATCAATGAGACGAACCCGAAGCTACTGCAGACCCTCAGCGCCGCCGCCGTCCGCGCCGACTGGGTGGCGGAGCGGAACGTCCGCCAACTGCAAGCGATTCAGCTGTCCGTGTTGGCGGTCGGGGTGCTGTTGGCGATCGCCGCAATGTTCCTTGCGCTCCGGATCGGCTCGTCGCTGCGTCGGCTACGCAACACCGCGGATGCGATAAGTCGCGGTCATGTCGACGACCCCGTCACCGCCACCGGGGTGGGCGAGATCCGCGACCTCGCTCGCTCGTTCGAACGGATGCGACTCAGCCTGCGCAAGGCGATGGAGCTATTGGACCGCCCCCACCGCCAGAGCGGTCGTACCACCACGTCAGGACGGACCCACCATCCCTGACCCGCAGAAACGGAGCGTACGGTGAACAGAAACGCAACCGCCGCGAGCCCGGAATACCTCCGACTGACCGACGAAGATTGGGTGATAGAGGCACTCCGCACCGTGCCGGGCCTCGCTCGGATGACCGCTCAACTTCCGAACGAGGATGGTCGGGTACACGGCGCCGACGTTGCGTCGCCGGTCGCGTTCGCGGTCTCCGGCCTCAATGACAACGGCCGAACCGCGCTGTCCACCGTCTTGCCGATCGAGGTCGCGCACTGGCCCCCGCTACTGTTGTTGAGCCGACGCCGCTTGGCGGGATGGGAGCGTGAAGATCTCCGACGGCAAGGCGTGAGCGCCGTGCTCAACATCATCGAGGGCATCGACCGCGCACCTCGCATCCTGAGCGCACTGGCGCGGTCCTCCGAGTGGTTCGGGGCAAGCCTCACTCGTGCCCCGCTGCCCGACCTGCTCCAGATGCTGGCCGCCGACGGTCGCTCGGGCATGATTTGGATCGGGTGCCCGCACGCGCCGGCTCTGTCGGGGCGGCGCTGGGACAACGGGGGAACCTTCTGCGGCGGTCGTCAAGACGTGTGCGCCGGCTGGGCAGCTCGCCTTCACCTCCACGCGGGTCGCCTGGTCTACGCCGAAACGGCCACTCATACGGGAATGGATGCGTTTTCGAGATGTCTGAGCCTTCAGCACGGTTATGTGCGGGTCCACGAGGTCTATATGGCGCCGCGCCGGGCCAACCTCGAAGGGACGGTTCAGCAGCTCCTGATCGAGGCCGCGACCCTGGCCGACGAACGAGACCGAGACCCGAAGTCTCAGCGGGCCGCACCCATTCACCCTTCACCCCTCGATGAGCGGGCCGGTGACACGACCGCCCGAGGTGACACGTCGGGTCTCGAGGCGGGCGTCACGGGCACCAGCACCCACCCGATCGAGCTCACGCGGCCGACCCGGAGTCGAGAAACTTGGCCCGGCAGCCATCATTCGGGCGCACAGACGAAACCCAACCCCGCGCAGGCGGCAGTACCGTCGGGCTTGACCCCCGAACAGCTATCCGCGGACCTCGAGAACCTTAGCCCCCCACCGGTCGCCTCGACCGGCGATGCGGCGCCGACCGACGTCTTTCACACCCACCAGCGCCCGCGGCCGCCCCCACTTCCCACCGAACGTCCCCCGGCCGGGGCTTCGGAGACGGACCTCGCCGCCGCCCCTCCCGCGACCTCCGCGGCCGGCGTTCAGGCGTCTATGGTCGCAGGCGAACCTGCGACTTGGCTCCAGACGACCGCCGGCGTTCGATTGGTGGTCGACGTCGACGGCCGCAACCAAGTGATCGCCTCCGCGGGCGACGGAGACGCCGAGAGCACGGCCGCCGTGGCCAGCCTGTGTAACTCGGCGATCGACGGCGCTGGCGCCGAGCTCGGACTCGGGAAGCTCCAAGGCTGGTCGGTCGTCGGCAACGCCCAAGCGTTGTACTGTCAACGAACCGCCGAGACGTCCCGAGTCGGCGTTGGTGATGCCAGCGAGCACGCGCTTCGGCATCTGGTGAAGCTGATCGAGGGAGACACCCCGTGAGCCAGCTTCTCGGCCAGCTCTACACCGTCCCCGGCGTTCGCGGGGCGGCGGTGTACGATCATCAGGGCACGTGCCTCGAGTATCGCGTCGACCCGCCCGAGGCCGGCCCCGATCTCGCGGCGGTCCTCGATCGGCTGCTGGTCGGCCTCGAAGCGTACGAGTACCTCGAACGCGACGCGATGCGACTGGCGTGGGCCCGCTTCGACCAAGGCATGGTGGCCGTGCTTCGGACGCCGCATCACCGAGCCATCGCGATCACCAGGCCGGATATCAACCCGCCGCTCCTGACGGTGGCGCTCGGCGCCCTCGAGGTGAAGCTCAACCGCCTCGCCCGAGGGCTCCGGGATAGTGTTCCTCCCCACCGTGAAGGCGACCGTCGCGCGCACACGCTCGACATCGACATCGACAGCCTCCCATCGACCGAGCTGGTGCCTGAAGTGGCGTTGAACACCTTGCACGACGCCTTGACCGACCGGATGGGCCCGGTCGCTCGAGTCTTGATCCAAGACCAGTTCGACGCGATGGGCCTGCCTGCGTTCACGGTTCCCCGGTCTCTATGGCCGACGTTGGTCGAGAGTCTTGCTCTCGAGCTGCCGGACTTCAGCGAACGGCAACGCTTCGTCAGACACCTGCTGCCACTCGCCTGAGACCGGGGCACCGCCGTCCCACTTGAACCCGAGCTCCCCGGAGGTCTCGCCCGGCTGACCGCCACACCGAGGTCAGCCGATAGCGTTGAGCCGGTCGAAATCGATCTCGATGAAGTTCGCGCCCCGGTAAGTCATCCAGAATGAACGTAGCGGCTTCCAGTCGCGGTCGCTCAACATCTCGACGACCGCTTCGACGCGCTGGTCGGGATTCTCTTCGCCGTACGTCTCGAGCTCACTGACCCTCAGGCCGACCGGGGCCTTCGACGGCGTTTGAAACGAGTAAATCTTGCTGATGCTCTCGTAGGGGCCGAGGGTCGGCTGAGTGGCCAGCCTCGAGGCCGTCGTGTCGCCCTCGATCGAGTCGCACTCGTTGCGCCAGTCGAGGATCACCGGCTGACCGTTGGGCATCACGACGCGAATCCGAAGGTTGTCGACGACCTTCGAAAGGGCACCGGTGTTGACGAAGGTGAGGGCGGTGGTCAAACGAACCGACCGATAGCTCTCGCCGTCGGCATGGAAGTTGAGCGGCTCCAGCCGGAGGACCCGAAGCGGAGGCACCACGACTCGGCCTCGCCGGAAGTTACTCCAGTACAGGTCGATGACGGTGACGACGGTGCTGAGCACGGCCAGGATGATCGCGACAACCTCGATTTCCACGTTCGCCCGCGAGCGTGCGACAGGCGCGCCTCGCCCGCAACGTCTCGCCCGTCTCAAATCGCTGCGTACGCGCGCCGCGCTTCCCCATACCGACCAGTGTTCCGCCAAGCGCCTATGCTATAGGAGGCCTGTGGAACAGGAGCGCTCTACGACCACCGTCGAGATCGACGCGCTCCCCGTCGCCGTCGTAACCTTTGACTTGGAGACCGGAACGGTGCGGTCGTGCAATCGCGCGGCCATCCGACTGCTCGGGAACGAAGGTCCCATCGAAGGCGCCGACATCCGCACACTCTTGCGCTGCGGCCCGACAACTCCCCTCGGAGCACTGAGCACGAGCGTTCGTCTCTTGCATACCGGCAGCGCCCGAAAGGCGATCCGGGTTCGCCCTAGCTCACAGATGACGGACGCCGACGAAGGCCTGGTGATCATCGAAGAGCTGACTGCCCATGAAGCCATTCTCGATGATTTTGACCGGCTGGAAACCTCCTTTCGGGCCCTTGCCGAACAGGTACCGGGCGCTTTGTTCCGCTACATCCTCTATCCGGACGGAAGCGACGCGGTCACCTTCATGAGTTCTGGATGTCTGGAGCTTTGGGAGGTCGGCCCCGAAGCCATCCGCGACGATGCAACGATCCTTTGGCAGATGGTCGACAAGGACGACCTTCCGGCCATGCAGGACTCGGTCATGTCGTCGGCCCGTACGCTTCAGGCGTGGTCACACGAATGGAGGATCACCACCCCGAGCGGCAAGCGGAAGTGGTTGAGAGCAAAGGGGCGGCCCCGCCAACGATCCGACGGCACGGTAGAGTGGGACTCTTTGATCATGGACGTGTCCGAGGACGTGCGCCAAGTGCAACTCAACCAGCAGCTCGAAGCCCAGCTTCAGCAGGCGACCCGCATGGAGAGCATCGGTCGGCTGGCCGGCGGGGTGGCCCACGACTTCAACAACATGCTGACGGTCATCACCTCCAGCGTCGAAATCGCCAGCCTGACCCTCCCGGGGGCCCGAGACAACCAGCACCTGAACGCCATTAGGATGGCCGCCGAGCGCTCGGCCGAACTGACCACCAAACTCCTGACGTTCTCGCGGTCGCGGTCGACGGAGCCGAAGAGCATTCAGCTCCACGACCACCTGTCCCAGCTTCTTCCTCTTCTCAATCGAATGGCGGGCGATGCGGTCGTAGTCCGGATCTCGGATGACTCGAAGCCTTGCTGGGTCCACATCGACGGGACCGAGCTCGACCAGCTGATCACGAACTTGGTCACCAACGCCCGTGATGCGATGCGCTCGACGCCCGGCGTGCACATCACTTTGAACTGCGGCCCTGATCCGGATGATTCCCACTGGACGTGCATCCGGGTCGATGACGAAGGCCTGGGGATCGACCCCGCCATCGCTGGTCACATCTTCGAGCCCTACTACACGACCAAGGACGGCAACCAGCATTCCGGGCTCGGATTGGCGACGGTGTACGGCATCGTCCAGGGCGCTGGGGGGACGATCGAAGCGCTCAACCTTTCCTCCGGCGGCGCGCGCTTCATTGTCAAGATCCCGGCCGGAAGCGACGAAACGCGAACCCCCACCCCGGACGACAGTACGAAATCGATGATCGCTTCGATGCCGGATCACCACGGTCTCCAGATTCTCATCGTCGATGACGACCCTCATGTTCGCTTGGTTCTGGCCCGGCTCGTCCGGTCGCTCGGATACCGCTCCGTGGAAGTCGGTTCCGGCGAGGAGGCTCTGGAGGTCCTGAGCCAAACGGCCTCCGAATTCGCCCTGGCCTTGATCGACCTGTCGATGCCGAGGATGGACGGACGCGAGCTGGCCGAGCGCGTCGCCAGCCGCCACCCGGCCATCGCCATCATCTTGATGTCGGGTTTTATCGTTGCCGATGCAGCACCCCAGCTCGCACCCGACGCGCCGATCCTCGAAAAGCCCTTCAGCCGTGACGAGCTGCGCAACGCGCTTCGCATCGTCTTGAACGGCCGAAGAGAGGCCAGCTGACCGGTCGCCCGCCAGGGCTCGGCCCTCCTGACCCGCCTGAATCCGACGACCGCTTCGGCCGGCGCACCGGTTCAACGAGACTGCGCGGCTCACCACGAGGGGTGGGCGGTTCCTCCCGCCGCTCGGCGCCGAACCCGTTCGCGCCGAGCGCCCCCCCGGCCCGGTGATGCGCGGAGGCTGCAACGAGTCATTTCGATTCGCTTGAGAACCGCGGTCTCCGCTTCGCGCCCATCGAACCGACCAAGGGTATCGAAGCACATGATGAGGATTTTGCTAAACTGGGTGGTCGCGACCGCGATCGGCGCTTCTGCGGTGGGCTGCGGCGGTAACGACTCGTCCCCGCCGGGCGACTCACTCGACCGGGAGCTCGACACTTCGGACGGAGGCTCTCAGCCGGACGCTGGCGGTCGCGACGCATCGGTCGACAACTGCGCCGATCCCGTGAATGGAACTGGCTGCGCGACCGGGCAATCCTGCGTGTTTCGACCCGTGCCGACCGAAGCCGTGAGGTGCCAGGATCTGGGCGTCGCGAGTGCTCTCGGCGACATGTGCTCGCTGCCGGCCCCCGACTGCCCGGTTGGCGCCACCTGCGTCATCAGCGAAGACGGCGACGCGCCGCGCTGTCGTCAGACGTGCCGGCCGGCGATGCAGGACACCGACTGCGTGAGTCTTCCCGGCGACCACATCTGCATCACGCTCGCCCAAACCTCGGGCACCTACGGTTTCTGTCTGCCCTTGACCGCCTGCGATCCGCTGCGGCCCGACGACTGCCCGATGATGGAGACCTGCACCGTGCTGAGCGCCGACACCCTCGGGTGCGCGCCGGCGGGAACCGTTCCGGCGGGCGGCGACTGTCGTGTCAATGCGTGCGGACCGGGTCTGGTGTGTCTGACGCTCGAGAACGGCGGGCCGCGATGCTATGAGCCCTGTGGCGACGCGGTCGCTTGCGGCCACGCATCGCGCCCCAACTGCCAGGCCCTGACCAACCGTGCCTTCGGCGCCTGCGTCGAGGGCGGCCCCACGTGTGACCCGGTGGTCGACACCTGCCCCGCGGGTGACCGTTGTACGCTCGTCGGCAACGGACGAGCGGAGTGCCGCCCGGCCGGCACCGTACCTCGAGGCGGGGACTGCTCGGTACAGAGCTGCCGAGGGGGCAACATATGCGTCGACACCGGCACCGCGACGCAGTGCTTCCAGCCGTGCAACGCCGGCACGACGTGCGACGACGGCGTCTGCCAAGGCACCGTCACTGGGTACGACTTCGGCATTTGTGTGGCTGATTAGATGCGGACGCCCACCGACGAGTCCGCCGCGCCGGCCTCGCGTGAATGGGTGTGATGGGGCCCCGAAGTCCCACCGACAGGCAGGAGACGGACGACAAAAGGGGAAGCAGGACTCCGGGCCGGGCCCCCATCACGTTGAATCCAGGTTAATGAGAATCATTCTCATTGTCAAGCGAGAATCGTCAGGAGACGCCACCTATCCACAGCTGACCGCAGCTCTTTGGATTCCGCTTGGCTCGACGCCCTCGGATGCCTACCGCCCTTGATGGTGCTGAGAAGAGACCGATTCGACCTCCCCGAAGGCGTCATCTATCTTGATGGCCATTCGCTCGGACCGCTTCCGAGAGCGGTGCCGGCGCGGCTGACCGAGGTGGTGCGTGAACAATGGGCCACGGAGGTCGTCCGCGCGTGGAACACGGCCGGATGGGTCTCCCTTCCGACTGCGGTCGGCGACCGGATCGCCCCCTTGATCGGGGCGCCTTCCGGAACGGTCGTCGTCGGCGACACGCTGTCGATCCAGGTGTACCAGGCCCTGGCGGCCGCGGTTCGCCTGCGCCCCGGTCGGCGAGTCATCCTCTCGGACACCGGCAACTTTCCGAGCGACCTGTACATTGCCCAAGGTCTGATCGACATCCTGAGGGCCGAGCACACGCTCCGCCTGGTGGCCCCGGACGAAGTCGAGGCGACGATCGACGAGACGGTGGCGGTGGTCTTGCTCACCGAGGTCGACTATCGGACGGGCCGCCGCCACGACATGGCCCGGCTCACCGAGCGCGCCCACGCGCAAGGCGCCTTGACGGTGTGGGACCTCGCGCACAGCGCGGGCGCCCTTCCCGTCGACGTGACCCAGGCCGGCTGCGACTTCGCGGTCGGCTGCACCTACAAGTACCTCAATGGCGGTCCGGGCGCGCCCGCATTCATCTACGTCCGTCCGGACCTCATCGGATCGGTCCAACCGGCGATCGCCGGCTGGTTCGGCCACCGCGCCCCGTTCAGGTTCGACGTCGGGTACGACCCCGCCCCGTCGATCGAACGGATGAGGATCGGAACGCCGGCCGTCCTGCAGATGGCCGCCCTCGACGCGGCCCTCGACGTCTTCGATGCCGTCAGCATGCACGAACTGCGCGCCGAGAGCATCGCGCTATCCGAGCGATTCATCGCGGAGGTCGAAACCCGTTGCCCTCAGGTCTCGTTGGCGAGCCCTCGGGCCCCCGAGGCACGGGGGGCCACGGTGTCGTTCGCGTTCGACGCCGGATACCCAGTGATGAAGGCCCTCATTGCGCGCGGCATCGTCGGCGACTTTCGCGCGCCCAATCTCATGCGGTTCGGCTTCTGCCCCCTGTACGTGACCGAAGCCGACGCCGTCACCGCCGCCGAGCAGTTGCAGTCGGTCATCACCCTCGAGGCGTGGCGTCAACCAGAATTTCAGACGACCGATCGCGTCACCTGAATGAGAGCGCCTTCGGCTCGCGCGAAGACTTCGCTCGCGGGTCGCTACTGTCGAAGCGCGGTCCGCAAATGCTGGGCGATGGCCGCGTTGACGGCGTCGCGATGACTGACCGGCCCCAGGTGGCCGGCTCCATCGATCGTCTCGAAGCGGGCATTGGGCAACCGGTCGCCCAAGCGACGGCACACCGCCTTCGCCGCCTCCCGGGTCCGGGCTCCGCACAGAAACAAGCTTGGCGCGGTGACCGGTAGGTAGTGGTCGAGGGGACGCTGAGCGGCGAGCAGGGCACGAACCTCGGCGTGCATCTTAGCCTGCGACGCCCGAAAGGTATCCTGCACATTCGGCCGCATCGCGTCCCACGCGCCGGGCCCGTTCCACCATTCGACGAAGCGGCGCAGCCAACCTTCGTATCCGCGGTCATCGAGTTCGAAGAACGTGTCGCCGTCGTCGCCGAAGGCGGCCAGGTCGGTCTTCGCCGGGTCGGCGTCCAGGCCGAGCCGAGGACTGGCCTCCAGTACACCGAACGATACCGGCTCGTAGGCCGCGAGGGCGAAGACCCGGTCGGATTGCACGAGCGGTCGCTCCGCGGCCAGCAAGAGCGCCAGGACGCCCCCGAAGGAGTGCCCCACCAAGGCCACCGGTTCTTCGAGCGCCGCCACCAAGGGGCGCAGAGCTTGCATGTCGTCTTCCGTCGTGATCTCGCCCGGATCGGATGGCCCGCTCGATTCGCCGTAGCCAAAGAGATCCGGCATCAAGACTCGAAACTCGGTCTGTAGTTCGGCCGCCAGGGCTCGCCATTGCCGGCCACTCAAGCCGCTCGAGTGCAGGCACAAGATGGTGGGCCCGCGTCCGATCAGCTCGAGGTGAAGGCCGCCGGCTCTCGCCGCGGCACGCAGATCGTCGTCGCTTGCTCTGATCACTCGCGGGTACCTAACGGGTCAGGACAATCTTGATGTTGATGGTCTGCGCGTCGCGAAACCGCCCCCGAGTCGTCGATTCGAAGAACTTGGTTCGGTAGCCCGCAGGCGCATCGATGTTGGCGTAGTAAGAATCACCCCGACGGGCTTGCATGAAATACTCCAGCCGGCCACGGGAGTCGGTCCGGCCGAGGGTCATGTCGCCGAGCTTGACCAGAACCCCATCGCGTCTTCCCGGGCTCTCGACTTGAACGACGACCCGATACTCCTTGCGGGGCCCGACCACCAGTTCGAGCCCGTAGTTCAGCGCTGCATCAAACTCGGCCTGGGTCTGGGCGCGTTCCAGCCGCGTGAGGAAACCGCGGTAGGTGTTCATCACCAGGAGCACCTTCGATTTGTTCCTTTCGAGCTCAAGGAACATATTCGGAAGGGATGCGTGGGCGTTTCGCATGGTGCCGCGCCAGTTCTCGGCCAGATCACCGGGGAGCCAGTGCCCTTCGACCTCGATCCACCGGAACCGACTCGACGAGCCCTTGACTCGAACCCAGCCTCGTCCCTCGGATTCGATCTCCAAGTTGTCGATCATCGGCCAAAAGTCCGGCGGCGACATGTCCGGCTCATCCAGGATCCGCCGAACGTTCAACGACCATCGGGGCCCCGCCGCCAGCAACGCGGCCCGAATGTCGATCTCGCGAAAGCGGTCGATATCGGCGAGGTCCGAGGCCAGAGCCTCCTCGACCATCGCCGCGATGTGCTCGTCGTGCTTTCGGATTGTCCTGATGAGAGCCTCCTGCCGCTGAAAGGTGTACTCCTGCCAGACCGCCGAGTTCTGGTAGAAGTCGCGTTTGTCCCGCCAGACTCGGTGCGTTCGCGTGAGAAGCTCGACGCCTTCGGAGTAGATGTTGTCGTCGAAGCGACGAGCAAACGCATGCACGAGCCGAGTCAGGTCGTTCTGATACGACTCGGGAAGCCCATCCCAGAGGTCCACCGGACGGTGTTTGCGGATCGCCTGGGCCGCCCGCAACGTGGCGTCCTTCGCCGTGGGAGCCGGCCGTGGCGAACAGTACTCGCCTTTCACCATGAAGTCGGACGGACACCGAGCGGGCGGGCCTTGGCAGCGACCGTCGACGATCTCCTGGCCAGGGTAACAGCACTCCGTCAGGTTCTGAAGGCTCCGAGTCTGGCCGGGCAGCGGGCACGGCCGGTTGACCTGAAACAGCACGACCCCCACCGCCAGGGCCACAACCGCCCCGAACATCCCGAAGACCACCGGCCACACCAGCCGGCGGCGAGCGGGCGCCGGCGGAGCCCCATAGGGCATGAGCGGCCCGTACCCGGACGGCGCGCCCGGATAACCACCGGCCGGGCCCCCGGGCGGCATGGGCATCCTCATCGACGCGGGCGGGGGACCGAAGTGGCCAGGACCGGCGGCCAACGCCGGCGGGGGACCACAGTGGCCAGGATCGGCGGCCGGGATCGGACCACCCGGCGGAACCGGCGCCCCCGGCGGCGCAGCCGCCCCCATGAGCGGATGGGCGCCGCGCAGGGCCTCGACGAGCGCTCTTCCGTCGGCGGGGCGGGCCTCAGGAGCGCTCGCCAGGCAGCGGGCGACAACGTCGCTGACGCGAGCCGAGACCCCGGATACCAGGTTCTCCACTCGGGGAAGGCCGGCCATGTGCGCCTGCCCCACCGCCATCACGAGCGCCATGATCGAGCCGGACTCGGCCGGCAGGTCGATCGGCAGACGCCCCGTCAGGAGGCGGAACAGCACCACCCCCAAGGCGTACACGTCTGCCGCCGGCGTCGCTGGTTGGCCGTTGAGCACTTCGGGCGCCATGTAGGCCGGCGTGCCCACTCCGAGCTCTTCGCTGGTCGGGGGGCGGTCGCCGAGCACCTTGGCCAAACCGAAGTCGAGGACCCGAACCAGCCCGTCGGCCCCAAGGTGCAGGTTGGCCGGCTTCACATCCCGGTGCAGCACCGGCGGCGTCTGCCGGTGGGCGAACCCGAGCCCCTCCGCCGCCTGGGTGACAACCCGGACCGCCTCCGACTCCGGCCACGGGCCCGGCCGGCTCGCGATCACTTCGCTGAGCGTATGCCCCTGCAGCCGCTGCATCGGCAGATACAGCCGCCCTTGCTCCTCGAAGGGCGTCTCCGTGCTGACGATGTTGTGATGCTTCAGGCGGGAGATCAGCACTGCCTCCTGCAGAAAGCGCTGGCGAGACTCCGGGTCGGACGCGAGCTCGGGCTTGGTCACCTTGATGGCGTAATCCCCGGGCAAAATGTCATGCGTAGCCCGGTAGACCACGCCGAGACCACCGCGACCGATCTCCTCATGCAGCGTCCATTCGCGCAGCTTCATGGGGGGAACCTAACCGCGAACGGTCGATGAGTCGACGGTCGCATCGTTGCGCGAACGTGGCGCTCGAAGGCAGGGAGACCCCGTGACCAGCTCGCCCCCGGCGCCGGCGTCACGCGGTTCCGCCTCGGCGGCGGTCGGCGACGACGGCCGCCAGCCGCGGACGGCCGCGCTCATTCGATACAACTGATCCTGACCCGACCTTCTTTTGATGAAAGCCCACCTGCGAATCCACGAAAGCCGTCGATTAGCGGGTCAGTGTCCCGTCCAATTTCTTTCTTTCGAATGACCTTGGCCTTTATGACCCGGGTGGTATTTCGCTTACCGCGCATCGTCTGGGGCCTCTACAAACTCAGGATGATCGACCGTCAACGGCCGTCGTGGGGAATTCTCTTGGAGAAAGCCGCCGCTCGGTATCCGCATCGGCCTGCGATCAAATCCCACGTAGGTCAGCTGACCTACGCCGAGTTCAATGCTCGCGCGAACCGCATCGCCCACTGGCTCAAGTCGTTGGGCGTGAAAAAGGGCGACGTCGTCAACGTGATGATGGAAAATCGCGCCGAGCTTCTCACCATCTATTCGGGGGTCGCGAAGATCGGCGCCATCAACGCGATGATCAATACCGAGCTCACCGGTGAGTTGCTTCGCATTCAAACCGACATGCACACCGCCGCGGTCACCATTGTCGGCGACGAGTGCTGGCAAACGTACACTGCCGCCCAGGCCGCGGCCCCAACGCTGACCACCGCATGGGTTGGGATCCCGGACGACGAAAACGGCCTCTGCCCCAAAGACGCCAAGGACCTCCTGGCCGAGCTGAACGCCCAGTCCGAGCAGAATCTCACCGAAACCCAGACTATCAAACCTGATGATGTGCTGACCTATGTCTTCACCTCGGGGACGACCGGCGGCCGCCCCAAGGCGGCGCGCGTAACCCATCGACGGATCGTATCCAGCGCGTACTACAACGGGCACATCGTGCTCGGCATGACGAGCAAGGACACCCTCTACCTACCGCTTCCGTTTTTCCACACCAACGCCCTCGTTCTCAGCTGGCCGGCCTGCCTCGTGCAAGGTTCGGCAGTGGCGCTGCGACGGCGCTTCAGCGCGTCCGACTTCCTGTTCGATGTGCGGCAATTCAACGCCACTACGTTCGGCTACATCTCAGAGCTGTGCCGGTATCTGATGCGACTACCCGTGCGGGCCGATGATCCCGACCATCCGCTCACCAAGGTCATCGGAAACGGACTTCGGGCGGACATCTGGAAGCCGTTCAAGAAGCGCTTCGGTGTATCGGAGGTTTTTGAAATCTACGGGGGCGCGGAGAGCAACCTATACTTCGTTAACCTACTGAACCTCGACTGCACCGTGGGTTTGAGCCTCACCCCTTACGCGTTGGTCGAAGCCGATCTCGAAACCGGTACGCCCTTGCGAGACGAAGAGGGCAAGGTGCAGAAGGTCAAGGGTCGGCGCCCCGGTCTTCTGTTGGGCAAGGTTACGCCGCTCACGCCGTTCACCGGCTACAGCGACGCCGCCGAGACCGACCAGAGGCTCTTGCGCGATGTGTTCGAGTCCGGGGACACCTGGGTCAACACCGGTGACCTGATGCGCCGCCAGGGCTACGGGCATCTCGAGTTCGTCGACCGGCTGGGGGACACCTTCCGGTGGAAGGGCGAAAACGTCGCCGCGGCCGAGCTCGAACAGATCGCCAACCAGCTCGAAGAAGTGGCCCTGTCGGCCGCCTACGGGGTCGAGTTGCCGGGCGGCGACGGCCGCATCGGCATGATCGCCGTCGTCCCCGCCGACGACCAGGCGTCGGCGGTCGACAAGCTGGCCGACCGCTTCATCCGCGACCTGCCCGGCCACGCCCGCCCGGCGTTTCTTCGCATCGTCAACGAAGTCGAAGAGACCGCGACCTTCAACCTCAAGAAGCAAGCGCTCAAAGAAGAGGGCTTCGATCCCACCAAGACCGAAGACCCGATGTACGTGCTGCTTCCCGGAGAATCGAGCTACCAGGCTCTGACCCCCGAGCTCCTTCAGCAGATTCAAACGTCGGAAGTGCGGTTCTAAGCCGACCTGGCTTGGCCACTGCCACCTGCCAGCAGGTGCGCCGTGAGCAAGAGCGCGTCGGTCGGCCAGTAGTCGGCCGAACGCGGTCGTTTCCCTCCCGGTCGACACGACAGCACCGCTCGTCGCCAGCCCAGAGGGACTTCGGCGCCCCCGAACGCAGCTCCCAGGAGCGCCCCGGTGATCGCGCCGTTGGTATCGGTGTCGCCGCCGCGGCCGACTGTTGCCACCAGGCCTTCCTCAAAGGAAGCCGCGTGCAAGAGCTCGTAAAAGGCATTCTGGAGGGCGTGTAAACACCAGCCCATGCTGTCCCCATCGAGAACCGGTACGCCGTGCCGGGCGGCCTCGAGGCGCTGCAAGACCGGGTCTCGTCCTTCGAGCGAAGCCACCGCATCGACCGCTCGAAGGTGCATTTGGGCCCGACCCTGACCTTCGAGACCCGCGACCAACGCCGCGACGAAAGCGGCGTTGGACGCCTGACACACCGGATGCGGGTGGGTCAGCCGAGCGTCTTCCATCGCCCATCCGATGGCGGCGGTCGCATCGCGGAACCCGAAGATGGCGAGCGGCGAGATGCGCATCAGCGCGCCGTTCGACTGGCTGTCGACCAGCGCCGCGGCCCGCATGGCCTCGGCGACCGAAGGCCCATCCGCTAGCATCGCCTGCGCTCCGGCCGAACCGGCAGCCCGGGTCGTGGTGCCGATATCGAAGGGGCGACTGGCATACCAGCGCGCGTAAGCGCGCGCCGCGCTCTCGGCCTCGTACCGCCCCTCATCGACCAGGGCGCGGGCGAGCCCCAAAGCCATCTCCGAGTCGTCGGTCGGTTGGCCGGCGATGGTGTCGAACGGTCCGCCGTCTTCGATCGCCCGTACGCCCTGCGGATACGCTTGGGCGATGCGCGACGAGGGCTCGAACTCGACCTGCGCTCCGAGGGCGTCACCGACCAGCTGACCGAGCATGATCCCGATGGCTCGGTCGTAGTGTTCGCGGGGCACTCGGTTCGGCGGGCGCACTGCGGCCAACGCGTTGGGTCGCTCGACCGGGGCGGGCACGACGCCCGACCACCGACGCTCGACCAAGACCGGCACCAGGGCCGGCGCGCCGCCCACCAACAGCCCTTTGGAGGTGACCTTGCGCCCCTCGTCGACCGAGTACACCGGTTCCTGACCGTCGGCATCCATCACCACGCCGCCGGTCCCCACGACGATGGCGTGGCCGGCCGCGAAGTCGTAGTCGAACGTCGAAATCGCCGACACGGCGACATCGCCCTCCCCGACTGCAGCCAGAGCCAAGCGATAAGCGATCGACGGAACGGCAATGAACCGGTTCGGGTCGATCAGCGCGAGGTTCGCGGTGGGCTTCCGGTCCGCGCCCGTCGACAGCAACACCACCGCGTCCGGACCGGCCTCGGGCCACTTCCGGTCCACGGTAACGCCGTTGCGTACGACCTCTCCGCCCTGCACCCATGTGATGAGGTCTTCATGGCCGACCGGCGGACACGGCGCGTACACCACGCCGAGCATCAGTTCCGCGCCTTTCAAAAGAGCGATCGATACCGATGTTCCGCGATGCCCGGCCTGAAAAGCCGAAGTCCCGTCGTGCGGGTCGACCAACCAGTGGTACTCGCTCGGTTCGCCGGTCCGCCCGCTCTCCTCACCGTAGAACGACCATTCGGGAAAGCGGGCCCGAACGGCCGCTCGGATATGGGCCTCGGCCTCTTCATCGACCGGGCAGACGCCGCGCGGCCCGCGCGGGCCGCCGGGCCGGTAGAATTCGTCGCGGATCAGCTCGCCGGCCTCCCGCGCCGCCTGGATTGCGGTGTCGAGGGCAGCGGCGAGTTGCTCGGCATCCACACTCATGGTCAACCTCAAACGACCGACTCGGCAAAGCTCCGGATGGCGTCGGCCAGGATCCGGGGCCTTTCGAATTGCGGGCAATGACCGATGTCCTCGAGCAGTTGCAGGCGGCCTTGCGGGAGCAATTCGGCCATTTTTTCGGCGAGCGCGGTCGGAAACAACGTGTCGCGGACACCCCACAGAACCAGGGCCGGCACCGACACCTCCGACAACGCGACCGCTGACTTCCAACCGTTACCGGTCTCTTTGGCTTTGCTGCGACCGATCTCCCGGCCGAGTCGAAGGTACCAGTCGACGTCTCGATTATACTCGCGATACATCGCGACCTCGAACGGACGGGGCACTTGGACCCGGCGGCCCACGAGGCGGGTCATGAGTTCGTTCACGTCTTCGCGGCGTCGAATCTCGAACGGGCTTTGATTACGGGCGATCTCGTCGCCCACCGACGGCACGCCCTCGACGTGCATGCCGGCCGAGTTAACCGCCACGACGCCCCGTAGCCCCTCCAAAGACCGACTCGCCACGTCGAGGGCCACCGCGCCCCCCAGGGAGTTGCCGACGACGATCAGCCGATCGGCGCCGGCGTCCGCGAGCAGGGGGGTGATCCAACTTCCGAACGCCGAGATCGTGTGCCGAGCTTCCGGGTCGCGCCATCCCTGGTGAAATGCGGGCAGTGCCGGCGCGATGATCCGGAAGTCTTTGGCAAGATGCCTTGCCGTACGCAGGAAGCCGTCGGGCCGGTCGCTAAAACCGTGCAACCAGGCGATCGCGACCCTGTTCCTTTTTCCGATATCGAGCCACGGCGTGACCCGCCCTTTCGCATCGCGGTAACGACGGACCCGCGCCGAGAGCCGAAGCCTCAGCAGTCTTCGCATGGTGGCCAGGATGGCGGTCCCGACGCCCGCCTCGACTCTCGCCGCCGCCGACAGAGGTTCCATCGCCTAGAACTCGACCATCAATCCGGCGAACCAGGTGGTATCCGAAAGATCCAAGTCGCCGTCCCCGAAGCCGTCGACCACGCTCCACTGCCCTTCGAAGAATAGATAGGTGGTGCGCACGCCCACGCCTTGATAGAAGCGGGCCGCCGAGCCGGGATCGATGACATTCAATGGAAAGGCCACGCCCGCCGTACCGACGAAGCCCGGGCGGCCACCGCTATCATCCCCTTCGAGATCGGCGCTGTTCCACCACAGATGGTAGGCGAGCCCAGCGCGCACGTAGGGGGCGAGCGGAAGATTGGTCTTCTGCATGAAATAGTCGAGGCGAGCGCCCACGGTGAACGTCATCGGCACGACGGTGAAGGTCGATGATCCGGCTTCGCCCACCGCAAGCTGACCGTCGGGCGGGACCGGGATGTTGCCATCCCACGCGATGTAACCGACCGTGCCGCCCAATGAGACGGTCACCCAGTGTGACCGGTAAACCTGCAGGTCAACGCCGAAATTAACCAGAACCCGAGTGCGACCTTCGCCGTATAGCTCCAAGAACGCCGGGGATCCGCCCTCGTCGCCCAGCGCCGGCAGGTAAGGCCCGAGCTTGATCTCGAACGCGCCACCGATGCCCTCGAGCTCTTTTTGCTCGAGCTGGGCCTGGGCGAGGCGAGGCACCATCGTCGCGACCAGCGCGGCGCTCAAAGCGACGTGCGCCCACGACCGGCCTGCCCACCCTGCCCACCGGGGGCGGGCACGAAGGTGTCGAGGGCTTATCGTAGACAGTTGCGGTACCTCCGGCATGCTGAACCCTGGGCGTCCGTACCACTCGAAACGCAGGACGTCGAGCGCGCTCGCGGAGCGTCCGCGAAGCGATCCCTGGGGTCGCAGCTGAGGTGTGAGGATGCAAACAACCGAACCGCAGAGCGGATCGGGATTTGCTTCCCGCACATCTAGCTGGCATGCAACGGGTCCATGAGATGGCGAGTCCTCTGGAAGACCGATTCCGGCCCGACCGACGCTCGGCCGAAATCGTGCTCCAGCGGCCCAGCGCGGCCTCCTCGTTGCCCTCCTCGTTGCGACGCGGGCTCCGACGGCGTCCCCGATACTCGACGCCGAGCGATGTCTAACGGCGGGCGCCGGGCGCTGCATCGGGCGGCGAACGCCAGCGCCATGATGGCTTTCTTGGCCGGCTGTGGCTTCGGCGCGTCAGACTTCGGAAATGTGGTTACCCCGTACTGCGATGAGGGTGAGCGCGTCGTGTCGGGCCAATGCGAGCCCTGCCCAGAGGGTTTGACGAGTCCCGCCGGCGCCTTGCAGTCCGGCCCCGACACGCTTTGCCAGTGCCCGCCCGGGCTCGAGCCGATCCCTACCAGCAGCACGAGCACGACGACCAGTGACCTCGAATGCCGCCCGACGCTCTGCGAAGAGAACCAGCGCGTAGAAGACAACACGTGCGTCGCCTGCGAACCCGGCCTCGGCCGACCCGCGGGTGATCCGAGCGATGGACCCGATACCGAGTGCTCGCCTCTCGCCTGCCCTGTCGACACCCGGGTCCAAGACAACCAATGCGTCGCCTGCCCGGAACTGAGCACCAACGAGGCCGGCGACCTGGCGAGCGGCCCCGACACCGCCTGCGACTGCCTCCCCGGATCCCAAACCGCGACGATGGCTCTTCAAACGGTGGGCGAGGCCTGCATCGCGACGGTCTGCGAGATGGACCAGGGCGTCGCCAACAACGAATGCCAAGCCTGCGAGCCAGGTACGATCTACCCGCCGCACCGAGCCGCTCCAGCCCCTCCGCCGCTCGACACCACCGCCGAAGACACCCCGTGCGTCGAAGACGCCTGCTTCGGTGGTTTGAGCGTTCTCTGTCGCGACTTCGAGGAAGCGGTCGTCGAAGGCTCCGAGGTCGCGGCCGTCGACAACTTCGGTTTCGCCATCGCGCTCGACGGTGACGTGCTCGCGGTCGGCGCGCCCACCGAGGTCGACGAAACGGGCCGCCCGAACGGCGTCGCCTACGTCTACCGTCGGAGCGGCACCACATGGACGCTCGAAGACCTCGTCACCGCGCCCGTCGCCGATACTGACCTGCCGTTGTCGTTCGGCGCCGCCGTTTCGGTCCGCGATGGCGTCCTGCTCGTCGGCGCGCCCGACGCCGACGACGGTCGAGGCGCCGCCTACGTCTTCGTCCGCGACCCGAACGCGAATGAAGACGCCTGGGGCACCCCCGTCGATCGACTGGTCCCCGCCGATGATCTCGGACGCTTCGACCGCTTCGGCGAGGCGGTGGCGATCGACGACGACCGAACCATCTTGGTCGGCGCCCCAGGTCAGGCCACCGGCGCGGCCTTCGTCTTCGAGCCCCGCGAAGTCCCGGACAAGTGGGGCGAGCCGCAGATCCTCGCGCCCAGTGGAAGCGCCGCCTTCGGTGCTTCGGTCGCCATCAAAGACGATCGGCTCGTGGTCGGGGCGCCCTTCGAAAACGACCGCGGAATCGTCTATATCTACGTCGACGATGGCGCCGGCTTCGCCTTCGAACGCGAGTTCCGGTCGCCTCGCGCCGAACGGGGGACCGAGTTCGGTCGCTCGGTCGCCTTCGATGGCACCACCATCGTCGTCGGAGCGCCCCGCGAAAGCGCCAGCTTGCCCGGAATGGGCATCTCCTCGAATGTCGGCGCGGTCTACATCCATGACAGCAGCGGGGACCTCCTCGACGATGCACGCGCCAGCAACCAGGGCCGCGACCAGTTCGGGGCCCGGGTCGCGGTGGATGGTGACTTGCTCGTCATCGGGGCACCGTTCGAAGACGGCGCGTTCGGCGAGTTCGAGGATCCCGACGGCGACAACGCCGTACCCGACGCCGGCGCGGTGTACATTTTCCGAGGCCCGACGACTTGGACGCAAGTCGCCTACGTCAAGGCCCCGTCCCCGCGCGAAGGCGAGAACGTCGGACGAGGGGTGGCCATCGACGAAGGCCGCACCGCCATCGGCGCGGTGGGCCGTCAGACCGGGGGCGTAGTCTACGTTCGGCGCGTTCGCGCCGACGAATAGCCGTCGTCACGTACGACGGCGCGGTCGTATGAAACCGCCCGACGATGTCGACTCAGCGCGCCAAACATCGACGCGACGGCGACGCAAACGTCGATATAGACGGTGACCTATCGGTGCCCTACCGATGCCCTATCGGGGCCCTATCGATGCCCAATCGATGGTCCGGGAACGAGACCCGACCGATCGCCATCGTCAAGGGCCATGCGTGGTCTGAATGTAGTAGATGAACGGGGCCCCCACCGACGGATTTCGGGTGGGATGCCCCGGGAGCATCGACTCAGCCTCAGCGCGAGTTCATACTCGGGCCCGCGCACCGCCGAATGAACGACGACCCGATCGACTTCGGGCCAGCCGGGACGTGCGCGGTAGCAGAGGTCTTCGATGGATGAATCCGGTGGCGGTACACCGCTTATTCTCACTAGCCTCGTGGCACTGATCCTTGCTGCGAGCGGCCTGTACGTTTTCCAAGAACCGCTCCTCAGCTCTCGTCCGTTCGCCGAGGAGATGGAATCGGGGCATCGGACGCACAAGATCCGAGCCCACCTGTGGCAAGACCCCTTTCGGGTCGCCAAGGAGGCGGTCGAAGAACGCGCTTCCGAGGCCGCCAACGATCGCACCGAAACCGCCCACCCGCGGCTGACCATCAACAAGCAAGAGGTCTTGCCGGCGTTGGCCGTCGCGCTGCCGTCCGACAACTCCTTGGTCTCGCACGAGCGACGGCTCCGACACCGATATGCCGTTTGGGCCGCCCTCGACACCCTGGGCTTTAAGGCGGCCGACGGAAATCACGTGCACATTTTGCCGCTGGACGAGCAAGACAGTGATACCCCGATCCAAAGCTGCCGGTTGGCGTCATCCGAAGAGAATCCAACCTTCGTCTACGAGCTCGCGACCACGAACCGGTTGAATCCATCGCCCTTCCGAACGCCCGAGTCCGAAGAGCAAGACGACGCGTCACCCGACGATGTCCGCGACGCTCGACAAGTGCTGATCATCTGGGCGGACGACCGCATCTTCGACGAGCAAGAAGACCCGCTCAAGTGCATCCTCGACGTCGCCAAGACCATTCATACCGCCTCCAAAGACGGCAGTTCGGAAGAGACCGCGGCCACCGACCAAGACGGCTCAGCCTCGCCATCCGATTCCGACGACCTCCCCTCGCTCAAGACATCCTCCGAGACCGATCAACGGATCATCATCCGATCGGTTGGCCCGAATAGTTCGGACACGCTCGTACGGCTCGACAACTCGACGACCGAGCGGTTGAAGAAGCAGCTCAAAGTCCGCGGGCGAGCTCTTCGGAGGAAGCGGGTTCCCAGAGCGACCATCATGAAAGAACTGACCGCCATGCAACGACGATGGTCGCAGCACGTATATTTCTCGCCGATGGCGACCGCCGACGAGGTCTTCTTTCCGGATACGCAGCCAGGACCAGGGGACGAAATGGGGGCCCCAGAAAAACTCACGAGTGTCGACCGGACGATCGCGACCGACCTGGAGCTCGCTCGAGTGCTCGTCGACGAGCTTCGACGTCATTCGATCAAGATGAGAACCCCCAAGCCCGGCGCGCCACTCACGGACGACGACGAAGACCAGGACTGCGAATCCGACGAGTACGACCGGATCCTCCTCATTTCAGAATGGGATACTTTCTACGGCCGCGCCCTTCCGATGTCGTTCGCCATCAGCCTGCTTACCGAAGACCCGAGCGACTGCGACGATGAGCGCTGCCGGGACGAACGCCAAAAGAATGCGAGCCACGCCGTCAAGTACTTCGAACGAAAGCCCCGTGCATGGTCGGAGAGACTCTGCGAAATCGAGCGCGTCAACTATCTGCGCGGGCTGGACGGGAGGACGACGGAGGAACCCGAGTCGGCGATCGTCAACGGCGCCATCGTGATGCAGGCGCCCGAAGATGAGCCGGAGAGCGCCACCGGCCACGGCCGATTGGACTACGTGCGCCGATTGGCCCTGAAGCTACGAGATCGCAAGTCCGACAAATCCATCCGCGCGATCGGCATTCTCGGTAGCGACGTCTACGACAAGCTGCTTCTGATTCGCGCCCTTCGGGACCTGTTTCCGCAGGCGGTATTCTTCACTACCGACCTCGACGCTCGCTATTCGAATCCCGAGGAGATCCGCTGGACGAGAAATCTCCTGGTCGCCTCGAGCTTCGGGCTTCGACTCATTCCGGAACCGATCGAATTCACCAAGGCGAGCGACCCCGAGTTCGAGGTGATCTATCACCGGCAACAACAACTCCCGCCGTTTCGCGACAATTACCAGACCAGTGTTTATTACGCGACGCTGCGGGCGCTCGGCCTTCGGAAGCTGAACGAATACGACCAGGGGCCGCAAGTCGAGGCTCCGCGGCTGTTCGAGATCGGTCAATGGGGCCCTTACTTATTGGCGACGCCGCAAAAAGCAGATCCGAAGACCGAAGCCGAAGCCGATGGGGAAGAAGGCTCCGCATCAACGTTCCCCCGAGCCAAGGGTGATCGATGCTTCGACCCCGAGCATCAAGATCGACGCGTGTCGTGCGCGCTCGGCGTGTTGACCGATTCGCTCAACGCGGGCTTCGGAGAAGGCGGCCCGGACTGGAAGAAGCGACTGGCCTACCTCGCGGCCATCCTGATCGCGTTCGCGCTGTGGTTCCTTCGCCGAAAGAACGTGCCCAGCCCCGAACGGATGTCGTATCTCGAAATGATCAGCCTTTGGGGCGGGCTGCTGGTGATCTACGGCTTCGTGTTGATGGTGTCGACCGAGGGCGTTTCGGGCGAACCGTTCACCATATTCGCGGGCATCAGCGTCTGGCCGACCGAGGCCGTCCGATTGGCCTCGGGATTTCTCGCGCTGTTCTTGCTCGGGCGCACCCATCGACGGCTACAAACGAACGCGTTCCAGCTCGGGCAGCGGTACAGCATCCTTCGCCGCCCCGACCGGTGGAGCCTCGGGCGCATCTTCCGACACTTCCGGTGGGTGATCGTCGGGCGGAACGCTCGTGCCGGGCTCCCGGTGGACATGGTCGAAGTGTGGCGAGACTTTTATGCCGACGGCGGACGCGTCCGCCGAGCGTTCCGAATCACGGTGGTGGTGATCCTGTATCTCTCCATCGTCTCGTTCTTCGTCTTCAGAGGCTATTCCGCAATCAAACCGATCCGGGACGAGCTCGGGTTCTTCTTGGACGTCGTATGTCTCGTGTTCTCGATTATCACGATGCTCGTCCTCCTGATCTACGTGGTGGACGCCGTGATGCTCGATGAACGCTTGATCAAGGTGCTGTCGACGCACGGTTACCTCTGGCCGGACGAGACCTTCCGTGAGTGGGGCATCGAACAGCCGGCCCAGGATTCCAGTCGCAAGGATGCCCTTTCCCAGTGGCTGGGGATCCGACTGCTCGCCCTGCGGACCGAGGTTCTGGGCGGCCTGGTCGTCGGACCTTTCCTGGTGCTGGCCCTCTTCTTGGTGTCCCGAGCCAGCTTCTTCGATCGGTGGTACATCGCCCCGCAGATCTGGACGGTCATGAGCATCAACGCGGGCGTCGCGGTCTTCGCCGCGACCATTCTATGGCGCTCGGCGGAAGGCGCTCGGGCGGCCGCCGGCGAGCGGCTCAATGCCCTCAAGGTCGTGGCCGATACCAAGGACGACGAGAAGCTCTCGGCCTACATCGGTGGTCTGGCCAGTGACGTTGCAGACATGCGTCGAGGAGCGTTCGCGCCGATATGGCGGCAGCCGTTCGTGCAGGCGGTCTTGGCGCCGCTCGGAGGATGGGCGGCCACCCTCCTCATCGAGAGCTGGATCAGCTGACCGTCCGCCGTCCCCTTCCCTCTCGACCCACGAATACAGGATGGGACCGGCCCCGCTTGGCAAAAGTCTCGGGCCACCGTGCCGGCGGTGCTTGACGGTCGGGCCGCTGTGAGCTTGATGCCGCTGGGAACGGCTCGCCTTCGGCCCCGTCCCCATGCGTTGAAGATTCAAACGATTGCCGTCCGAGACGGCTCCGGCGCCCGTTTGAGGGCGCTGATTTCGACGACTCTACGGGAGGACGAGACTGATGATCATCAAGACCATGCGCCATCCGACCGGATTTCGGTGGGGCAATGACCCCTTCACCGAGCTCGACCGTCGGCTGCGCGAGTTTCAGAGCGCTTTCGAGTCGCTGAGCAGCGGCCGTGGCCGCAGCCCCGGCGTGTTTCCGCCAGTGAACATCGAGGAAGACGCCGACAACTACTTTGTGTCGGCCGAACTTCCGGGCATGAGCCCCGAAGACATCACCATCGAGACCCTCGACCGGACCCTCACCGTGGCCGGGGCCCGCAAGATCGAAGACGAAGGCGAAAACGTCAGCTATCACCGCCGCGAGCGGGAAGCAGGGACGTTTCGCCGCTCGTACGAGTTCGCCTCGGCCCTCGATTCGGACAAAGTCACCGCTAGCTACAAGAACGGTATTCTGAGCATCACCCTCGGCAAGGCCGAAGAGGCCAAGCCGCGCCAGATCACCGTCCAATCGGCGTGAATCAAGATTGAACCGAACAGACGACAAGGAGATCGATCATGACTGACGCGCTTCAAACCCAAACCGGCGGTTCGTTGACCAACCCGGCCGAGGACACCCGTCCGGGGCCCGTCTTCGTGCCCGCGGTGGACATCTTCGAGACCGACACCCAGATAACGGTCCTCGCCGACATGCCTGGCATCCCGGCCGAGAACCTCGACATCGACGTCAACGACGGCATCCTGACTTTGATCGGTCGGGCCGCGACCGCCCCGTCGACCGACCGGCGGACCATCACGACCGAGTACCGCCCCGGCAGCTACCAGCGCCAATTCCAGCTATCGGGAAAGATCGATCAGACGAAGATCGAAGCCAAACTGACGCAGGGCGTCCTTCGATTGACCCTGCCCAAGGTCGAAAAGGCGCAAGCCCGCCGAATCACGGTACAAGGAGAGTAACGCGACAGGGGAGCCTCCATGGTCAAGGACTACTACGGCATTCTCCAGGTACCGCCGGGCAGCTCCAACGACGACGTTCGGGAAGCGTTCCGGCGCCTGGCGAAGACGCAGCATCCGGACCGAGCGGGTCTCGCCAACACGCCGCGCTTTCGTAACATCCTGGAAGCCTACGAGGTCCTCTCGGACCCTCGCCGGCGAACGCATTACGACCGACAGCGGGCGGAGGACTCGCCTCCCCCGCTGTCGTCGCGGTCGGCGGATGAGCCGTTGGTGGATGTCGGACGGCCCCCGTTCGTCGACGTCGCCGATGCTCTTCGCGACCGCGAACCATCGGCGCGCCCGGGCGGCTGGCGCCCCGACATCTTCGGCCGCCTCGATGTGGAGGTCATACTGCGTTCGTCAGAGGCGCACACCGGCGTCGTCGCCCCGGTCACCGTCTTGGGTCGATGTGTGCGGTGCCAGGGCCGCGGTCACCGCGGCGGGCGAATATGCGGGACCTGTGGCGGAGATGGGCTCGTTCCTCGGACCGCCCACATCGCGATCCCGGCCGGCGTCTCGGACGGCGCGGTCATCGTGGCGCAGGTGGCCGAGCTCAGGACGCAAGTCCGCTTGTATATTCGTATTCGCGAACACTGAGCGGCCTTCGTAAGCTTTATCCCTGATCGAGACGATTTGTTGGCCGTGCGGACTCGACTCCAATCCCTGGCTCGCCGTAGGCTCGACGGTCCGAATGACCGAAGAAATGCGATTCTTCGCCGAGCTCGACTTTCCCAGCGCTGACGCGGTCGCGGCGGCGGAGCGAGCGCTCGACGCCGAGGGCTTCATCGAGCACGAAGACAACGTGCTCGAGGCCGAAGACTTCCGGTGGAACAGCCTTCACCTGACGATTCGGTGGCAAGGTTCGGCGCCGTCATCGTGCTTCGACATCACTACCGGCGCGCTCGCTATCCTCGTCGAGCACGCCGCGTCCGGTGAGGCGGCCGCGCTCAACCTCGAAGCCGAGTTCGGCGAACATTTCGATGCCCAGCGCCCCACTGCTTACGGTGACCATGATGACACCGAGGTCGAAGGCGACCAAGTCCATCGCCTGAACGAGCACTTCAGGGGCGAACCGTTCGACGAGCCCTGAGGCCGCGGCCCCAGCTCGACGGTCCCGAAGGTCACATAGCGACGGGGCTACGGACGCCAGACGAGGAGCGGAATCTCCAGCTCTTCGCGGCTCAGACCACCATGGTGACCCCGCTTGTCGGCGACGAATCGGCCGCCTCCGCTCCACCACACCGATTCGCCGGGTCGCGGCAGAACCACCAACGTCGACAACCGTTCGCGCAGGGCGGGCTGCACGGAGCCGAAAAAGCCGTCGTCGACGAGAGTCGCGACTCGATGAACGGTGGCCGCGCCGTCGAGTGCGGATTCGAGCGCGTCGATGGCCTCAGGCACGTGCGAATCGCGAACGTAAAGAAACAGATCCCGAGGACTGCCCGCCGGGGCCGCGGGCCGGCCATCGGGCATCGTACGCATCCAGGCGGGCAGCGCCGCGACCAGGTCGTCGACGTAGTGGGTACGCTCGGGCCAGACCTCGATATGCCCGTGGTCGGCGGTGACCACCACCAGCGAGTCGGTGCCGGTGAGCTCGGAAGCCAGCTCGTCTTCCAGCAGTCGGAACAGGGCGCGAATCTCCGCCCGGACGGCTTTGGCGTTCGGCCCGTAGACGTGGGAGATCGAGTCGATGACGTCGAAATAGACGCAGTGATAGGTCGGCGACGACGCGGCGTTCACACGTTCGGCCAACTGGACGACCGCCTCCGGCAGCGTTCGAAACGGCACCATCACCGATCCGCCGGTGACCGCCTTCGAGTATGTCGACGCGGCGTAGCGGATGCTCTGATAGCAGTACGACGTCACCCCTGCTTCGCCGAGGTGGCCGTACAGCGACGTGGTTGGGTAGACGAACCCTTCGGGCGGCACCACCGGGCGGGGCCCGTCGGCCTCGACGGTCAACGCCGGCAGCGGCATGAACAACGCATCGAGGACCGGCTCGTAGTACGACCACTCGAACAGACCGCTCTGCCCAACGGGCTGGCCGGTGTGCAATGTGGTAATCTGGGCGGCGGTCGTCGACGGAAACTGCGAAGACAGCTTCGACACCACCCCGTCCGCCACGAAACGGCCCAAGAACGGCAGATCCTCGCCGTAGCGCTCGAAGAACGACCACCCGAAGCCATCCACCAAGATCACGACGACCTGCCGCGGACGATCGCCCGCAGGTAGGACCGACGCCGGCATCGACGTCGGCGCATCCGTCAGCAGCGACCGCACCATCGAGGGGATCTGCGCGAAGCCGAAGCCTTCGTACAGCGGTCGAGCGCAATGGTCGTCGATTCGAGCAGCCGCGACGGCGGCGAGGGATTCCTGATTGAGCATGTCGGTCGTCTTTCACACGCGGTCGACGGGGCCGAGCCCCAGCATCGAAACCCGCCCGCAGAGCTCGGGCCGGCAGATCAACGACAGCCAGCCTCGGCGTTCGGCCCTCAAGCGGTCGAGGTCCTTGACCGCCCGGTCGGCGGCCGCACGAACCTCGGGCGGCGCCAAGTGGAATCGCGCCAGCCTCCTTAGGTGAGACCGGAAACGAACGTCGCCCGCCATCACCACCGCCTCGATCGCCGCCAGGCGATCGTCCCACTGGGAGGACCGAAGCGCGACCCGCAGGGACGCGAACGGCTTCATGAACGAAGCTTCCTCGCCTGTGGAGCCGCCGTCAACCACGGGCGCCGTCGCCGCCGGAAGACGACGCTGAGACGACGCTGAAGGCCCTCGCGGGCTCTCCGACGACCTGGGGGCGTCGCCTTTCGTCGCCCAGAGTGGACACCCCCATGGACGATGCGCGTCGATCATCGACTGACTCGGGCGCGGTGGCCGTATAGGATGCCCACTCTTCTCGTGAGGTGGCCTTCAGCATGACCGAAGCGACCGGAGCGGACGCTCTTCCGTGGACCATCGGCATTTTGGTGCTCGCCGCCGTCCTCGCGTACGTCCTCGGATGGCCGGCGTTCGCGCTGCGCCGCTTCGACGAGGTCTTCGCGTGGGCGTACGGCGGCGAACGCGGTCAATGCCCCCACGCCGACTGCTTCGCGGTGTTTCCGCAGCCCGCATTCGCTTGCGTGTGCGGCTCGGTTCACCACGACCTGCGCCCTCGCCGGGCGCATCTGCTATACCGCTGGTGCGCATGCAATCGATGGCTGCCGACGCTCTACGCGCTCGGCAAGGGCCGCCTACCCACCCGGTGTCCTCGGTGCGAGCGATCGGTACCTCCGGGGCCCGGCGCGTGCGTACACATCCCGATCTACGGCGGCGTGAGCTCCGGCAAGACGACCTACATGATCTCGGCGCTGTACTCGCTGCTCGAAGGAAAGCTCGGAGGCGTCAAGGCCGAGGTCACCGACCCCAAAGGCAAGCGCCGCTACGACCGCATCTGGAAGCCCGACTTCCTGGCCGGGCGGGTGCGCGAGAAATCGCCGGACGTCGTGCCCAGCGGCCTCACGCTGCGCCTGTGGCGCTCTTTGGGTCCGCCGATGCGTCTGTTTTTGTATGACCCCGCCGGCGAAGCCTTCGACAGCGAAGCCGGCCTGGCGGGCCACAGCTTCCTGGAGGTCGCCGACGGCCTCATTCTGCTGTTCGACCCGCTGGCCCTGCCCGCGTTTCGAAAGCGGTACGAGGAGCTCAATGGCCGTGATCTCAGCTCGACAACCACGCCGATCTCTTCCAATGCACTGGTCACTCGCCTGATCAACGCGGTGCGCCCGGTGCAAAAAGGGTCGGTGCACCGGGCCATGAAGACGCCCCTCGCGGTGGTGTTCACCAAGTCCGACATCCCGGAGTTCATGAGCGAGACCGGCGCTGAAGTGCCGATCACCGCCGGTAGCGTCCGGGCGCAGTCGGCCCGACTCCGAGCGTGGCTCGAAAAGAACGAGCCACACCTGCTCAATCTGCTGACGACCCAGTTCGGCAACATCCGGTTCTTCGCCGTCTCGGCCCTCGGTCACGCTCCGGACCGCAAACAAAGATTCGAACCGAAGAACGTGCTGCAGCCGGTCACGTGGCTGCTCGGTCGACAACCTAGCTTTCAAAGGCCGTTTCTTTCCCAGCTCCGGTCGGGCACCGCGCTGCTCGCGGGGCTCGCCGTCGTCATGACCACGACGGTCATCGCGCCGGCGGGCTTCGCCTATGTCGGGGCCGACCGCGCGGCCACGGCCATCGTGGCGTACCGACGCCAGGTCCGGGCCGAACAGATGCGACAGGCCCATGAGCTGCTCAAGCAACAACAGTCGGGAGTCGAAGAGCCCCCGGGCGGGCCGTGGAGCCCCCAACGCGACCTTGCGATCTCCCAGCAGCTGCAGTCCCGCGGCGTCGTGATCGCCCTTGAAGACGTCCAGGTCGAAGGTGACCTCCGCGCCGTCGACATCGAGGCGGTTCTCGACGACCGGCAGCGGCGAAATCTCGCTTGGTCCTGCTACTACCGGTTCATCGACAGCGGCGTTCAGTTCAGCGCAAAGATCCGGTTCGATATCTCTCGGGTCGGCAAGGTGAACACCGTCATCGCCGGCACCCAGGTTCAGATCGGCTCCGGGCCGGATCTGCCGTTGATGAACCAGCGCAACGCATGCGCACGCAAGATCCTGGACGAGCTCGAATTCCCCCCACCCGCGGACGGAGAACCAGCTTGGGTGATCTATCGTTTCCGGGTCTGCCAGGACGGCGGTCCCGGCTGCGCGGACGATGCCGCTCACGGTCGAGGCAAAGCGAGTACGCCTGAACCCGTGACGAACGTAGGGATGGGAGCGCTCGGTCAGCGGATCGACCTGGGCAGCCCCAGCGACGGACAGCAACCGGTGCGAGTGATGTCCGGACGTTCGGCCGTGAAGGGGTCGCTGACCAAAGCCGAGGTGGCGAGGCCCATTCGCCGCAACCTGGCGCGCTTCAAGTTCTGCTACCAAAAACGACTCCGCTCGAACCCGTATCTGCGGGGTAAGGTCTCGGTTTCGTTCACGATAACGCCCAACGGAACCGTCTCGAGGGCCAGGGTTCGCGAAACATCCGTGAACGACACCACCGTCGAGGAGTGCGTCATTCGGGTCCTGAAATCACTCGAGTTCCCGAGACCCAAGGGCGGTGGGAGCGTCACGGTCACGTACCCGTTGGTTTTCGCGACGTCCTGAGGGGGCCATTCGATTCCGCAACGCGTCTTTCGACGCTGATGCAGGCACCGTACCGGGAAGGCCAAGCCAGCCTCGCTGGCTTGGCGAACTCGACATGCCCGGATCGGGTTCGTCGAAAACAGCGCCGTTTTCGAGCAAGCCAGCCTCGCTGGCTTGGCGAACTCGACATGCCCGGATCGGGTTCGTCGAA
>CAZFIV010000036.1:55656-58723 GCA_964519665.1 uncultured Myxococcales bacterium
AACAGCGCCGTTTTCGAGCAAGCCAGACTCGCTGGCTTGGCGAACTCGACATGCGGCTGGCATTGAGCTCTGATCGTGGTCATGGACCCGACGCGCCGACAATCCAAGTTGCCCTCGCCGACGAGGAGCACGCGTCGAGGCTGCTGGTGGCTGGTGCTCGTGGTCATGGTCGCTGTCCTCGGGGTCGGGGGCTATGTCGTGTACGAGACCGCGCAGTTCTTCGACGTCGTCGAAGACCTCGGTCCGTGCGGCTACACGGCGGACGGCCCGTTCAAAGGCGTCGCGATCGATCGGGAGGTCGCAGCGCGATTGACCCTCGATGACCAGGTCGAGTTCATGGGCGGCGTTCTGGGCGTCGTCAACAAGGGGGATGAGCCGTCCGTGATGATGCGGCGCGGCCCCGACGACCAAGTCGTGTGGGCGATCGCCCTCGAGGTCAACGACCAAGCGACCGTCGAGACCCCCACCCAGATCGCCGGGCTGCGCGTGACCGAACCGGGTGACGACGGTACGCGGGAGGTCGAGTTCATGAACCAATCTCACATGGAGCCCGGTTACGCCGTTCTGACCGCCGACGGGCAGTTCGACTATTTCTGTCTTCTGCTGATGTGACCTGGCGGGTGCCTCAACGTAGCCTGAGCGTTGCCAGGACCCCGGCTTGAACGGCAGGTCGTCGCCGAGATCTCACCGCAGGTCAGCCGGCCGAGGGGGTTTTGGATTTAGAGCCGCTTCGAGACTTCCGGGGCTTCGGACCGCTGGACGGGCGGTTCTTGGCGTCGGCGCGCTCCCACCGGGCGTCGAAAGCCAGGCCGGGTTCGTCGAGATCGATGACCACCGGCGCATGGTCGGAGGGAATCGGCTTCCCTTTGCGGGCCTCCCGGTCGATCTCGGCCCCTACCACCCGCTCGGCCACCGAGGTCGTCACCAGCATCAGGTCGATGCGCATGCCCCAATTCTTGTGAAACGCGCCGGCCCGGTAGTCCCACCAGGAGTACCGCCCCGCCTCGGGGTGCTTGAGGCGGTAGCCATCGACCAGGCCCCAATCGGTGAACCGAGCCAGCGCCTCGCGCTCCGCCCCCGACACGTGGGTGCCGCCGTGGCACGCCTGCGGGTCCCAGACGTCGGCATCGTTCGGCGCGATATTGAAGTCGCCGCCCAGGACCAGCGCGCCGCCGGGCGACTCGGTGTCCGCCACCCAGTCCGAGAACCGCCGCAGCCACTCGAGCTTGCGGTGGTAATGCAGCGAGTCGAGCGTGCGCCCATTGGGTACATACACGCTGACCACCCGCACGCCTCCGCAGGTAGCGGCCATGATCCGAGCCTCGGTGTTGGGGTCGTCGGGGTCGACCTCGTCGGGCAGGGGCGCATCAAAGGCCACCGAGACCGCCTCCAGGCCAACCCGAGAAGCGATGGCCACCCCATTGCGCCCGCCCTGCCCGTGGTGCGCAAGCGTGTAACCCCGCTCGGCGAACGCCTCCACCGGCGCCGCCTCATCGGTCAGCTTGGTCTCCTGCAGCAGCAGCACATCGGGCGCCGCCCGCTCGATCCACCACCACACCTTCTCGAGGCGAGCAGACAGGGAGTTCACGTTCCAGGTCGCGATTCGCAAGGCGCGCCAGCATGCCGATGCGGCGCGGCCTCAGCAAGCGAGCGCAGGGTGCTTTCACCGGCGCAAATCCAGAAATGGAACCAAGGCCACCATGACCGGGTGCGATCCCCCAGCCCACGGATTGCGGCCTTGACAGAGCCGCCGGTTCCAGGCTTATCTCCGGGTCCTTCGGGGCGTAGCGCAGCCTGGTTAGCGCGCTTGACTGGGGGTCAAGAGGTCGAAGGTTCGAATCCTTTCGCCCCGACTCAACTTAGCTGACAACCGACCGTAGTTATGACCGTAGATTCGGGATGGCGACATCCAACTACGGTCTGGGCTCCGTCCGCCAACGGCGGGACGGTCGGTGGGAATGGGCGGCACCGCCCTCCCTTGGCCGCAAGTCCATCTACGGCAAGTCCCGGCGCGAGGTTCTCGACAAGGCCCGGGCCTGGATGGCCTCGAAGCCCGAGGCCCCACGGACCGCCAAGGCCGAAGACCGGAACCTGGCCGAGGTGGTGGACGCGTTCCTGACCGCCGCCGAGGACCGGATTCGACCGGCGACCCTCGCTCAGTACCGGTCGTTGCTGCGGACCCACATCGTGCCCCGGCGGGGTCAACTCCCCATCGCCCGCGTGAAGCGCGAGCACATCGAAGCGCTGTACGCCGAGCTGAAGGACCGAGGGGCGTCCATGCGCACCATGCAAGCCGTTCACATCGCCTTCCGGCAGGTCACGGCCTTCGCGGTCGAGCGGCGGTGGATCGATGCTGACCCGATGGCCGGGCTTCGCCGCCCAGGGGGCTCGAAGCAGGCCCGGGTGAAGGCCGAGACCGCGATTCGGTACTGGGCGGCCGACGAGTTGAAGCAGGTTCTCGCGGCCGCCCACTACGTGCTCACGCCCCAACAAGCCCTGATCTTCGAGGTGTTGGCCTGGACGGGGTGTCGGATCTCCGAGGCGCTCGGGCTGCGGTTCCGTGACCACGGCCGGGGTCGGCTGTCGTTGGTCCGCACCTTCAGCAAGTCGCGGCAGATCGAGCCTATGAAGTCGGAGACCTCGCGCCGCACGGTGGACGTGCCGCCGGCGCTGTCCCGGCTGATCGAGGACGAGCGGGCGCGGCGGGGCGCGGGGCTCGACGACTATCTGTTCGCGACGGCCACCGGTACGCCGATCGACCAGGACCGGGCCCGCAAGCTCTTGGGCAAGGTGGTGATGGCGGCCGGCGTTCCGGCCCGCACGCTGCATGAGATCCGGCATAGCCACGCGGTCATGCTGCTCGAAAGCGGTGTGTCGTTGAAAGCCGTCCAGTTGAGGTTGGGCCACGCGGACGCCGCCACGACGATGCGAACTTACGCGCACGTCACGCCGGCGATGGACTCGCGGCTGATGAACGCCCTTCAAGGTGCGCTGGGCGAGGAATGAGGGTGTGGCCGACCGCCCTTTCAACCCATTGGGCGAGGACGGCGTTCACCGGGGGCCAGCC
>CAZFIV010000037.1:0-58683 GCA_964519665.1 uncultured Myxococcales bacterium
GAGCGCCCAAAGTCCGCTTCTTTGTCACGCTTCGCTCGGAGCAAGTCTCCTAGATCAGGCCACGGGCTTTCACTTCCAAGTATCTGGATACGAGGGCTCCGGTCAGCTGGTTGTGCAGGACGTCGAGCACCATTACGCCCGACCGGACGAGCTCTCGCTGCATGCGATCTCGCCACAATAGCATCTCGGCGGCCGCAGCCTGGGTACAGATCTCGATCGCATTCATCGATCGTCGATGCGCCCGCTCGAGCAGAGCTCGGTCTTTGAGCATCACCACCAACGGTAGATGGGTCGGCAATAGGTCGCGCGATAATCGCTGGATTCGGCTGGCGGTTTGTTCGTCGATGGCGTGGGTGATGAACACGACGAGGGTCCGACGCCGGACGTGCAGTTTGAGCGACCGAAAGGCGGCTTCGTAGTCCGCCTCGACCATCTTGGGGAATAGGTCGTAGGTCGCCTGAATGATTTGGTTCGATGCGCTGGTGCCACCCTTGGGTTTCATGAGGCGGGTCACCGACTCATCGAAGGCGACCAACCCGACGAGGTCGCCGCGGCGGATCGCGACGTGAGACAGCATCAGCGTGGCGTTGAGCGCGTAGTCGAGGGCCGTCAGGTCGTCCCAGACCGCTGTCATCATGCGTCCGCAGTCGAGCATGAACACCAGGTTTTGGTTCTTTTCGACCTGGTACTCACGGACGGTCAGTTTGCTCCGGCGGGCGGTCGCCCGCCAATCGATCCGGCGCCACTCGTCATCGGGCAGAAAGTCGCGCAACCGCTCGAACTCGGTGTCCCCGCCCCTCATCTTGGTCACCCTCGACGTGATGAGGTCTCGATTGGTGCGCGCCAGCAGCTCGTAGTGTCGGACGGCCTGCACATCTGGGTAGACGCGAAGCTCGTCGACCGCGGGTACCTTCAGTTGACGCACCCAGAATCCGCCCGGAGAGGGGTAACGAACCCAGAACTCCGTCAGCCGGTGGGTCCCTCGCTGCATCGCGGAGAGGCGATAGGAACCGGAGCGCACCACGCCCGCTGGCGCGTCAACGGTCACCGGAAGACCTTCGGTGATCGCGTCCTCAAACATCGCGTCGTTGATTCGGACTTTCACTCGCCGTCGCAGGTTGTTTTTCACGTCGAGCCGAACCGTGACCGGACGGGCCAGCGAGAGAATCTCGGGCACCGTCCGGACGACCTCGATCCCGGGGCGCCACGCGAGGGCGAGGTCGACCGAGGCGAGCACCACGATGGCCCCGTTGACGGCCAGCACCGCCCAGACCGTGCTGGGTTCAGCGATCGCCACCAACGACAGGATGAAGGGCGCCACCATCGCGAGGATGAGCGCCCGGCCGGGAAGGACGGCCATGCTTTACTGCCCGCCTCGATTCCCGAACGGTCCGCGCGTGGGAGGCGGCAAGGTGTCGGGGTCCAGGCCGGCCGGCCGGGCCGGGGATGAACCGGAAGGCGCAGTATCCGGTCGGGCAGGACCGGACGGAGCGGGTGCGCTCTCGGGGCCGGCGGCTGGGTCGGCCCAAACCGGCGAGCGGGGTGGCGGCGGTCGGTCCGGCGGCGGTCGGTCCGGCGGCGGTCGGTCCGGCGGCGGTCGGTCCGGCGGCGGTCGGTCCGGCCCCGCCGAAAGGGCGGAGGCTCCGGGCGGAAGGGCATCCGCAGGCTCGGCCTGGCCTCCGGCCCCGGACGCCGAAGGTACAGGCAGCCCCCCATCGCGCCCCGCCCGGCCCGTGGCCCGGGACGGCTGGCCGGCGCTCATCGCCCCGGACGGCTGGCCGGCCCTCATCGCCCCGGATGGCAGGCCGGCGCTCATCCCCCGGGGCGGCCGCGGCATGGTCCCGCTCGGGTCCCCCTGGACGTCCGGAGGAGCCATCGACGGCCCCGATCCAGCCGGGGGCGCGCCAAAGGCCCCCGACGGACCGCCATGACTTGGGCTGGCGCCGAAACTCCCCGGGGCGCCGGCCGCGGCGGGGGAGGCCGCACCGAAAGCGCCGGATCGTCCGAGCGCCGTCGGGCCGGGCGCGTTCATGCCGTACGCGCTCGGGCCTGGATTCGGGCCGGGTTGGCCATAAGCGCCTTGTCCAGGAGCTGGTGCCCCATAGGCACTCGGCGTGGGCAGGACGCCGCTGCTGAAGGTGCTCGGATTGGGCATAGGGGCGCCCGACATGGTGCCGCCTGGCATCGCCGTCCCCGGCGGGGGGGTGCCCGGCATGAGGCCCGGCGCGTTCGGATGGGGCATCGGGCCGCCCGGCATCGCCGGGTTCATCGCCCCTGGCGGCGGGGCCATGGCGGGAAACGGTGCTCCGCCCATTATCCCTCGGGGCTGGCCGCGTTGCTCGCCCATGCCGGGCACCTGCGTCTCGCGGAGAACCGCGTCGATGACCTCGTCGGTGGTCACGCCTTCGATCTCGGCGTCCGGCTGCAGGATCAGGCGGTGGCGCAAGACCGCTTTACCGTGAGTCTTGATGTCGTCGGGAATGACGAACGTCCGCCCCTGGACGGCGGCTTCAACGCGGCCAGTCTTGAGTAACGCGATCGCCGCCCGGGGTGACGCCCCGATCTGGACGGCGCGATGACGGCGCGTGTTGCCGACCAGCTGAGCGATATACGAGACGATCTTGTCGTCGACCTGGACGGATTCAACCGCGGTCTGCATACCCCTGAACTGCTCGACGCTGACGGTCTCCTTGAGATTGGCCGCCTCGAGGTCAGCCGCATCAAAGCCGTCGCGGACGTTGCGAAGCAGCTGCTCTTCAACGTCTTGAGACGGATGCTCGATCAGCAGCTTGAACAAGAATCGATCGAGCTGAGCCTCGGGCAGGGCATAGGTTCCCGCGCTCTCGAGCGGATTCTGCGTTGCCAAGACGAAGTAGGGTTCCGGCAAAGGGTGAGTCACCCCATCGACGGTGACCGACCGCTCGGCCATCGACTCCAGCATCGCGCTTTGAGTCTTCGCGGGGGCGCGATTCACTTCGTCGGCGAGCAAGATGTGGGTGAAGACCGGTCCGTGCTTGAATTCGAAGGTGCCCTTCTGGCTGTTGTAGAGGGTCGAACCGGTGACGTCGGAGGGCATCAGGTCCGGGGTGAACTGGACCCGACGGAAGTGGCAGCCCAGTACTCGGCCCAAGGTTCGGACCAAGAGGGTCTTTCCTACTCCCGGCACGCCTTCCAGCAGGACGTGGCCCCGCGCGAGCATCGCGATCAGCACCGAGTTGAGGACGGCGTCCTGACCGACGAAGACCCGGCCTATCTCATCCTCGATGCGTTCGAACAACTTACTGACTTCGTTGAGCTCCAAGGGGGCTTCCTTTCTACTTACCGATCCGACCGGCCGCCCGACGGGCTACCCGACGGGCCGTGCGATGCGTTTGCTGACGAGCTTCCAAAAGCGTCGCGCACGTCGCTGAACTCATCCTTACGGTACTTGGGCGTCTTCTTGGCCAGACCGTAGACCTTTTCTCGGTCGGCCAATAGTCGACTCAGGGCGTGCAAGATTTGCTCGCTGTGCGGCGGCGGATCGCTGGGGCTCGGGGTCCCGAGCTCGCTGGTTCCTTCGACTCCGAGGCGGAGCGCGGCGAGGACATCTCGCGGCGGCAGGTCGTGCTTTGCGGCCAGTTCTTCTACCAACGCTCGCCACCCACCGGAGGTCCCAGCCCGGACCCGCTCCCGGTTCTCGTGAATCACGTACCGCGCGAGAGACTGGGCGCTGTGTCCGAGCCCCCTCGTGCCGGCCCGCGCGTAGTGGCGCCCGAGCGCCTCGGCGTGCTCCACGAAAGCCTTGTGCTTTTGTTCCACCGGATCTCGAAGGGGGCCGAAGGCTGCACCCACCGCGATCATGACCAAGATCATGATGACCAGCGTTTGCAGTAAGAACGGCAACATGTTGGACGCGATGAAGACGTTGGAAGTCTCATCGGCAGTGTCGGTGGCCATCCGATCATCGAGGCGCTCGACCAGTGCGACCGTGCTGCGAGGGCTCGCTAGGCTGGCGAAGAACGCGGCGGCAAAGGCTGCATTTTCGGGCCGGGTCAGCGATGCGTTCGTCAGCAAGCCTCGATTCGCAAAAACGTACACGCACGGTGAGCTTCCACTGGATTGGCGATGGCCGGCCCACACGGCGGCCGCCCCTCCGGTAGAGCTGGTTGCTGCGAATCCCAAGATCGGCGTCATCGACAAACGTTGCTCGCTGATGGACGAGGTGATGACGGTGCTCTGGGGCACGACTTCGATCCGCTGAGGCGCCACCATGGTGACCGGCCGAGAGACGGACCGGACCAGGTCGTCGGGGATGCAGGGGCCAGGTTCGGAGGGTACCGGGAACCGCTGCGCCCGGGTCGAACCGCTGGGGTACCGCCGAGTGCGATCGAGGACGCCGCTCGGAATCGGTGAGTCATCGATGATGACCACGGGCACCGTATCGAGAATGGCGTCCAGCTGGAGCTCGTCGGGCCACTGACCGAGAAAAGCGGCGCTCGTGCGGAGCACGACCACCCCGGTTTCCTCCGGAAGGTCTTCCCACTTCCACTTGCCGATCTCTACCTCGAGGCCTGCCGCCTCGAGGAGCGCCGGGAGCGAAGCCATGCCCTCCGGTGCATGGGAGCTGTAAGGCTTGCCCGAGATATTGACGCACCCACTGCTCGTAAAGGCCAGCAACAGCAGAACCGAGCCGGTGCCGGCGGCTCGGTCGCTCCACCCGGCTTCGCCCACGATGCCCAATTCGGCCCCCTGTTGCGAAGGTTGGTGGGCATGTCGAAGAACGTCCGGCGCGTTGATGATGGCGGTCGCGACCTCGTCGACGTCGACCTTTCCGTCCCCGAAACGAACCCGCTCGGTCTGGCGGCTCACCTGGCGAAAAAGCGCGTGCAGTGTTTTCTGGCGCCGGATCGAACGCGCGTAATCGCCGTTGGTCTTGGACGGGTGGTAGCGAGCCAGGCCGGCGTCGTCCAGATGTCGAAGGATCGCGAGGTGGGCGAGGATCGCTGCCCGTCGGGGGTCGCCCTTTCGGAGCGCGGCGTCGGCTTGGCCCAGAAGCACATGGCTGCGTGCTTCGGGCAGCTTCTGAAGGTCGAGCGTCGGCTCGTCAACGACCTTCTCTGGCCGATACCCTTCGCTTCGGGCCGACCGCACCATGAGCACGATCACCCACGCAACCAGCGCTGCCAGCAGCATGAAAAATACCAGCCGAAGCAGGGCGGTGGGGAGCGAGAGACTCGGCAACGACGGCCAGTCCCAGCTCGACATCGTCGACCGCCCCCAGGGGCAGCTCTCGGCCGCGGCGGGGCAGACATCGGCGGTCGTTTCATCGAAAAGTGCACATAGCTCGCGGGCCACTCGCGGGTCGTTCTCGCCGAAGTCTTCGTCGTGACAGAATTCGTAGGACTGCCGTCCGAACTCGTCGCGGCGGGCCTCGACGGCCTCCAGCGCCGCTTGCCGAGCGCTCAGGATAGGCTCTTTGCTGATCTCGATGGAGAAGGTGCCGAGGACGATCGAATCGCCCGGGTTGAGCTGGACCCGATCGAACTCGGGTGCGCCGTTGATGAACACTCGCCCGTTGATCGGTTCCACGATCAGGTGGGGACTCGATATCAGGATGCGCGCGTGCCGCGGCTGAAGCCCGGTGACCTGGACGTCGGCGTCCTCGCTCGAACCAAACGAGAACCAGCCGGGCAGCAGCAGTTGACGGGCCACCTCGTAGCCCGCGGAGTCGGTGATGCGAACCCCGAAGACTCCACCTTTAGGGGGATCGATCAACCGAACGTCGTCGACATCGGCGCAAGCGGGTGTTGCGAGGCAGCTCGGTCGGTCGTAGAGCCGAAGATGATGGGGGCCGAGTTGAATACGCTCGCCGACCTGGAGCGACAACTTGGCTGGCGAGCGATCGTCGAGGAACAGAAGGTCGAATGGCGCTTCTTGGCGGTCGGCGCGATGGACGAGGAGGGCGTGGCGCCCATCGAGGTTCGGTAACCGAACATCGACGAATTCGCCGGATCCCAGCGAGATCTCGTCGACGGTCGCCTCGTATCGGGCGTCGTAACCGCCGCTGCTCACGGTGAACGACCACTTGAAGTCCTCTCGATCGCCGTAGGGCTGAGCGATCGCCGGCGGCGCGACCAGCCCCAAGGTCAGAGCCAGGGCGAGGATGGTTCCATGGAGTCGGCAGCGAGCGTCCCGACCCCCACTCGACCCACCGGCCCGGAGTTCGTCTCGTCGTCGTCGGGAGTGCCAAGCCAGCCGGAAGCGCCCGGCGTCGAGTACGCGAGGGAAGCGGAGCGACGCACTCATCAGGCGTCTGCTGGATTCGCGGGTGCGAATCGACGGACCGCGGAGCGGACCGGGATTCGTGCCCCGCACATCTGGTGCCGTTACTTTCATGCCGTCATCCGTCGGGCGTGGGCGGCTTCGTCGCGCTGCTTGATGGCATCGAACCGGATCTGGATATCCCAGCCTTCGCGCCGGGTTCGGGCGTCCACGTACTCGAACAGTTTGGCCAACGCCAAGAACTGTCCGGCGAGGATCCATCCGGCGGCGGCGACCCACAGGTACAGGCTCCATGGAACGCGAGAAAACTGAAGAATGAACTCGATCACGAATCGCGCCGTTGTGAACGCCAAGGTCGCGGTGGCGGCGCGAACAAAGAAGCTGACCGCGAGCAGGGCGAGAGCACGGTCGAACCTGAACTGAACTAGGGTTCTTGCCCGACGGAGGGCGGGACCGATCGTCAGGTGCTCCAGGCTCAAGACTTCACGGAGATACAGATGGGAAGCGAGGAGAAAAGGCCAAAAGGTGGCCAACATGAACCCCATCGGGAACAGGCCGGTTTCGAAATCGTCGTTCTCCAGCAGCATCAAGATGAACGGAAGGTTGGCGGTGACGGCGGCGGCGAACGCGATCGGCAGGTGTCGAAACGCCTGCGCGGCGGCGCGATGTATCGGCAGCCCGTGCCCGAAGAGGTGACGTCCGCCGAAGATGGTGACCGCTCGTTCGCTGATCTGGCCAACGATCAGTAGAATCGCGACTGATTGACGCGGCGTGAAGCCGAAAGCGTAGCTGAGGATCCCGCCGATCCCCAAGCTGATGCCCGCCAACCAAGCGAAGAGAGGGACGAAGTCCTTGAGGCCGATGCGGACGTACGCCAGCGCGAGGTCCAAGGTTTGGTCGAGCGAACGGGGGCGGACCACGATTCGAGGGTCGAAGGATGTAGGGTGACTCATCGAATGCCTCGAAGCACTTTGACGTCTTTAGGCAGAGGTCGATGCCGGCCCGCAAAGAGCAGAATGCCGGCGACCACCATCCATCCTATTCCGCCCGAGATGTACTTCACGATGTAAGGCAGGGGAGACGGCGAGTACCATGCTTCGATGACGGCCGCGATCAGGAGGAACGCGAACGCGCCGGTCACCTGACGGAGAAGCTCCAGCCCGTTCGCTTGCAGGTTACCGAGCCGAGTACGGCCGTTCGTGTACACCAAGCTCCACCCCATCTGCAGGCCGGCCGCCCCGCTGATCACGATGGCGGTGAGCTCCCACGGCGAATGGGTGGCCGTGAACGCCATCAGGTTCTGCCACAGGCCGAGGCGGGCGAGGTGGCCTTCGATCACCCCCATGAACAACCCGTTGTAGAGCAGGTAGAAGACCGGCCCGAGGCCGAAGAGGATGCCGGTGGCGAAGCACCTAAAAGCGATGCCGATGTTGTTCCAGACATAAAAACCGGTCATCGCTTCGTTCTGCGCCAGGGTTCGGTCGACGCCGATCTCTTTGGAGTACATGGCCTCCATCATGTCGAGCTGCTCTTGCGACAAGACCGCGAGGGCGTAGTTCTCATCGGAATACGCAGCGAAGCCCGCGATGACGGCTGGAAAATAGAACAGAAACGTGGCGAGCCAGAACCAGGCGGCGTTGCGACGGACGGCGCCCGGAAAGTCGAACAGCAGGCTGTGCGGTTGGAACTGCGCGCCTACCGAGGTGCCCGCGTACAGGGCGTTGTGCGCGCGGCTGGCCAACGTATCCAGATATCGCTCGAGGTCAGCGCCGAGCCGGTCCCGGCGAACCCGCATCAGGTCGGGGGCCATGCCTCGGTACAGCTCGGCCAGCTCGGCGATGTCTTGGGGAGGCATGCCCGTTGCGCCCCGCAACGACTCGGCTTCGGCCACCCGCTGTTCGAGCTTTTGCCAGTCGGCCTGGCGTTTGGCGACGAGTTCTTCGCGAGTCACAACGGCGTCCTCCGGGTTTGGTCTTGGGACCGGGCGTACAACGTGGCCAGAAAGCGGGCGGAGTCGTATGGAATGGGCAGGGAGAGCCTTCGAGCGTAGATCGGAGCGACCTTGTCGGCCAACTCGCGCCGACGCGCTTCGCTCATATGAGGCCGGCTGACCAGGAGCTCGAGGGCTTCGAGATCATCGCGGTCAAGCGGAAGCCGGCCTGGCAGCTCACTCCTCAGCTGCGGGTCGTCGGGAATCTGGGCGGTGTTGGTAATCCGAGAGAAGTCTTCGATCACCACCATCGTCCCGGCCACCATGTCGCCGAGGCGTCTAAACTTGGAATCCAGGGCCATGATCAGGGGCGCGACGAGTACCAGATGGGGTGGAAAGAAAATGATGTCGGCCGCCCGCAGCAGCGTACGGAGGGCGGACTCTCGAAACGTGATGGGCAAGCCATCGGGTCTGACCACCCGCAGCTTCATCACCAGCTTGCCGGGAGAACGGCCTCCCATCATCGTTTCGCAGACGACGTAGTAGAACCAGTACAGAAAGAAGGCGACGAGAAACGTCAGTCCCACGCCGAGACCACCCGCGTTGCCTCCCACCATGCCGATCACCACCAGCGTTAAGAACAGGATGATCAGCCAAGCGATGAAGTCGATCACCCACGCGATGAACCGCCGGCCGGGCCCCGCGATGCGGGTCCGAAACGCGAGATGCTCGGGGGTGGCAATTTCGAGCACCGTATCGATGAGATGCGCCACGTAGCGCTGCACTGTAGCAGGGCTCGCCGCTCCGAAGAATGTGGGATCGTTGCTCGGTACCAGGCGGTCGTGTACGACGCCCGTGATGCACGTCCCGCGGATCAATCTCTCGCTGATATTCGTGCTTTCCGCATGTGGTCAGCCTTTAAGCCCAATCCGGGCCCTGGGCGCCCATGACGCCGACCTAGAGGGTCGGCCCGGCATTGTTGCCGGCATTCGCAAAGACCCGGCGGGAGTCGGAGCGATCTCGTCGATCGTCGAGATCCCCGTAGGCGGTACGGTGCGGCTGGCGGCCGAAGTCGTCGACGAGCGGGGTGAGACCATGGCGGAAGAGCAGATCCGATGGTCGACGACGAATTGGTCGGCCACAGTGACCTCGGCGGGGGAAGTCGAAGGCCGGGCGCCCGGTGAAGTCGAGATCGTCGCCGAGAACCGCCGTGGCGACGTCGTTCGGTGGGTCCTGGTGGTGACCGAGCGGACGGTGAGCGAACCTCGGGACGACGACCATTGAAGTGAAGAGCCCGGGAGCTCCGCAACGCTTCGGCACCCGTCGCTTCGTTTTGGATCAAGCTCTACGGTCAGGGCGCAGCAGCGATATCAAAGTCACACGCGGCCATCGTTCCGAACGCCAGGCCCTTCTTGAAGGCGGCGACCCGCTGCTCGGCCGAGCCGTGAGTAAACGACTCCGGTACCACATAGCCGCGGGCTTTCTTTTGAATGGTGTCGTCGCCGACGGCCGTCGCCGCTCCGATGCCTTCGGCGACGTCGCCGGTTTCGAGCAGATCTCGTCGTTTGGTGTCGTGAGCCCACACGCCCGCGTAGCAGTCGGCCTGAAGCTCCAGCTGGACGGACAGCTCGTTCTTGCGGCTCGGGTCGGCTCGCTGCGCGGCTCGTACCTCGCGGCTGATGCCAGTGAGGTTCTGAATATGGTGCCCAACCTCGTGCGCGAGGACGTAGGCCTGAGCGAAATCGCCGGGCGCGCCGAAGCGGCGGTCGAGCTCTTTGAAGAACGACAAGTCAATGTAGGCACGGCGGTCGGCCGGGCAGTAGAAAGGTCCGATCGCCGAGTCTTGCGTCCCGCAGGCGGACTTGACGACGTCGCGGAACAAAACCAGCTTGGTCTCTTCGTACTTTTTGCCCGCGCTTCGAAACTGCTCTTTCCACACCTCCTGCGAGTCATCCAAGACGAAGGACATGAACTCGACGAGCTTTTCTTCTTCCGGGTCCGCGTTGACGGGTTCACCATCGAGCTCGGTGATGCCGGAGTAAGGCGTCGTCCCGGTCAACGTGAATAGGTTCTTGCCAAAGGCGATGCTCAGGATCAGAAGGACCAGGGTTCCGGCCAGGCCCAGACCGGTGCGACGGGCCATCCGGCCGCCCCCCCGGAGGTCGATCACGTTTCTGCTTTTGCCGCGATGAGTCCAACGCACGAGCTCAGATGAGCACCGGAGAGGAGTGGAGGCAACCGGGCCCCGGAGCGTCGAGAAGCTTGCCGCGGGAGCGGGGGACTACATCGCTGGCGTGCCGCCGGTCGTCATGATGATGCGGGCGAGCTCCTTGACCGGGCGCTCCCAGCGAACGTCTTCGGGAAGCGCGTTCCACTTCTCATCGAACTGTTCGTCGGTCAGCGTCCACTTCTCGACGATCAGCAGTTTTTGCACCGCGTCGTAAGTGTCGGACCGCTTCTGGTTGAGAACGGTGAGGCTCTTCTCTCCGCGCGCCGATACCGATCGCTGAACGGAGCGCTCGGCCTCCTTCTTCTCGAGGCACACCAGGAGCGGATCGCGGGTCTCGTTGAGGGGCGTGCGCGGCATCACGATGCCACACCGCATGTTTTCTGGGCAGTCGTCATCGTCCTGGCATGGGGGCAAGCAGCGGTCGTTGAGGCAGATCAGCCCGAAGCGACAGTAACCGGAGCCTGCGCAGTCTTCGCCAATGGCGCCGCCGGTGAAGGCCCGGATCACGACCAGGCAAAACAGCAAGAAAGCGGCGACGCCGCTCAGCACTAGGATCGTCTGCTTGCGGGTAAGGGCCGGCATGGACCGCTTTTCGCCCGGCGGACCATGGGACGCAAGGTCGGGCCTACTCGTCGATGCGGGTGATCTGGGCACCGAGATCGGCGAGGCGTTGGTCGATCCGCTCGTAGCCGCGATCGATCTGTTGAATGTTGTGGATCACGCTCGTTCCAGACGCGCACATCGCTGCGATCACCAGCGCCATCCCGGCTCGGATATCCGGGCTGACCAGTTCCTGAGCTACGAGGTTCGCCTTTCCGCTAACCACCACTCGATGCGGGTCGCAGAGTATGAGTTTGGCGCCCATCGCCGCGAGACGGTCCGTGAAGAACAACCGAGACTCGAACATCTTCTCGAAGATAAGGACCGTACCCACGCACTGCGTCGCCGCGACGACCGCGATGGACGTCAGGTCGGCCGGAAATCCGGGCCAGGGCGAGTCTTCGATCTTGGGAACGGCCCCTCCGAGATCTTCGGAGACGTGCAGCTCTTGGCCCCCCGGCACGATGATGTCCTTGCCGGTTTCGTCGGCGTGAAACTGAATGCCAAGCTTTCCGAACGCGATCCGGGTCGATCGGTGCTCCTCCGGGCGCGCGTCGACGAGGCGCAGCTCGCCCCCAGTGACCGCGGCCAGGGTGATGAACGAGCCGACTTCGATGTAGTCGGGGCCCAGCGTGTAGTCGGCGCCGTGCAGGATCGTTACGCCTTCGATCTCCAGCCGATTGGTGCCGATGCCGGAGATCTTGCCGCCCATGGCGTTGATGAGTCGGCAGAGGTCTTGAATGTGGGGCTCGCTCGCGGCGTTCATGATGACCGTGGTGCCTTCGGCCAATGCCGCCGCCATGACCGCGTTTTCGGTCGCGGTCACCGAAGCCTCGTCGAGGAAGACCTCAGCACCGCGAAGGCGACCTGGCGCGCGGAAGCTGAACCGGTGCGGGCTCGCGTCGATCTGCGCCCCGAGGGCCTCGAGAGCCAAGACGTGGGTGTCGAGGCGGCGGCGACCGATGACGTCACCACCGGGCGGCGGCAGGTCGACGTGGCCCCGCCGAGCGATCAGAGGGCCCGCGAGGAGAATCGACGCGCGAATGCGTTGACACACGGCCGGGTCGGGCTCGGCGCCGTTCACGTTGGCGGCCGACAACGCGATCACGCCCTTTTCACGAAAGTCGACCTGCACCCCCAGCTCGGCCAGGATTCGAAGGAGTGCCTCGACGTCTCGGATCTCGGGCACGTTGCGAAGGATGACCTCTTCGTCGGTCAACAGCGTGGCCGCGATGAGCGGCAGAGCTGCGTTCTTGTTGCCGCTCGGCCGCATCACGCCGCCGATGGGTTGGCCTCCGGTGATTTCGAATCTCTGACTCACGGGTGCTCCTTGTATTCATAACGGCAGGGTGATGAACACGTCGCCGGTGCTAGAAACCAAGCCGGCCCGACTCAGTGCTCCACCAACGGACACTGAGTAAGGCGCCCCGTTGCCTGGCCACGGGGGTAGATTCGGGTGCCGGATATCGATGAGCCGGTCCTGTCCGGCCTGGGCGTCGATCCGGGCGCTGAAGTCGAGCGGAATGGCCAGCTGGATGGAGCCGGCGGTGCTGAGTTCGGTGGTCGTCGAAGGAGCGAGAATCGTGTCGACCAGGATGTCGCCGTTGTTCGAGCGAACCGAGACGTTGCGTTGCGCCCCCAGGATCGCTACCCCGCCGGCCGCCTCCACCGTGATGTCGCCTTCGAAATCGGCGATCTGCTGACCACGGCCGCGACCGACCACCGAGAGGTCGAGGTCGGCAGGCGCAGAGACGATCCAGACGCCGTCAAGCAAGCCGTCTTGCGGAGGAGGCAAGGTCAATGTCAGTTGGTCGAGGTCGTCATCCCGGACCTCGACCGTGGTCGTCATCGCGAGATTTTCCGCAGCCTCCGCGCTCGTCGCGGAAACCGTGCCCTCGAAGGACCAAGTGACCTCGTTGTCTCCACGGCGGGAACCCCGAAGGTCGAGAATGACCGAAGTGTCGATGGCCAGGACTCGCTGCTGGCTGAGCGAGATCGTTCCGGTGAACACCACCGGGGCTTCGAAATCGAAGCCGGGGCCACAGCCGGCGCTCGATACCACTACCGATATCCCGGCCCCGGCCATCGTCGCGGTCAGGAGCCCGAACAGGACGGGACGGCGCTCGCTTTGCTCAGCCACCGAGGTTTCAAACCCATTCATCGCAGAGGCAGCTTTCCTTGACTCGCCGACGAGCGCAATCCGACTCCGGACGCAACGGACCTTGCCTCTTGGACGGCCGCTCGATGTCGTCTGGTTGCTTGCGCCGGACCTTGGGGGTGCCTAACGTACAGAGGCTCGATGGCCCGCCGTAAGAAGCAGGGGAATTCACCCCGGCTCATCACCGTGGAAGGGCCCGTCGGGGTCGGTAAGACGCTGGTCGCCCGGTCGCTGGCCGAGCGCACGCAGGCCCGCCTGGTGGAAGAGGATGTGGAAGCCAATCCGTTCTTGGTCCGCTTCTACGATGAGCCTCGACGAACGGCCTTCTCAGCCCAGATGTACTTCCTGCTGTCGCGATATCGGCGCCACGTAGCGCTCAAGCAAGGCGACCTCTTTCAGAAGTCGACGGTCGTCGACCACTCCTTCGTCGGAGATCGGGTTTTCGCTCATGTCGCCTTAAACGATCCGGAGCGCACGCTGTATGACCGGATCTACACCCACCTGGTCAAACAGGTACCGTCACCGGATCTAATGGTATATCTGCAGGCTCGACCCAACGTCTTGCTGGAGCGGATTCGGGCCCGCAATAGGGTCTGGGAGCGCGCGATCACCCTCGAGTTTCTCGAGCAGGTCGTGCAGGCGTACAACGACTACTTTTTCCGATACAACGACGGCTCGCTCCTGGTCATCAACACTTCCGAGCTCAACCTATTGGAAAAGGACGCTCACATGGAGGAGGTGTTGTCCGCCATTCGCCGAATGGGTAAAGGAACCCAGCACTATAACCCGTTCGTCACCAAACGCTGACCGTGGTGACTTGCTGGCCGCCGGGCCGCCCATGGAAACCCGGGGCAGGACGAAAGCTGTTCTGACCCGTGAGCAGGGGGGACCCACCAACAGGCGGCCGGGCCGTTGCTCGGTGAGCGCACGCCGATCGAGGCGGGGTGGCGGGACTGAAGACGGGACGGCGACTCTAAGGAGCGTCGAGCCCGTGAGGTCAGACAATGAGCAAGAATCGACAAGTGACCGCGACGACCCTTCGCCAAATGAAACGGGATGGGGAGCGGATCACCATGGTGACCGCATACGATGCCACGATGGCAAAACTCGTCGACCGGGGCGGCGTCGATGCCATCTTGGTTGGAGACTCGCTCGGGATGGTCATCCAAGGGCGGGACAACACCCTGGCGGTGACCATCGACGACATCATCTATCACACTCAGGCCGTCGTGCGCGGGACGCAGCGAGCCCACGTCGTGGCCGACATGCCATTCATGTCGTATCAGGCCGACACGACCGAAGCACTGCGCAACGCGGGTCGGCTGATCAAAGAAGGGGGCGCGCAGAGCGTCAAGATCGAGGGCGGAAAAGCCTACGCGCCGATGGTCGAGCGTTTCGTCCAGGCCGGGATCCCGGTCATGGGCCATGTAGGCCTTACGCCGCAGTCCGTGCACGCGATGGGGGGCTTCAAGGTCCAGGGCAAAGACGCGGCCACCGCTGATCGCATTCTGAGCGACGCCCGGGCGCTCGAGGCGGCCGGTTGTTACTCGATCGTCCTCGAAGGGATACCGGTCGAACTCGCGCGAATGATCACCGAGAGCGTCGACATTCCCACCATCGGCATCGGAGCGGGGGTCGCGTGCGACGGCCAGGTGTTGGTGATCTACGACCTGCTCGGAATGTTCGATGACTTCGTCCCGAAGTTCGTGAAGCAGTACGCGCAGATGGGTCCGGGCATTGCCGACGCGGTCGCCGACTTCAAGCGCGAGGTCCAATCGGGTGAATTCCCCACCGAAGGGCATACTTTCCATACGAAGGAGCCGCTGTTCCGGCCTCGCGAGGTGGCGACGGACGAAGACCCCGGTGACGACGGCGACGACTCGATGGGTGTTTTGTACGGCGTCCCGGTCTGAGGCGGAATCGGAACTTCCATGAAGCGCCTGGTCACCGTCGAGGCGGCGAAGGCCCATCTTCGGCCGTTGCAGCAACAAGGCTTGCGAATAGGGTTGGTGCCCACCATGGGGGCCCTTCATGAGGGGCATCTATCGTTGGTGCGGTTTGCCAAGGCTCGCGCCGACCTCGTGGTCGCGTCGGTGTTCGTCAATCCCATCCAGTTTGCGCCTGGCGAAGACCTCGACCGCTACCCGCGCGACCTCGAAGGCGACGTCGCCAAGCTCGCCTCGGCCGGCTGCGACATCCTCTTCGCGCCTGATGTGGCCGCGATGTATCCCGAAGGCTTTCAAACGACGGTATCCGTTGGCGAGGTGACCCGGGGACTGTGCGGAGGAGCCCGACCCGGACATTTCGACGGTGTCACGACGGTGGTGTGCAAGCTGTTTTCCATCCTTCGACCCGATGTCGCGGTGTTCGGTGAAAAAGACTACCAGCAACTCGTGACGCTCAAGGTCATGGCCCGCGACCTCGCGGTCGACGTCGAGGTGGTGGGGGCGCCGTTGGTTCGCGACCCCGATGGATTGGCCATGTCGTCCCGCAACGCCTACCTGTCCCCCGACGAACGTCGTCGCGCTCGGTCCCTGTCGGCAGGTCTAACGGAAGCGGTCCGGGCCTACGATGCCGGTGAGCGCGACGCGGAGGTCCTCCTGTCGAAGGTCCGGGCGTCGATGCAGCGATTGAACGTGACGCCCGAGTATCTGGAGCTTCGGGACGGCGAGTCGTTGCGGCCGCTCGAGCGAGCCGAGGCCCCGGCGGTGATCCTGGTCGCCGCGCGCGTCGGCAAGACCAGGCTCATCGACAATTGCATTCTACGCTAACCCTTCCGTTGACCGCGATCTTGTTCATAGACGGGTACGGGCGGCGTCCGTATGGTGAGCTTCATGGCCAAGAATAAGGCCAAGAACGGGTCGTCTCGTCCCGGGGTCAAGATGGTGACCCAAAATCGAAAGGCCCGCTTCAACTACGACGTGGTGGAGGACCTCGAGGTAGGCATGGTCCTGACGGGCACCGAAGTGAAGAGCCTGCGAGAGGGAAAGGTCCAGCTCCTCGACAGCTATGCCGCCGTCGAAAACGGCGAGATGTATCTTCATCACGCCCACATCGCCGAATACGACCACGGCAACGTGTTCAACCACGACCCGATCCGAAGGCGGAAACTGCTCCTCCATCGACGCGAGATCGACCGGCTGCACGCCACGGTCAAAGAGCGGGGCTTTACGCTGATCCCGCTCGAAGTGTACTTCAAGTCCGGGCGGGCAAAGGTTCGATTGGGTGTTTGCAAGGGCAAGGCGACCCACGACAAGCGGGCCAGCATTAAAGAACGCGACGAAAAGCGCGCGTTGCGCCGAGAGATGGCCGCCGATGAGCGGCCCTGACAGCCGATGAACTTCGCCCTTGCCTGGCTGATCGTCGCTGCTGCGCCATCGGTCGACTGCTTCGATGGTCTCCCCGAGGGCTTTCAACCGCCCGTCGATACCCCAGGCCCCGATAGTCCGGACCCCGATACTAGAGCCGCGGCGGCCGGCCTCATGTACTCGGCAGCCGGGTTCCAGCACCTACAGGCAGCCATCTCGGCTGCCAGCGCCCGAACGGCTTTCACGGAGAATAGACGAGCGGTCACCTGTCTGCTCGAAGCGCGCCGTCGTCTGCCTCGATCGGCAGTGGTCGCGCGGGACTTGGCGACGGTTTGGATTCGGCTCGAGCGATGGGCCAAAGCCAGCGAAGCCGTGGCTGAAGCGCGCCGGCTGGGGGCGGCGGGCCCGGAGGTCGAACTGATGGCGGCGGTCGTTGCGGCCCGCCGTGGCCGGTCTTCCGCGGCCCTGCGCGCGGCCGCGGCAGAAGGCACGTGGCGAAGCGATCTGATCGCCACTCGTTTCGGCAGCTCGCGGTCGAAAGATCACCTGCTCGCGCTGCTTCCGGAGAATACCGAGCGCGCCACGTGGGGGCGGCTCATGTTGGCGCTGGCCGAGAGCCGCGACGGCGATCTTCCCGCCGCTCGCCAGCTGGCGTCCGACGCTGAACGCGACGCCGACGGGCTTGGAGTGTCTTCCCTGGCGGTGACCGCCCGTCAATTGAGCCATCGGCTGCGTCACGAGACGCCTCCGTGGCAAGGAACGCTGCGGCTGCGTACGGCGTTGGAATATCCGACCAACCCCGGCTTCTCGGCTACCGGTGGTGAACCTGACGGCGTGCCGGTTCGGCTCGCTCTCAGCGTCTCGGGGGGCCTTCGACGCTCCCTCGGACGGTGGGTGTTGCTCGGCGCTGCCCGTGCGGACCAGCACCTCTTCATCAGCGAGCGCGAAGATGTCGGACGCTTCGACTTGTTCCACTGGAGCGTGGCCGCGGGCGTCCGATATTCCCTCAGCTCGGACCCCAACGGCACCGCGCTCGGTATCGCGGGCCGGGTACGCGACGCGTACCTAGACTTGTTCGGTGAGCGTTTGGGGACTTCGATCGAAGGGGGGCCCGAGCTGCACGTTCGGGTAGACGCGAACCTCCACGCTCGACTTGCTCTGTACGGCCTCAAAAGCACCTTCGTCGTCGGTTCTCCCCCCTCCGGGGTCTTGAGTCCCGTTGACCGGGATCGAACCGGTCAGCGGATGATTCTCACCCTCCGGTATCGCTCGGCCGGTCTTCAGGTCGTGGGAGATGCGATGTTCCTTCGCGACCAGGCCGACGGCGAGGCGTTCGATGCGATCGGCGGGGGTGTCGGGGTTAGGGTCGCGGTGCGGGCGCAGCCCGACCTTTGGCTGCACGGGGGCCTTTCGGGGACCGTTCGCGAGTATGGGCCGGTCGGCGACGCGGCGGTGATCGGCGACGCCGCGACTCGCCCCGAGTTGCGCACGGCTGCATCCTTGGGGGCCCGATGGGCTTTCTTTCCGCGGCTCAGTTTGGTGGTCGAAGACGTCCTGGTGACGACCGCGGCGCGCGATCGCCATCGGTACACCGACAACGTCCTAACGGTGGGTATGGAGAGTTCATGGTGATCGCAGCCGAATTCCTTTGCGTCGCGTTGGTTTTCGCCGGCGCCCCCGACCAGGAGACCGTGTCCGCCCCTATCGGTGTGATCAGGGGCGGCGAGGGCGTGGAGCCGAGGCCCGGACTCATCAGCGCTCGCACCGTTGTTCGGACCAACGACGTCGGATGGGCCGAGCTGCATCTGTTGGACGGTGGCCGGCTTTGGCTCTTCGCGAGCACCGAGGTCCAACTTCGGGCCGGTCCGACCATTCGAATGATCAACGGCCGAATCTGGCTCCAGACCCACCGAGAGGCCAAGCTCGAGGTGCGCGATGGCATGGGGAGTGTTCGAGCCGGCACGTCCGTCATCGTAGACGATACGAGGAGCGGCGGCTTGCTGGTCGCTGCTCGGGCCGGCCGCGCGACGATCGGCTCCGTGGAGGTCGGGCCGGGCCAAGTATGGCGGCGACCGGTGCTCGGTACTTCGGGGCCTCCGCGACGAGGCGGGGACCAGCTCGCCGACCTGGTGCGTCGCCAGACCGAAACCCTGGTGGGGGACTGGTCGGGGCTCGATCGTTGGTTGCAGGTTGAGCTGCGGCAGTTTCCGATCGGTTCGCCCCGGGGGTTGAGCCCGGGCGGGGTGGTTCGAGCCGAACAAGAGGCTGCGGGGGCCTCGTCGAGTAGACACTTGACCGAGTTCGGTCTTCGACCCCCGCCCTTCTTCGACGAAGAGGTTCCGTCCCGAGGCCCAAATGTTCGGGTCGAGGTGGACTTTGCGGACGACTGACGTGCCGAGACCCATCGGACCCAACGGAGTGATTGCGGGGGAGCCGTCAGCCGCCTCCGATCTGCCGAACGCGGCTGGATCCGGTGAGCCGGGGGCCGTCGATTGGCCTACACCGGATGTTCATAGACTGACCCCGGTCAGTGTAGACGACATCGTGCTGAGTGCCCTTGCGGTCTGGACGCAACGCTCGGATGCGCAGCTCACGCGCGCGGTGGCCGCTTTCGATGCCGCCGACCGACTCAAAACGGCGCTTTGGGGACTTCGACAGCGAGGGCTGATCGAGGCCCATGGGTCGCGCTGGTCTTTGTCTCCGAGAGGGCAGCGGCACCTCGTGGCAGCGGCCATTCGCGAGCACCGCTGCGATTGGGCCCAGACGAAGGCCGTGGTGCTCCCGATCATCGCGTTGGGCCTTCCGGTCAGCACGGATACGCTCCGTCGCTTCCGACGCGGTGAGGCCCTGCGGGCGGCCGCCCTGGTCGTGCTGTACGATCTGCCCCTCGACCCACAGACGGCACGGCCGTCCGAGGTTCGCGAGTGCCTGCTGGCCCGCGGGCTGGCGGCTCGGTTTCCACAGCTGGCCCTGCCCCCAATAACCGGCGCGACCCAGCTGGATAGGTTCTCGGTCGCCATCTTGCGCGCGATGGCCGGTCTTTATCGTCCCCGGTCGGTGAACATCTTGGGCACGCTCGTGGCTCGAGCGGTGGGCGCGGCCGGCGGCACGATCGACGATGCTCGCCTCGCGCTGGTGAAATCGGCTCTGCGGGCGCCCGCCGCGGATGCGCCGGCGCCGGCCGGCTTCAGTCTCGTCGACTTCGCAGGTCGCCTCATGGCCCTGGTCGCGGCCCACCATACGCCGCCGTTCGAAGATCGGCTGGCCATCGCGTCCGCGTATGAAGTCTACCGAGAGGCCCACCCGGAGCACGGCGACATGTCGCTCGAGCGGTTCAAGGAACATGTGGGCGCTTCGCACCGAGCGAGGTGGCTGTCGCTCCGCCGATTGGACTACATTAACGCCATCGATCCCGACCTAGGTCGACGTTCGGAGGTCGATATCGACGGGCGGACCTTTCATTTCGTGGCGAGAGACTCATGAAGCAAGCGCTGTTTGACGCCTTCGTAGGCTACCACTTCGATCCGCTGTTCAGCTCGGCGGCTGCTTTCGCGGGCGCCGAGGACTCGGCTGCGCTCAACGTGCCCACCCTCCACGCGGCTGCTCGTTCGGGCATTCGCAAGGTCGCGGCCAACGCTGCGCGTGGCGTTCCCGACGCGACCACCCGAATCCTGCTGATCGATGGAGACGCCGGCTTCGGCAAGACCCATGTGCTGACGTCGACCCTCTACAAGCTGGCCAAAGACGGCGATGTGCTCCCGGCGGCCTTCCAGCTGTCCGCGGATATCGGGGAAGACGAAGTGACCCGTCGCCTTCTGCGGGCAACCCTCCGTGAGCTCGAGTCACGCCACTTTCCGGATGCGAACGGACGGGTCCCGATCGGGCACCTCGCCAATGGGCTGCTCGAGATGGCCGACTACAACCGCGACTCCCTCGACGAGGCGGTGGCCGACTACGACGAGGGTGCGGCGGCCACCGAGGCTCTCGCCGCGGCGCAGGTCATCGTGCGGGCACTGAACGTGAAGGGGCTGGCCCCGCCTGATGAGCATCTCATCGCCGCGCTCCTCCTCACGGCGGAGCGGGTGGCGTCGGTCGCGCGGCGCTGGTTGCTCGGGTACGGAGGGGGGCGCGTCGGCCCCCTCGTGTTGCCGTCCTACGACACTGAATCGGACTACTTCGACGTTCTCCAAGGTATCGCGGTTTGTGCGGCGGCGGTCGACGCGCCCTTGCTGCTGGCTTTCGACCAGGTCGAGGCGGCGCTCGCCGCGGGCTCCGAGGTGCTGGTCACTCGGGTCGTGACTCAGGCGTGCCAGCTCGCCGAGCTGAGCCCATCGGTCGGAATCGTGTTTTCGGCCCTCGCCGGCACCTTTCCAGCCAGCGTCTTGCCGCGCCTGCAGGCGAGCATTCGAGACCGGATCCGCCATCCCCCATCCCAGCCGATTCACCTCAAAGCGCCCGACATCGGTGTTCTGAGGACGGTCGTCGACCGACGGTGTGAAGAGCTCGCTCGTCGCTCCGGCGTCGAGCCTCACGCCACCGCGGGCCGGATCATGGTGCCCACGTGGCTGATCGAGCAGCATACCGGCCACACGATCCGCGAGCTCTTCCGGGAGATCCGCGAATACCGCGAGGTCTGCCGAGCCTTGGGGCGATTCGCGGAAGCCTCGGACTTCAGCGTTGGCCGCCCGAAGGTCCAAGCCCCGAGCGAGGACTTCGATAAGCTCTGGGAGAACGCCAAGGACCGCGACGCGGGGACGGCGGATCAGCTGACCGTCCACGAGCGAGCGGGGCTGTTCGCGGAGCTGCTGGGGAAGGTTCCCGACGAGGTGGCCGGCGTTTCCAAGGTCCTCGTGGAGCAGACCGACGTCGGGCGGATCGCCACCCGCGTCGTGCACGCGACCTTCCTGGACGAGTCAGCCGAGTCGATCGAAGAGTGGAAGATCGCTTTCACCGACGAACCGAACAGCCAAGGGCAATTTCGCGACCAACTCGATGAGTTTATGGCGCTGGCCGGCGACGCGCTGCCGGCCATCATTCGGCGCCGCCCGATCCCCGGAGTCAAGGAGGGCCAGGCCCGACGCGAGTCAGAGCTCACCAAGCTGCAGGCCGGGCTCGCGATCACCCGATTGTTCCGGGCCGGTGGCCGAGCGGCATACGCGCCGGACCAAGACTGGGCTCGACTCCGATTGGCTCTTCAGTTCTGCCGAGAGCGTGAGGAAGCCTCAGGATTCACCGAATGGCGACGGGGTCGGCGTTTTCTCCTGGAAGCGGCGGCCCTCGGCGAAATGGCGGAGCTGGTTCAGCCCAGCGGCCGCCGGGGAGCCACCGGCGATGGGCCTCCCGAAGGTTTGCTAGGGTCACGACCCGTCGCGTCGGTCGACGCTCGCGACACGGCCCGGCTCTTTTTGGGCTTTGCTCCCGACAAGAAGAAAGTCCACTGGAACCTCGACATCACTTCGCGTCCCGTCCTTCCCAACTTCGGCATGCTGGTGACCGGCGACCCCGGGCCGAGCAAGACCGAAGTCATCAAGGCAATGCTGCTCGAGGTGCTCCACCTCGGCTGTCCTGTTCTCGTCTTCGACTTCGCGGGGCGCTTCGATGGACGGTCGGGCGACGACTTCGCCAGCGACCACGCCCTCACGGTGCTCGACCTCTCGAAGGGCCTGCCGCTCAATCCCCTTCGACTGCCGCCCAGCACGACCAACGGAAGCCAACCGATCGAACACATTTTCGAGGTCGCCGGCGTCATTCAGGCCGCGCAGGGCCTGAGTGACCAGCAGGCGGCCATGCTCCGCTCCGCCCTGGAGCTCGCGTACCGCAACGCCGGCGTCCCTTTGCGAGAATCGGTCGACCCCGATACCGCCCCCGTGCCGACCATGCGCGACGTCTTGAAGGTCGTCGAAGAGGAGTACGAGCGGCTCTCCGGCGCCTTGCTCGAGCGGCTCGAGCCGCTGGAAGGTCTGTGGGGTCCACCTCCGACCGGTCGACCGCTGTCCTTCGACGACCTGGTCGGCTCCCGGTTGGTCTTCTCGTTCGCCGGTCTGCCGGACAATCGAGCGACCCGCCGCACCTTGGCCGAACTGGTTCTCATCCAGCTGCAGGCGCGATTGCTGCGGGGGGATGCGCCCAAAGCGCTACGCCGGCTGCTGGTCGTCGACGAGGCGTGGCGACTGGCCGACAGCGACCGTCTCATCAACCTCACGCGTAAAGGCATGGCCTTCGGCGTTGGCCTCGTCTTGTCGTCGTCGTCGTCCGACGACCTGGCGGCGGAAATGACCGGGCACCTGGCGACCAAGCTCCACCTGTACAACACGGAAGGCCGGCTTCGCCGAAAAGTGGTGCAGTCGACCTATGGGCGGACGAGCTCCATGGCTGCTCGCGATCTATTGGGTCTCCTGGGTGCCTTCGGCCCATACGACGCGATTCTCCGCAATCAGCAGAACACGCCGTTTACCCGTCTGGCCGTCGAGCCCTACCACCAACGCTGAAGGTCGAGACATCAATGACCAAGGCCTGTTCTTTCGAGACTTTCGCGGCCGCCTCCACGGTCATGGCGCTCCTGGCCGGGTGTGACGGGACAGAACCGAGTATTCAAACGGCGGTCCTCGGCCTGGGTGCGATTCCGGATCGGGTCGCGTCGGTCTCGGTGGCCGTGTTCGGGCCCGACGGTTTGGTGACCAGTACCACCGTGGCGCCGCCGAGGTCGGAGTTCGATCTCGGTGTTCCGGCGGAAGTTCCTCTGCTGTTCCAGGTCGTCGCGCGCACCGCGACGCCCGCTCCTTTAGGCTTTGAGGGCGGCATGCCCGCCTTCGTCGCTCGCACGGAGCGAACGATCCCTTTGACGAGCACGCAGGTGCGGGTCGGAATGCAGGCTCGCCCGGCGGGCGGTTTGGTGCTGACGATCCTTGGGCCCTCCAACCTCCCGCGAGGCAGCCTGGTCGTTCGGAGCGACAGCGGTGTGCCCGGCGTCCGACTTCGCGTCGACCCCAACCGACTTCCGGGGCTCGCCTCGTTCGTCCTGGGTCGGGGCGTACAGCAGGTGACGTACGAGCTCGATGAATCGGGGTCGGTCCCGGTGCTTCCTGGCGACGGAATCTGGGTGGCCGCCGAGACGATCTCGCTGGCCGAGGTTCGACTGGCGCCGCCCGCCCCCCCGGCCGAGCTGTCGCTGAGGTTTCTCGATGCGGACCGAATGCCCGTCGACCCTACCGAGTCAGTGGGGGAAGGTTTTCTGCTCGAGCTCGACCAGACCGTCGACGGCGTTTCCAAGCCCGACCCGTCCCTCGAGGTCCGCTTCGCTTCTTCGTTGACAGGCACGGCTGTGCTCAGCGGTCTCCCGACCCAGGTGACCGGGGTTCCGCAGCGCTTGCCGGTGGCCGCAACCGGGCAAGGCCGGGTCGTCGTCAGGGCCGAAGCCCCGGCCTTGGTCGCGGCGCTGGCCGTCATCAATGTCGGGCGTCCCACCGCGCCGGTGGGGCTCGAACTGGCCCTGGCCGACCGGGATCGCCTCGCTGAGGGCACCGAACTTCAGATCTGGACGGTCGACGATCTCGGTCGACTAACCGTTCCGCCCGCTGGCGTCCTGAATTTTTCGAGCAGCGACCCGTGGCTCGCCTTTCCGGACGGGGACGAAGTGTTCGTTTCGGCGATGACCTCCGACGCTCGGATCGCGCGGCCGGTGGCTCTTCCCAGTCGACCCGCGACGGCCTCGGCGGTTCTCCGAGCTCGCCTGATCACTGACACGGGAACACTGAGCGCCAACGTCGCGTTGCCGTAGCCATGAGACCGCGTGCTCTCGGCCAACACGTACTTCTCGGAGCCTCGGTCATCGCTGCTTTCCTGGTGTCGACGCCGGCTCGGTCCGCTCCGTCGAAACGCGCGTTCGTGCGGCACGACCTCGCCGTTCCGGGCTCGGTGCTATCCTTGAGCTACGGCGATGTCGATGCCGACGGCTGGATCGACCTCGTCGTGAGCTATCGCCGCAAGGCGGGACCTTCCGCCGAGCGCTATTTGGCGATCTTTCGTCGCCGACCGACGGGGCTGCCGTCGACGCCCGACCTGTTTATCGCGGCCCCTTCCACGGCGGCGGCCTTCGACCTGGGCGACGTCGACGGGGACGGCGCTGACGAGCTGGTCTATCTGATGGCGTCCGGCGCGTTTTTCCAATCGGTGTCCACCGCGCCGCGATCGCTCGCGGCCGGCCCCGTCCAGCGGCTCGTGTCGGTGCCGACGCTGGTCGTCGTACCGGAGGAGGAAGACCTGGTCGGTTGGGATTTTCTGCGGCCGGTGGGGCCCGGAACACCCGAAACGCTGGTCCTCCCCGGTCGCCGCGAGCTGAGGATGTTTCGGCGGGACGAACAGGGGCGCTGGGTCTCTTGGTGCGACGTTCACCTCTGGCAGTGGAGCTACTACGACGCGGAGCGGGGTCACTACCGCCCGTCGGGCCGAGGGGGGTCGTCCGGCCGACCTTATGCCTTTCGGGTGACGACGGTGGTGCCGAACATCGACTTCCTCGACCAGACCGGCGACGGTCGGCCCGACCTCATCGCGCACTACGAAGATCGGGTGGCGCTTCATCCCGCTACCGCTGAGGGCTGCTTTGCTGTCGATGCGCAGTACCTGCGGTGGTTCCAGGTGCGCACCAAAGCCGAGCTGGAATCGCGAGACCAACGGGTGAGCGCCGAAATCACGGATCTCGACAGCGACGGAATCGCCGACCTGGTTCTCACCAAGATCGGAGGTGGGGTCCGAACACTGAAGACGGAGCTAAGGCTGTTTCGGGGACTGCGAGATGGCGGCTTCTCGGACAAGCCGGTGCAGACGTTCAAGGACGACGGGTTCGCAACCCTCGCGCGCTTCATCGACATCGATGGCGATGGCCGGATTGAGATGGTCCATCCCCACGCGCCGGTGTCCATCATGTCCATGACGCGCGCGCTGCTGTCGTCGAGCATCGGTCTCGAGCTGAGGATCCGCCGCCCAGACCCGAAATCAGGGTTTTTTCAAGCACGTCCGGCGCAGACCATCGACGTGTCGGTGGGGCTCGATCTATCGAGCGGGGCGGCCCTCCGGGCCTCGGCGCCGGTCATCGGGTTCGACTTCAATGGGGACAACCGGCGGGACGTCGTGGTTCCGGACGGAGCCGATGCGATGGTCATGTTGCCGGGACGACCGGCGACGAAGGTCGCCGCCGAGGGGTGGTTCGATGAGGACGCTCGAATCGTGCTGAAAGCGCCGGGCAGTCACGCGACCCAGCCGTTGCCGGTCGCCGCGAACGCGCCCCCCGAGATCATCGTTACTTATCCGTACAGGCGGGATCTGTCAGGTCGCTTGGTTGTCTTCCGAGCGACGCCTCGCTGAGCTTCCTTCGGGGCGTCGGCGCGACGACGAGCCCGCCCCCGACGTGTAGCTTGGCTTGACTCGAACCTGCCGTTTGACTACCTCGTCATGCCATGGCGCGCCGTTATTCATCTCTTCTGCTCAGCATCCTCATCACCGCGACGTGGGCTCTCTTCGCTTGCGGCCCTAAGTACCCACAATGTGACACGGATGCGACCTGCGCCGAGAAGGGCGAGGTCTGCGTAGCGGGTCAGTGCCAGCAATGCCGCGACGACAGCAACTGCGAAGACGGCCAGCAGTGCAACGGCGGTCGCTGTGAAGCGAAGCCCGAGTGCAGCAAGAACGCTGATTGCTCGGGCAGCCTGGTCTGCAAGTCCGGCCAGTGCACTGAAGAGTGCGCCGAGGATGGCGACTGTGGCGCCGGTCTAAAATGCTCCAACAACCGATGTGTTGACCAGCTGGCTTGCGCTGGCGACGGCGACTGCGCCGAAGGCATGACCTGCGTGAATGCGCGTTGCTCCGGCGCGACCGAGGCGTCCGCCCGAATGTGCATCTACCCGACCATTCGGTTCGATTTCAACAAGTACGCGCTGAGCGCCGAAGCGAAAGAGGGCCTGCAGGGCGTCGCCGAGTGCTTGAAGGATAAGTCCGTTACGCTCACCATCGAAGGGCACTGCGACGAGCGCGGTACCGAAGAATACAACCTCGCGCTCGGCGAGAGCCGAGCCCGTGAAGTCCGCAAGTACCTCCGACGCATGGGCGTCAGCGTTTCTCAGCTCGAGGTCATCAGCAAAGGTGAGTTGGAGCCGCTCAACGAAGGTCGGACTGAAGCAGCATACGCCGAGAACCGTCGAGCCGAGTTCATCGAGCGCCAATGATGCGAATCCTCGCTCGACGGAGCGCCGCCGCACGACTCGTCACCGTACTCTTGGCTGGGCTCCTGCCGGTCATCGGCTGTGGTCACTTCAGCCAGGAAGATGGTCAGAAGCTTCAGACCGAAGTATACGCCCTGCAGACGCGGCTTGCCGCGCTGCAAAAAGCCTTCGACGAGCAGCTGGAGCTCGAAGAAGCGCAGCGTGAACAGATCGCGGTCATGTCGCGAGACCTGGGCCGTGTTGCGCGCGTTACCGGAATCAACAACGCCGACGTGGGCGTCGAGCTCGATGGCCTGAAGCAAGAGATCGGTCGGCTGACGGGCCGGGTCGAGACGCTGGACGAACGACTGACCGTCACTGAGACCGGCACCACGAAGCTCCAGGAAGAGGTCGAGGTTCGTTTTCAGGGATTGGCAGAGCAACAGAAGATCGAGCGGGCTCAGACCGAGCAGGAAAAGCGAGCCGCGATCGCGGAGGCGCGCACGCGCGAGCGCTTGCTGTCGAGTCCCTCGAAAGCGGTGGCCGAAGCCAAGGCGCTCCTCAAAAAAGGCCAGCCCGCCGAGGCCCGGCTGTTGCTCCGCGACCTGATCATTAGGAACAAGGGCCGGCGGTCGTTCCTCCGCCGGCAAGCACCAGAAGCGCACTTCTTGATCGGCAAGACTTACTTCGCCGAGGGGGACTACCGGCAAGCCGCCAACGCCTACAACACGGTTCGCAAAAGGTTCCCGAAGTCGAAGCTGGTGCCGGAAGCCCTTCTGCAGATCGGGGTCTGCTTCGAAAAGCTCGAACTGCCCGATGACGCGAAGGTGTTCTACAACATCATCGTTCAAGAGAAGCGCTTTGCCCGCACCAGCGCGGCTAAAGAAGCGAAAGCGGCGCTCGCCCGGCTGGCCAAGAAGTAGCCGGGGCGGCAGGGCTCGAGCGCGCACTCCGAATCGGTTGTCCGAAATCGGCGGGTCGATCGCGTGGGCCTCGACTCCGCCCTTTCGAGTCATGAAGCAAAATCGGTTGCGGTTGTCCCAGCTCGACCCCGCTTTATCGGAGGGCTTCCGACGCCCCGTACTCGATCATCCGTCGGGGAGCGGTTAGGCTCCGCCCGTGTGTCTTTCGTGGTCGACCATCGCTTGCCGTTGCGTATCCGCGATCGCGCGCATTTTCGGCGTTCTCGGTGTTTTCGGTTTTTCCGCTTGTACGGCCGAGCCGGGAGTGGAGGCTGGTCTCGCTTCGAGACCGACCCATGAATCCGCCGAGCGCCCCGGACCGGCTTCGCGCCCCGCTGAACCGAGCGGGTCTGCGAGACCTGGCGGGTCTGCAGGATCAGGCAGGTCGACCTCCGGGGCCCCAGCCGCGATGTCCGGCCGTCCGAACGAGGCGCCGGGGGTAAGGTACGTCCAACCCCCGTGCCCGGGCTCGGCGCCTTGTATGTGCAAAGGAACGCTTACTTTTGGTCAAAGCGCGCTCGACAAGGTCGGTATTTCGATCGAGCGCCTGGCGGCGGGAACCCCTTGTCTCATTGCCGATTTCGACGGCAATGGCAGCGACGATATCGCGTTCGTCGACGACCGGTTTACCGATCCGAAGCTCGCGGCCCAGGTTCAGGTGCTTCTGTTCGACCAAGTAGGCCTGATGGCGACCTCGATGCTCCCCAAGCGGGTTCAATCGCTCGGGCTCGCCCCGTTGCAGGATGGCCGAACGGCGCTCGTCGAGCCTGGACCGGCCGCCGAACGGTTTCGTTTCGTGTACCGGGACGGTCGCTTCCACTTCGAGGTGATCCCGCGCGGTGAAGGCCGCTAACGGGTCGTTGTTGTCGCTCGTACCTTTGTATTCGCTGAGCGGTCGGGGACCGGCGTAGGGCCGAGACACCGCTGACGGTGACCTCGGCCGCCCTCGACGAGCCGTACCTCGAGGTCCTCGCCGCGGGAGGCGGTCGACCACCATACGCGTGGTCTGCGATGACGGAGCCACCGCCGGGTCTATCGGTAACCCCCGACGGCCTGGTGACCGGCATTCCCGGCACGTCGGGACGGTTCGCTTTCTAGGTTCGCGCAGAAGACGCTGCTGGAAACGGCGACGTCAACGGGATGTACCTACCGGTCGTCAGCGACGGGCGGCTGATCGTCTCGCCCGAGCGGCTTTCGGCGGTCGAACCCAACCGGGTCTTCGTCCACGCGATTCGCGCGGCCGGAGGCCGCCGCCCGATCGCCTGGACCATCGAAGGTGAGCTCCCGCCGGGCGTGACGTTCGATCTTCCGGAATCGGCGGATCCTGAGGCGGACGCGGATCGGGTGATTCAAGGCGCCTCGGCGATCGAAGGGATATGGCCGGTGCTCGTGAAGGCCACCGATGCGCGTGGGAAGGTCGCCGAGCGGCCCTACGCGATCTAAGTCCGAGCTCCGTCGCCCCAAGTCGTGGACGAGGGCTTCCGATGCGCGGCCGGAGCGAGGTCGGGGCCGTGCTGGCGCGGGCTGGTCGTCGTGCTCGTCGGGCTCGTTTTTCTGCTCGGCCGCGTCTTTCCGTATCGGGGGTGAGCGCCACGGCGGCGCAAAGGCCGAAATCTCCGCGCTTGACGGTGTCGAACGCGCCTTGATGCTGTTACGCATGGCCCCGGTCTGATGAGTGCATGCTGTACGCGCCTTCAATAACTCGAACGACGGTCGGATGTCGGCAATGGCGGTCCAGGGCAGCCGCAGTAGCGCGGCGTCAGACGTCCGAATGGTGTAGGACTTGAACCGAGCATCGGGTCCGAGCCCGGAGGCCCGCTGGGAGTGGATATCCGAGGCCGTTCGTGCTTTCGCCGAGCAGACCGGCGAGCTCGATCGGTTGTTGCCGGTGGTGGCTCGGTATTTCGGGAGTGCCGTCAATGCCGCCTGCGTACTTCGCCTTCGGTCCGCCGACGGCCGGTTCCTGAATCCGTCGGGGCTGTGGTGTCCAGACCGGTCTTTCGAGAGCGCCCTGCGTCGAACGGTCGCCGCCGGGCCGGTTCGGATCGACGCCGCACGGATCGCCGAGTTGGCGATGCGGTCTCCGAGCCCGATTCGTCTCGAACGAGTGTCGGTCGCGGACTTCGGCGTCGAGCTCCGGAGCGAACAAGCGTCGATCACGTCGATGATCGAGGGCAGTCCAGCGATCGTGGTGCCTTTGCGAGGCCGTCGGGACGGATTTGGAGTCGCCTACGTGCTGCGAGGCGCCGGCAGCCCCCCTTTCAGCGCGGAGCACGAAGACCTCCTCGAAGACCTGGCCGGACAGGCGGTGGTCGCGCTGGGGCACGCCTTGCGCATCAGGGCGCTCAAGGAAGAGAACGCCGAGTTTCGGCGGCAGGCCCTCGGCTCGGGTGCTCGTGACGCCCAAAAAGCACCCCGCGACGCGATCGTGACGCTCGCCGGTGGCCTTGCGCACGACTACGATAACCTGATCGCCGCGATTCGGATGTGCACCAACCTTTTGCTGGAGCACACGCCCCCCGATGATCCGCTGCATGCCGAGGTCGAAGCGGTCCGGCAGGCGTGCGATAGGGCGGCGGAATTGACGCCCAAGTTGTCGATGCTGGCGCACCGCCGATTCTTGGAGCCCGAGCTGCTCGATCCGCTCGAGGTCATTCGAGGCTTTCAGCCGGGCCTGCAAGAGCTGGTCGCAGGTCAGCCCCGACTCCACATCGAGCTGGGCGAGTCATCGACCGAGCGGATCATTGCCGACCGCCCGCAGTTTATCCAGGCGATCATCGATCTCGTGACGGCAGCTTGCCGCGCCGCGTCGACCTCCGAGCTCGTACGTTTGTCGGCGAGCTTTCGGTTGGTCCCTCGGGAGAATCTGTTTGGTCTGGTGCCCGGCCGGTATGCCGCCATATCGGTCGAGTACGGCGACGGCGATCCAGCGCCGGGCGCGGTCGCCCGCTGGGCTCGGCCCGTGCCGAGCCGTTGGTCCGAGCCGGGGGCCGGGCTTCCACTGGCCGCAGTGGCGGCGTTCGGGCATCAAAACGGCGGGGTGCTCAACACAGCGTACCGAGGCGAGGCCGGGGTTACGGTGAGCCTGTTTCTTCCGGTCGTTCTGGAAGTCGGTGCCGAACCGGCCGCGACCGGGCCATCCGCCGTGCCTGCTACGGGGATGGAGACGGTTCTGTTGGCGCTCGGCCACGTTGCCCAGCGCGCCGAGTTGAGGTTCACGCTGCGTCGTCACGGCTACCAAGTGCTCGATACCCAGACCGCGAAACACTCGCTCGACGTAGCGCGCGCGTTCCCCGAAGCCATCCACTTGATCCTGGTCGATGCACGCAGCACTGAGCTGGCCGCGCAGCTCGCTCTGGTTCGGCCTGAGTCCGTCGTCCACCCGGTGGGGAGCGTTGATGAGGGCGAAGGGGGGATCGACCCAAACACTGACGACGCCAGCCTTCTGAGCCAGATTCGAGCCGTGCTCGTGGCTTCGCTTCGTCGCCCCCCGTCGTAGCGATGTGGACCGGGGCTTCAGCCCCGACGCGGTGGGGCCTTCGGATCAAAGACCTCCGTTCCAGGACACTTGACCGGTCGGCTCGGCAGTGCTTCGTCTCGCGGCGTGAACGAGGTCGTAGTCTTTGGCGCGTCTGGGTATTCGGGCCTCGAGCTGCTCCGCTTGCTGGCGGGCCACCCGGATGTTCGTGTGGTGGCTGCGACTTCGGATCGGTGGGCCGGACGCTCGGTGCGAAGCGCCGTGGCGCATTGGGTCGACGACCTGACCTTCGTCCCTCACGAGAGCGCGATGGGCGATCTCCGTTCCGGTCAGTTCGCACTCCTGGCCACGCCGGCCACGACCAGCACCGAGTTGGCGCCGCCGCTGCTCGCCGCGGGGCTCCGAGTCGTGGACTTGTCGGGCGCTTTTCGCCTTTCGAATCCTGGTCAGTATGAATCTTGGTACGGCTTTCGCCACCCTCATCCCGACCTCTTGGCGGAGGCGCAATATGGCCTGCCTGAGTTGGTCGAGGTCGATCCATCGGCTCGGCTGGTCGCCAATCCGGGGTGTTACGCGACGGCCGCGATCATGGTCCTCGCTCCTCTACTGACCGCCGGGCTCTTGCGCGACGGCTCCCCGATCATCATCGACGGCAAGAGCGGAACCACGGGCGCCGGCCGAAAAATGAACGAAGGCTTGATGCACGCTGAAGTGACCGAGAACGTTCGAGCGTACCAGGTTGCCAAGCACCGGCACACCCCGGAGATCGAGCGCGCGCTGCTCCTGGCGACCGGGCACGATGTTCGGGTGAGTTTCACCGCGCATATCGTTCCCATGCGCCGCGGGATTATGGCTTCCGCGTACTGCGTGGCCCGCGATGGGGTCGAAGCGGCCCACGTGCATGCGGCGTACGTCGAGCGGTATCAGAATCGGCCCTTCGTTCGCATCGTAGAGCGGCCGCCGGAGACCGCCGCGGTTCGAGATAGCAATCTCGTCGAAATCGGCGCGACCCTCGACCCGCGCACCGGCGTCCTGTGTGCTTTTGCCGCGATCGACAACCTGGTCAAAGGCGCGGCCGGTCAGGCCGTTCAGAACCTCAATCGACTACTCACGCTGCCGAGCGAGCGAGGGCTGCTGCCATCATCTTGCGGGGACCTCAAGTGAAAGACTTGCTGCCCCAGGGGTTCGTTGCGGCGGGCCGAAACCTCGGTATCAAGAACAGCAAGCGCGACGTTGGGGTCTTGCTGGCGGATGGTCCGGCTCAGCTCGCCGCGTGTCTGACCAACAATCGCAGCCGAGCCTCCTGCGTCGAGCGAACGGCCCGGATTCGGGACCTTGGGCGCCCCGTGCGAGCAGTGCTGGCCGTCAGCGGTAATGCGAATGCACTGAACGGCGAATCGGGGGCGCGGGACGACGAACGGATGGCTTCGGCCCTGGCTCGACATCTCGGTGTCGAGCGGGACGAGATCCTGACGGCGTACACCGGGGTGCTCGGGTATCCGCTGCCCGTCGAACGGTTGGTGGGGCAGCTGTCCAAGCTCTTGCCCGAGTTCAGCGAGCGGCCTCGAAGTTTTGCCGAGAGCATCCTCACGACGGACCGAGCCGTGAAACTCGCCCACCGCGAAATCTTCATCGCTGGCCAGCGCGTTCGGCTCCACGGCGTTGCCAAGGGAGCGGGTATGATCGCACCGTCGATGGCCACGACCTTGGTCTTCATCACCACCGATGCCCTGGTGGATGCGACCGTGTGGCAGACAGCCCTGCAGAGCGCCGTGGACGCGTCGTTCAATCAACTGACCGTCGACGGCGAGATGTCCACGAACGACCAGGTGATCGGACTTGCCGGAGGCCGCGCCCGGAACCCGGCCCTCACCGCTGCGTCGCCGGGCTCGATGGCCCTGCACGGCGCTCTGACGGACCTATGCCTCGATCTCGCTCGACAGATCGCCGACGACGGAGAGGGTGCGACTCGCCGCATCGAAGTCGAGATCGTCGGGGCGGCGGACCTGCAGTCGGCGAGGGCGCTCGCTCGCGCGGTGGCCGGCTCGGTGCTCGTCAAGACGGCCGTGTTCGGCGCCGATACCAACGCGGCGGCACGAATCGTGGCCACCGCCGGGGCAGCCGCGGCTCGTCTCGACCTCGCGTTCAGCCTGGAGGACGTCGTCCTCGAACTGCAGGACGAGGGGGTGTTCGCGAACGGTCGCCTCGAGATCGGAGACTTCCGCCGGCTGCGGACCAAACTCGCCGAACCAGTGGTGACGGCAAAGTTAACCGTTGGCGCGGGGCCCGGAACGGCGACCGCGATCGGCTGCGACCTTACCTACGACTACGTCAAGATCAACGCGGACTACTCGGCGATCACGCAGACTCTGGAAGACGGTCGGGTTGCGCTGAAGGAGCGGCTGGCCCCCCTTGGGCCTTCCATCAAGAAGAAGCTGCTCATGGAGGCCCTGCGATACATCGAAAAATTCCGTGGGATGCGGGCGGTCATCAAGCTCGGGGGGCACGGGATGGTCGATCCCCGCCTCGAAGAGCAGTTCGCCGAAGACGTGCTGCTCCTTCGCGCCGTGGGGCTGTTGCCGATCGTGGTTCACGGAGGCGCAACCGAGATCACCAAGACGCTCAGACAGATGGGGCGCTCGACGGAGTTCGTGAACGGCTTTCGAGTGACCGACACCGAGTCGATGGCCGTGGTCGAGATGGTGCTCACCGGTGCGGTCAATCAACGGTTGGTGGCGGCGCTCAACCGCAGCGGCCACTCGGCGGTTGGGCTCAGCGGTAAGGATGGCGGTCTGATCCGAGCCCGCCGCCTGCAGAGCGAGCGTGACCTCGGGCAGGTCGGTGAGGTCGTCGGGGTGGACGTCTCCCTACTCAACCTCCTCGAGCGTGACGGGTACGTGCCGGTGATTTCACCCGTCGGACTCGGTGCCCACGGCGAAACCTACAACCTCAATGCGGACCACGCGGCGGCCGCTCTGGCCCGCGGTGTAGGCGCTTCGAAGCTGATCTTTCTGGGTGACGAACCAGGGGTCACGGACGGCGACCAGGTGGTCTCCGAATTGACCAGTGACCAGCTCAAGCGCCGGCTCGACCGGGGTCAGATCGAAGAGACGATGTACGCCAAACTCGAATCTGCGCTCGCCGCGTTGGCCGGAGGTGTTGGCTCCGTCCATTTGGTCGATGGACGGGTGCCTCACAACGTGATCGCCGAGCTGTTCACCGATACCGGTGTTGGCACCCTGGTTCGCCGAGCGTAATCGGAGCGACTATGACCAAGCACTACCTGACGGAGCTCGACCTCACGCCGGACGAAACCTGGTTGATCATTCGCGAGGCGGTCCGTTTAAAAGAGGAGCGTCGTCGCGGGGAGTTCCGGGAAGTCCTGCGCGGAAAGCACGTCGCGTTGTACTTCGAAAAGCCCTCGGTGCGAACGCGGGTTTCGTTCACCGTAGGGATCAACGAGCTCGGAGGGAAAGTCGTCGAGCTGGCCGCGGAGAACACCAAGCTCGGTCGCGGCGAGGAGGTCTCGGACTTTTCGAGAGTCATGGGCCGTTACGTGCATGCGCTGGTGGCGCGGGTGTTCGACCAACGCCGCCTCGAGGTGATGGCGCGATACGCAGGCATTCCCGTCATCAACGCTCTGTCCGATGCACGTCATCCCCTTCAGGCGCTCGCCGACGTGCAGACCGTCTTCGAGCGCAAAGGACGGATCGAAGGCCTCAAATTCTGCTTCGTCGGTGATGGCAACAATGTGGCTTGCTCGACCGGCCTGCTGTTTGCGGCGCTGGGAGCCGAGGTCGTGATTTCTTCCCCGGCGGGGTACGGAGTTTCGGCGGCGGTTCTCGAGCGGGCTCAGGGACTGCAAGGTGACTTTCGACAGGTGGAATCGGTACCGGAGGCCGTCGCAGGCGCCGATGTCGTGTATACCGACACCTGGATTTCGATGGGCCAAGAAGAAGAGCGAATGGAACGACTCGCGAAGTTTCGGGCCTACACCATCGACGCCGCCGTACTGACCACGGCGGCGCCGGACTGCGCGGTCATGCACTGCCTTCCGGCAGTGCCGGGTGAAGAAATCACGACTGAGGTCATGTACGGGCCACAGTCGGCAATCTGGGACCAGGCGGAGAACCGTCTGCATGCTCAAAAGGCGCTACTGTGTTTCCTCTTCGGTTAATGACACGAGGGCGGGTCACGCTCGGGCCGACCTACCGTCGAAATACTCGATGCGTTCCCCGGTCGTTGGTATCGGCGCTGGTCCTGATTTTCGTGCCGTTGGCGGCAGCCTGCGGTTCCGACCCCGCGGTGCAGGCAGATCGGACCGCGGTGTCCGTCGTGAAAGCGGGTCCGACAGGATTGATGGGGCCGTCCGGCGCGATCGAGTTCGCGTTGTCGGCGCCCATTGAAGGCGCCCCGACCGATGTTGCCGGAATCGCCATTTCGCCGCCGGTGCCGCTCGAGGTCCGATGGCAGGCGCCCGACACGATCGTCGGATTGCCCATCGAACCGTTGCCGACCAACACGCGCTTCGTCGCCCGTCTCGTCCCGACAGCACTCGGGTCGAGATACTTTTTGACCCCTTCGGAGCCGCTTCGCTTTCACACGCCGCTGTTCGCCGTCGACTACGTCGACTTCGGAGGAACCGAGCCAGCGGGGCCCAACTCGGCGATAGAGCGCATTTGGGTGGGCTTTTCGCATCCGGTCGCCCACGCGGATCTCGAAAAGTACGTCGTGGTTCGGTCGAGCGGCCCGACCGCCGTCGACATACCGTATTCGCTGGTCGGACCCGACCCCTGCATCCAATGTGAACTCGTTTTGGCCTCGGTCTCGCCAAAGGTCGACCTCGAGTTCGCGCCCGAGCTCCGGCCGGTGGGCGGGGGGGTTAGCCTCGAAAAGGTCGTGCGAAGGCGTCTGGTGGCCGCGGAACCACGCGAGTTTCGTCTGGTCGGCGCCGAGCCTCGCCAAGAGCGAGGTCGGCCGACCGTGGTCATCGAAGGCACTCGCGCCTTTCCGGATGTCCTGCCAGCCGGTACGGTTCTGGTCGCCCCCCAGGTCGGGCACCAAGTGCGCCCAGAGGGGCGGCGGTTGGTCGTGACGGGGGGCTTCGAAGTCGGGGCCACCTACGCCATCGACGTCACCACGACGACTTCGCGGGGCGGAGCCACGCTCGTCGAGCCGTTTTCGGCGATGGTGAAGATTCCCAACCTTCGCCCAACTCTGCATATTCGCAACGAAAAGCCGGTCCTCGCGCCGACCGCCATCGAGCCCGTCGAGGTCGATACCGTCGGTGTCAAGCGCCTCGACGTTCGCACGTTCTCGGTCCCCATCGACAACCTCGTTCACGTGCTCGACAACCTCGACCGACCGGCCTCCCCACGATGGCCCTCGCTTGGCCGGTGGACGGAACTGCCGACCATCTCGGTGGCCGGACGCCCGGGGGCTGTCGATCGGTCTGTCCTCAGCCTGCCCGACGCCGCGCGCCCGGGCCTACGTCTGCTCGAGGTTCGTTCCAATGATCAGCCCTGGCTGGTCGACCGTCGCTGGATCCAGGCCGGCTGGGCGCTCTCTGCCAAGCAGGGGTTCGAACAGGTGCGTGTACAGGTTCTGACGGCCGAGGAGCGTCGGCCGGTCCGAGGAGTCGAGGTTCGGCTGCGCACCGGTACCAACCGTCCGATCGGTCCGATCTTGACCGATGCGCAGGGGGTTGCGGTCTTGCGTCACAGTGCGGATGACCCCGTCGAAATCATCATCGCCACCAAACGAGGGGCGACGGCCGTCCTCGACCTCACTCGGAGCGCCGTCCTAGATGATCGGCGTCCTTTGTATGGCGGTGACCGCCTCGAGGCGTACATTCTACCGTCGCAAGATCGTTTTCGGCGAGGTGACCCCCTGCCGGTCTTTGTCGTCGTGCGTCAACCTGGGTTGACCCCCCCGTCCGCCGGGTTGTCGGTTGATCTGCAGCTGGTCAGCGCCGACGGCCGGGCCTGGGCTCGCCAAGAACAACGGTTATGGCGGACGGGGGCGGCTCGATTCGACTTACGCTGGCCGACCGAGGCCCCGAACGGGATCTACACTCTCAACGCGGTGGTTGCTCAGCGGGTCATCGGGCGCACGAAAGTACGCCTGCAGGGGCAGCAAGCCCTGGTTGACCCGCCGCTCTCGGTTTCCCCTGCTCGGACCAGTACGGGTTCGCAACGGCTGAGCTGGACGCCCATCCGGCCTCGGCCTGCCCAAGGAATGCAGGTTAGATGGCTGGCGCCCGCGCCAGGGTGGGTGACCGTTTCTTTGGAGTCGACCCAAGTTCTCTCCGAAGTGCGCCGGCGCGTGCCTCAGGGGCCGGCGATCTTCAGCTTTGCGGTGCCTCGGGAAGCGCGACCCGGGGCGCACCTTGTGGTGACGTTCGAGCCCACCGGCGAGGGCCACGCCCAGCAGGATCGAGCGTGGGTCGCGGTGGGGCGCCGTCGTCGACTGCCCGTCGAGCTCGAGCTCCCGCCGGGGCCCCACGTGTCCGGAAGCCCAGTCCTGGCCACTGTGCGGGTCCCTGGGGCGCCGGAAGGCGCAAACGTCCTCGTTCGAGTCGTCGCACCGGAGGCGGTCGACTCCCGTCTCGAGGCGCACCGGGACCTCTTCGCCTTCCTGCACCGCTATCGGCCGCCGAGCTGGCGGACCCATGTGCCTTCGGGACGCTTCACCCCCGCGCCGATCGAGCGGGTCGAGGTGCCCGCGCCTTCCGCCGCGCCTCTCCTTGCCGCGGCCGGATCCTTCATGACGGACGCCGCGCGGCTGGGGAGATCGGACCAGCGGCGCATTTCATTGAAGCTGCCACAGCGCCAGGGCACGCTGATGGTCGAGGCGTTGGTTTGGGCCGACGGCCGGTACGGCGCCGCTGTCGCCGAGCTCGAGGTGAGAGACCCGTTGGCCCTCGATGCGGCGGCACCTCCGGTGCTATTCGAAGGAGATTCGGTAGAGCTGCCGGTGACCCTCTTTCGGGGTCAGGAGGGCCCGGCCACGGTCCGCCTGACCGCGTCGACGTCGGGTGGCGTCGAGGTCGTCGGTCCGGCGGTCCAGCAGATCGAGGTCGGCGCGGGCGCTCAGGTCACCACGACGGTCCGGCTGGTGGCCACCGGCGATGGGTCGGTCAAGCTTGAGGCGGCCATCGATGAAGGGCCGTCGGTCACTTGGCAACGTACCCTAGCGGTCCGCCCGGTAGCGCCGCCCCTGGTGGTCGGGGTCGGGATTCAGGCCAAAGCGGGCGCGCCGGTCACGCTCCCGTGGCCCTCGGTGCCCGGTCGGGCGCGGGTGGCGGTCGGCGCTCGCCGGACCTTTCAGTTGGCCACGGCCGTGACACGATTGGCTCGCGCCGAGCGCGACGACCTGGAGACGGTCGCTGCCCAGGCGATGGCTCGTCAGACGGTTGGGGACCTCAGCCGCCCCGACAGCCGCGGTGCCATGCCGGGCGTGGCGGGCGCATGGACGACTTCGGTGTCGGAGATCGACCGCTGCCTCGGGCCTGATGGTCCGCGCGCCTGGCCGGACGGGCCTCCCGCTGATGGTCGGAGCGTCGTGTTGGCAGGCCACGCCATCGCGTCGGCGCGAGGGCGGGCGGAGTCGCCGAACTTCGCGCGATGGATGGAGGCGGTCCGTTCGACTTCCCGGTCGGGTAGTTCACGGCCTCGCACGATCGCCTACGGGCAGTGGGTGCTCGCCCTGGCCGGCCAGCCCGACAAGGACATGCTCGCGCAGCTTCGCAAGCAGTGGGCCGAGCGGCCTCCCGACCTGGCCACCGGGGTCGGCCTGGCGGCGGCACTCACCAAAGCGGGTCGCCGTCCGGAAGCTCAGGCCTTCCTCAAATTCTCGGACGCCTCGACGTTGGATGCGGCTGATGCGGCGTTCGTGTTGGCGGCGTTGACGGATGCCAACCCGGAGCATCCGGTCCTGCCCGAGCTGACGCAACAGCTGATCAGCGTGCTGTCCACCGCCCCGGCGGTCGCGCCCCGGACCGATGCCCTCGCCGTCGTGGGCCTCGACGGTCTGCAGCCGCGCCTTCGAGTGCCGCGCAAGTTTTGGGCGACCCTAACGCTCGGGGAAGAGGTATTGGAGCGTTTCGGGGGCCTTCCGAGGGCCGTGGTCGGCGACTTCGACGACGCGGCCCGAACGCAAGGCGAAATGCAGCTCAAGGTGAACGGCGGCGCCCCGGTGTTCGCTTCGCTGGTGGTGGAAGGGCCATCCCTTCGGCCCAGTGACGGCTCCGTAAAGGTCGACTTGCGCCTTCTCGACGAAGACGGACAGCCAGCGACCAAGGCGACGGTGGGCCAGCGGTTGACGATCCTGGTCACCATCGATCCCCTTTCCACCGATGTTTCCGACCTTCGAGTGGCCGTCCCGATCCCCAGCGGCCTGACGGTGACCGATATTCAAGCGCCGACCGGGCGGGCCCGCATCGCCCGCAATCCGGGATTGATCGCCTTTGATCTGCGGGCGAGTGCAAACACCACTCTGCAGGCCAAGCTGCAGGTTTCGGCGACCTACGCCGGAGACTTCGCGTTCGGTCCGGTCATCGTCTCCAGTGCGTTGTGGCCGACCCAACGCGGCGCCAGCGAAGCGCGACGGCTGCCGGTGGCGGGCCGCTGATTTCGCTTCGGACGAGGGTTTCTCAGTTCGCTCGCAGGCTTTGAAGCTCGCCCGCAAGTCGACCCGAATCCGTTTTCCTAGAGGTGAGCATGTCGATAAGAGCAGCAGTGAGCGGCGGTGCCGCGTTGACGATTCTCGCGGTTGCGGCCGTCGCCTGGGCGGCCGTCGGAGGAGACGACGGTGGCACCCGGGTCGCCGCGGGCGGCGCCTTCGAAGCCGAAGCGTGGCGAGCGGTCCTGACGTTTTCGGGCCTCGCCGCGCTGCTGACGTTGACCGGCCTCGAAGTGGTGCTCGGCATCGACAACATCGTCTTCATAACCGTACTGACGGCGCGAGTCCCTGAAGCCTCTCGTCCTCGGACGCGGCGGCTCGGATTGCTCGCGGCCATGATTTCGCGGATAGCCTTGCTCCTCGTGGTAGGTTGGCTGATCCAGCTCACCACGGTGCTGTTCGAGATTCCGAACACCGAGGTTCGCCTCAGTGGGAAGGACCTCATTCTCCTCGCGGGTGGCACCTTTCTGCTCTACAAGGCGGTCCGAGAGATTCACGCAAAGGTGCAGGTTACCGAAGGCGTCGACGAGTCGATCGCTGGCCCGCCGGCGAGCGTGTCGGGGGTGCTCGTTCAGATCATGCTGGTCGACCTCGTTTTCAGCCTCGACTCGGTCATAACGGCGGTCGGGATGACCACCAATATCCCGGTCATGATTCTGGCCGTGGTCATCAGCGTGTTGGTGATGGTGGCGGCCGCGGGTGCCATCGGCGACTTTGTCGAGCGGTATCCGGCGGTCAAGATTCTTGCGCTATCGTTCCTGGTGTTGGTCGCGGTGCTGCTGATGGCCGAGGGCCTCGGACAGCACATCGACAAAGGATATATCTATTTTGCGATGGCCTTCGCGCTAGTGGTGGAGCTGCTGCAGATTCGCATGGCGTCACGAACCAAGAAGGGGCAAGCCGCGTAGTCGCGGGTACGAGGCCGAAAGCCCTAGACCTGTGCGTTGTTAGCCAGATTGTAACTGCGATGCCCTGCCCCTGAGTTCGGGATCGCGTTAGAGAGGGGTATGGATCGGAACCGACTTGCCCCAGCTCTGCTGGTCGCGCTCTTCGCGGCCGCATGCACCCAAACCCCCGAATCAGCGCCAGAAAGCGCTTCGACGTCGCCCGTTCAGGCGCCGGCGAGCCAGCCGGCCGCGGCCGCCAGCCAGCCGGCGGCGACGCTGCCGCTCGGCGACAAGGTGGCCAGCAAAGAAGGCCTGACCGTGTACTACCTCAAAGGTAGCCCAGAGTTCTCGGAGGCCAAGCTGACGATGACCAAGCCGACCGGCGACAAGGTCAAGGGCCCCAAGGTGGCGTTCGACTTCAAGGTCGAGAACTATGAGCTTCAGGCGCAGACCGACGCCGAACCGGCCAAGATGCTCGCGAACTCCGGCAAGGGGCAGCACATTCACCTCATTCTGAACAATGCGCCCTACATGGCCAAGTATGACGCGGGATTCGAAGTCGAGCTCGAGCCCAAGCATTACGTTGCACTGGCGTTCCTATCGCGGTCGTACCACGAGAGCGTGAAGGCGGAGTCTGCCTTTACTATCAGCCAATTCACGGTCGGCGACGCGAAGGCCGCCCCCGCCGATTTCTCGAAGCCCCACATGTTCTACAGCCGCCCCAAAGGCACCTATAAGGGCGCCGATGCCAAGCGCATCATGCTCGACTTCTATCTGGTGAACGCCGAACTCTCGGAGACCGGCATGAAGGTCAAGGCGACCGTCAATGGCACCGAGTTCATGCTCTCCAAATGGGCCGCCTATGTCATCGAGGGTCTCCCAATGGGCGAAACCACCATCAAACTTGAGCTTCTCGATGCCGCCGGTCAGCCCGTGCCCGGTCCTTTCAACACGGTCGAACGGACCATAACCCTCGCCGAAGGTTGATTCTAAGGCCCCGGCCGGAAGGCCGGGGCTCTCTTGCCATGACCGCCGTCGACGCCAAGTCTGTAAGCGGTCGGCCTTGTTCGTCATTGACGACCTCGCTACCATCTGGGGGTGCGAGACCTATCGGTCGTCTTGTCGGCGACCTTCCTGATGCTAGCCAGCGGCTGCTCCGAAGACAGTGGCCCCTTTCGTCTGACCGGCCAAGCGGTTCTTCCAGACTGCACGGAGGCCCCGGCGGCCGACCTGACCGGTCTGTGGTCGATGTCGGGCGACGTGACGATCACCAGCCTCGGTTGCTTCGATACGTCGGTCAACGACGTGCTGGTCAGCTGTCCGCTGACCTGGGATCTGGTGCAAACCGGGGGCGACCTCGAGATCACGGTCGACAATGAATACCTGCTGCGGGGACGGGTCTGCGGTCAGACGGTGTTTCTCGACGGTGGGTTTTGGCTGCCCGTCCAGGATGGCTTCGACTGTACGTACGACGACGATAGTGCGGCCGAAGTGGGCATTGATAGCGGCGAACTGACCGTAAACCCGACCGGGGACGAAATGACCGGCACGCTCGGGATCAGCGCCGGATGCACCGCGACGTATGCGATGACGCTCTTTCGGTTCCAGTAGAGCGACCGCGAGCCTCGGTCAGTCCGCGGTGTGCTGATGGCCGGGCGGCGCTGTCCGTCGGAGCTTCCGAGCCCTGTCGATGAGCGCGTGTTGCCAACCTTCGCTGGTCTTCTCGTGGTCTTCGATGGCTTGCTGAACGCGTTCGTCGTACGCCGCAATGATGTCGCGTCGCCCAAGCATGGCGACGGGGCGCTTCTCGTCGTCGTCGACCACCACGAGCTCATCGTGCTTGCTTTGCACCATTTTGCGCATGGCCGAGTGAAGCGACTCGTCTTTGACCAGCAGGGGCGTGGTCTCGATGAGATCGGCGGCGACCACCACGTCCCGGAGTCCTTCGGTCGTGAGCGCCTGTCGAAGCCCATCCTCGTCGATGACCCCGATGAGCTGGCCGTCCTCGTCGATGACCGGAAAACAGGTGTGGTGGGTCTCGCCGAAGTATTGACGCAGGTCCGATAGCGTCGCGCTCGCGGCGACCGTGACCATCGGTTCCCGTGCGACGTTGCGCAAAGACTCCTCGACCGACATCGAATCCAGGATCTCTCGCATCATTTCCCCGAGGTGTACGGGCGAGTCCGTTCGTCTGTTCAGTTGATTCTCGTAAAGTGAATGCCGCCGGACGAGCAGAAAGGCGAGGACGCAGACCCACATCGAAGGCACGAGCAACCGATAGTTGCCAGTCATCTCACTTACCATGATGATGGTCGAGATCGGCGTATTCGCGGCCCCGGCGAAGAAACCCGCCATGCCCACGATGACGAACGCCCCCGGCGGAGGGCTTATGCCCGGCATATAAGCGTTGCACAGCACACCGACCGCTCCCCCGAGCAACCCTCCGATCACGATCGCCGGACCGAAGACGCCGCCGGACTGCCCTGATGCCACCGTGAAGGATGTGGTGACGATCTTACCGAGCGCGACCGTGACCAACAGGGTCCAACCGATATCCCCGGTAAAGGCGTGTTGCACGGTACCGTAGCCCGACGCCAGAGTTTCGGGGAGGACGAACGCGAATGCTCCCACGACGACCCCGCCGATCATCGGCTTGAGCACCGGATGAACGCGGAGGCGTCGGAATAGATTACGAATCCAATAGAAGAAAGAGACGTAGATCCGGGCGCCGGCCGCGACGACCAACGTGAGGATGCTGTACGCTAGCAATTGTCGGGGATCGTCGAATGTAAATGGAGGGGTGACGAACAGAGGGCTCGCGCCGAATACGAGGGTGAAGACCGAGAACGCTACGATCGAGGAGATCACGGACGGCACGATGACCTCGAATTCGAGGTCCATCTCTTTGTAGAGCACTTCGGCGGCGAACAGCGCCGCCGCCAACGGGGCGCGGAACAAGGCGCCGATGCCCGCCGCCATGCCCGCAACCATCAGAATGCGGCGTTCACGCGCGGATAACCCGAGCCCGGTCGACATGATGGAACCGAAGCCGGCCCCGATCTGCGCGATCGGTCCCTCTCGCCCGGCCGAGCCTCCCGTTCCCAGCGTGATCGCGGAGGCCAGCGTCTTGACGATGGGCACCCGACCACGGATGGCGCCTCGACGGCGGTGGTAGGCGTCGATGGCCGCGTCGGTGCCGTGCCCTTCGGCCTCGGGGGCCAGTCCGAACACGATCGCTCCCCCCAGGAGGCCGCCGACGACCGGCAACAGAGCGAGGACCCATGGCCGAAAGATCGTGTCGGTGGCCTCATAAAGCTCGCGCTCGCCGGCCGGCCCAGTCGGGCGGAATCCGGCGACGCCATCGAGTATGAGATGCTTCGCGCCGGCGACCAGCATCTCGAAGAAGATGCCGCCGAGCCCTGCAGCGACCCCGATCATCGCGCACAGAACGATCAGACGGCCCACGCGCGTCGCTCGTTCGACCGGGAAGATATCGTTGTCGAGGCTGGGAAGCTTCATTGAATGCCCGCAGCGGGGAGCCTACGCCCCCGGCCACGGAGTCCAAAGAGACCGAATCGCGGTTGCAGTCATTTGAGACTTTGGTTGGTTGGCGCTTGCCCATTCTGGCTTGCCCTAAGCGAACCCGTGGCGTACCCCGCCTACAATCGCCCGGGAAACGGCATGCGTAACTTCGCTCGATTGTACGGACCTTTGCTCGGCGCGGTGCTCCTCAGCGTCATCATCGCCGTGTTTTTTGTGGATCCCGCCCCGCCGAAGAGCGTGGTCATCGCGGGAGGCAACCCAGGCGGTGCCTATGTGTTGACCGGACAGACCTACGCCGCCGCGCTCGCTCATCACGACGTGGAGGCGGCCGTCCTCGACACGGCGGGCTCCGTGGCCAACCTCGAGCTGCTCAAAGCCGGCAAGGCCGACATTGCCATCGTGCAGACGGGGGTCGTCGAGGACACCGAGGGTCTGGTGTCCTTGGGCGCGGTCTTCTACGAGCCCTTTTGGGTCTTTCACCGGGCCGACCTGAAGATCGACGACCTGCGAAACCTCGCCGGCCTCCGCGTCGCGGTCGGCGGTGAAGGTGCTGGGGTACGCGTTCTCGCCGAGTCGCTCCTCACCGAGGTGGGCGTAAAGCCAGATGATTACAAGCCACTTCCCCTGTCGGGCGCCGAAGCGGCCGACGCACTGAGAGCTGGCCAGGCCGATGCCGTACTCTTCGTTACCGGGGCCTCGGCCCCCTGGATTGGCCAGCTGGCCGCCGATCCCTCGGTGGTCTTGATGCCCGTCCGAAGGGCCCCCGCGATCAGCCGACGGCACCCCTACCTCGGTCGGGTGACGCTCTTCGAAGGGGTCCTGGATCCCGCCGATGACGTTCCGCAGACCAACATCCCGCTGATCGCGCCGACGGCGCAGATCGTGGTTCGGGAGGCGCTGCACCCGGCGATCCAAGCCCTCTTGATCGAAGCTGCCTACGACGCCCATGGCGGGGGCACGATCTTCGCGGAACCGGGCGAGTTCCCGAACAAGGAGATGGTCGACGTTCCGCTGTCCACAGAAGCGAAACGCTACTACAAACGCGGACCGTCCTTCTTGCGTCGCATCTTCTCATTCAGTCTGGCCAACTTCTTGGAGCGGGCCTGGGTCTTGCTCATCCCGCTCGTTACGTTGCTGATCCCAGTCGTCCGGGCCGCGCCGCCGATCTATCGCTGGAGCATTCGGCGAAAGATCTACATCTGGTATCGAGATCTGCGGGGGCTCGAAGCGGAGGGTCGCGCCGCTGCGACGCCGTCGGAACGCCGCGAGGTGTTGGAGCGGCTGATGGCGCTTCAGGCCGAGGCCGGCAAGGTCGAAGTGCCGCTTTCTTATACCGATGATCTCTACCATCTCCGGTCGCACATCGCGTTCGTGACCGATCTGATCGACCGTTTGGACAAGACTTCGGCGCCTTCGGATGGCGAGGCCGGCCCGCCCGCCGAGCTGCGTTGATATCGAAGCGACTCCAGGAGCATTCGGGCAAGCTCGCCTGCTTGGCGGCGCTCGTCTCCGTCAATGTCCTTTAAACTGGGGGGGGCGTTTTTCGATCATCGCGGCGACCGCTTCGCGGTGGTCGCCGGTGTTCTGCGCGATGCCCTGATACGTCGCGGCCAGTTCGAGAGCCCCTTCCAAGTCTTGTTCATAGCTGCGATAGATGGCGCGCTTGGCCAGCTGGACGGCGACCGGCGGATTGTCGGCGATCGGTTGGGCCATCCGACGAGCGGCGTCGATGAGTCCATCGTCGGGCACGACGGCGTGAACGAGCCCCAGTCGAAGCGCCTCGTCGGCGTCGACGATCTTGCCCGACAGGATAAGCTCGAGGGCTCTCGGCAGGCCGATCGTTCGCGCGAGAATATACGCGCCGCCGTCGCCGGGGATGAGGCCGACCTTAACGAACGTCGACCCAAAGCGAGCACTCGCGGCCGCGATACGGAGGTCGCACATGCAGGCGAGGTCGAGTCCGGCTCCGATCGCCGGTCCGTTCACAGCGGCCACCACTGGCTTGTCGATCTGCTGAAAGTGCCGCGGGATTCGCTGGATGTACCGGATGTAGTTCGCCCGGAGCTCGGCCGGGTCGCCGTCGAACATGCCCGCCTTGTCGCGCATGCGCTTGAGGTCACCGCCGGCGCTGAAGGCACGCCCCGCGCCGGTCAGAATGATGACCCGAACGTCGGGTTCGGCGCTCGCTGCATCCAGGGCTCGCAGTAGGCTGGCGACCATCTCCTCACTGTAGGCGTTGCGGGCGTCGGGGCGGTCGAGGGTGACGATGGCAAAGGGCGGCTCAACACCGAACCGGACGTCGGTCAACTCCATGATCTCGGTCCATCATACGGGAACCCCACGCCGGCGACCGAGTGTTTCCTGGCCGGAGCGACGCCGGCCGGGGCCGGGGTTGTGCACCTGGGAGGTCAGAGGTATGTCATACATGTGTTGCCGGTGCGCACCCGCGATCACCACCTGATGGCCACGCCGGTGGTGCGCCTGGCTGGGCCTCTTTCCCGTCAGAATCAAGCGATCGTGGTGTTCGGATCGGGACTGACCGAGGCCGGTCGCCCCGGTCCAGGCCTCCAGGCGCGGCTTCGACGCGCTCTTTCGCTCGCCTGCCGCTACACCGAGGCCGACATTATCGTTTCCGGCGGGTCGGTCAGTCACGGCCGGCCGGAAGCCGATGCGATGGCCGAATGGCTGGTCGAGCGCGGCCTGGCCCCAGGCCGCATCGTGTTGGAGTCGGAGGCCCGGTACACGCTCGATAATGCCGAACGGGTCGCCCCCCTGCTGGTCGACCGAGATATTCAACGGATCCATCTGGTCACCGAGGCGTTTCACATGCCGAGGTCCGAGGCTTTGATGCGAGGCGCGCTTCAGGCCCGCGGAGTCTCCGTCGAGCTCCAGGGCTGGGCCGCCCCCGACGCGAGCGACCCACCTGGCCGGGCGGAAGGTGAAGCCGAAAAGCTGGTTCGAGATCTGCGGGCTCAGGCCGACCTCCATGGTCTGCAGCGCCGCACGCCCTGTGCAAGAGGGCCCGCGGTGCACGAATGGTGGGCGTAAGCCTACGTAAGATGACGCGCCGCGGGGATCTGCTAATGTTTGTGCAATGACCGACGGCGACAAACCGGCGAATGACCGCCCTACCGGAGTGCCCTTGGTCAAGGCGCTGCCGGCCGGTCCCGTAGGGCCGAGGTCCGACTTCGACGATCCGTTCGACGAGATTTCGGTCGTCGACGGGAAGCCGTTGGCCGAGCTGGAGTCGTCGGCGCCCCACCAGCGAGCTGTGGCTCCGGGCGAAGCGCTTCAGCTCGTTCGATACTCTCGGCGCGGAAGCACGCTGATGATCACGGGCCTCACCCCCCACGGGCGACGCCTGACCTTCGAGCAGCGCGAAGATCGAGATGGCTGGTACGTCGTGGCTGCCGGTCGCCGCCGTCGGCCGACCCAGCGCGAGCTGGGGCTCGTCGTCGCCAGCATCACTCAAGAGATGGAAGCCGCGATGGTGCCGGAGGGCGAGCGCGAAGTGCGGTCGGCCTACATGCTCGCCAAGACCTCCGACCAGCCAGGTATTGGGATTCGGGGTCTCCAGGCGTATCGAGACCTTCTGCTGGATGAAGCGGCGGCCTTCGTGGGGGGAGAGATCGAGCGGCTCGCCGTCGTGGCCGTCCAGTATCAATCCTTCAAGCGGTTCGCGGTCCGCCACGGACATCGGATCGGGGCGGCGTTCGTGCTCGCGCTCGGCGAGCGGTTGCAGTCGTTGTTCGAAAACGAACCTCGGGTGACCCCATGCCACAAGACCGGCAAGTCGTTCCGGCTGATCGTGCGCGACTGTTCGTCGAAAGAAATCCAAGACTATGTGTCCTGGGTGACCAACGATGCGACAAGGCGGTGGCTGGTCGAGCGAGTCTGGGGCACCGAGCAGCGAACGCACCCCGACGAGGTCAACTTCTACATCGGGATCGCCGCCGCTCGAGCTAACGAGCGGGACGATGACGACTACGAGTCATTGGCCCAGCGCCTCAACGACGACGCGTTCCGGGCCGCCAAGCTGGGACAGCTAGCTGGACACGCCTCGATCACGATCGCCAAGACGACCTATCGGACCACCGTCTATCAGTGGAACCGAAACGCTGACGAAGAGCTGCGGGAATTGGCGGCGCAGATGGACGATGGTCCTGCCGAGGTGATGGCGGAGATGTCGGACTATCTGCATGAGTTGGTGCCGGCCGACCTGGAAGGCATGGCCGTGCAGGGAGATTTGCAAGCCTTGATCCACAAGGCCATCGCGCGGGATGGATTTTGGCAGGGCACGACCGCGATGCGGATAGCCGGCGATCGCTTGATTCGCCGGTTTCTAGAGGACGCTTCGGCGAGCGGCGATCAGCTCGACCACGTCGGGGGATTCGACCTCGGAGACGAGTTCTACGGCATCTGCTGGGAAAGCGATGTGCTTCACTTCTGCTGGGGCGACGTCAACAGCGCCGGCGCGACCCGGGTCCGCGCCGGGCTCAAGCTGATTCAGCACGCAGTCGGTTGGCGCCGGCGTGACGGCGGAGGCGTAGTGGGGCGCTTTATCGCGGCGCTCGAACCGGACGGTACACCCCTCATCGAGCGGATTCGCGCCGCGGCGGTAGCGGGACATGACGAGACCTGGAGCGACGAGCGGCTTCGAGTGAATGACTCGGTGGACATCGCCGACCATTTGTGGACCTCGGATAACGAACAGGCCGCTGACGCTGACCTGATCGAGGGCGCACGGCTCCGGTTGGTGCTTCCCTGGGAAGAGAAGTCCGTGATCGTTCGAGAGCGCCGAAGCAACTTCGTTCTTCGCCTGGAGATCGATGGCGAGGAGTATATCGCCTCTTACGCCGGGGGCTCGGCGGGTCCGAGCGTCAAGCTAAGGGTTCGGGACGCAGTGGTGTCGAGCGCGATCTGCGTGCTTCAGATGCGGCGCGAGGAGCTCGATGAAGCCCTGTCGATCGTACGCGAAGACAACCACGTGGAGGAGGATGTGGAACTCGACGTCGTCGGATTTCTTCGCCACATTGCGGACATTCTGCTTTCCGACCGGGTGAAGGGGCCTTCCAAGATCGAGTTGGCGCTCGGCGCTCGATACACTCCCGACCGGTTCGTGCAGGTCTTCAATCTTGAAGACGTCCGGGAGCACTATCCCGGTCTTTATTATGAGGCCGTGCACCACAGCCTGCTGGACGGCCATCCCTTGGGGGTCGATCGCAATTTACAGGAGCTGATCACTCGCACCATGCTCACGGCGCTGCGCCCCGGTCGCGACGGTCAGCCGGTCCCTCCGGCCGCGACGGCGGTTGGAGGGCCAGTACGAACACAGGAGTCGAGTCATGACGAACGCTAGCCATATAACCTTGGAGCCTTATCCCCGCCGCGTCGTGGTTCGGTTCGCCGGCGAAGTGATCGCCGACTCTCGCTCGGCGGTGCAGCTGCGCGAGGGGCGGTATCCTCCGCGGCTTTACTTTCCCCGAGCCGACGTCAACATGTTCCACTTCAAGCCGAGCGACCACCGTACGCACTGTCCATTCAAAGGCGATGCGACCTACTACACGCTTCAGGCCGGCGGGAAGACCGCCGAGGACGCCGTCTGGACATATGAGACGCCGATCGCCGAGGTAGAGGGCATTGCGGGGCTGATCAGCTTCTACCCGCACTCGGTCCAGTTCGAAGAGAGCGATTGAGAACCGACACTTCGGTGCAGGCGTCGAGCTGCACCGCTTGCCAAGTCTTCCTTCCCTCCCGCATGTTGGTCGACATGAAACGACTGTTCGCGTTGGGAATCCTCCTGTCGATTCTGGTGCTGCGATGGTTGGCATGCGGCAGCGCTCCCGAAAAGGGCCCGGTCAAAGACCTGACCAATCGTATATGGGTTAGCAAGGTTACGCAGGACCCCCGTGAGATGGTGCTGCACCTCGTCCTGTTTCAGAAAGAAAGGCGGCAAAATGGAGTGGTGGTGGCCGCTTCGAACTTTCGATTCGCTGGCGATGTGATCAACTACCGCTTGAACGGAGAACAACTCACGCTCGGCATTCCCCAAGACCAGACGCAGGTGACGTTCAAGGTCCGGACCTGGGCGTGCCCGGAGGCACCCAAGCCGCTCGACTGGTGTCTGGAACTACGTCAGGGGGACCGCGCGCTGGTGCTGTTCAGTCGACGCAAGTCGCGCCTCGCCGAGAATGGATCCGACCGCGTCGAGTCGTTACTCCTCGGCGGCCGGCCGATGGTCGGCGGCGATTCGGAAGTGACCTGCGACGACTGCGACGAAGCGACGCCGCGCTGGTTCGAGGAGTTCACACCCTCGATGGGAGATTGATGCCCCGGAGCCGACGAAACAGCGATACTGCGAACGCATCGGTCATGCCCGACAGGTAATCGGTGATGCGAAGGAGCCGTTCGTACAGCGGTGCATCTTCGGGTAGAGGCTCGGGGAGCAAGCCCAACACCATCCGGTTCTTGCGGTCCGCCTGCGAGCCCGCACGGGCGGCGGGGACGAATTCGTCGAGCAAGAAACTCAGGACTTCGTACCCCGCAAGCTCGATTTCGAGGACCGACCGCTCCGAGTAACAGGTACGAGCGGTCGCTTCGATGATCGCATCGAGCGCTTTGGACGACGGGAGGAGCTCGCTCAGCGGCTTTCGGACGGCGCCCGCCAACAACTGCGGTTCGTGGTCCAGGAAGACCTGACGCACTTCACCGGCGAGAACATTGATCGCCTTGGCTCGCAGATACGAGATGTTCTGTTTCTGCTCCGACCGGTCGTCGGTGGCGGCTGGCTCGGAGAAGCGACGGCTCTTCTCGGCGATCGATATCAGGCAAGAGCGGACGAGGTCGTACGGAACCAGGCCCAATCGGAATCCGTCTTCTATGTCGAGGATCGAGTAGCAGATGTCGTCGGCGGCCTCGACCAGGAAGGTCAGCGGATGTCGTTCCCAGGTCGCCTCGAAGGGCGCCGGGCGCTCCACCAAGCCGACGCGGGCGGCGACGTCTCGGAAGAAGTCCGATTCGCTTTGAAAGAACCCATGCTTTTTACCAGCGACGCCCGGCGGACGAGACTCTCCGGCCGGACGTGGATACTTGGTGAAGGCCGCAAGGGTGGCCAACGTCAACTGTAGCCCGGGGTTCTTGGGTATCTGAAGCCGGGTTAGGATTCGAAAGCCTTGGGCGTTCCCTTCGAAGCGCTCGAGGTCCGCTGTTTGCTGGTCGTCCAGCTCTTCCGTGATCTCGCGATGGGTGCGGAACCAGCGCCCGATGGCGTCCTCGCCCGCGTGTCCGAACGGAGGATTGCCGATGTCGTGGGCCAAACACGCCGCGGCGACGATATCTCCGAAGCTGCGCTCGGTGAGGCCCGCTTGTGTGAGCTTAGGGTGGCGGTCGATGATGGTCTCGCCGACCATCGAGCCCAACGATCGGCCGACGCAGGATACCTCGAGCGAATGCGTCAGCCGCGAGTGAATCGCGTCATTGTTGGGGAGCGGGAAGACCTGGGTCTTGCCGCTGAGTCGGCGGAACGCCGTCGAAAAGACAACACGGTCGTAGTCCCGCTGAAACGCGGTCCGGCGATCGCCGGCACTGCCGGACCTCGGCTCGCCGAGGCGTTGCTCCGACAGCAGGCGGAGCCAGCGATCACCGTCCATCGGGCCGGTCAGTCCGTTTCCCAGTCCGTGTGAAAGGTGCCCTCGCGGTCCAGCCGCTGATATGTATGGCCCCCAAAGAAGTCGCGTTGCGCCTGGGTCAGGTTGGCCGGCAGGCGTCGGCGCCGCAGCGAGTCGTAGTATGCCAGGGAAGCGGTCAGGGTGGGTACAGGGATGCCGGCGTGCACGGCCCGAGTGATCGTTCGACGCCACCCGATCTGCCGTCTACTCAGCTCATCCGCAAACGTCGGATCGAACAAGAGGTTGGCTAGGCCCGCGTCGCGGTTGTACGCATCCTGAATAACCCGCAGGAACTTCGCACGGATGATGCATCCAGCCTTCCAAATGCGGGCGATCTCGCCGAGCTGAAGATTCCAGTCGTGCTGCTCGGAGGCGAGCTTGAGCAGCCCCATACCCTGGGCGTAGCTACACATCTTGGCCGCGTACAAGGCGGCTCGCGCGTCATCGATCAGCGCCTGCTTATCGTCGGCGCTTACGGAGGGGTCTGGCCCCAAGAGGATATCGGCCCCCTGCAGGCGAAGGTCCCGCATGCCGCTCAACACGCGAGCATCAACCGAGCTCGCGATCGTGGGGATCGGCGATGCAAGCCGGGCGCCTTCCTGCACCGTCCAGCTGCCCGTGCCCTTCATCTTTGCGGTATCTAGAATAGCGTCGACCAGGCGCCCGTCGCCCTGCGGGTCTTGCTGGCGAAAGATCTGGGCGGTGATCTCGATCAGGAAGCTCTCGAGCTCCCCCTGATTCCACGCCGCGAAAACGTCCGCCAGCTCATCGTTACTGAGCCCGCCGACGTGCTTGAGCAGGTCATACGTCTCGGCGATGAGCTGCATGTCGCCGTATTCGATGCCGTTGTGGACCATCTTGACGTAGTGGCCGGCTCCGCCGGGGCCGATGTAGGTAACGCAGGGGCCGTCTTCGACCTGGGCCGCGATCTTCTCCATGATGTCGGCGATCTTGTCGTAGGCGGCCCGCTCTCCGCCCGGCATCAGGCTCGGACCGTAGCGTGCGCCATCCGACCCGCCGGACACGCCCATGCCGATGAATTCGATTCCTTTCGGTTCCAGATCCGATGCTCGCCGAGCAGTGTTGGTATAGAACTCGTTCCCGCCGTCGATGACCACATCGCCGGGTGTAAGGTGCGGCAACAGGCCTTCCACCGTCGCGTCGACCGGCGCCCCGGCCGGCACCATGATCAGAATGCGCCGGGGAGGGGTCAGCGCCCGAGCAAGCTCGGCCGCGTCGTACGCCGGGCGAGCCTGGCGTCCGGACGCGCCGGCCATAAACTTATCGGTTTGGGCGCGGGCGCGGTCGTACACGGCGACCGGGAACCCTTTCTCTTCGGCGTTGAGGGCGAGGTTGGCGCCCATAACGCCCAAGCCGATCACGCCAAACTTGGCTTGCACATCGCTGGTCATTGCAACTCCTCGATTCTTGACGGGTCGAGCTCGGTGATGGCGGCTCGATCCGCGATGATGATAGTTCCGCCCGGCTGATCTTGCCGGTCACGCAGCACTCGCTGCATCGGCAGCGCGCCGTCCTCGGTCAGGACTTGATGGAGTCGGGTCGCCTTTTTCTCGCCCGACACCAAGACCACCGTCGATCGGGCCCGTCGGATGGCTTCGAACGTAAAGGTCAGCCGTTTGTTCGCGACGGTGCCCTCGCTGGCCTCGGCGGCCGCGACAAGCCCGCTGGGCGGCACGTGCCCCGGAAAGAGACTCGCCGTGTGACCATCGTCGCCCATTCCCAGCACCAGCAGGTCGACGCCCCCGGTCGACCCCGTCAATTCCTTGATCACTCGCTCATAGTCGGCCGCGGCCGCGGCCAAGTCGTCACGGTCGGCGCCCGGCGCGTACGCCTGGCTGGCCGCGAGCCCCAGAGGCTCGAGCAGCGTTTCTTGCACCATCCGGTAGTTGCTGTTCGGATCCGTGGCGGGAAGAGCCCGTTCGTCGGACAGCAGGATGTGCACCTTCGGCCATTCGACCCGGTCGCCCATTTCGCGGGCGAGAACCGTGTGAAAACGTCGAGGGGTACTGCCCCCGGACAGAGCGACCACGAAGCGATCGCCGGAGATCCTCGCCGCTTCGACGAACAGCTGGGCCGCACGGCGAGCAAGGTCGTCGGGATCGTCGGCGACGATCAGTCGGACGCCCCTCACTGCAGGTACTCCGCGATCTCAAGGGCGCGACGAAAGGCGCCGTCTTCAGACCGGCCGATGAGGGCGCGAGCCAGCGCCGCCGGGCCCTCCAGCTCTTGCCGGGGGCGTCGGCTTGACGGCAAATGCGGACCCTCGACCTCGATATGCGTGCCCATGCATCGCACTTCGACCGGGCCGGCCCATTCGCTCGAACGGAAAATATAGCTAGGCCCGGGAGCCGTCGCGTCGGTCGCGATCGTGAGCTGCAGCGGCTCGCCAGTCGCCCGCCGCAGCTTCGACTGGCCATCGCCGACCGCGACCGGCGCTTCCGCGCCGAGCGACTGAGCCAACCACCCCATCAGCAGACGGCTCGACCACATCACGTCAGGCGGCGTGACACATCGAACCTCTTGCACCCTCTGGAGATCGTCGGGATCGAACGGCGGGTCGAAGACCGCCGCGAGCTCGGCGCGCAAGGCGGCTGTCCCCACCCACCCGAGGTCCATCGCACTATGTAAGCCGTCGCTCGCCAGCCGGCCCAGCGGCACCAGCGGCTGGTGATGTCGGGAGTGATCGACGTCCGTTATGATCCGGTCGCCCAGACCGAGCATCGGGTCCGCTAGCGCGCCATGCGGGATGCCCCGGACGACTACGCTCGTCGGGAGACCCGGAACCAACAGCGCGCGAACCAAGCCAGGCACGTGGTGGTCAGCGCCGGTCTGGGCGGCGATGGTCACGACCTCGGAGCAGACCAGCTTGCCACCTCCATCGGCGATGATGCAGTTGGCCGAGATCCAGCTCTGGAGCTTCTCGCGGCCCTCGCGATGGGGCTCATTGCGAACGATCAAAGACCGGGCGGCGACGAACCGGGGCAGCTCGTCGAGCCATCCTTGGAGGACCGAGGAGGAGCCGAATCCTTCGAGGCCATCGCGTTCTTCGAGGAGCGCGATGACGTTGAGGAGGCAGGCTCGAGTCACCGGAGCGCCCGTCGTGGTGCCCTGACCGGCGGCTCGCCACAACGAAGCCAGCTCGCGCTCGACGGCGTCGGGGTCGACAGCGAAGCACTCGCCGGCAGTGAAGCGTTCGAGAGCCTCCGCGTTCATGGCTTTCTCCAGATCATTCCGTCGCTGAGAAGCGCTTCGGCCTCGCGAGGACCCCAAGAACCCGCCTCGTAGGGGAAAGGCGCGACGGGGTGGGCCTCCCAGGCCTCGTGGATGGGGGTGATGAACCGCCAGGACGCCTCGACCTCGTCGCCGCGGGTAAACAGCGTTCCTTCTCCGCTGAGCGCATCGAGGAGGAGTCGCTCGTAGGCCTCGGGTGCCTCGACGCCGAAGCTGGACGCGTAGCGGAACTCCATGGACACCGGAGCGATCTCCACCGCCTGCCCCGGGACCTTGGAGCCCAAGGTGAGCGTGATGCCCTCGTCGGGCTGAATCCGGACCGCGAGGGTGTTGCCGCTCAGACTCGCCATGCGTTCATCCCCGAACAATCGGTGAGGCGCGCTTTTGAAGTGAACCGCAATCTCGGTCACTTTCTTCGGCATTCGCTTGGCGCTGCGCAGATAGAACGGCACGCCGGCCCACCGCCAGTTGTCGATCGCGAGCCTGAGGGCAACGTAGGTTTCGGTCCTGGATTTCGGATCCACGCCCTCTTCTTCGCGATATCCGGGCACGTCAGCGCCCAGCACGCTGCCTTTCACGTACTGACCGCGCACTACGACCTGATCGATCTTGTCGGGCGGTATGGGCCGGAGGGCGCGGAGGACTTTGGTCTTTTCGTCGCGAATCGAGTCGGCGTGCCAGGAAGTCGGCGGCTCCATGGCGGCCAGGGTGAGCACCTGGAACAGGTGGTTCTGGACCATGTCACGCAGAATGCCGGACCTCTCGAAGTACGATCCCCGCTTCTCGACCCCGAGGGTCTCGGCTCCGGTGATCTGCACGGCTTCGACGTACTTGTTGTTCCACAGGGGTTCGAAGATCGAGTTCGCGAACCGAAAGACGATCAGATTCTGAACCGTCTCTTTGCCGAGATAGTGGTCTATTCGGTAGATCTGCTCTTCTTGAAGAACTTCGTGTACGTCGCGGTTGAGCGCTTGGGCGGTGGCGAGGTCGGTGCCGAACGGCTTTTCGATGATCACTCGGGCGAAGGGATCGTTACCGGGCTTAACGAGGCCGGCTTGGCCGAGGTTTCGGATCACCGATGCAAAGACCGATGGCGGCGTCGACAGATAGAACAAGCGATTGCCCGGCAAGTTATGTTGCTTCTCGACCGCCTCGAGGCGGAGGCGCAGGTCGCGAAATGTTTCCGGGTCATCGTAGGTCACCGGCTGATAGTGGACAGCGGGAGCCATGGTGTTCCAAAGTTCGACGTCGATCGGCTTGCGCCGCGAGAACGAGTCGATACCTTCCCGGGCCCGGTCACGGAAGGCGTCGTCGCCGAGGTTGGAGCGTGAGGTGCCAACCACCGCGATGCGGGACAGGTGGCGCTCGAGCAGAAGGTTGTACAGTGCCGGGACGAGCTTGCGTTTCGTCAGGTCACCACTGGCGCCGAAGATCACCACCGTGGACGGGGGTGGGGTCCGATCCGCGGCGAGTTGCGCTCGGAGGGGATTCATCGCCAGCACTCTCGACCGCATCTCGGTGTGAGTCAAATCGCGTGAGCGCGGCATGAAACGGGTTCCGAGCCTTGGCCTCAAGCGCTTGAGCTCCGGGCCGACTATGCATTCTGAGGTGGTAGCCTTTGCGATACCGAGCCGCGTCGCCCTCGAAACGGACGATGGACGCCGCTGGACGGGCTACGTGACCCACTTCGAAGGGGGCTGCATCTGGGTCTATCTTCGCAGTGCCCCGGAACCATCGTTCCGATCTTCTGTACGATTGGTCTTCCGTCGAGAAGGTGAAGCCAGCCTCGGCATGGCGGGTGAGGTCATTTGGTCGGCGCAAGATCGTGTCGCAGTGGAAGTCCAGCACCCGGTCGACACCGCTATCGTGGGACAGTGGGCCCGGGGTGAGGCGGCGGACGTCAGCGACTTCGTTCGACTCCACGGCGCCGAGCTCCCGACCGCGGAGCTTTATCCCGTCGGGAAAATTGTGAATTCGGCGCCCGTCGTCCCGGATACGGACGTGTCCGACCGGACCGTGATCAAGCTCGCAGCACGCGCTCGGCGCGAAGCAGGGCAATGACGCTCATCGAGTCGACAATCTCGCCGGATAACGCCATCTCGACCGCCGCTGCCAAGGGAACCCGCCGGATTTTGAGCACCTCGGTTTCATCGGGGGTTGCTTCGATGGATTCGAGGCCTTCGGCCAGGAATACGTGGGCGACTTCGTTGGTGACCGAGTTGCTCAACCACAGCGGACCTCCGAGCGATCGCCACTTTGCGGCGCGCAGGCCCGCTTCTTCCTGCAGTTCCCGAGCGGCTGCTTCGAGGGGCGACTCGTGGGGATCCGCGCCGCCCTCGATGATCTCCCACGAGTACTGGCTGAACGGGTAGCGCCACTGTCCGACCATCACGACCTGGCGGTCCGAGGTCAGGGCGACGACACCAGTGGCGACGTGCATTTCGACCACCCCGTAGATTCCTGGCTTGCCGTCGGGTCGAAGTACTCGGTCCTCTCGGACTCGGATCCAAGGGTTTCGGTAGACCTCGCGCGTCTCGAGGGTGCGCCAAGGGTTGGTGGCTGGGTAAGGTGAGTCGTCACTCACTCGCGGACGGTAACAAGCCGGGTAGACCTTGGCGAAGCGTTCGTCCTGAGATAAGCGTCGCGGTCCCGCGATCCGTCGCAGGGTATGACAAGACATGGGATGGCGACGCGCGACATTCAAGGATCAAACGGTCTGGGTCGAGGTTGACGCGGACGGTCGGCCGGCGGTCGACGGCGGCCGGGTACCGATTCGGTATCAGGCAACCGAAGGTTCCAAGGTTTACCGGGCTGGCGCGAGCCGAGTGACCGTCGATGAAGGTGCGCCGATCGAGACGTTCGAGCCCGGCACGCCGGTGGCCAACCGGGCCAAGAATCCGAAGACCGGCGGCTCCCCCCCGCCCCCTGGTGGCCCCGCCGACGGCTCCGGTCGGACCGGGCGCGGGTCGGGCTTCGGCAAGGCGGGGACGCGCACGGCGGCGCAGGCCGCGATGGCCGCCGACGCCGCCCGACGAAAGATCGAAGCGCTCCGAGGGCAAGCGATCATCGCCTTTAGCGATGGCGCATGCCGCGGAAACCCCGGCGAGGCCGGGTCGGGCGCTGTTGTCGAGCTGACCGACGGTCGTCGGTGGGAGGCGTCCCAGCATCTCGGTCGAGCGACCAACAATATCGCAGAACTCACCGCTATCGCCCTGGTGCTCGACCTGCTCGAGGCCGGCGGCGTTTCTGCTGATCGCCCGGTCGTGATCTTTAGCGACTCTTCCTACGCCAACGGAGTCCTCGTGAAGAACTGGAAGGCCAAGGCCAATCAGGCGTTGATCGCCGACCTGCGGGAACGCCTTTCGGCGTGGTCTGACCTGCGGGTCGTGTGGGTAGCAGGCCACGTTGGCATCGAGGGCAACGAGCGGGCTGACGAACTCGCGAATCGAGGCGTCGCGGGCGTTACGGAGCGGACCCTGAGCTAGGAGACTTGCTCCGAGCGAAGCGTGACAAAGAAGCGGACTTTGGGCGC
>CAZFIV010000038.1:0-57903 GCA_964519665.1 uncultured Myxococcales bacterium
GCCTTCTTCGCCGCGGTCGCCTTTTTCGCCGAAGTCGCCTTCTTCGCCGCGGTCGCCTTTTTCGCCGAAGTCGCCTTCTTCGCCGCGGTCGTCTTCTTCGTCGAAGTCGCCTTCTTCGCCGCGGTCGTCTTCTTTGCCGAGCCCGCCTTCTTGAAGGTTGCTGATCCCGCCGTCTTCCTCGTCGCGGCCTTGCGCAAAGCAGTCTTTCTTGTGGGCGTCTTGACGGACGTCGAGCTCTTCATACCCGCTGGCGAGGATTTCCGAGCCGGTGCCTTCGCGGCGACCGCTTTTGCCGCCGCTCTCTTCTTGCCGGCGGTCGTCTTTTTCGAAGTCGGGGTCTTGCGGACCGCCGAGGCCTTCTTGGCTCGGGAACCCGCCGCGGAGGCAACCTTCGTTGCGCTCTTGGTGGCAGAGCTCTTCGCGGCCGCCTTTTTTCGGCTAGACGGCGACGACGCTTTCGCGACCGTCATGCTGGACGTCCTTACCGAGGTGCGCGACCGAGTCGCGGGGGAGGGCGCTGGCTTGCCTCGAGCCTTGGTCTTCCGCGTGGCCATACGATCACCACCGCTAATCCTCCGAAAACGCTAAGTCAAATTAACGCCTCTACGATCTGGTGGTCGGCCCGGCCTGGTCGAAGATGAAGTGAACAATTCCCCGACCGGGGCCGTCGCTCGTTCGATGATGGTTCTATCTACGTCCCTTCACCGGGTTGCTCACTGGCTAGGACGCCGGATACCTTTACACGTCGTGTCTACTCGCACCTTATCGCTGACCCTCGCTCTCGTTTTGAGCTTCGTGGTCGGGCTGGCTCCGGCCGCCGAAGCCAAGACGTTCCGGATCGCTTCCCTTGCCCCGCAGGACAGTCAATGGGGTCTCCTGCTCCAAGAAATGGCGACGGAGATCAAGAAGAGCACGGGTGGAGCCGTGACGTTTAAGCTTTTCCTCGGGGGCACCCTCGGCGACGAATCCACGGTGGTCAAACGGCTCGGTCGCGGCCTCCAGGGCGGCTTCTTTACCGGCCAAGGCATGGGCGGGCTCCTCCCGGCGATCCGGGTGCTGGAGCTTCCTTTCCTGATCGAAAGCTACGATGAAGCAGACTCGACTCGAGCCCTTCTGTGGCCGGAGTTCGAGCGGGCGTTCGAAGCCGAAACCGACGTCGTGTTGCTGGGGCCGGGTGAAACCGGCATGGTCTACCTATTCAGCAAAAAGCCCATCCGAACCGTCGATGGCCTCCGCAAGGCTCGCTTGTGGGTTTGGGAGGGAGATCGGGTCGCCGCCGATACGTTCGAGGTCTTCGGCGTCCGTCCCCGACCACTCGACATTCTCACGGTCGTCCAGCAGCTCAAGGCCGGCGGCATCGATACGGTGTACAACAGCCCCGGGGGCGCGGTCGCGCTCGGATGGACGGGCGACCTACAGTACGTGAGTGGTCGCAGCTTCGCCTACGCCTCGGGCGGGCTCGTCATGACCAAGAAGGCGTGGAACAAGATTCCCGCCGAGCATCGCCCCACTGTCCGTCGGATTGCGCGAGCATACGGAGAGAAGATCGTCCAGCGATCCCGAACCGACAACGCGGCCGCTCTGCAGCGGCTGCTGAGCGAGGGCGGCGGTTTTACTCGAGTACCGATAAGCGATGAGAAATACGAAGAATTCAGGAAAGTGGCCCGAGACTCGTGGCCGGCTCTGGCCGACCGGATCGGGGCCCGTCGATACCTCGAACAGGTACGAAAAAGCCTTGGCAAGTAGGCTGGGTGAGTCTCGGGGACGGGGCCGCGGCGGGTATCGAAGCCTGCTTGGAGCGATTTGGCCGCTCGCGGCGCTCGCGGTCCTCCCGGGTCTGGTGGGGTGCGCAGCGGTGTCGGCCGCCACCAAGACCGGAATGCGCCCGATCCTCAGGAACAGCATCGATAGCTTCGTTCGGGAGCCGGACCTCGTCCTCGGCGAGCAGGCGATCGCCGGCAACCTCAAGCTGATCGAGGGCATCGTGGCGACATATCCCGACGACCGTTCCTTCTTGGAAATGGCCGCGATGGCCCGCGGCAACTATGCGTTTGGCTTTCTCCTCGACGACCTCGAAGCGAGCCGATTGGGTCGTCCCGACGACCGCCAACAACAGCACCGCATCACACTGCGGGCGCTCGCCTGCTATCGGCAAGGTCGCCAATATGCGGAGCGGGCCTTGCGCCTGAACGATGGCTTCGCCCGCCGAGTCGGCGATCGGTCCCTTGAAACGCTCTCGCCGGCCGACTTCGAGGCCGCTCTCGCCGAACTCGGCGTCGAAGACGCGCCGGCGCTGTTCTGGGTGGCGTTCAACTGGGGCGGAGCTCTTCAGGTACGATTGGATGCCGCCGAGGCAACCCAGCTGCCGAAGATCGAGGCCATGGTGAACCGGGTTCTCGTGCTCGATGACACGGTCTTCTACGGCGTCGGCCCTCACCTGATGGCCGGGGTCTTGGCCGGCTTTCGGTCGCCGGCACTCGGCGGACGCCCCGATGTTGCTGCGCGTCACTTCGACGAAGCGTCCCATCGCGGGCGCCTGCTTTTTCCACAGGTCCTCAAGGCGCAGTGGGTGTACGCTCAAACCGAGCAGCTCGAGGCTTTCAAGACCACTCTGAAAGACGCCATCAGCCGCGATCCGCGGACCGACCGCGTTCTGCTCGACGTGCTGGCCCAAAAGAAAGCCTGCCGGCTGCTCGCCAACGTGGACGCCTTCTTTCTGGCGAACGCTGAATCCGTGCCCGAGCGTTGCGATGAGTTGCCTCACAAGTATCCCTGGAGGGCCGAGCCTCTCGAGCCGCCGGAGGCAGAGTGAGCGAACCGCTCCCCCCCGCCGACTGGCTTTACCGAGCCGACCGTCAACTCGCCCGTGTCGAGGGCTTGCTGCTGGTGGTGGCCTTGTTCGCGATGTTCTTGACCGCGGGCGTTCAGCTTTCGCTCCGCAAGCTGAATGCGGGTTTCGGATGGGCCGACATCCTGGTTCAGCAGCTGGTCATGTGCGTCGCCTTCTTGGGCGCGGCGCGCGCGACGCACGAACGTCGACACATCGCGATCGACGCGGCCACGAAGTGGATGACATCCCGGTCGGCGGCTGCCCTCCGAGCGATCACGGGGCTCGGCGCCGCCGCTATCACCATCATCCTGACCCGAGTGGCCATCACCTACTGGTTGGACGAGCTCAACGCCGATACGGAGCTCGTCGGGGCGGTCCGACTGTGGTGGTTCTCGGCCCTCATCCCGATCGGCCTCGGCTGCGCCGCCTTTCACTTCTGCGTCGGCGTGTGGATGGACGTCAGCCTCAGCATGGGACTCAGCGCGGCGCCCGACTCAACGCCACCGTCGTGGAGGATCCTCCTCGGCGTGCTGGGCATCGCGGCCGTTGGGGCCGCGACCTCGTTCGCGGCCGGCTGGGGCGCATGGGCTGTCAGCGCGACCGGAGTGGCGTTGTTGGCCGCCGCCGGGATGCCGCTTTTCGCCGCCATCGGTGCCTTCACGATGCTCGGATACGCGGGCGAAGAGGTCGAGCTATCGACGGTGCCCCTCTGGATGGCGGAAGTGATGACTGAGCCCACGCTGGTGGCGCTGCCTTTCTTCACCTTCTCGGGTTATCTGATGGCAGAGTCTAGAGCACCGCATCGGCTGGTGAGCCTTGCGCGGGCCTTGGTCGGCTGGCTACCGGGGGGGGTGGCCATCGTGGCGGTCGTCGCCTGCGCCTTCTTCACTGCCTTCACGGGAGCTTCAGGGGTCACGATCATCGCGCTCGGGGGCCTTCTTTTTCCGATCCTCAAGTCAGAGGGTTTCCCCGAAAAGTTCAGCCTCGGGCTTTTGACCTCCGGCGGTTCGCTGGGACTACTCTTTCCACCTTCGTTGCCGGTCATCTTGTACGCGATCGTGGCTGGCATCGGTCACGAGACACTGTTCGCGGCCGCGCTGCTGCCCGGACTTCTGCTGGTCTTGTTCATGGCCGCTTATTCGGGGTTCGTGGCGACAGTCTCCGGGAACGTCGAGCGGATTCCATTTCGGTGGACATCGCTCCGGAATGCCTTCCGGGACGCTCGCTGGGAGTTGCCCACCCCTATCTTCGTGATCACCAGCATCTATGCGGGGTGGCTCACCGTTTCGGAGGCCGCCGCGGCGACTGTGGTGGCCGTGATCGTCGTACAGTGCGGCATTTATCGAGACCTGAGCCTCCGGCGCGACATACCCAACATCGCGGTGAAGAGCGCCGTTCTGATCGGTGCGATTTTGCTGATCCTCGGCGTCGCGCGCGCTTTCACCGATCATTTAACCGTGCTGGGGGTTCCGGACGACGTCCTTACGTTCGTCGAGAACAACGTCTCGTCGAAGCTCGGGTTCCTGATTGCCCTCAATATATTCCTGCTTCTCGTTGGCTGCGTGCTCGACGTCTTCAGCGCCATCATCGTGGTCGTTCCGCTGCTGCTGCCGCTCGCAAAGGCCTACGATGTAGACCCGCTCCACTTGGGTGTGATCTTTTTAACAAATCTCGAGATCGGCTACATGACGCCGCCCGTGGGGATGAATCTGTTCTTGAGCTCTTTTCGCTTTCAGCGATCATTGCCGACGCTGTACGCCGCGAGCCTGCCCTTCATTTTGGTCCTGCTGGCCGCTCTTCTCCTGATCACCTACGTTCCCCAGCTGTCACTGGTTCTCGTAAGCGGGATGCCCGCCTAAACCATCCTCCGGATTGAGACGCTCAGCTGCGCCGGCGATTCTGTTGGTACGGCTTCCACCGCGCGTCACGCAGTGGACTGTTCGCGTACTGCTGGACTGATTGACGGCTCGGACCGAACAGGGCCGCCGCCGCCGCGTAGTTGCCTTCGGCCTCTTCCAGGCAGCGCAACAGGAGAACTTCGTGCAGCTCTTGCAAGAGAGGATGCGGCTTCGGGTCGCCGACCCCCCACAGGGCGTCAGCAGCCGCTTTGACCGCGGCCGCCGCCTTGGGGGACAGCCCCTTCCGGGTCGACACCGCGTTGGTCTTCTTCGTCGCCGCCGCCTTTCTCGCCACGACTTTCGATTTGGAGGGGCCGCGTTTCTTCGCCGAAGCTGTCTTGCTTCCGACAGCCTTGCCGGCCGACTTGCGAACCGCCTTCTTCTTGCTCGTCTTCTTCTTTGCCCTAGTTGCCACGGGTTCCCGCCTTTGTCTCGTCTTCCTCGAGCCGGATCCGGCTCGGATAGCCATCCCCTGCAGAAGGACACAGTCGACCCAAATCCGCAAGTCCCTTTGCAGACTGCAGCTGGGCACCCGCGCAAGTCAGCCAGCAGAAAACCGAACGTTCTCGGCAAGTTATCGAAAGTTCGATTGCGAACAAAAACCGCAGGTAAGCTTGCCACGCGCCCCATAACGTGACTTTCACGTAACGTCGTATTGTCAGAAGGGCAGGAAGGCGTCTTTGACTTCTGTCAATCCCAGTTTCTGTGGCAGGCGAGGTTTCGGGCGGACCAACCGAATGCTCGGGCGGACCGATGGCCGATCAACCGTCGGCCGCTGCCCGACAGATACCGAACGAATATCCACGGATCCGATCCACGCACGTCATCCCGTTGGCGCAAGGGTGAGTCGCGCCACATGGCTGCCGGCAAGTAGGCGGCACCGTCGAACTGACTCGAACGCACAAAAGACCTCGTTGGCATCGCAGCAGAGAGCAGTCGCCGCCCGCCGGCACGGTTCCGGCCGGCGCACACTCGGTGCTGCCTACCCCTGTCAGAGTGCATTTCTGCCCCATGGGGCAGTTGTCGTAGATCGGGGCACAGGGAACGCTGGGTGTGCACACACCGAAATGGCGGCCGTGAATGGGGCGGCAACGGGAGTTCTCGGTCGTGCATCCTGACGCCATCGCCGATGCGTCGCACGGCTCGTAGCATCGCTCGCCTTCACCACCCGCCACATTGAGGCACAGAAGGCCTCGACCGCACGGGCGCTGTCCAGAACAGGCGGTATAGGCGGTGCCGGAACCCGAGCGGGCACACCCGAGCACGCCTCCTTGAAGGAGTGAGCAGACCGAATCCCTCGGGCAGGCATCCATGAGCGGGTCGCACGACACGTAGGGCAGGCAAACGCCGTACGCCGGATCGGTTCCGTCGAGTGTCGCGCAAACGCTTTCGGAGCCCCCGAGCGAGCAGTCCTCGCCCTTGGCCGAAGGCCGGCAGATCTCGAGACATCGCCCGACGGAGGTCTTCGGTAGCCGGACGCACGCCGATCCCATTTCGCAAGCAGCCTGGCACGGCTCTCCCACCGCGGCTCGGCTAGAGACCTCGGTGCACTGAAGGTCGTTTTGATGGGGCACCCACACACAGTCTTGCTCATCAGGACAGCCGGAATTGTCGATCGGGTCGCATGACGTAGGCCCGGCATCCGCCCGGACCGCGGAGCGTACGGTCCCGGCGTCGGCATCGCCCACCCCAGTGTCGAGCGATTCGTCCGGTCGAGGCGCGCGGTCTCCGCACCCCATGGCGGACAGACCGAAGACGAGCGGAGCGACCCACCGCGACACGCGCGTTACCATGTGAAGGTTGTCTCCTCCGCCCGAGCACGGCGCAACTGGGCACTGATGGCCACGAGCGGGTTCAGTTTTGGCACGTCGCACAGTTGATCAGTCTCGCAATCCTGGTTGCTCCGGCCGGCCGTTCACCGAGCTCTCAACCCCCTCGAAGCCCCCGTGGTCGGACGGCGGCTCGGGCCCAACCTTCTTTAATCGGAATTTTCCCCATGAAATGCGTGCCCGGGGGCATCCTGAATCGGTGCCGGTTGAACGAGCGCTCATTGACCGCGCCCTGGCCGCAGATACACTGATCCCGGTGCCGTTCGGTGCCCCCAAACGCGCGATGTCCGACTCGGTACTCATCCTCGACGGTGACCCCACGTTCGCCGAAAACGCACAGAAAGCGCTGGAGGCCGCAGGAATGACCGTAGAGGTTCGTTTCGACGCATCGCTCGACGACCTGCGGGCCCTTCGGCCGCGGGTATTAGTGCTCAGCGCCGAGCTCCCTCGAGGGTCGGGATTCGGGATCTGCAGCCGTATCCGCCGCGATCCCGGCCTCCGGGGGACGGCGATCTTCATGACCACTTCGGAGGCGACACCCCAAGCCCTCTCTCGTCACGCCCGTTCATCCGAGCCGGCGAACGACTATGCGCGCAAGGACATCCCGATGGCCGACCTCGTCGACCGGGTCGGGCGTCTGCTCGCCGCCGCGCCCACGCTCATGACGGCCGACCCTCACGACGCACCGCACACCGGACCAACAACCGACCGGCTTCAAGCCGGGCCTCCCCCGCTTCCGATGCGAAGCGACTCCCTGAACGGTGAGACGGTCGGTCCGACCTCGGGATCGATGCACCAGATGCTCGAGCTGTGGCCGGTCGACATCCTCGAGAGTGACCTGAGGCAAGCCACCGGCTCGAACGACGTCGAGCCGCCGCCCAGCGGCCGGACGTCTCCGGAAGAACGAATCGACTACTTCCGCCAGCTCGTCAAGAAGCACGAGGAACGGGAACGGGTATTCAATCGACTCTGGGAAGACCTGCAAGCGCGCGGACGCGACCTCGCGAGACGATTGGTGAACGCGACGGCTGAACTCGCCGAGGCTCGGGCGGCAGCGACCGAAGCCCGAAAGGACCAGGCCGCTGAGGAGCAGCGGCGACGAGCCGTTCAAACCGAATTTCAGACCTTCGAGAAAGAGATTCGTCGGATTTTCAGCGAAAAGGATGAAGAAGACCAACAGCGACGGTCCGAGTTGGCACAGCTGCGGGTTGCCCGCAGCTCCCAAAGCTCCGCGCTCGAGGAGGCCAAAGAACAACGGGCGCTCGACCAACGACGGATCAGCCTCCTGCAGGAAGAGCTTGAACAGGTCACGAGCGACAAGGAGCAAGTCCTCACCCGCCTGATGGCGGCCGAAGGTCACCAAGCGACCGCTGACAACCGGCTTCGGGAGGTCAACGCTCGCCTCCAAACCTCCGAGCACGTCGCGCGAGAGCGAGGGCAGGCACTCGAGGCCGTGAAGGACGAGCTCGACCAGCTCCGCTTCGAACGGGAGACGGAACTCGCCGAGCTGAACCAGACGCATCAACAAGCCCTCGCGGGCCTGGTCGAGCAGCACACGGCCGAGCGAACAGCGGCCGATGCCGCCCACCTGGCGGAGCTTACGTCGATGCGCGAACGCTATGATCGCTTGCTCGGCCAGCTCGAAGAGCAGCTGCAAGCGACCATCGAATCGAAGGAGTGCGAACGGCGTGACGAGCTGGCCCACGTGAGCTCTCGCTACGAACGACAGATGAACGACCTCGTGGCGGCCCATGAGAGCGCGCTGGCCCGACTGCACCGGGAGCAAGACGAGGCTCGACAGAAACTCGAATCGACCAGCGCGGACCTTACCCGAGCTCGATCGGCCGCGTTCGCGGCAAAAGAAGAGACCGACCAGGTCCGGGCTCAAATGACCCAGGCGCTCGAGGACGCTGACGCCCGGAACCGCCAGCTCCAACAGGCGTCCGAAGAGGCGAGCCGCAAGCTCGAAGGCGAACTGGAGACCCTCCGATCGTCATCCGCTGCTCGCCAGCACGCGCTCGAGGAGGCCATCGAGGCGCTGCGAGAGGAGGCGGAGGGACTCCGCGCGGCCGTGGACATTCAACGCGCCAGTCACGACGCCCTCCAAACCGAAGCCGACGTCTTGCGCGAGGAGTTGTCCGAGGCCCGCGGCGAGGTTCAGCGACTCGAGCGCAGGGTCCAGGATGCTCAGGCGCAAGCAACCCGGGCCGAGGAGACCGCAGCTGAGCGGTCGAACCGCATCGAGCAACTCGAGGCCGAGACCTCCTCGTACCAGCTGCGTCTCAAAGATGCCGAAGCTCTGCTCGAAGCAGCCCGTCGTCGGTTGGTCGACACGGATCAGACGGTTCGCCGCTTGCAATCGGACCTCTCAGCGGCCGGCGAGGCCTACGACAAGCAACGGTTGGCGCTCGACGAACTGCAGCAGGTACAAGAAGACCTTACAGGCCAGCTGAGCGACGTCTCTGAGCGTCGAGCGTCACTCGAACAAGGGCTGGCCGAGGCTAAGGCAACGGAGGCGGAGCTCAAGGCGCGAGAAGCCGACCTCATCGAGCAAGTCGCCAAGGTGGAGGGCAAGCTCGCGTCGGCCGATCTTCACCGCCAGGAGCTCTCGCGGGCTCTGGCCGCGCGCGAACAGGCCATGGGAGCGCTTCAAACGAAAGTCGCCGAATCGCGAGAGCGACTGCATGCCGCCGACGAATGGCGGTCGCGAGCCGAAATCGAACGGGAGACCGCGGCCTCCCGCGAACGAGCGCTCAAGAAACAGGTCGGGGCACTGCAAGAGGATCTCAACCAATCCCGCTTCGCCGGCGAGTCCATCCGAAATGCCTTGCAGGCGCTGCTGAGGGATCTCGATACGGAGCGGCAGCTAACGGCCTCGCCGCGGGTCATTGCCCTGGTCGACCGGGTAGAACGAGTCATGAACATGAGCCTCGAGACCCTCGACGGAGACGACAGCCTCACCGATCAGGGTCCGGCGTTCGGCAACCCCGGCTCCGGCCCCACGGATGACCAAGACGTCGTCACGTATCCGTTCGGCCTGCTGTCCGTTCCCGTGTCTACCAGCGTCGAGAACGTGGATGGGGATGATGAAGGACACGTCACCGAGGTCATCGACCTCAAGGCGACCTGAAAGGTCGGGTCACGAGCGCCGTCATCAAGCCGGACTCTGTGGCTGAGCGACCACCGACATCGACGACCGAACGCGAGCTGTTGACTCGACGAGGGTCGCGAGGCCGACACTCGCAAATCCGACGAGGTACATCACCAAAAACGGCAGGGCGCCCCATAAGCCGAAGTACACGGCATAGGCGACGGCCGAAGCGTAATAGCCGGTCATCAGAAGCTCCACGACCATCAGGTCGAACTTCACCGGCGAGCGGTACTGGGACTTCCGCGGTCCCGGGGTTCGTGGGCGGGGCTGAGCCTCGCCTTGCTTCGGTGTGCGAACGAACTCAGACCGTCGGGAACGAAGACCTCGGATGACTTCGACCGCGTTGCCGATGCTCATCCCACACCCCAAACACAATGCATAGAAGAGGTCGCCGACCCGCCAACCAGCTCGGCAGCGTGCGGCGGCCGCGCCATAAAAGACCACCATAGCGAACGTTCCGGCTACCAGCATCGTGATGTCGAGATTGGACAACAGAGCCTGCCCGCCAGGAACGCGCCATCCTAATTGGTCGCGAACCACCACCGCCGCCGGAAGGAGGGCCGCGAGAGTCGCCATGAGTAGATACGCAAAGTTGTTCGTAAGATGAACCACGGCCTCCGTGCGTTGCGGCGGGCTGAGGCCTGGGGCCCACAAAACCCGCCCCAGCAGCAATCGAGCCGTCTCTACCGAGCCGCGCACCCAACGAGCCTGCTGGGAGCGGAAAGCCGTCCAGCTAGCCGGAAGCTCGGCCGGTGCGACGACCTCGTGCTCGTAGCGAAAACGCCAACCGGCGAGCTGGGCTCGATAGGACAAGTCGAGGTCTTCGGTGATGGTGTCAGCGCGCCAGCCTCCTGCGTCCTCGATCGCTTTGCGGCGCCAGATACCGGCCGTACCGTTGAAGTTGAACAACAACCCGGCCCGGTCTCGCCCCGCGTGTTCAATCGCGAAGTGCCCGTCGAGAAAAATGCCCTGCGCCCTCGTTAGCAGGGAAGCATTGCGGTTGAGGTGACCCCATCGAGCCTGAACCAACCCTAGGCTGGGATCTTCGTTCAACTGCGGCACCAGACGCTCCAGGAAGTCAGGTTCGGGCACGAAGTCGGCGTCGAAGATCGCAACCAGCTCAGCGTCCGACTGCTGCATTCCGTAGGCCAGAGCGCCCGCTTTAAAGCCTTCGCGCGTTGGACGTCTCACCACTCGAACCGGCGCCCCAGCCCGAACCAGGTCGCTCACGACGCGATTGACGAGGACAGCCGTATCGTCGGTCGAGTCGTCCAAGACTTGGACGGACAACCGGTCCCGCGGATAACGAAGCGCGGCGGCGGCCCGAATAATCCGCTCCGCGACAAACGCTTCATTGTACATCGGGAGCTGAACGACGACCGACGGCCATCGGTCTCCCGGTCCAAGGGACGCCGCCCGGCGATGGCGGCGACGCAGCGCATGAATGGTCAAATGAAGACGGTGCAGGCCAGATAGAGCCAGCAGCGTCAAAACGCCGAAGTAGGCGGACAACAGCAGGACATCCATCGAGATGTCCGAGGCGCTAGCACGGCCTTCGTCGGACCGTCCAACTCTCCCGGAGCCATCGCCCGCCAAAACCCTCGATCGACGTCCTCTTCATGGCGGGCGGTCTGCCTCACTAAGGGTCCCCTACGCGCCTTCATCGTGGTGCTCTGGATAACGAGAGATCGGGCGCGTTGACTCGCTATTCGGGAGGGTGTTCTGTAGCGATCGTGTCCGGCTCAGGCGCTCGCGGAGGCCCCCCACGCCCGCTACCGGGGCAATCCGACTCCCCCGCAGCTTCCGGCGCCGAGGGTGCACGGGACCAGTGGCGGGCCGACGATAGCGGCTTCGACGGGCCTGGACGCTACAGCCCGGTCCCCAAGTTGGTCGGTGACTACCAACTCGTCGCTCGGCTGTCGGGCGGCTCGATGGCTGAGCTGTACGTAGCTCGCAAGGTCTCGCAATTCGGCTTCGTCCATCGCGCGGTCATCAAGCAGGTCAAGCGCAGCCGGCCAGACTTTCGACAGCTTCAGCGGATGCTGTTGGACGAAGCACGGGCCACCGCCTGCTTCGACCATCCCAATCTCGTGAAGATCTACGACGTCGGAGAGAGTGAAGCGGGCCTGTACTTAGCACTCGAGTACGTCGACGGTACCGACCTTCGTAGGGTAAACCAGAAACTCCGGGCCCGCAAAGAGGCACTCCCGTTCGAGCTCGCCTGTCATATCGTAGCTGAAGTTCTGCGGGGTGTTCATCACGCTCACACCGCCCGCGGTCCCGACGGCCAGCCGCTCGAGATCGTCCACCGCGACGTCAATCCCTCCAATGTTCTCGTCGCCACCAGCGGTCACGTCAAGCTCGCGGATTTCGGCGTGGTTCGGATGCGGGAGCGTATTCAGCCCAAGACCGAGCCGGGACTCGTGAAAGGCAAGTACGCCTACCTCGCGCCCGAATACATCGCCGGTGAGTCTTGCAGCGTCCAGACCGACGTTTACGCCGCCGGGATCATGCTCTTCGAGCTCTTGAGCGGCCGCGAGTGCTTCACGGGGACCAGCGCGTACGAGGTCATGTGGAAGATCGTCAACAAGGGCGTCCCCATGTACCGATTGCAGCGCGAGGGCGTGCCCGAAGACCTGCAGCGGCTGGTGGCCCGCTCGACGAGCATGGTGCCCGAGCGCCGGTACGGCAGCGCGCAAGACATGGCCAACGCCCTCGAGGCGTGGTTGATGCGCGCACAAAAGCACGCCACCCCCTGGGTGCTGTCGGTTTTCTTCCATCGCCACGACCTGTTCCAGCGGCCGATGGATCACAATTATCAACCACTCGCCGAGTATTCGACGGCCGGCGTTCGCGAACCACCGCCCCCGCCCTCCAGGGGCGAGGAGGGGCCAGGGCGCGACGTTTCCGGTGAAAGATACTTGCAGTCGAGCCCGGCCCGAGGAGTGGTGGATGATTCCCTGACGCCAACGCCGGAGCTGGCCGGGCTTCCCCCGGTGGACGTCGAACGAAACGGCGACTTCCGTTTCTTCTCGCCGAGCGGGCCGGCGACGTCGCCTCCGCTGCCCGGCCCCGACCAGGCGCCAGCGCATGCTGGGGCAGCCGCGCCCTCTTCGCCACCCGCTGGTCGCCCCTTGACCTCCCCGCCGATTCTGGGGCCGCGCCCTCGCGCTCCGACGACTTCGCCCTCCGGGTCCGGACTTGTGGGCGGACTCGGGGGCGGACTCATGGGCGCGTCCGACGGACCCGCCGCACCGATCAGGGCGGCCTCGGCCCTGCCCACGCAGCCGGCGATGCCGACAAGCTGGGTCCGCGGGCCCGAAGAACATCCGCTCATGCCGCCGGAGGACATCGGCGTCGACGATGGACCCACAGGCGACCTCGAGCCCGACCGCGCCACCACCGACCACACGTTTGAGCTCTCATCCGGCCCCGATCCTCATCAGGCGAAGGCAGGGCGGGGTTCGAATGGTCAGTCGGTTCCTCCCAGCGCTCCGCCCGCAGCCTCGAATTCGGTCGAGCCGATCATCGACACGAGCGACCTGTCGGCTCCCGCCGTTCAATCGAGCCTTCCCCCGGGTGAGCCGATCCGAGCTGGCAAACTCGAGGAGCATCCGGCCGTCGATATTCTCGAGCATCTGGCCGCGGACGGTTCATCGGGTATCGTAGAGTTTCGCTGCGGCCTGATTTGGAAACGAGTGCTCATCAGCGAAGGCAAGCCGACCGGCGTCACCTCGAATATGGGGATGGAACTGATCGGCGAGCATCTGGTGAAGGCCCGGATCATCTCCCGGGAAGACCTGGAACGGGCGCTTCAAAACTCTGAACGGCTCCAGAAGCCTCTAACGTTCTGCCTGCTTGAGGAGACGGCCCTGACGCGGGAGACGTTGGAGGTGGAGCTCGGACGTAACCTGGGCGCTCGGCTCCAGGAGGTGCTGGAATGGCGTTGGGGCACCTACGAGTTCACGGCTCAAACGATGGCTAAGGTCGAAATCCTGCCCAGGCTCGACCTCCAAGAATTGCTGGCCAATGCCCGGGTCAGTCGCGCCCGTCAGGATTCGGCCGCGGCTGACGCAGCGCAGGACGCTCCTGCCTCGGTCGATGCGGTCAGCAACCCCCAAACCAAGCTGAAGGAAGCCCTCCGGGTGGCTCGGTCCATCGCCAAGAGCACCGGCAAGGGCCGGGTCGACAGACCGTGGCGCAACCCGAAACCTTAGCTTGCCCGCAACGCCCCGAGCCCCTAGCGTGCCGGCCTCATGGCTGACGATCGCGCGTACCGGATTTTCTTACAGTTCGACGACGAGCATGAACGCTTCTATGCGCGTGTTCCGGAGCTCGACTTGGAGGAAGTAGGCGATACCCGCGCGGACGCCCTCACGGCGGCGGAGGCGGCGATAGAAGCCAAATTCGAGGCCGCTGCGGTAGACGGAGAGAGCGAGCTTCCGCTGCCCGTCGACCAATCCGAGGTGGACGGGACCATCGCCATCGAACTCGCGATGCCGCTGGCGCGGGAGCTCGCCTATCACGCTGCTCGCAGTAAGATGGCGCCGGCGACGCTGGCCCAGCAGCTGCTCGTGCGCGCCATCGGGTCACTGAGCGCCGGCCTCAGGCCGCCCTCGAAGCCACGCGCCGAAAAAGCGCAGGACCCGGGCGAACGGAGGGAAGGCGAGGGTACGGAGCGTCCCGCCGGGCGTAAGAACCGAGGCCGCGGTCGCGGTCGGCGCGGCGAGGGGTACCGTCCCGAGATCGAGGATCAGGCCAACTTCCTAGCCTATGTCCGCGACATGGAGAAAGGCGGCGGTCGACGACGGTAACCACCGAATGTCGCGGCGCCGGACCGAGGCGCTGACAGCTAGAGCTTGGGCGTGACGGCCAGGAAGAGAGCGGCATCAGGCCCCTGAGGGTGAGCGACGACGATCATACCGCCGTTCTTGTGCTCGGTATCGATCTCGAACTCAAAGGCCTTGATGCCCACCGTCAGCTTGATCCTCTTGTCGGCCGTTACTTCGTTGACCCGAACCTTGAGCAGTCGCGGCTTGGGTGAAGCAAGGACCTCGACCCCTACGCTCGAACCGACCTCGACGGTGGTCTTGAGGGCGTCGCTTACTTTCGCCGATCGAAAACCTGCATTTCGGATTTGCTTCGTCAAGTGCACCTGCTTCTTGAGGCGCGCGTCCATCGGACCGGGTTTGCGGAAGGCCCGGACGACCATGATGTCGATGGCGACCGGTCGTCGGTCGCTAGACGCCCCCTGCAGGCTGTCTTGCGCATGAACGGGGACGGCCGCGCTGAGAAGCCCGCCCAAGAAGATCAGGAGATAAACCAAGATGCGCATTCGGAGTTCCTTGTCCTGCGGACGCTGGCGACGCCACGACGATTCACCGTGACCCATCATCTTCAGATACCCAAACGATGGCGATCCCGTCGTCGGGCATCACCGTGACCGAGCCCCCAAACCGCACCGCGGAAATCGAGACGGTGCCCGCAGCCGCGTCCGGCTCAGACGATGGGTAGGGACGCACCACCCACAGCAGAGCGACGATCGCCGCCGCCGCCAGCCCGAACGCCGGCCTGGCGAAAGCGGGCGTCGACGGCGGCAGCCAAGAGGACGGCCGCGAGCGCGGTCGCCACCACCAGGGAGGCGACCGCCGAGCCGCTCGAAAGATTTTGCGTTCGATCCCGTCCCGGAAGTCACCATCGAATCGGTGGGCCACCGCGTTCAGTTCTACATCGACCTCGTCGCGGAGCGCCTGACCGAGCCCGTCTGCTATCCCCTCGGGGCCCGCTGCGAGCGCCCGCCGCTGGTGGCGGTCGATAACCGCGAGCACCTGATGGACGAACGCCGACCAGACCCGTTTTTTACCTGCCATCTCGTCACCGACCTCCGCGCGCATCACGTCACCTAGGGTCGGCCCACTCGAGTCGGCATCCTCGGCCCAGCGGAGTGCAACCCCGTCCGCAAACTCGTCGAGCTGCGCTTCGAAGTCGGCGATCGCGGCCGCGTGGTCGGCCCGGAGCGTCTCGGCGATGACCTTCCAGCTGCGGTCGGAGGCGCCCAGCGCTTCGTCCCCGGGGCGGCCGAGTTCGTCGTTTTCGTCGACCCGGGCAAAAACGGCGGCGCCAAAGCCCGGCCATTCGTCTTCGCGCGGTTCGACCTCGTCGGTCACCGACTCCCGCAGCGCCGACACCCAGGATAGGTCCAGCTCGACCGCGTCGGGACCCTCTTGCCGCCGTTCGCCGCCGCTCGACTCCAGATCGGGTCTCAAGTGCTCAGAATCCGCCATGACATCTCCTAGGCACTCTGCTTCGCGAGTTTGAGGCTGGCGGGCACGTCATCGCCGGCCTCGACATACGGCTGCATGAGAGTCTGCAGGTTCTTGCGAGCGTGGAAGAGACGGCTCATGACCGTGCCTTTCGAGATATCGAGAACCTCCGCCATCTCTTCATAGCTCAGCCCTTCGATTTCGCGCAGAACGATAATCGCCCGGTGTTTCTCGGACAATCGAGCCATCGCCTTTCCGAGGACCGCCTTGAGCTCGCGGCGGTTCGACTCACGGTCGGGATCTCCGGGAGTCGCATGGCCCGCTCGCCGCAGCGCTTCGTCGACCTGCTTGCTTTCGGGCAGATCCGAGACCTCTTTGCGGCTTCGGCTCCGGAGGTGGTCGATGGCCACGTTGTAAGTGATCCGGTAAATCCAGGTGTAAAATGAAGCCTGGCCTTCGAAGCGGTCGAGGCTCTTGTATGCTTTGACGAAAGCCTCTTGCGCGGCGTCCCACGCGTCCTCACGGTTTCGAAGGATCCCGTACGCGAGCGCATAAACCCGGCGCTGGTAAGTCTCGATCAGTCGGCCAAACGCTCTTCTATCGCCATCCTTCGCCTTCTTGACCAATTCGACGTCGATCTCCCGTTGCTCTTGGCGGCGGCGTTGGGCCTGGAGGTCATCCGTACGTTCTTCCGTCATGGGTCCGATCCTTACCGAACGTCCGACGCCGGTCGGACCGAGTGATTCAAAGCTGTGACGTAGCGCATTCGCTTGCCTATTGTCCGGTTTTTCGAATCCCCGAACCTCCGACGTATCGGGACGGGAACAGGTGGTCTGCCGGATCCGTTTCTCTCACCACGCGTGGTAATGTCACCCGACATGAGCAGTACCGAGGCGACCGGAGCACCCGCCCGGCTCCGGCTTACCCTCGACCGCGTGCGCCGAACGCTGCGCCGCACTCTTCTGGCCGAGATGGCCGCCGGCCTCGTTGCGGTCACCGCTAGTGTTCTGCTGATCGGCGCCGGGGCCGCTGCGCTCAACGTTGGCGCCCAGATGCTCGCGATTCTGGTTCTGGCCCTGCTTACCCTGGGCGCTGTGGTCGTGATCGGTAGAACCGTATTTCTGTGGAAACGGGAGCTTCGTTCCGACGCTGCCGTAGCCGGGTGGCTCGACAGCGTTCAGGAGCGTCGTCCCCCGGTTTCGCTCGTCTCAGCCGTCGAACTCACTCGTGACCGAGGGCTGTTCGGCGAAAGTACGGTCCTCGCCGACGCCGGCGTCGAGAAGCTGGCGAACCTCCTACCCGAGGTCGGTGCGAACGCCGCCCGGACCGTCCGACTTCGGGTGCGGCGGATATCCCTCGGGGTGGCCGGTCCAGTGGCCGGTCTCCTCGGCCTCGCGCTGCTCGCACCGAGCGCGTTGGTCGCTCCTTGGCTCGCATTGACCGATTTCGACAGCATTGAAGAGGTTATCTCCCAGGTCGCACCCCAGCCGCGCCTCGGCGAATTCAAGATCACTTACCGGTTTCCAGCCTACAGTGAGCGGCTCCCCCGAACGATCCGAGCGCCATCGGGGTTCATCCGCGCGCTCCCGGGAACCGAAGTCGAGATCGAGACGAGCGCTCGACAGCCGGTTCGGGAAGCTGTGCTGCTCGTCAGTCACGGCGAGGGTGAAGCACCGCGGCGAATCTCGGTCATCGCCGACGGGCGTCGACTCACCGCGAGGCTGGTCGTCAGCCGAGCCGGCCGCTATCGCTTTCGGGTGATCGGCACGGACGGAGTGCGCCGCGAAGAGCGCCGGGGTCACGACCTTGAACTCGAACCCGATGATGCGCCTCAGGTTGTCTTGCTTGAACCCCAAGAAAGCCCTTTGGAGGTCAACGAGCGGGATCGCATCAAGCTCTCGTTTGCGGCCCGTGACGACTTCGAGCTGGGCGAGGCTTCGGTTCACTGGCGGGTGCTCGGTTCCATGCGCGAGGGGAGTCTTCGCCTCAGCACAGCCCCGGCGGGGCGTCGGCGGTTTCGCGGCGAGGCACCGTTCGACCTCGCAGGCCTGGACTTCAAACCCGGGGACCGGGTCGCATACACGGTCGAGGTGCGAGACAACGACACGGTGAACGGCCCCAAGGTCGGCGCGAGCGCGACCCAGGAGCTGCGGATCTATTCGAAGCAGGCGCACCATGCCCGGGTGACCGCCATGCAGCAGAAGTGCCTCGACGAGCTCGTCCATATCCTCGGCGACAATCTCGAGTCGGCCTTCGAAAACTACGGGGCGACCGACCAATACCGTCAGCTGCTCACGTCGGCGGCCGGGATCGTCGATCGCGCGGTCGCCGCCGATGCCCTTCTGGCGGAGGTCGTCCAAGCCATTCGGCGCGACCCCCTGGGCCGTCGGCCAGTCGCCCAAGCGTTCGAGCGAGCGCGACGCGAGCTGTTGGGAGTCACTGCTCGCAAGAGTCGTTCGGTTCGCCTCGCAGAGAGAAGCTTCGAGCGGGTGGCTCGCGCCGACCCTAGCTTGGGCCGACGCATTCAGCGGGACCAAAAGGCAATGGTTCGGTCGCTCGAAAAGAACGCGGTGTATCTGGCCGACCTGCTCAACGACCAACGCCTGATCGATGCTGAAGCGCTCACGCAGGAGCTCCGAGCCCAGCAGCAGGCGCTTCGAGAGGCGATCGAGGAATACAAGAACGCGCCTACGGAAGAGAAACGGGCGGCGATCGCTGAAGCGATAGACCAGATCCGTTCGCGGATCGGAGACATCATGCGGGAGCTGTCCCACCTCCGGGAGTCGATTCCGCAGGACTTCGTGAACCGAGATGCGATGCAGGGCGCATCGCTGGAAGACATGGATTCAATGCGTCAGATGCTCGAAAGAGGCGATCTCGATGGAGCGCTCGAGGCGCTCGACGGGATGCTCCAGCAGACCGAGCGAATGCTCTCGCAGCTCGAGCAGGGCCGCGAAACCCTTCAGTCCCGCGAATACAGCGAGATTCAACAGAAGGCTCAAGAGCTGTACCAGGACCTCCAGCAGCTGGAGCGCGTACAGAAAGATGTCGCAGACCAGACCGAGCGGCTCAGCCGAGAGATGCTCGAGCGTATGAAGGAGCGGCTCGGAGACGCCCAATCATTCGTCGACAAACAAGTGGCGCGGCTTCGGCAGGCCAAGAAGAGCCTCGAGGAGTCCAAACCCACCGAGTTCGCGCCCGACGTCGATATGTTCGAACGCATCGATCGACGGCTCGACGACGGGATTCGGGCCATCGAAGGACGGGATTTTGGTGCCGCCCAGGAGGTTCTGCGCCGAGCCGACGAACAGATGGCGCGAATGCAGCAAGAGGCGCGTCGGCGCATCTCGCAAGCTCGTCGATTCGGCGAATACGTGGGTGAACAGACCGAGGCGTCCGAACGTGCGCTCGGACAGGCTCGGCCGCCGGTGGAAGAAGTCCTTCGCGACATCGAGTCGCTCATGCCGAAGCCCGAAGACCTGCTGTCGGGACCGGAGCAAGAACGACTTCAGAATCTGCGCCAGACGCAGCAGGAACTTCAGAAGCGCGCGGAGCAACTCGGCAAGGACATGCAGCAGCTGGGCGAGCAGCTGCCGATCGTCGGCCCTCAGATGGGTTCGATGGTCGGAGAGGCCCGAGGTTCGATGAAGTCGGCCGAAGAAGGGCTCGGTAAGGGCGACGCCCCCGGGGCGTTAGGGCACCAGCGGAACGCGCTCGAGAAGCTGCGGCAGATCAAACAGGAACTCGACAAGATGGGTGAAGGAAGCTCCGGCCAAGGCGGGGGCGTCCCCCTGCCGTTCGGTCACTCGTCGAGTGGTGCTCGCGAAGGGGACTTTGGCGACCAGAACCGCCCTGACGAGAAAGTGGAGATCCCCAAGCCCGAGGCCTACCAAGCGCCGGCGGAGTTCCGCGAAGACATCTTGGAAGCCGCGAAACAGGGCACGGTCGAGAAGTACCGCGACGCCGTTCGCCGCTACTACGAGGAGCTGGTCAAGTGAAACGAAGCGCAGGCTTCATTTGGTTGATCGCGAGCGCGCTGGCGCCGTCGTTGGCGACCGGACAGGCCCTGGATTCAGAAGCCACGGCCCTGCAGGAAGTGCTCACCGGCTACCGAGCGCTGCGAAACTGGCAGTACGACGAAGCGAGGCGGGTCTCCGAGCGGCTGCTGATCGAACGACCCAACGACCCACTGGTGGCAGCGTTGGTCGGCACCGTTAAAATGCACCTCGGCGACTACGAGGGCGCGGTGACCGACATGCGCCAAGCTCGGGCGGCCGGGGTACCCAACGACTTCCTCGATGAGCTCATGGCGGCGGAGGCGGCCCGCGTCGCCACCGACGGCTACAGCGAAACCGTCACCGACCACTTCGTGATCCGGCACCAGCCCGGCAAAGACGAAATCTTGCTTCCTTACGCCATCGACACGCTCGACAAGTCGCTCGACCGAATCGGTTCCCTCCTCGGCTGGCGACCCGAAGGTCGAGTGATCGTCGAGTTCTATCCATCTGCGTCGACCCTCGCGAAGGTTTCGTCGCTCACCGACGACGATATCCGGAACTCCGGAACGATCGCGCTTTGTCGGTGGAACCGCCTGATGGTCACGACCCCGCGCGGCGTTCTATTCGGCTACTCGTGGCGGGACACTCTTTCCCATGAGCTGACGCACCTGATCATCGGCGGTGCCTCGAAGAACACAGTACCGATTTGGCTGCACGAAGGCATCGCGAAATACGCGGAGACGGCGTGGCGGTCGGAGGCGGGACTCGGCTTGTCCGAGAGCCAGCAACGGCGGCTTGTTGAAGCCGCCCGGAAGAACCAACTCATTCCGTTCGAGCGGATGCACCCCTCGATGGCGAAGCTCCCAACCCAAGAGGAGAGCAGCTTGGCTTTCGCCGAGGTCTTCACTTTCATCGAGTATCTAGTGAACCTGAAGGGATGGGCGGGCATTCGGCAGGTCATCGCCGAATTGGCGAACGGCTCCAGCGACAAACGGGCGATCGCCAAGGTCTACGGCACATCGTTCGCGCGCCTCGAGAAGCGGTGGATGAAGTCCCTGCGCCAGCGACCGATCCGCTCGGCGACTGGGGCGCCTACAGACCGCCCGCTCGTCATCAAAGACAGTGGTGACGTCCCTGACGACAAACTCCACGGACTTTCGAAGGAAGGCCGTCGATTCGCTCGGGCGGCCGACCTCCTTTATGCGCGAGGCCGGGTCAAGGCCGCCCAAAAAGAGCTGCAGAAGGCCTACGACGCGACCCGATCCCCGTTGATCAGCGCCAAGCTGGCGCTGATCGCGCTTCAGAACGGAGACCTGGCCGCCGCCGAGCAAGCAGCGCTCAACGCGATCGACGAAACGCCCGACCTCGCGGGTCCCAATATTACGCTCGCCGAAGTGCTGCTACGGACGAAGCGCCCTGAACAAGCGTGGCGACCGTTGGAGCGAGCCATCGACATCAACCCCTTCGACCCGCGCATCCATTCGATCACTCTCGCGTTGGTCGGCGACGACGGCGACCCCGTGAAGAAGGCGCATGCGACCCGGGCGTTGGCGTTGATGGCGGCGCGCGCCCCGATATCTCCGGTGCGTCTCGGTCAAGGGGGATTGATCCGGGTTGGGGGTCCGGCATTTCGTCGGGTCTTCCTGCACCCGGCCGACGACCCGGATGCACCCGGCCGACCCACGGCTTTGGTAACGCCCACGCCCGCATTCGGCGTGCGACCGGGTCGCTACCGCCTCGAGCTCGTACCGGCGGCCGGACCTCCGGTATACAAAACGATTCAGGTTTTGCCCGCGGCGGCCGATGGACGGCCGCAAGACATCACTCCGCCCTCGGAAGGCAGCTAGACAACTACCCGCATGAGCCAGCCCATCGAACCCCCCGACACCTCCACCGACGAAAAACTGGTCGGCGAGCTTCGCGATGCCGTCAACGAAGCCAAGGCCGCGATAGCGCGTCGAATCATCGGTCAGGATGAACTGATTGAGCGGCTGCTCATCGCGCTGTTCGCCAACGGGCACGCACTCTTCGTCGGGGTGCCCGGCTTGGCCAAGACCCTTCTGATCCAAACGCTGGCTGACGTCTTGGACCTCGAGTTCAATCGTATCCAGTTCACCCCGGACCTGATGCCGCCCGATGTCACGGGCACCGATGTGCTCGATACCGATGTGCAGACCGGGGAACGAAGCTTTCGCTTTTTGAAGGGTCCGATCTTCACGAATCTCCTGCTTGCCGACGAGATCAATCGAACGCCGCCCAAGACGCAGGCAGCATTACTGCAGGCGATGCAGGAGCACACGGTGACCGCCTCCGGCAAAACGCACACCATGCCGGAACCGTTTCACGTCTTTGCAACCCAAAACCCGATCGAGCAGGAAGGTACATATCCCCTCCCGGAGGCGCAGCTCGACCGGTTCATGTTCATGCTGGAAGTCACGTATCCGAAAGCAGACGACGAAGTCGCCATCGTCCGGGCCACCACCGGGGGAGAGCGCCCGATTCTACCCAAAGTGCTGTCTCCAGAGCGCATCGTCGAGCTGCAAGCCCTCGTGCGTCGAGTCCCCGCCCCCGAAAACGTCGTTCGCCATGCGGTGGCCCTGGTCCGAGCCACGCGCCCCGAGAGCGCAGGCGAACACCTCTCGGGTCAGGTGGCTGAACAAGTGAAGGAATTCATCTCCTTTGGCGCTGGACCCCGCGCATCCCAGTATCTGGTGCTCGGCGCCAAGGCGCGGGCGGCGATCCGGGGGCGCCCGGTGGCGGAGGTGCAGGATGTTCGCGCGGTCGCGCTGCCCGTTCTCTCGCACCGAGTGGTCACCAACTTCCACGCCGAAGCGCAGGGCTTTCGTTCCGCGGACCTGGTTCGAAACGTCCTCGAGGCCCTGAGCGTCTGACGATGGCCGATAAGTCTGCGGGTTCCGTTCCCGAAAAGGCGCGGGCGTCCGAGATCGACCCGCGGATCTTGACCGAAATCGGAAATCTGGGCTTTCGAGCCCGAATTGTCGCCGATAGCGCCGCCGCCGGACTCCACCGCTCGCGCGCTCGGGGAACGAGTGTCGAGTTCGCCGAACACAAAGAGTACTCTCCCGGCGACAATCTGCGGCACATCGACTGGCGGGCCTATGCGCGATTCGATCGCTACTACGTCAAGCAGTTCGAGGACGAGTCGAACCTTCGGGCGCTGGCCGTGGTCGATGCCTCCGGTTCGATGGGCTATCCGACGGCCGAGATGTCGGACCGCTTGTCCAAGCTCGCCTATGCCACGACGTGTGCAGGCGCCCTTGCTTATGTCTTGGCGCGGCAGGGCGACGCGGTGGGGGTCGCGAGCTACACCGACCGACTCCAGATCCGCGTCCCGGCCCGCGCTCGGCGCGGCCACCTGCAGGAAGTGCTCGGCATGCTCGACAGTCTCCGGGCAGAGGGCCCGACCCGGCTTGGAGAAGCGCTCGACAGCTTGGCCGAGGGACTCAAGCGGAGAACGGTGGTCGTGATATTCAGCGACCTGCTCGACGGCGGGCTCGATGCGCTCGCGTCGGCGGCCCGATTGCGGGCGCGAAAGCACGACGTCTTGGTCATGCACGTCCTCGACCCCGACGAGCTGACGTTCCCGTTCGAAGACAGCACTCACTTCGAATCCATGGAAGATGACCGCGAGGTCCGGATCGATGCACGGGCCATCAAAGACGCCTACCTTGCCGAAATGAAACGGTTTCTGACTCGCGCCGAGCAGGCGTGTCGCTCCGCCCAAGTGGAGTATCGCCTGGTCGTGACCAACGAGTCACCGGGCCCGGTGATCGCGAGCGTCCTGGCTGGCCGGTCACGCGTGAGGTCGGCGCGATGACCTTCCTGCAGCCACTGTTTCTGGCCGGTCTACTGGGCGCGTTGGTGCCGATCGTCATTCACCTAATCCACCGCCGGCGCCCGCGGAAACAGCCCTTTCCAGCCATCGAGTTGGTCATCAGCAGCGTCAAGCGGGTCGAACGACGGTGGCGGCTTCGACGGATTCTCCTATTGGCCTCGCGGGTCCTGTTGATCGCAGCCTTCGCGATCGCGGCTTCTCGGCCTCTGTGGAGCCCCGACACGACCGGCGAGCGAGTGCCGACGGGCCCGGTGCGATGGGCGATCGTTATCGACACGACCCTCTCGATGCGCGCTCAGTACGACGGAACCACGAGCTTCGCCCGCGCACTCACGGAGGCTCGAAACCGAATCGATGCGCTCGGGCCCGAAGACATGGCAGTGGTGGTGGCAGCGGCGTCCCCGCCTCGACTTCTAGTCCGCCGCCCCACCGCCGACCAAGCGATCCTGCTGGATGCGCTCGACGATCTCGAAGCCGGATTCATGCCCGGCGACCTGTCCGAGGCCGTCAGCACCGCTGTGCAGGCCTTAGGGAGACAGGGAGCCTCGGAGGAAACCGCCCCCGGGAAGGACGAGAATGCCGGCTTCAGCGCGCGCGTGGTGATCCTCTCGGACCTCGCGCAGTCCTCATTCAACAGCGCCGCGGAGCTAACGGTGCCGGGGACCTCTGAAACGGCGGTGCTCGAGGTCGTGGACGTCCTCGACGAGGTTCCGGCGGAAAAGCGCGTCAACCGAGCGATCACCGAGCTGGATGCGGTCCAAGTCCCTGGCCAAGCGCCGCGGACCGTCGAAGTTAGGGCTCGAGTACAGAGCTTCGACCGCACCGGATCCGAGCGGGCCGCCACCCCTATAGACATCACGCTCACTGAGGACGGCCGGGACCTTATCGCCGGGTCGGTCGACATCGTCGCCGGTACTATCGTCGACAAGCCCATTCGCCATAGCTTTCCATCGGCGGGCGCGCACCCGGTAGAGGTCAGCATCGAGACCGATGGACTGGCCGAAGACGACCGGCGCTTCGCCAAGGTCGACGTTCGGCAGCAGGTTCGAACGTTGGTGGTCGACGGGGCCCCGTCGGGCGTCCCGAAAGATGACGAGATCTATTATCTCGAACGGGCCCTGCTGGCCGGCACTTCGGACCATCCTCCGCCCCAGATCATCGGCGCCGACGAGCTCGGACGAGCGGACTTTGCGGCGTACGACGTCGTGATCTTGGCCGGTGTCGACGTCTTCAATCGGCAGGACGGGGCGAGGCTGCTCAAATTCGTCGAGGCCGGAGGTGGCCTGCTGGTGACCGCATCGGCCACCCTCGATATCGAGCTATACAACGCGGAGCTCGGTAGAGGCCTGCCTCGATTGCTGCGCGGACTCAAACGAGTGGAAGGATTCGATACCGTGGGCGGTAGGGAACCGATCGCGCTGGCCGAACCGAGCATCGATGACCCGATCACTCAGCCTTTCTCCGGCGAAGCCATGGGGGGCCTTCTTTCAACGCGGAGCACCGGATACTGGCTCCTGCAGCCGGCCACCGAGCCAAAGATGGATGTTCATCTTCGGTTTGAGGACGGCCAGCCGGCGCTGGTCAGCCGGACGTTCGGTAGCGGCCGGGTCGCGTTCCTGACGACGTCGATCGACCGGGACCTGACCGACCTGCCCATTCAGCCCGCGTTCGTCCCGGTCGTCCGTCGGCTGGTATTGTTTCTCGGGGGCGCCCTCGAAATGCCGGACGAACGAAGAACGCTGGTTGGGCAACCGCGGGTTATTCTCGTGCCCGACGGGGTCCACCGGTTGGTTGTCGAAGCGCCGGACGGGCGACGATCAGATTGGGGCCGAAGCGAGATGGACGAGGGGCGAGTAACCTACGACCGAACGCAACGGCCGGGGCACTATCGCGTCCTCGCTTCATTTGCCGGAGCCCTCGAACCTCTCCCCAGCGAGCATTTCAGCGTTAACGTCGACAGTCGCGAATCTGACCTCAAGCCCTTGTCGGTGGCCGAAGCGCAGGCTGTCCTGCGCGGCGAGGCGACCGACCCGAGCCGTTCGACCAAGCCGGTCGTGACCGCGTTGCGCCAATCAGTAGACCCCGAATCGATCGCCTGGTTCCTATTGCTGGCGATGGCACTCGCATTCGTCGCCGAGAGCTTGTTGAGCATGCGAAGGTAGACGGGGCCGCGCGACCGCTTAGCGACTCTGACGTCGTCGACGCGGTGCGGAACGCGGTTGCCGGTCGTCTTCGGGTTCCGGTTCGTCATCGATGAACGACGACCGGCCCAAGGAACTGGAGCCCTTTCGCAGGCGCAGCCGCTCTCGACTAGGGGCTAGATGCCAATATGCCCGCCGCGCGAGTCGAGTCATCAAGGCTTCGGATTGCGAACGTCCACGTCCACCGCTGACGACCACCGCCATGACGACTATCCGCCCGTCCGGCATGTAAACGATCCCGAAGTCGCAGGTCCGTCGGAATTGAGTCCCGGTCTTGTGGGCGAACCGAATGTCCGAAGGCAGTCCGCCGCGCAAGCGCTTGCCGCCGGTTTCGGTACCCGCCATGATATCCACCATCTCAGCGGAGTGCGCTGGGCTCACGACTTTGCCTCGTGCCAACGCTTCCAGAAGCTCAACCATAGAAGTCAGCGGTGCCGAGTTATAGCCGAGCCGATAATACTCATCGAAGGCGCGGGCGTAGTCGTCTTTGGTGTACGCGCGAGGGCGACCAACGTACTGCCCGAACAAGGCCATGCGCGAGTCGATGCCGCGCGTAATCCCCAGAGTATAGATGTCCTTCGAGGTGAACGCCTCCGACCGCGGATTGACCCGCTTGTAGACGAGTCGTCGAACGTCGAGAAGCGTCGTGATCGGGCCAAAGCTCGTCAGGCCCTCCCGTTCGAGCGCGCTGTTGACCCGGTCGATTCCGACCCTCCGGATCACCATATCGGTCGCGGAGTTATCGCTGTGTTGGATCATCGCCTCGGCCAGGAGTCGAAGCGATATCGGCGTGCCCGGCCGCAGGTAGCTGATCAGCGGAGAGCCGTCGCGAATGTCGTTCACGTCGTAGACCATCTCTTCCGAGAGGAGCAGCTCTTCGTCTCGCACCATCTGAAAGAGCGCCACGAGGACCGGGATCTTGATGCCCGACGCCAGATAGACGGGGGTCGAACCGTTGTAGGTGTAGGCCACCCCCGAATCGAGGTCTTTGACGACGAACGCGAACTCGCCCGGAAACTCGCGGGCCGCCTCGACGACGTCGGTCTGAAGCTCGGCCGGCCATTGGGGCAAGAAGGGCCCTTCCTCGCCGGCACCAAGGGACAAGATCCCAACAATGGCCGCAGCTATTGACGCGGACACGACGCTATCCTGCCCTTTCCCGATCTCCGGCGCTACCGAAGCATTGCCTTTGTCCGAAACGCATCACGGGTCTTGATGATCTTTCTGAACCAGGTCGAAGGCGCCGCGCGCCATCTGGGCCAGCGCCGCCTCCGCGCCTTTCACATCCTGCGACTTCATGCACGCGGCCACGATGAGCGGATGGCCATCGGGGAGCGTGATGACGCCGAGGTCGCAGAGTCGCCGAAACTGACTTCCGGTCTTGTGGGCGACCTCGGTGCCTTCGGGCAACTCGCCCAGCAAGCGATGCGCGCTGGTACGAGTGCCGCGCATGAGCACCAGCATCTCGCGGCTGGCCTCGTTGTTGACCAGCTCCCCCCGGCACATCTTCTCGAGCAGCAGCCCGACCGACTTCATCGGCGCGGCATTGACGCCCGTCGCGTAAAAACGCTCATAGGCGGCTTTGACTTCTTCGGTGGTCACCGACTCTGCCCGCAGAGCCAGATATTCTTCTAGGCGACGAACCTGGGGCTCCCAAATCGGCGTCCACCGTATCGTCCTTACATCCTTCGGCGTCAGATCATCGGCGGTAACGCTGATCTCTCGGTAAATGCCCCGCCGAACGTCGAGCAGATAGGTCACGGGAGCGAAGCCAGTGATGCCCTCGGCCTCCAGCCCGTCGTTAACCTGGGCCAACCCTACGTGTTTCGCGAGCATATCTGAGGCGGCATTGTCGGAGGACCGCATCATCCAGTCCAAGAGCGTCTCGATGGAGATCTTGGCCCCCAACTTGAGCCGGTTGACCCGCGGAGCGCCGTCGCGAATGTCCTCGGCCGTGTAGGTGATCTCGTCGGTGAACGACAGCTGACCGAGCTCTCGTTGTCGAAAAACCTCCAGCATGAAGGCGAGCTTCACCCCCGAGGCAAGATAGGCCGGCTCGTGGGCCCGATGCCCGTACCAGTAGCCTCGCCAGGGGTCCGACACATACAGATAGATGCGTCCGTCAAAGCCCTTCTGGGCCTCCGCGACCACGGCTTCCATTTGATCGGACCACGGGGCGGACCGAAATGAGGTGCCGGGCGTCAAACCCACGAAAGGGGGTTCGGATCCCGCGCTCGAAATCGCGGTTGTCAACACGAGGACGGCGCCGAACACGAGGGCTAACTAACCATAGGGTGCCGTTCTGCGCGAAGACACTCTCTTCTCGACCGGCAGAGAAATACCCTGAAAGCCCGAAGTTTCGTTTGAGAGCGGCTACCGCTGCACGCTAGGCGTTCGGTGCCCATGCGGCAGTTGGGGCTCACCTTCTACCTCCTGCGGGCCGCCCTCGTCGTGGCCCTCGCGACCTGCACCGCCTGCGTGCTGCCGAGCCGTCAGCAGCGACAACGCGCGTTCGACGAGCGGCAGGCCCGTCTCGAAGCCCAGCGGCGTGGCGACCGAGCTTGGCGAACCCGCGACAAGCCACGCATCACCACCCCAACCATCATGGCTTATCGAGAACTTGGCACCGAGGTCGGCGCTCGCCCGGTTCGCATCGATGCCCCATGCGTCAATGCCAAGTGCACGCGACGGGTCCTCGGTCGCCTGTTCGAAAAGCTCGACCGGATCGATGGAGACCGGCAGGGCGTGGCCCGCATCCTCGTCTTGGGCGACTCGCATATCGCGGCCGACTACATCACGCGGACGGTCCGAGACCGGCTCCAGCACCGTTTTGGGGACGCCGGGCGTGGCTTTATCGCAATCGATCAAAAGGCCCAATACGGAGGCCGACGATTGAATCGAGTGAACTGGAACCGCACCCGGGTCGTCGACGGCAATGGCGCCGGTCAACGCTTCGGCTTCGCCGGAATGCGACTCGACTCGGCCCGGGGGGGCGCCCGACTCACCTTCGAGCTTCTTCCCTCGGATGACGACGTCGTTGCTTATTATCGGACCGGCCCCGAAAGCCCGACGATCACTTTTCTCGCTCAGAACCACGAAATTGCCCGCCTAGAGACCAGCACCGAGGAGATCGAGAGCAGGAGTTTTCACGTCGCCATTCCCGAGACCGTCGGCGGCAGCGCCTATCCGCCAGGCCGGTTGGACATCGTCGCCGCCGGGCCGGGCGCCGGACTGATGGGTTTGAGCTTCGAATCGTACGAGGCCGGCGTCATTTTGGATGCAGTGGGGCCCGTTGGCGCCGATGCTACGGTTTACCTCAGCATGGAGCCGGAGAGCCTCGAGCAGCACCTGCGCCACCTCGACCCGGACTTGGTCATGTTGATGATCGGTGGGAATGACGCGCTGGCCGTTCGCAAGGGGGACCGAACGCTCGCGCAGGTCGAGCGCGACCATCTCGAGCTGATCAAGCGCCTTAAGGAAGCGCTGCCCAATGCCGACTGCCTGCTCTGGTCGCCTCTGGATGCGGGTGTTCGCGACGGCAAGAAGATCGAATCGAAGGCGAACCTGGTGGAGGTACGAGACCTTCAGCGGAAGGTTGCGGCCAAGATGCGGTGCGCCTTTTGGGATACCTACGAGGCGATGGGCGGTAAGGGCTCCTTCGCTCGGTGGTACGACAAAGGACTGATGAACAAAGACTTGGTGCATCCGCGGTCACGAGGGGGCGACTTGCTGGGGCACCTGTTCAGTACGTCCCTGATCAACGCCTATCTCAATGGTAAGTAAGCAGACGAGCGATCGTCTCGAGGCCCGCGGCGCAGCTCCCTTCGATATGGATCCGGAGTGCCCGTCGTCCCGCAGCCGATAGGGCGGCGAAGTCTGCGTTTTCCTGCGCCGATTTGACGATGCCCAATCCGTACGGGTGGCCGGGCACCGGCACCGCTTCGTCCTCATCGCACGTCACCTGGATGATGATGCCGTTGTTGGGCCCGGCCTTTTGAAACTGTCCGGCGGTATGAAGCACCCGAGGACCGAAGCTGACGCTGGTGGCGACCCGGTGGTGATCGCGCACGATGTGCCGGATCCGCTGCAAGGCCGCGGTCGATGCTTCACTCACCTCGATAAAGGCATCGAATGCGACGTAATCCCCCGTCTCCAGTCGACCGAGATGGGCCCGCAACGCATCCTCGACGGTCGACGCCGCTCCGATCGCTTCCGCGTTCGTAGAGTCGGCAAACACGGAAAGATCATCGCCATTCGCGATCCGGACGAGGTTCGGAACGGCCTCGATGGTGCCGCCGGATGCGTATCCAGCCAGCAGTTCGGACGTCGACTCGATGACGGATTCCGTCTCGTCGAGGGCGAATGGGTCCACGCCGAGGACGTAGGCGGCGGTGGCAGCGGCGACCTGCCAGCGAAACATCTCCTGCGTGAGATCCCTTGGGTCAGCCACCTCGAAAGTCAGGACCGGGTGCCCCACCGCTTCCAGAGCGTCGAGCTTATTGAGAATCATCGTCTGCTGCTCGTCGTCTTCGTCCTCCACAAAGATGTACGCGAACACCCGGTCATGCCCGTATCGGTCAGGCGCCGCGATGGTCTCCCCGTGAATCGGAAGAATGCCGGTACCCTGTTTACCGGTCGCCGAGACCAGGATCTGTTCGATCCACGGCCCGAACGATTCGATGCTCGACGAGAGCAGTAGGGTGAGCTTGTCGCGACCGGCCCGCGCCAACTCAGCCAACGTAGCGCCGAGGAGCACACCCGGATTGTCAGCCGAGGGCACGGCTTCCGTGCAGCTGGCCACCATCAGCTGCGCTCGATCCAGTAGCTCATCGACATCGAGGCCCATGGCCGCTGCCGGAGCCATGGCGAGGGGCGACAACGCGCCGAAGGCCTCGGACACCTCAGGGTCGGTCGCGAGCTCCATCATCGCATCGCCGCCCCCCACCGACTGCGCCAAAGGCGAGTCAAGGTCGGTCACGACGACGAAACGCGGAGTGGGTCGGACGTGCTCGGCGAAGTACGCCACCAGCGCGCGCACTCCGGGATCTGCGTCGCTCTTGGCGCAAACCATGAACACGGTCTCCTCGAGGCCGACCTCGTGTTCGATGGCCCTCACCTGACCCGGGACCGTCGAATCGAGCACGAACAGCTCGGGCGATCCATCGAGCTGGCCGAACGTTTGAGCGAAGACCTCAGCCGCGAGCGCGGTTCCGCCCGTTGCCAGGACCACAATCGATTCGACTTGCTCGGTTTCGAGGCAGTCCTGCAGCTGCAGCAGCTGATCGCTAAAGACGTGCATGACATCGACCGACTCCAGCCAGCCCAACGAACTCTCGGCTCGTTCCGCCACGTCTTCTTCGCCGAAGTACGTACCGTCCCGGCCCCACAGGCCGCGAACGAAGCCTTGCTCATCCAGCGAGTGACAACGCTGTTCGACCGCGGTCTCGTGAGCACCGAGGCGGAGCTCCATCGTCGGCTGCGCGCTGCCCATCAAGGCGGTACGCGCGCCCTGAAGGGCGCCCATGAGCCGGTCAAAGGACTCGAGGTGAACCAGCAGTCCCTCCTCCGCGAGGAGGTCAGTCACCTCGGTCATCGAGATGTGCAGCGCGCTCAAGCCATCGAGGACCGCCTGCGTCTCGTCGACCGACCCTTCGAGCGTGGCGGCGACTTCACCGTGGGCTCGAAATGCTTCGTAGGTCGCCGGAGACAGGGCGACCACCGTGTCGGGACCGATCAGCCCCTCTACGTACCGAACGTCACGGTAAGAAGAGTCGAGCGGCGTCGTGCTGGCCCATAACAGGCGCTGCGGGCGGGCACCTTCGGCGGCCAGAGCTTTCCATCGGCTCGATTCCACGGTTTCTCGGTAGCTCCGATAGGCCTGTCGTGCGACCGCCATGCCAGCCTGACCCTTGAGCGCCTCGATCTTCGGTCGGGCGTCCTCCGCGGCTTCACCGAGGCGGTCATCGAGTTGTGCGTCGACGAGCGCGTCGATCCGGGCGACGAAGAAACCCGCGACCGACGCGACGGCGGAGGGATCGCCGCCGGCCCGAACCAGCTCTTCGAGGCCCGCCAAGTACGCGGTGTGAATCTCCTGGTATCGCTCCAGTGAGAATAGCAACGTGACGTTGACATTGATCCCCTGCGAAACGAGCTCCGTCACCACCGTTGGGGCGGTGGAGGTGGCCGGGATCTTCAACATCAAGTTCTCACGCCCCACGAGCTCCCACAGGCGGCTCGCTTCGTCCGCCGTTTCGATAGGGTCGACCGTCAGATGTGGAGACACCTCGAGGCAGCAAAATCCGTCCCGTCCGTCCGTCGCGTCGTAGACCGGACGCAGAACGTCGCAGGCCCACTGCATGTCCTCGACCGCAAGGTGCTCGTACGCATCGCTGGCATCCAAGCCTTCGGCGACCAGCGCGGCTAGACCCGGGCTATAGTCCGTGGAGTCCCCCATAGCTCTTTCGAAGCTGCTTGGACTGGTCGTCAGCCCAGCCAGGTCGTCTTCGTTCACCATGCGGAAGAGAGCTCCGGTCCAGATCAGGCTGCGTTGAAAGTCGTCGTACCAGACGCTTTGACCGTGCTGCCGGAGGATTTGGAGGCGATTCATCAGGGTTAAAGCCTTTCAGTGCGCCATGGGTACGTCAACGATCCGGCGAGAAGTGGGCCTGGACGGCCCTATGACAGCCATTGGCATGCATCATGTGTACGCACTGGCTGCCAAAGCGCCAGCTGCACGACCGTCAAAAGCTGCTAGCATCGCGGGGTAACGTGCCTTTGTCCTGGCTCACATTTGTCAATGTCAAGACCACAGCCGCCGCTCGTCGAAGCGCGTTGGAGGCCGCGCCGCTCGAGCGCATCACGGAGGCCGAGGTCCCGACGCTGATGGTCGCCGGCGGCCGCCAGACGAAGGGAGCCCTGCCGGTCGCCACCGATCACTTCGAAGCCGCTTTGTACACGTCGCGAGGCCGCGGCTACGCTCGCTACAACGAGGACGGAGCCGGCTTGTACACAGACGAGCGAGGCACGGTGTACGCCTCGGTATTCGACCAAGCTGGAGGGCTGGGAGGCTCGATCAGGGGCGCGGCCTCCGAGCTCGCCGCCACGTACGCTTTTCGTGGATTTCGTGATCTTGCGACAGGTCAGGGCGACGGGGACGTCGCGATGCGGCTTCGCCAGGTCGTGGAGGATGCGCACCAGGCGCTCGTCAATCGAGCCGAGGGAGAGGTGACCACCGCGGTCCTGGCCGTCGCCAGGCCAGGCTCGATCACGATGGTGAATTCTGGTGATTCAGCGGCCATGCGGTTCGACGAACGCGGGCAGCTCCAAGCGATGACCGATAAACACGAGGTCACTTCGCCCGCCGGGATCGGGTGTCTGGTCCACGCTCTGGGCCTGACCCCCGAAGGCCCGGCGCCCGACACCTACCAATGGCCTTTGCCCTCCGGACACTGGCTCCTGATGGGGTCCGACGGGCTGCTGGACGCCGGTATGGATGACGAAATGGTCGGGCGGATCTTGATGGGTGCGACGGGTCCGGAAGATGCTGTCAATCAGCTCGCTCGCCTCGTTCTTCGAAGAATGACCCTCATGCAAGCGAAGCCCGACAATCTGACGATGATCGCCATCAGAGCCCGCTGATGGCCCCTCCGTACACTTCTACACCTAGCCGTCCACCTGACGACCGGGCGGGTCTCGGTCGGGCTTGTCGACGGCGGGCGCGGGCGAGTCTTGACCGCTCGGCTCCGCGTGCTCTTCCAGCACCTGCCACACTTCCGCCATGTCGGACTCCGCACCGATGATCTGAAGCCCAGCCTCGTGGTCACCGCCGCGGGACCGTCCGCTCCATGCGACGCGCACCCGGCACCGCAGCTCGCGGCCCGACGGGAGCACGAGCCCCACCGTGTGCTCTTCGTTGACGCGCAGGGGCGCCGTGCAGCTCACTCGCAGCCCCCCAATCCCGATGTCCCGGACCGGATGCATCGCGAGAGAAATGGCGGGCGACCGAAAGAGCACCGGCGCTTTCACGCGTGGATACCGACGTCGCTCATCAACCCACAGAGGATGCGCTCGCCGTGACGACTGGACCATTACCCGCCCATTCGGTCTTCGAGGCCGAAATAAAAGAACTCTCCGGAAGGCGACCGCTGGTCGTCGCCCAAAAGATCCGGCGCCAGGCTCCGGCTCCACCGCGCTCAGCCCTGCCGCTCTCGCGGCGGAGGTGCGAAGCGTCAACCAGGAAGCCGAATAAACCCTATTGGACCGCCCATTGAACTGGCCTTTGGGGCGCGGGTAGCATCCCTTACCGTGTTGGCTCCGCTCCCGTCTCGGCTTCCACAGGACGGCGACTTGTTTGGGAAGTACTTGCTCCTCGAGAAGATCGCGACGGGCGGCATGGCGGAGGTCTTTCGCGCAGCCTCGACCTCCATCGGAGGATTTCGCAAAGAGGTCGCGCTCAAACGCATCCTACCTGAGCTGTCGACCGACGCCGAATTCGTCTCGCTCTTCATCGACGAGGCGAAGCTGACGGTTTCGCTGACCCACTCCAATATTGTGCAGGTCTTCGACTTCGGGCGGGTAGACAACAGCTACTACATCGCGATGGAGCTCGTGGAAGGCCGAGACATGACCGAGGTGCTGATCAAGCAGTCCCGGCACCGCCATACAGTGCCGCCAGCGGTCGCCTTTTTTGTTTTGAAAGAGACGCTTCGGGGGCTCGAGTATGCGCACACTCGCCGTGCGGGGGATGGGTCTCCGCTCAACATTGTCCACCGCGACGTATCCCCGCACAACATCCTGATCAGCTACGATGGTGAGGTCAAGCTGACGGACTTCGGCATCGCGAAGGCTCGTACGAAAGCCTCATTGACGCGACCCGGAGTTGTTCTCGGCAAGTTCGCATACATGTCGCCCGAGCAGGCCAACGGAGAAACCGTCGATGCTCGCAGTGACGTCTATTCGGCGGGCATCGCGCTCTACGAAACGCTGACCGGACGCCGATTGTTCTACTCAGAGGAACCGGGACAGGTGTTGGCCAAAGTGCGCAACCCGAACATCGCGCCGCCCTCGAGATACGCCACCGGCATCAGTCGGCGCGTCGACGAGTTGGTTATGACGGCGTTGGCGGTGCGTCCCCGAGATCGCTTCCCGACGTGCCGGGCCTTCCAGACCGCCCTCGAGCGCGAGCTCCTGCAGATTTCGCCGGAGTTCAACGACGCTCACCTCGTGCGGTTCATGAAGACGCTGTTCGAGGACGAGGTCGGCGCCAGTAAATTCGCGATGGCGGCGGCGACCGACGACTCCGACCCGATCGAACGACCGACGATTCGAATCTCGCCACCGGCGCTCGACGGGCTGCCAACACGGACGTCCGAAGAATCGACCGGCCCCGAGCAGCCCGCTGACCTCGACGAGCCGCGGCTCGCCGCGATCGCGGAACGCCTCCGGGAGGCACCCAACCTTTGGACCCTCAGCCAGCTCGCAGAGGTTCTCCTGGAGCTGGGTCGCCCTGAAGACGCGGAGCGCGTCCTCCGAGCCTCCGGAATGAAGTTCGCGCAACAGGGTCATTTGGCGCAGGCGGTCGCGCACTATGTGCAGGTCAAGGAGATCCAGGGGTGGAGCGCCGCTCTCGCGGTCGAGGTCGAAGGCCTTCGGGTCTTGCCCGGCATGAGCAACGCCTCGATGTTCGGGCGACTCGGAGACCTCGGGGACGACGAGCTCGCCCTACTGCTGCGCGGGATCCTCATCCGCGAAGAACCGGATTCGAGTGCCGAGTACTTCCGGTCGCCTCTGTTCTCGAATCTGGATAGCGCCGAGTTCGCGAACCTGGTCGGCATGCTCGACCTGCGCGTCGCGGAACCCGGCTCGGTCATCATGCACGAAGGCGATCCCGGAGACAGTCTCGGAATCATCGCCCGAGGCCGGGTCCTGATCTATTGCCGCAACTTCCACGGGGCGAAGGCGTATTTGTCGTCGCTCTCCGACGGCGACTGCTTCGGCGAGTTCGCGTTCTTTACGGGGGAGCCACGGACGGCCACCGTCGAGGCTCTGGAGCAAGTGAGCTTCTTTCAAATTCAACGGCGCGACTTCGACACGGTGCTCGAACGATTTCCGAATCTGACTTCGTCCCTCCTTCAGTTCTACAAGGAGCGCGTCGTGAACACGCTCCTGGCAAAGAGCGAAGTCTTTGGGTGCCTGCGAACCCGGGAGCGCACGTGGCTGCTCGACCGTCTGCAGATCCGAAAGCTAGCGGCCGGAGACGCGGTGATTCGCGAAGGCGAAGACTCGGACGGTTTCTATTTGGTGAAGAGCGGCGAAGTGGAGGTCTTCTCAGAGCGGTGGGGATACGTCTTTCTCAACAAGCTTCGCAGCGGCGAGTTCTTCGGCGAGTTCGCAGCGCTCCGCCGTTCGCCGAGAAGCGCATCGGTGAGAGCCCTCGGACCATGCGAGCTGCTGTGGCTGTCGGGCCGGCACCTGCGAGAGCTCTTGCGCATAAACTCGGATGTGGAGACTGTTCTCCAACGCCACATCAGCCGAAGGGAGAGCGAATCTGAGCAACGACTCGCTGCCGCGGCGCTGCAACCCAAGAATTCATGATCAAGGCCTCCGCCTCTCGCCGCGGCAGGTCCGAGGGGCCCGGCCGCGAATGAATCGCGGCCACCCACCTGCGCTCGCTGCGCTCGCTGCGCCTTACACTTGCAGGTCCGAGGGGCCCGGCCGGCTACGGGACGTTGTCCCTCTCGACTGACGCTTTGGCTCGCCGCGCCGGCCTCGCGGAATTCGCGAGTCGAGCTCGGCGTGGCGTAAGCGGCGCGTTCGTGCCAGACTGAGCAAACGTGGCTGTCGATCTCGCGACCGGCATGCTGGTGGGCCGCTACCAACTGCTCTTCCGGCTCGGCAAGGGTGGAATGGGTGAGGTGTGGGCCGCACGGCAGGCCTCCGGGGTCGCGTTCGGCTTTCAGAAGGTCGTTGCATTAAAGGTCTTTCGCAGCCTCGAGCTCACCTCGAACGCCGCTCTGATGTTCTTGGACGAAGCAAAGGCCGCTTCGGTCCTCCAACACCCCTGCATCGTTCCGACGGTCGACTTAGGCCGGCACCGCGACCTCTTGTTCATCGCCATGGACCTGGTCCAAGGACCATCCCTGACCACCCTCCTTCAACGGCTGGTGATCAACCGAGGGCGAGTGCCGGCCACGTTGATCGCGTACATCGGGATCCGGCTCGCAAGCGCGCTGGACTACGCCCACAACCGCGCCTTATATCAGGGACAGCCCCTCAATCTGGTCCATCGCGACGTCTCGCCCCACAACGTCCTGATCGACGTGCACTCGGGCGAGGTTCGGTTGACGGACTTCGGCGTAGCCCGCACTTCGATTCAAGACCACGAGTCCCGGGTCGGCACCGTACGAGGCAAACCCAGCTACATGGCCCCCGAGCAGGTTGTGGGCGGAGACATCGACCATCGCACCGACCTTTTTGCCCTGGGGATCGTGCTGTACGAAACGTCGTGCCTCAAGCGGCTCTTCGGTCGAACGAGCCCCATCAAGTCGATGGATGCGGTGCTCAAGCACAACCCGAAGCCGCTACCCGACCTTGTCGAAAGCTTTCCGCCGTCTCTGTGGCGGATCATCAAGCGAGCGCTCGCGAAGGATCCCCAAGACCGCTGGTCGTCGGCCAGCGAGATGCTGGACGCGCTCAGCGACGCCGCCCGAGGGCTCGCCGGGGGCGCGAGCCCTGGGCACGACCTGGTCAGACTGGTCGATGAGCACTTCAAGCCAGGGTCTTTCGACGTCGAAGCGCGGGTGAGCGAACTGGGCGTACTGGAAGCGCTGGTCAGCGAACCGACCTCGGCGACGGCGGAAACGGTTCATGGGCTTCCACAGCCCGTGGCCGCACCGACCGCGATGCTCTGGCCTTACGCCAACGGCACCGACCCGCTGTCACCGGAGGCCATCGAAGCGGCCCAGACCCTCTATCAGCCGAGTTCGGCCGGGTCCTCACCCGCGCTCATGGCCCACCCGCTGGGCGCGAGCCCGCGATCGGTCAGCGCCCGGTCGATGATCCTGCACCGGCCATTGTCCCGCTCGACCTGGCCGGCCATATTCTTGGCCACTGCCGCCGCGATGCTGACGGCGGCCGTCGCGTGGGTTTCGTCGCAAGGTCCGAATCGAACCGCGGTGGTTCTGCCTCCTTCCGTCGATGCATCGACAGCGCCTGATGGGCCCCGAGCCCGGCCCAAGGCGCTCGAACGCGAGCCGAGGGTAGACCAGCGTGGGTCGCCCGACGTCGATCCCGAGCCCCGAGCCCAGCGAACCGAGGCCAAAGCGGCCAAGGAAGAACGGCGGCGGACGGCCCGCCGCCCCGAAGCGTCCCGAGCCGCGGCATCACGTCAAAGTCGCGCCAAGGCCATTCGTAAAGTCGCTGCCCAGCGTCCGCCTCGTGATCAAGACCGGGCCGCACCGAAGACGTACGAGGAGGTTCATGGGCTGCTGTTGCGGGTGAAGGCACTCGACCGTCAGCTGGGCACCGCTATGATCGTCACCTTGGCCGAAGCCGGTCGCAGCAATCAGCCAACGCTCGACCGACTGCACCAGGAAGCCCGCGACTTCCTCCGCTCCCGCGGGCGCACCGACTGAGGGCCTGCGCTCTTGTTAGTCGCACTGATCCTGGGAAGCAGAGATGCACACATTGATGAGCTGGTCGCCGGGCTGCGCCAAGAAGAAGGTCAGGATGCCGACTCCGACGGCAACGATTCCGACCGCACTCCAGAAGTAGGGACTCGAAAGGACACCGTCGCCCTCGCTCTCTTGTAGGATCGCTTTCACCCGAGCCATACGCTTCGGCTCGACGGTGACTGCGCTGACCCACCGCTCATAGCCCGCCTTCGAGATCGACACCGAGTACGTGCCCGGCACCATTCGCTTCAACGAGCAGGGCGACGCGCAGTTGAATCCGGCCACCGTGACCTCAGCGTTGCTCGGCTCACTATCGACCTCGATCCGACCGACTTGATCCCAAATCGTACCCGGCAACACCTGGGGCAGCTGACGCTCCATGGCCCCCGAAAGCGACATGCCGATCGGGAGCTCCTCCGCGCTGGTCCCGATCGCCTGTTTGCTTGGAAGGTCGACCAGCCGCAGGGCTAACAGGAGGTTGTCGCTGATTTGGTCGAGGCTGATGGTCAGCAGCAGATCCGCGTCGGGAGCCACCGCGCGAACCCTTCGGGCAAAGCAAGCTGCATTGCCCGCGCACTCACGAATGGCCTCCTCGCGATCGCTCATGCCCAGCAGATCGAGCGGGAGCACCTGGAGCGCGGTTCGGCCCTCCAGGACTCTGCGAGCGGACGCGTACACATCGGATAGCGGCAGACCTACCTGCGCGCTCGAAAGGATCAAGACGGCGATCCTTCGCGGCCGGAGCGGCGAGGGAGCCAGTTCCAGCTCTAAATCGAGCTCGGCGGCCCCGGACTGCGCCCACGCGGCCGAAACGCTGAGGTCAAAGAGAGAGAACGAAGGGGGCGAGCAGCACCACATGAGCGCGATTAGAAGTGCTCGGCGAACCACGGAGGCATAATAGAGGCTGTCGGAACGAATCGAAAGCGAGCGAGCGACCGGGCGGCGAGCTGACCGCCCGGAGCCGGTCACTTCTTCTTCCGGGCGGTCGTCTTGCCCTCGACGGCGAGAAGGTGAAGGTCGGTTACGTTCGTATCGGTCGGCCCGGTTTCCAGGCGCAGATGGGCAGCGCCCAACGCTTCGTAGCTCTCGTAGTTTTGAAGAGCCGCATCGATATCCACACCCGCTTCTTGAAGCGCCGCCACCGAACGACCGTCCACGATCCCGCCCGCCGCATCCGTGGGGCCATCGGTTCCGTCGGTTCCTGCGGCTAGGAACGCCATATGCTCATCACCGGCCATCTCTTTGGCCATCAACAGAGCCAGGTGCTGACTCCGTCCACCCTTTCCCTGGCGCTTCGGATCCTCGATCCGTACCGTGGGCTCACCGACGGCGACGAACACCTCGCGGCCGGTACCACTTCGAACCATCGAACGAGACCGGTCCATGTACTTCTCGACGAGCTCCTCAACCGGCCCTTCGACGCGCTTCGTGGCGCATCGAACGCGCAACCCCATCGTTCGGGCAACTCGGGCGGCGGCTCGGAGAAGGGTGCGCGGTCCGCCGACGACGGCGGCGAACGCACGAGACAGACGGGGGTCGCCGGGCTTCGGTGACTCCGGGATCTCGCCACGATTGCCGGCTTCGAGGTATTCCTGAACACTGGCCGGCACGTCTTCCCAGATCTGAACCTTCTTGAGCGCCGCGATCGCGTCGCGATACCGAGAGGGGTCAGCTACCGTCGGACCGCCTCCGATCGCCGGCAACTTGTCATCCTGGACGTCGGAAAGGGCCAAGGTCAGCACCGACGCCGGAGCGGCCGACACGGCGAGGCGGCCTCCTTTCACCCTCGATAGATGGGCGCGCACCATGTTCATGCTGCCGATATCCATCCCGGACAACAGCATCTTCTGGGTAAGCTCGATCGTATCGTTGAGGCCGATGTCGGCCACCGGCGACGTCAAAAGGGCGCTCGCGCCCCCCGAAATCAGCACCAGGAGCAGATCTTCTTCACCCAGCTCGGACACCAGCTCGACGACCTCGTCCGTCGCGCGGACCGAATCGCGGGTGGGCAGCGGATGCCCAGCTTCGCGGATCTCGAAGCCCTCGACCGGCCGACCGTAACCCTCCTTGGTGACGATCAATCCGAAGGTCATCTTTTCTTTGATCGCTTCGGGCACCGCCTCGGCCATCGCAGGCGCCGCTTTCCCTACCGATACGATTCCCACGCGCTCCACCCGGTCGAGGGCGATCGCTCGTCGGCCGGCTCGAATGGCACCACTCGAGACCTGCAGCCGAGCCTCGACGGCCTTGCCGGCGTGGGACGCGTCCAGCGCCTCCTTGTAAATGGCGATCAGATCGTCCGCGAGCGGAGTGCGGGCCATTGGTGTTCGTCTATAGTCAAGTCCGAAACTCAACGCAAAAGTAAGGATCCACTACTCGGGACGACCGTCGGGTTCGGTTCCGATTAAGACGTCGTACACGAAGCATTCGGTCGGCGGGACGATTCAGGGGGGGCTCCTTGTTGCATTCGCTGCCGAGTTGTGAACGTGACACTCGATACACAGCCGATTTTCCGCCTCACTGTAGCTGCCTCACTCGTCGTGCCTCACTGAATGGCGACTCGAAAGTCGGCCTCTCCGCTGAAGGCGTCTCCGGAACAGTCTTGAAGAAAGGCGCTCGCTTGCCCTTCGATCTCGAGCGTCGTGTTGGTGAGCATCGTGGTGCACCCCCCCGGAAGGCTCTGGTACACATTGACTTGCGGATCGCTCGGGTCTCCGTCCGCCACTTGCATCACGTCGCACGTCTGACTCACCGAATCCAAGCTAATGCACATGTAGCGACCGGTATCGGTGTTCTGACCCACGATATTCACTACGCTGCTGCCGGGCGCGCTGAGCGCGATGACGCCGCTCAGCTCGGCGCCCTCGTCGGCCAAGGCCGACCCGGTGGTCGCGGTCATCACCTGAGGGCTGATCGGGGTCGCCGCGCCCGTGTCAAAACACCGCGGCGTGATGCTGCAGACCGCAACCACGGACCCCGGATCGATCTGACAGAGGTTGCCGATGCAAACAAGTTCCGTCCCGCCGGCCGCATTGCAGTCATCGTCTCCCTGACAAATGAGATCGGAAGAGAGCGAGGGCGTACATTCGCCGTTGAAGCAGACTTCGTCTCGAAGGCAGTCACTGGCCCGTTCGCAGTCGCCGGAACAGCCGGCGACGACTGTGGCCAAGAGCAAGGTGATATAGGGCAAAGCACAGATGGAGCGAATGAAGATACGAGACATCGGACTGGATCCTCGCGTCCACCGTAGCCGGCCCCCGCGAACGACGCAATCGGTTGACGGATGTGCGAGCTTGCTGCGCTACCCCGAACCGTTGGCTCGAAAGAACTTCGACAGGCGCGGACCTCGCTGAGTCGCGTAATGATTGCTCGGTCCCGTCCCATAAAGACGTCGGGGCGGGGTTATCAGCCGTTCGTACGCCATTTTACAGACCGGTTGTCGATGGCGAACGATCAGGTCGTCTTCGTACGGCCGAACTTCCAGGACGGCCGGAGTTCCGCGTAGCTCGCCGCGTTGACCGTACCCGAACCCAGGGTCGAAAAAGCCCGCGTAGTGCGCTCGAAACTCGCCGGCGCTCGTGTCGTACGGGAGCATCTCCGCCGCACACTCCGGCGGAACGCACACGTATTCGTAGGTGCTCAGGATGTAGAAGGCTTCGCGGGACAGGAAGAGGGCGCCGTCCTTGGGCGCGGAGAGCGCTTCGAAGAACTCGCTCGGGTCGTGCGCGGACCCAAGCGAGAGATCGATTGGGCGAAAGCTCTTCTTGGCGACCCAGCCGGCGACCGGCTGTTCGAGGTCTAGCGTCATCAGAACCCCGTCCGGTGCGGCCGACAAGACGGCATCGGTTGTCGATAGCGGAGTCCCATCAGGGCGAAACAAGAGCGTTCGGCGCTGATGCAGGTCGTGCAGCTCGGCTCCCGTCAACATGGCGCGTTCTTCGAAAAAGATGACTTGATTCAAGCTGTCGCCGGCGCGGATTCGGACATCGAAGCTCTTCGGGATCACTTCGAGCCACAGTTCGCCTTCGTAGCCCGGCTTGATACGGTCGTATCGGGGCATACCGTCAGTCAGTACGCGGGTCTGCAGGTCGATGCGCCCGATGCTACTCTTGTTGTTGCAATAGGCGGCGACCGCTTGGGGCAAGGAGACGGTCTCCTGAAGCCGAATGACGTATACCTGGCCCCGCACGAGGACCTCGGGCGAAGCGAGGTCGACTCGGCGCCGCGCGAATCGCTGGACCAGCTCTCGGACCATCTCGCCGTCCAGCGGCAGCATCGATCCGGGAACCGAGTACGCCTCCGTAGACACCGTTAAGTCCAAGGACGCCGGCTGCAGCTGTCGCTCGAGGGCCGGGCAATCGACATGGCCGTTCAGGACGAGATCCCGAATGGCCTCATCGGGGTACGTACCGTTCATGGGAGCGATGCTTCGCATGTTTGACAATACGACCCCATCCGTCCCTTCCTATCGCACTTGGAGGACGGGATGTACCGCATCCACCGCAGTATCGATATCAGCTTCTCGCACCATGTCCGGGGGCACAGCGGCCCGTGCGTCAATCTTCACGGCCATACGTGGAAATTCGAGGTGGGTCTCAAAGCGCGCGAACTCGACCGAGAAGGCTTCGTCGTCGACTTCGCTCTCCTCAAGGAACGGGTACTTGTGCCCTGCTTTCGGTTGCTCGACCACAGCCTCGCCGTGGGGCGGGAGACGTACGACGAGATCGCTGAACCGCTGGCTCCCGTCGGGAGACGACTGCTCGCCTCGCGGGCGGTGATCCACGGGTCCGAGACGACTTTTGCCCCAATGGGAGAGTTCGAAGTGCTAGGGGCTCGCAATCGCTTCCCCGGCGGGCTCAAGCTCACGGTGTTCCCGTTCAACCCGACTTCGGAACGCCTCGCTCGGTGGCTGCACGACCTCGCCGAGTCGCAGCTGGCCGACGACCGCGTGTCGGTGGCTTTCGCCCGGATTTACGAAACCCTGCATCCGGTCGAGTCTGTGGCGGAATACCTACCCCCAGCGGCGGACTGAAGGACTCCGAAACGGGGCTTTCTACGCCGCTTCGGCTAGCTCTGCTCGAAGCCGGCGCTTGACCTTGCCGATGAGCTGGCTCACCCGAGACTGCGATACGTTGATGATCGTACCGATCTCTTCGAGGGTCAGCTCCTCCTCGTAGTAGAGCCCCATGATGGTCTGGTCGCGCTCCGGAAGCTTGCGGAGCGCGGCCCGAACCAAAGCGAGCTGTTCCCTTCGAGCGACGCGGTCCTCGGTCGATTCGGCGTCCTGCCACGGATTGCTCAGGTTCTGCTGATCGAGGTCGGAGGGGTCGACCGCTTGGGGTGGGGCGCGAAGCAATGCACCCTGCTGCACTTCTTCCACCGTCAATTTCGCGTCCTCGGCCAAGTCGACGTCGTCGACGGGCGCGCCAACCTTTTTTTGCAGGTCTTCGCGAGCCTCGTGAATGCTCCGGGTCGATTTGCGCTGGCCCCGGGTCAGGTGGTCCATCGTGCGCAACTCGTCCTGCACGGCGCCTCGGATCCGAATGCGTGCGTAGGCCTCGAACGCCACGCCTTTGCTCGCATCGTACTTGCGGACGGCGCTCATCAAACCAACCATACCGGCGCCAACCAGAGCCTCGCGGTCCATGAAGGATGGCATGCGATTTGTAATGTTGCGTACGACCTTGTGTACCAAGGGAACATATTGCATGATTTCGGCGTCTTGGCGGCGGCGAGCGGCGGTTCGTGGCATGCCTCACCTGGGAGCAGGGGCCGTGCCAAGTGATCCAACCTCGACCGGCGTCCAAGTCTGGGACGAGGCCGTCAATAATCCGACTGCAACGACAACCTTTCACATTTGAGACAACATGCGGAGACTGGCCGTCAAAAGCCCTGCTCGAGCCTGCGCATATTCGCCTACTGCTCGGGCGCGCAGTGTCATCGTCCAGACATCGTCGATTATTTGGCGACATTCGCGGGTTGGTTGAAAAGACCTGATGAACCGGCAAGAGCTGCTGAACGCCGCCCGTACGGAGGTGAACGAGATCGCTCCCCGACCCGCGAAGGCGCTGATCGAAGCCGGAGCGGTGGCCCTCGACGTTCGACAGAGCGAGGAAACGGTCGAGGGCATCGTACCGACCGCAATCTTGATTCCTCGGGGGTTCCTAGAGCTTAGGGTCGAATCCCTCGCGCCGGATAAGGACCGACCCACGGTGGTTTACTGCGCGAGCGGTACCCGATCGCTGCTCGCCGCTCGGACCCTTCAGCAGATGGGTTACTCCGAGGTCCACTCCGTCGCCGGCGGCTTCGATGCCTGGAAGGCGGAAGGACTTCCGTGGATAGCGCCGCGAACGCTTTCGCCGGCCCAGAGGGCTCGGTACCGGCGCCATCTGCTCCTTCCCTCGGTCGGCGAGGCCGGGCAGGCGAGGCTACTCGAAGCGAAGGTTCTCTTGATCGGCGTTGGTGGCCTGGGATCGCCGGTCGCCTTCTACTTGGCGGCGGCCGGGGTTGGACGACTCGGGATCGTCGACCCCGATGTAGTAGACCGATCCAATCTCCAGCGCCAGATTCTGCATCGCGACCTCGACGTGGGCGACCCCAAAGTCGATTCCGCCGAGCGCGCCGTCCGAGATCTGAACCCAGACGTGCAGGTCGTGAAGTTTGATGAGGCCTTCGATGATGATTCGGCCGACCGGATTTTGGATAGAGGTTGGGACGTGGTGGTTGATGGATGCGACAGCTTCCGAACCCGGTACATTGTCAACGATGCTTGCGTCGCTCGTGGCCTGCCCAATGTGCACGGGAGCATCTACCAGTTCGAAGGGCAGGTCGGCGTCTTCTCAGCATCCGAAGTCGACCCCTGCTACAGATGCCTTTACCCAGCGCCGCCTCCGCCCGAGATGGCTCCTAACTGCTCGGAGGCGGGCGTGCTCGGCGTATTGCCGGGCATCATCGGAACCATGCAAGCCCTCGAGACGCTCAAGGTCTTGCTGAAGCTGGGCGACGTCATGGCGGGGCGGCTGAGCCAATTCGACGCCCTGCGAGGAAGCTGGAAATCCGTCTCATTTCGTAAGGATCCTCATTGCGGCGCGTGCGGCGATGGACACGGGCGGCAAGCCTCGTAGGAGAGCGGTTTTGCCGTCGCTGTGGCGGCTTCGCCCGCAAGTCAGGGGGACGGCGAGGGGGACGGCGGAGCCGCCGGTGACGAAGTCTGAACGACGGTCGAAGTCCGTGCCGAGCGTTTTCGCACCTTGGCAAGAAGCTCCGTCAGCGAATCAGAGAGCCGGTCGTTGTCCGGTTGTGTATTCGGTTCATCGGGCGACTCGGGAAGCTCGGAGAGCATCGCTTCTGCTTGGTCGAATCCTCCGGCGTCCAGATGGGCGCTGAACTCATCGACGAACCGGATCCGCTTCATGACTTGGGGCAGGTCGAGTTTGACGCCCCACCGGCCTGACGGGTCCCGAACGGAAAGAAAACGCCGGAGGCGGGTCCTCGTTGGCGGGATGTCGAGGTCCTGTCCAACCTGCTTCGACGTGAATGCCAGTGGATTCTTCGTGGTGACCTTACACAGCACTATATGGCGAGAGGAGCTGTCTTTGCGCTCGATCTCCACCAGCTCGTGCGCGACGGGCTTCGGCGGGAGAATCGACGCGACAGAACTCGTCAAGCTCGACTGATTCATCGCGGCCTGAATGAGTGGCTGATCTTCGGCCACCGAGTGACGAAGCATCGCTTCGACATCTCCCGCTTCGTAGGCCGTCAGCCATCGATCGACGGCCTGGACGGACGGAGGCGGCGTGCACGAAACCACCGTGACGCCCATCGTCGCGAGCCAAATGATCGAGCGTCGACTATCCATCACACGTCGATCCGCACCGCATCGAGTGCGTTGTGTTCGATGAACTCACGCCGGGGTTCGACTTGGTCTCCCATGAGCGTTTCGAAGATATCATTTTCTGTGTCGGTCTTGCTCATCTGCACCTGGAGCACCACCCGATTCTCCGGATTCATCGTCGTCTCCCAGAGCTGCTCCGGATTCATCTCGCCCAACCCCTTGTAACGCTGGATAGTCACGCCTTTTGAGCCTAGCTCCTCGAGCTTTGAGACAAGAGCGTCGATGGAGTCGAACGCCGCCGGATCTCCGTTATCCCTGCGCAGCTCCAGGGGTGCCTGAAGCTCCCGGAAGTTTCGAGCGAGTGCCCGCAAGCGGAGGAAGTCGGAACCCGCCAAGAAGCCACTATCCACCACGGTGCTCCGGCGTGCGCCTTGGCGGCGCGACTCGAAACGGAGCTCGTGCGCGCCATTCACCTCGACGACCCGCGTGACCAGCTTCTCGAGGGCGGCTGGGGCGTTCTTTTCGAGCCACGCCCGCATGGGCGTAAAGATCTCGGCCTCGACGACGTCAGCGTCCACAGCGAGCCCGGGGCCCGGCTTGAGGGTCTCGAGGGACAACGGCGTCGATCTGATGAGTGCGTCGATCACTCGATGATCCCGCCGACGGTCGATCACTTCGAGGTCCTTCTTATACATCAGGACCGCCTTGGCGACGTTCTTCAGATGCTCTCGTTCCAGCGACTGTCCGTCTTGGGTGCTGACAACCACCCCGTCTACACCGCTGGACAACAGATAATCATCCCGTGCTTCTTCGTCCTTGACGTAAAACTCTTTCTTCCCTTTCGCGAGTCGGTAGAGCGGAGGCTTGGCGATGTATAGATGACCATGCTCCACGAGCTCAGGCATCTGGCGGTAAAAGAAGGTCAGGAGCAGGGTACGGATATGGCTGCCGTCAACGTCGGCATCGGTCATGATGATGACGCGGCCATAGCGCAGCTTGGTCAACGAGAAATCTTCGGGTCCGATGCCGGTGCCGAGCGCTGTAATCAGAGTGACGATCTCTTGAGACGAAAGCATCTTATCGACTCGCGCCTTCTCGACGTTGAGGATCTTCCCGCGAAGAGGTAGGATGGCTTGGAACTTTCGGTCGCGGCCTTGTTTGGCGGAACCGCCGGCGGAATCCCCCTCGACGATGTAAATCTCGCAGTGCTGCGGATCCTTCTCTTGGCAGTCGGCAAGCTTCCCGGGCAGCGAGGTGCTCTGCAGAGCCCCTTTTCGCTGAACCAGCTCTCGAGCCTGGCGGGCCGCGATCCGAGCCCGGGCCGCATCACAGATCTTGCCCACGACCATCTTGGCGGTGGTCGGGCTCTCCATGAGGTAAGCGGTGAGACGCGATCCGACCAGCGACTCGACTGCGCTCTTGGCCTCCGAGTTGAGCAACTTGTGTTTCGGTTGCGAGTCGAACTTCGGATCGGCCATCTTGACGGCGACCACCGCCGTCAAGCCCTCTCGGATATCATCGCCGGTCGGGGCCTCTTTGAGACCCTTCAGCAAGTTCTGTTTCGAAGCATAGGCATTGAGGGTTCGCGTGAGGGCCGAGCGAAGCCCGATCGAGTGCGTGCCACCTTCGTCGTTGTAGACGTTGTTGGCGAAGCAGTAGATGCTCTCGTTGTACGCAGCCGTCCACTGCATCGCGACCTCCACTTCGACCTCGACCTTGTTGCCCTCCGGTCCTGAGACTTCCATCAGCGCCTCGAAATAGATGACGTCTTTGTGTAGCGGCTCTTTCTTTCGGTTGAGGTGCTCCACGTAGGAGACAATCCCGCCTTCGTAGAAAAAGGTCTCCTTACGGTCATCTCGATCATCGGTCAGCTCGATGGTCAGGCCTTTGTTGAGAAAGGCGAGTTGGCTCAGACGTCCGGCCAATCGATCGAAGCTGAAGGTCGTGGTGCTGAAGATCGTGCTGTCGGGCATGAAGGTGATGAAAGTGCCGCGGTTGGCCGTTTCACCCTTTATCGTCAGCGGCTCTTGCGGAGTCCCCGAATCGGAGACGGGATGCCCTCGCTCGAAGCGCATCCAGTGGATCCGTTGGTCTCGATGAATCTCCATCTCGAGCCAGCTCGACAATGCATTTACGCACGACACCCCAACCCCGTGAAGGCCGGCAGAGTGTTTGTATGTATCGTTCGAGAACTTTCCGCCGGCATGGAGGATGGTCATGACGACCTCCGCGGCACTCTTGTTCTTGTCTTCTTTCCAGTCTACCGGAATGCCTCGCCCGTCGTCGCTGATGGTGATCGAACCATCCACGTGAATAACCACCGACGTCCGGGTTGCGTACCCCGCCAGCGCCTCATCGACCGAGTTGTCGACCACCTCGTACACGAGGTGGTGCAAACCGGTCGCGTCGGTCTCGCCGATGTACATGCCGGGGCGGAGTCGAACCGCTTCCAGGCCTTCCAAGACCTCGATCGAGCTTCCGTCGTAGCTGCGCTGGGCACCACCTTGGTCTTGCTTTCGATCGACCGACCGAGCGCTGAAGCTCGACTCGGATTCGGTTGGCTCGGGGGTCGGCGCGTCGCGCGTTTCTCGGTTCGCCAAGATTTGAACGCTAGCATGAGGCAACGGGAGCAACAATGGATAAAAGACATGTAAAACCAATGGTTTAGGGGTGCCTCAAAGACCGAATTCGAAGCGGAAAATGGGTGAATTTTCAGGCCGAGAAAGGGTTTGAGAAGCACCGCAATTGTGGCCGGATCATCAGCGTCATGCGTGACCCGGAGCTTCTTCGGCGCGGCCGTCGGCTAGGCCCATTCACACTGCTCGAACGTCTCGCCATGGGGGGCATGGCGGAGATCTGGTCGTCCGAAGCGCCGGGCGGGCTTCCGGTCGCCCTAAAGATCCTCAAGCCCCACCTGTCCAGTGACCGGGAGTTTCGGGCCATGTTCGCGGATGAGGTCAATATCGCTCGCCGCCTCCGGCACGAGAACATCGTCCGAGTACATGACGGCCGTTTCGAGAGTGGTCACTTCTTCTTGGTCATGGACCTGGTTGAGGGACTCGACCTCCGGCGAATTTTGAGCAAACTGGCGCACCACCGGCAATGGCTGCCTGCACCGCTGGCGCTCGCCATCGGACGGGGCATGGCCCGCGCCCTCGCGTACGCGCATCTTCGAAAGGATGGACGGGGTCAGGGGCTCGAGATCGTTCATCGAGACATCTCACCACACAATGTGATGCTGACGCTGAGCGGGGTCGTAAAGCTCCTGGATTTTGGCATCGCCAAGACCCGAGAGCGCCACGCACGGACTCGCCCCGGCGTCATAAAGGGAAAGGCGGGGTACATGGCCCCGGAACAAGCCATCGGCGCCCCGATGGACCACAGAACCGACATCTTTGCTACCGGTATCGTGCTTTGGGAGGCGCTCGCGATGCGGCGACTGTTTTCGGCCAGCAACGAGATCGAGACCCTGGACCGAGTCATCAGCGCCCACGTACCTCCCCTGCGCGAGATCAACGAAGCCGTACCGGTCGAGGCGGCCGAGCTCATTCACTGGATGTTGGCCCGGTCGCCGAAAAACCGCCCCAGCACGATGGTGGACGTCGAGCTTGGGTTTCGGAGAGTGCTGGTGCGCAGCTACGAACCCGAAGTGTATTCGTCCGCTCGCATGGGTGAATGGCTCCAGGGCCTGCTGAAACGCTCACCACAGCGGGTGGCAACCGCCGTCGAGGGCACCGCGACGATTTCGGACGAGGCGCCGACGAAACCCAATTGACCCGACGACCGGCGGTCGAGGGCGGACGCAGAGGCGACGGCAGTCGCGGCCCTGGATGCTTCAGCCGTTAGCGGCCGTGGAGCTGGCCGACGGTCCCCGATTGGGCGGACGCGTACGAGAATACCTCCGCGATGGCTTGATCACTGCCCTGGCCCGAACCGACCGACGATTGGGCGCGAACCTCGTACACGACGACCTGGACGGTATTGTTTCCGCTGTTGATCGCGGGCCCGAGTCGAAGCAGGCGGATGTCGGACGTGTAGCCCTGGCGCTCGGCTGCGGTCGCGGCGGCGTTATTTCGGACGTAAGCGCTGCTCGCTTCGGTCATCAATGTTGGACCCGTGTCCAAGGCGTCGGGATCTCGAACGAAATCGCCTGTCGCGTCGACCGCCGAGTACCGGACGAGAAGATTGGCGTTCGTGACGTCGGGCAGCAGGTTTACTTTGTTGTCGTCAGCTTGGATCTCCACGATGGCGCCCTCTGCCACGGCCTCGGCGATCGCCGACCGTCGGTGTTCGCTCGCGATCAGGAGGTCGACTTCGACGATATCGAGGAGGGCGGCGGCCGCGACAGCTACGACCGCCACGATCATCACGATGAAAATCAGTGCGAAGCCCCGCTCTTGCGGACGGTGCGGGCGTTTGGTCGTCTTTTTCATGGCGTCAAGTCCCCGTTCCAACGCCGCCACCAAGCGACATCCGGCCTGAGTTCTTTACCTCCACGCTGGTTCGGAGGACCGTGCGCTGCCCGTGATCCTGCGCCTCGTTACAGGCTCCGGTGGAGGGGATACAGTTGCTCGGACTCGGCAGCAAATTCAGTACGGCCGGTCGAGTGGGCCGGCTGCTCGATTTGCGGCTCCGCATAACGATTTCGATATCGACCCGAATACGGTCGTTCGTCGCGATCGGCAGCTGGCCGGCTCTGCTCCAGGTGCCCGTGATGGCATCGAAGGTCCATGCTTGGGCGACGAGCGCCTCGACATTGTCGACGACGTTGCCTCCGCAGGTGTCGTCTCGGGCCGCACAGCCGGCGGCCGAGTCGAAGACGACCCGCCGGAGATGCCCCTGAGTGCCGTCACTGACCGCGAACCACACGATGGTCTGGACGCCTCCGGCGATTTCTCCCCCGAGATAGCTGCGGTTGGTCGCTCCCAAGTCGGTCGCATAGACGCCATTCGGCGCGAAGTTGAAGGCTGTACAGCCACCCACGCAGTCGTGCCCGTTGCTGGTGTTGCACGGCGCGGTTCCGGTGACGTTGATGACCGCGGTGAAAGCATCGAAGGACGACTGGGTCCGCAGGACGACGAACTCTCCGTTGTCGAAAGCAGTACCGGGCGCCGTGCAGAACATGCCAGCACCGGCGGCATTGTATTCCGCGATCGTCGCATAGGAGCCGCTGGCCGTCAGGATGCCGATGTCGGTCGTAATGGCGGTGTAGCTGGCTCCCGCGGTCTCTCGTTCGCCGACCAGCGCCAACGGAAGATTGGCGAACACGCCAGGACCCGTGCCCACAGCTGCGTTCGCACCGGTCGGGGTCCCCCCGTCGGGATTGAACTGCACCCCTCCCGCGACAAAATTATCCATGAGGAGCCCAGCAAAGGTCCCGTCCGATCGGTACCCGATGCCGGCACCAGCCTGCTTGATGTCTTCCGCAAGCAGGTCGACCACCGCTCGGCTCGCCTGAGCCAGATCCAGTCGTTCGCGCGAAATGCCCATCAAGCGGGTCTCGTGGGCCGCGAATGCAATTGCGGCGAGGGTCAGCAGGATCGCGATTGTAAAGCCGACCATCAACTCGATGAGCGTCAAGCCGCGTTGCGCGTGCGCACGGCGCGCTCTTCGGGTGTGGACTGTTCGCGGGCGCATTGTCATGTTCTCAGAATAGAATCCGTCGGGTGCGGACTTCATTCACCGTTCCGACTTCATCTCGCCAACAGGCCCAAACGGTTACCAGCACCGCGTTCGGATACGTCGTCGGATCGGGGTGTGCCGACACGCTGACATCGATACGAAACTGACTGGGCTGGGGTCCGTTGGGGCCGGGGTTTGTTTGAGCGACGATTGCACCGTTTACCGCATTGGGGTCGTCAACCGATGGAGTGGATGGTCCGTCTTGAACCCAGAACGTGCAGTTGGCCTTTGGAGGTGCGAACACCGTCGTCGGTCCCAGCGCATTCTTGCAACCCGCGGGCTCCACCAGCGGAGCTGCCATCGGCCCCGGTAGGCAGACCGGCAGGTTGCCCGGGCTGGTGGTGGCCAGCAATTCCGCGAACTGTCGAGCCACCTCCGATGCCCTCCCGATCCGTTCAGCCTTCGCGGTGCCCCGGATCGAAGCGCCATGAATTTGGACGATTCCGACCAGGGCTACGCCGAGAATGGCCGCCGCGACCAACGCTTCGATGACCGAAAAGCCCCGCTCGGACGCCCTAGCACGGCGATCACGGCCCACCGTTTTGGACTTCGGTAAAACCATGTCTTCAGCGGGCTCTCGGTACGTCGAACTCGAGAACGATCAGGTGCCCGTTCCGATCGCTCTGCAGCTTGAGCTCGACCTCCTGACCAACCAACCGCTTGAGCCGACGAGCCGAGACCTTCGGACCCAAGTGGTAGTAACCGAATTGGGGCACCTGGGGCGTACCTCGGTTGGCGACCTTCGGCAGACGAACCCGCGCAATGCCGTCATCGACGGCATCGATGTGAAGGACCTTGGTGAAGGGCTTTCCGACCGCCACCGCCGCACGCTTCTCGGAAACGCGCAACCGATGCCGAAAGCGAAAATCTCGGCCCAGGTCTTGGACCACAGGCTTAGCCCGCTGCACGTTGAGCTGGGGGAGCTCTTGCGCCTTTTCTTGAGCGCGGGCCGGCTTCGCGACGTCCTGAGCCGATGCTGAACCAGCGAACAAAACGCCGGACGAAGCGGCGAACAGAGCCCACATAGCGGTTCGGAGGGGCCAAGTAGCGGTGCGTCGAATGTTCATAGCTGTCTTCCTTCCTCAGCGCTCACTCTAGAGTTCGACGTTGCGCCACAGGTATAGGCGCATCGCCCGCTGGTTGGGGCGGCCCGCCAGGCGGGCGTCCGTCGACGTCTGCCTGTCTCCCGTGGAAACGAAAGTGTCGCCATTCGGTGGCGTGAACACCAGCAAGCCGCCGCCAATGTCGGTCTGCCCGAACCAGGTCAAGCGGTCCGAGGTGTTATTGCCGACGATCGGCGCCGCGGTGCAGTTGTCGAATTGATAGACCTGGTCTTCACCGGTCGCCGAGATGCACTCGGTACCCGGCGTCAGCGGCTGGTAGACCTTGAAAGAGGCCACCCCATCGAAGACCACCGGATTTCGCAGCGCCTTGCCGCCGTTCAAGCTGAGCTCGATGAAGTAGCCGTTCTGCGCGTTGCCGGCGGTCGGATTGGTGATCTCGGTGATTGCGGTGACGTTCTCCAGGTCGGCAAGGCTCAGGCCGTCGGGCGGCCTGGGCAGATTCGGCGAGTCCCACACGACGCCGATGACGTCGCCGTCGGCGGAGAAGCCCGGAATGCTCGCCCCGGTGCCCGGGACCCGGACGAGCGACGGGTCGGACAGCACAGACTGGCTTCCGGCACGTTGAATATTCCCGGTGCCGAAGTACACCCCAATGCTTCGGGAGCCGTTGCACCGCGACAGCACGAGCTCGAGGCGGGTGAAAATCTTTCGGTAATCCTCTGAACGCCGGTTGGGAATGACTCGACCACCGGCGCTGGCATTGTTCAGGCGAAGGATACGTTGCGCCGTCCACGCCCCGGCCGGGTCTTGGTCGAATTTCCAGATCTGGCCACATTCGTCGCCGACGTAGGCCGATCGAAAGACGTTGCCCTCCTGGTAGACGGACAACTCGGCCGAGATGGGGCAGGTCATGAAGGCCAAGTCGGGCTGCGGCGCCTGACCACCGCTACCGGACGCATCGACACAGATCTCGCTGGCGGTCGCCACACCATCGCAGTCGGAGGTGATTCGGACCAGAAGCGGATTGGCCTGACGGGTATCGGAGCCGGTGGGCATCGCGCCAAATTCGGGTAGCGCAGCCCACTCATCGAGATCGACGAAGTACACCGAGGGACGAGTCACCGGAACTACATTTGGATTCGGCGGAAAGCTGCCCGCCGAGCGGCCTTGGGGCGGATTGATTCGTCGAATGGTCTGGACGGTGTCGACTTCCCATCCCGCTACGCCGACGCTGTCGTCCCCATCGGAGACGAGACGCACGTAGAAGCTGGGGCTGTAGATCCACGGGCTGCACGCCGCACCCGAGCAGGGCGGGGGGCTTCCGGCGGCGGGGAGCTGACCGATCAGATTCTGATTTTGGTCGAGGAACTCCATGCGATCTCCAGGCTGAAGCTCGAATCGATTGAACACCACCTGATACGCCTCGGCCGACTGGTCTGGTTGCGACCAAGAAAACGGCCCAAACAAAATGTCGTGCCCGCCGGGTTGACCGTTGTCGAACGGTGCGGCCGAGGGCAGGCCGGAGTAGCCAGGCCAGTCGTAGCAGTACACGGCGCCGGCTGGCGCCCCGCACCCCGAGGCGTTCGTACAGGCGGTACAGCCACCGGCCGGAAGCGGCGGCGTGCACAAGGAGGTATCGAGACCGAACGCAGAGCAGCTCATTGTATGAGGGCTCGATTGCGAATCCGTCGGGGTTGCGGGCAATGCCTCTTCGAGGTTGCCGAAGGCCGAGTTGACCTCGTCGAGCTCACGCATGTGGCCGCTCGCGAAAGCGGCGACGGGTCGATAGGTTCCGCTCGAATCGCGGAACAGTCCCAACCAGGGAGCCGCCCAGGTGTCGCGCAGATTGCGAAAGCCGGTGGCCTCGTCGACCATCAAGGGCCGAGGTGCCGGCGCCGAAGCACTGCTGAAGTCGCCGTTGAAACTGGAAACATCCCACAGGTAATAGGCCCGGCCGCCGCGGCCCAGGCCCGCAACCAGATACGCCTTCTCGCTATTGTCGATGAAGCCATTGGCGTTACCGTCGACGTGGAAGAGCCGAACGCCGCCGTCGAAATAGTACCGCTTCATCTCGGACAGCGTCGGCTGGTCCATGATGTCGCGGAGCTGATTGTGAGCGACGGGTGAGCTGCCCCAAAGCTCGCCGGGGATGACCGCAGACAGCTCCGTCCCGTCCCGTCCCCGGAATACGTGAAGCATGCCGTCGTTCGCGTTGGTGACCACGTAGCACTGGGACGTCGGCGACTCGCACTCGTCCGAGTACTTGAGAAGGGTCGTACCGCCATTTGCCGTGTCACCCTGAACCCAGCTATCGAACGCGACCGGATCATAGTCACCGGCCTCGCAATCCTCCACTTGGTTGGTGAAGCCGTGCAGCTTGTTGATGAGCCTGAAATGGTCGCAGCGATTGCTCGTGTGCGTGTCGGCGGTGGTGAAGCTGGCCGACCCGTCGACCGCTACGTATCCGGTCGTCCCGGGGCGCCACGTCACGATGTTCCGATAGCTGTGAGGGTTGGAGGGCACCGGAGAAGACGGCCCTGACACGGTGAACAGCTGACTGTAGATCTGCTGCCCAGTACCTCCGACCGTCGCACGCTGCTCGGTGGTCCCGGTCCACGCGTCACGAACGGCCGTGTTGGTAACGAGATTGTCACCGCTGCCGTCATCCATGAACAGGCAGGTCGCGTCGGCGTTGTTGGCCGGCATTACGCAGTGTTTCTTGACCGTACCGAACCAGTGGCCGTTCTCAACGGGCTGGAAACTGGGGACGTAGAGGTAGTTGCCGGAATACAGGCCTTCGGTCTGGAGCGTGCCGGGGGTGAACGCGACCTGAGAGCGGGGAACGATGCTGGAAATAATATTGGTGAACGCCGCGTCCAGCTGGGCGTAGCTGGAGGCGGTGTACGCGAGGCCTTCACCATTGATGGCCATCGAGGTGAGGAGAGCCATCGAGTCGGCGGGCGAGTCGAACGAGATCGTGTAAGTGCGGATAGGCTGGCCTCGAGTGCCCCCGCTCGGCAGGACCGTATCGGAGACGCCGGGCAGCGCGTCGACGACATTGTCGCTCGAATCGCGGACAAGATACCTGGCCGCCTCATCACCAAACGGGGGCTGGAACGAGCCACAGCCGCCGGTCGCGTAGCACCCGCCGGCATCGGAGACCGTCAAGCTGGGCTGACTCGGGATGAAGTCGAAGATCGCAGGGTTCGAGGTGTTTTGGCTGTAGTTGCCGTCTCCGTCGGTCATCATGATGATGTAGTTCTGACGGCAAGAGCGCGAATTGGTGTCGTCGAAGTCGTTCGCGAAGTGGCGAGCGGCCTGCTCGTACGCTCGTACCATGGGGGTAAAACCCTCGGGATAGAGCGACGACACCGCCGCTTCGAGGTTGGCCAAGTCGCTGCCGGTCGGGATTCCATCCGCGTCGACCGGGCCGCCGAAGAAGTCGGCCCGAAGGTCGGTTCGGGGGCTTCCGTTCGTGTCATTCACGCCGAACTCGCGGATAGCGAAAAGAACGCTGTTCGCCCATTGGTCTAGGACACCGTCGGTGGGGCCATGGCACCCCGTCAGGACCGCTTTGACGAGTTCCAAACGCGTCATCGGGTTGCCCGCTACAGGCGTAGCCGAGATGTTGTTGTTGAAGTACCAATCGCAAGTGCTCGTCAGATTGGGCGACATCGGGCCCATCGAACACGAAGTATCAAGAACGAGCTCGATCTGCGGGGTCGTATCGGCGCCCCGAAGGATATCAAGCTGGTCCGGGTAAGTCTGGGCGACGGCCCCACCCATAGCGACAATGACCAAAGCGCTCTGCAGCATTCCTACCTCGTTCCTCAGGATAGCCTGAGGCTTGAGACGGATGCTGCACGTCTAAGGCCAACAGTCCAAACAGCGGTTTAGCGACCTGACATACGCAAGGATTGGTGTGGCTCCGCACAGAGTGGCGTCACAATCCTATTTCGGTCTTGCCGCCGTAGAAAACCCTGATCGTGGCTGAGGTCCCATATTCGGAATCTGTGAGGGTAATTTGCTGGTCCACCGTCCCGGAGGCCAACGTGCCGTTGCGCTCAAACCGGATTTCGGGGCTGGAGCACTGCATTTGCATCTTGTCGGCGAGGGTTTTGATCTGAACGATAACCTCGCTGGCGGCCCCGTTGCTCTCTGTATCGTTGTCGACGAACAGCGCATATTGCGTCGCGTTCACGAAACGAATGCCGGCCTGACGAGTCCGCTGGGTGGCCGTCCAGCCCGCAAAGTCTTGTTGTCCGGCCACCGCGAAGCTCCGAACTCGTTGGATATCGTTGCTTAGCGTCCTCGCGGTGCTCCGAAGCTCAGTGCCTCTCGACATCGCCCGGAGTGAGGGCACCGCGATCGCCAAGAGCACCGCAGAAATCGTGACGACCACCGCGAGCTCGGTGAGAGTGAAGCCGGTCTGATGGCGCCGAGGGGCGGTAAGGAGATTCATAGCTGCTCCTCCGCGACATCGGAAGATCACCCACACTTGTGAGTTCGGCGCGGCCGGCCGCTCAGTCGGTTGGTTGGCTTGCTCCGGATTGGTCCGAATGGGTCCGCGAGCTAGGAGACTTGCTCCGAGCGAAGCGTGACAAAGAAGCGGACTTTGGGCGCTCC
>CAZFIV010000039.1:0-57752 GCA_964519665.1 uncultured Myxococcales bacterium
GGAGCGCCCAAAGTCCGCTTCTTTGTCACGCTTCGCTCGGAGCAAGTCTCCTAGCAAGGATGCTCGGATATTTAGCCCCGCGGCGGATCACGGATGTCGATGCTGTTCGGACCGAGGCTCAGTCGTTGCGCTGGCCGCCGACGAGGTTGTAAGCGACGGCGCCGAGCACCGCGCCCACGATCGGCGCCACCCAGAACAGCCAGACTTGGGCCAGGGCCGGGCCTTCGGCCGCGAATACCGCGACCCCGAGGCTTCGAGCTGGATTCACCGAGGTGTTGGTGACCGGGATGCTGATCAGGTGGATCAAGGTCAAGCACAAGCCGATCGCGATCGGCGCCAATCCGGCCGGGGCCCGCTTGTCGGTCGAGCCCATGATGACGAACAGGAAGAACATCGTCATGACGATCTCGGTGACCAGGGCGGCCACCAGGTTGAACTTGGCCGGCGAGGCATCTCCATATCCGTTCGCGGCGAAAGTCCCGACCTCGGCACCGACCTTGTTGGTTGCGATGAGGTAGAGAATGCCGCCTGCGGCCAGGCCTCCGAGCACCTGTGCGATGACGTACCCAGGCAGGTCGGTGGCCGAAAAACGGCCGCCGGCGGTCAGGCCGATAGAAACGGCGGGGTTGAAGTGACCGCCGGAGATGTGGCCGACGGCGTAGGCCATCGTCAACACGGTGAGGCCGAACGCGAGCGACACGCCGAGCCAGCCGATTTGATGCCCAGCGAGGACGGCCGCACCGCACCCTCCCAAGACAAGCCAAAAAGTTCCGAAGAATTCAGCCGCGTAGCGGTTCATGGCTCGGGCTTCTACCTCAGCTCTGGACGGGTAGGAAGCAGGGCAAGGTCGTCTTCAACTCAAACGAAAACTGGAATGCGGGCCGACGTCGACTCAGGCTTTCTGCAGGCCCGGCCGACCAGGCTCGACGGAGAAGGCGGCGAGGGTCGAAATGCCGGCATCGGGCTTTCGGACGTCGTCGACCGCGCGCAGGTCGAAGCGGGCGTCGGACTTGGAGACGGTCAAGGTCACGTACCCCCGAACGTCGGAACGCCCGAGATGAATGTGAGGATTCTCGGGCAGGATGGCATCGACCTGGGCCTGAGGCAGCCCCTGCGAGGTGATCGAGGTGCCACAGACCTCGGCCGCCACCACCGGACTCTTCTGTCGCTCGGGGTTCGCGCGCACGTCGGCGGCCGCAAACATGTGAATGTCGCCCCCGATGATCAGCGGATTCTGGACCCGTCTGGACGCCAGCTGCGCCATGAGGCGGCGCCGGGCGGGTGGATAGCCGTCCCAGCCGTCGGTCCAGACCAAGGTGCCCTCGCCCGGGCGGCGGTCCACCGGGGCCATCAGGGTGGGTTGGGCGACGATGTTCCACTGCCGGGACGCCCGCTGAAGCGTCCGGGAGAGCCAGCCTTCCTGCGCCGCGCCGAGCATCGAGCGGTCGGGTCGGGCCACGCTGGGGCACGCCAGCAGGACGTTGGCGCCTCCGAGACCGGGTTTGGGGCAAGCCTGCTTGCTCTTGTACTGTCGACCGTCGAGCAGGTACAGATCCGCGAGGCGGCCGTACCGAAGCTGCCCGTAGAGCCGGTCTAGACTGCTGCCGATCGGTCGCTGGTTCATTCTCAGCGGCATGTGCTCCCAATAGGCCTGGTAGGCCGCGGCGCGGCGGGCCGCGAAGTCGGGCTCCAGGCGCTCTGAGTCGAGCCCCGCGTAGTCGTTGGCGACCTCGTGGTCGTCCCAGATCATCACCCACGGGACCAGAGCATGCAGCCGCTGCAGGTCGCGGTCGGTCTTGTACTGCGCGTGCCGGTTGCGGTACTCGCGCAGCGTTCGGGCGACCGCTTCGTCGTCGGAGTGCGCACGAACGCGACCTTCACCCCAGCTTGATTCGTAGATGTAGTCGCCCATGAATACCATGAGGTCGAGCTGCTCATCGGCGAGGTGTCGGTGCGCGGCGTAGTAGCCCTGCTCGAAGTGCTGGCACGAGGCGTAGCCCAGCTTCATCCGGTCGACGGCCGCATCGAAGTTCGGCAGGGTCATGGTGCGGCCCACCGGGCTGACCTCGGCCTCGGCGAAGAACCGGTAGAAGTACGGTCGGCCGGGCGTCAGGCCGCCGACTTCCGCGTGCACGGAGTGGGCGAGCTCCGGGATCGCAGTGTACAGGCCGCGCTGAACGATCTTCTTGAACCCTTCGTCTTCTGCGACTTCCCACCGCACCGGCACCCGTTGATCGGGCATCCCGCCCCCGTGCAGGGGTTCGGGCGCCAGCCGCGTCCACAGGACGACCCCACTCGGCGTGGGGCTTCCCGAGGCGACGCCGAGCGTGAACGGGTATCCGGACATCCGAGCGCGGGCGGCCCAGGCGCGAGGCATGGAAGTGGCCGCCCAGGCGCCGGCGGCGGCAGTGAGCAGGTTGCGTCGAGTCAAACTCGGTCGGGGCATGACGCAGACGATAGCCCGGTCCGTCTCGTGCCCGCATCGGGCAGGCCCCCGATTTCTGCCGGGTTCGAGCTCGGCGGCTTGCCGACGGGGTATGTCACGACTGTTATGATCGGACCATGCTTCCGTTTGCGCGCATCCGATGGACCAAGAACGTGGCGCTCGCTGAAGGCGAGCTCGCTTACGGCGGCGTCGATCCGACGGTCCGAGCGCGGGAACCGAAGCGCCCGGGCGACCTGTTCGAGCTGCACTCGACGCCGGAAGATGCCGAGAGTCTCGGTGAGCCGCCGATCGGCGACCTCATCGTCCTCACCCAGCACGGTCAAGCCACCCATCTCGCCGAGTTCGTGGGCGACGGGGTGGAACCTCGCCCGCGCCGCAAGATGCGCAAGGGCACCCGTGACTCCCGGTACTCTTATCAGCGCACGTGTCGTCTGATCGCGATGCACGACTTCGACACTGCGCCCTTCGTCGAGGAGGCGTTCGGCTTCGATCCCCACAACGAAGGGGGCGAGGTGCACGCGATCGCGGAGCTGGAGGCATTCGAGCGCGCCCAGCGACCCCTGTGGGCGGTGCAGAAGCGGCTGGAACAAAAGCTGCGGCCGATCGTGACGTTCCGGGAGCATCTCCTCGCTCGCGCCCGACCGTCGCCGCAAGATGTCGTCACCCACGAGCTGGCCGCGCGTTTCGGCGTTCGCACTGCGTTCGAGCGCGACCGAGCCTCCGGCCGTACTCGCCGGCCGACCATCCGGTCATCGCACCGAGGCTTTACGCGCCGCAAATAGCTAAGCTGAGGGCTTATCGCGGCCGAATCGGGCGACCAGGCTGGTGGCCGCGAAGCCGACCAGAATCAAGCCGATAGAGCTGGCGACCTGAATCGGTCCGGTCGGGTCGACATAAACGGTCTTGTACTTGTGTGGCTTGGTGTCGGCGAGAACCTTGTCGAGGGTCGCCTGGTCGACGATCTCGGTGCACTTGAAGGTCTCGCCGACCTGAGGCGGTCGACCCTCTTGAAACGGCCAGAGACCGACCACGGCTCCGATCAGAAGGCCGAGCAGGACGCCGAGGGTCGGTTTCTCATAGTGCTCGAGGAGGCGCCGCAACAGATTGGAGACCACCACCACGCCCACTACGACCCCGATTCCAACCGGCAGGACGACGCCGAGGAACGGAGCGATCATCGCCCCGAAGTCGAAGGCCTTGAGGGCGTGAAAGAAGTCTTCGACCCCCGACAGGATCGGTTCGTACGCGCCAAGGACGAGGAGCAGATAAGCGCCGCTGACGCCGGGAAGGATCATCGCACTCGCGCCCGCGATGCCCGCGACCAGCATGATGATAAAGCTGTCGCTGTCGCAGCGGCCGGTCTCGATGCCCTGCGCCAAGGTCAGACCGACCATGCCCAGGATGCCGAAGAACATCCCCACCCAAACGCTGGTGAGCGACGGGTGAGCGGCCCGAGCTTGCTTGATCAGGTTCCACAAGACGGGCACTCCGCCGAGGGTGAGACCGATGAACAGGCTGTACATGGCCCACCGGTGGTGGACGACCAGATTCTTGATCGTACCGGACAGCGTCAGGATCGACACGCCGGCCGCCGCGACCACCACCGCCAGCACCAGCAGCGAGCTGAAGCGGAACGTGAAGCGGGTCAGTTCGGAGATGGCCTTGATGAAGCGGGGATAGACCCCAGCGGCCAGGAGCATGGTCCCACCGCTGATGCCGGGGACGAGGTTGGCGAGACCCATCAGAACGCCGCCGATCGCGCTCCGAATGGCTAGCTGAGAAGGAGGAGGGTCGGCGCGGTTGTCGCTCACGCGGGCCTTCGTAGACTAAAGCCTGGCCGTCGCCAAGAGCGAGGATGTTCCGGGGCCGGAGCCGGTTCAGGCGGTGGCGGTCTTTTGGCTGGTGCCTTCGGGGTCGGTCAAACCGACCTTGGGCACCCGGGGGAAGAACGAGCGGACCCAAGAGAACAGCGTCGGCGACTCGTCGCGTACCAGGGCGGGCATCGCGATCTTGCGGGCCAGCATGGTTCGCATGTTCTCGGGTGGCGCGTAGGCTCCGTAGTCGAGCAGGAGCTTGTACATGTAGTCGTACTCTTCCTGCGAGAGAACCAGCACCACCTCGTTTTGATCGTTGCTCGTCATCATTGCTGCCGCTTCCTTCTATCGTCTTTGAGCCGAACCGAAACTGTCGGCGACCGGGTCCGTCATAATTGTGTGAGGTCTTTCGCCGTCGCCTGTCAGCCGCTTATGTCACGCTAGTTTCGTTCTGAAATTACGGTGCTCCGTGGATTGGACGTGTGACTCCTCACGGCACGGCGTCGTCCAGTAGCCGGCGACGAATGCTGAGGGTGTTCACTTACAGAACACTGACGACTGTAGCGCAAACCTAGAAGGTCGAGCCAAGTTGAAAATACACCCCGGGTTCTTCGAATCGGCTCGGTAAGCTTGCCGGACGGACGACCGGGATGGCGAATCCAAGTCGCAGCGTCAACGGTAGACTGTACGTCAGTGTGATGTCGGCCCGAATCTCGCCGCCGACCCCGACCGCGAACTCGTCAACAAACGTCTCGAATGCCCGGGTATCCAGCTCGTCGAAAACCCGGCCATAGTCAGCGAAGACAGCTGCGTGAAGCACCTGAAACGTGATCGGGAGCGTCCACAAGCCTCGGTCGATCCGGAAAAGGGGCGCGCGATATTCAGTGCTCCCTGAAACGATGGCGGTCCCGCCGAGCGCGGAGGTCGAGAATCCTCGAAGCCCGAAGAAGTTCTCGGTGGTGGTGGTCAAGGCACTGCTGCCCGCAACCCCTCCGAGTCGAAAGGTTTCGGCGAGGTCAGGACCGACGCCGAACCCGATCGCGAGCCGGGTCGCGAGAACGTGGTTGCGCAAGCCGGGCGTAGTCCAGGGCATGTCGAGGTAATAGCGTCCTTGCCCGGTGACCAAGAGCTGCTCGTACTCGCTGCCCAGGCCCTTCGAGAGGCCGGACAACGCGATGGCAACCGTCGGGCCCCGTTCGAGAGAGATGGAAAACGGGAAGGCCCGCACGTTCTGATACGAATAGCCCAAGGTGACCCGCGCAAAGCGTCCATTTCGAGGCAGGGCAGGCGAAAACGTCCCCGCGGGCAGGTCGTCGAGGGGGTCGCGGTGCTCGAACCGGTACGACACCGACAGGAGGTGTCGCTGTCGTAGCGGCAGGATAATCGAAAGCTGCACCGCCAGCCGGCGCTCGTTGTATTTGCCTTCTTCGTCGCCGTAGCAGAACTGGCGGTCGTCGACCGTCACCGGAGGATCGCCGAAGGGGCATGGAGCACCGGGCGCGGTCTCGACGAATAACGTGTCGAAAAAGGTCACCGCGTTGGCGGCGCCGACCAGGCTGAAGGTCGGCTCGAGCGAGTCATAGCTGTAACCGACGCTGCCCCCGAAGAAGTTGGTGAGCGTTCCGAAGGTGGCGTTGAGAAAATAGGACTGAGTGCCTCGGGCATCGGTTCCGAAGTGCAACAGCGATCCGAAGATCTCTCGCTCATTGGCGGCCACCGACGGAAACAGATTCCAGTTATCGTTGAACGGTAGGAGGGTCGGAAGAGGATCGTACGCCTCGAGCGTCCACCCCGGGGGCAGGTCGTCCTGCGTCAGGGCCTGGCGAAAGTGTGCCGGCGGTGGAAGGCGGGGGGCGTCGCTTTGTTTCGGGGGCCAGTCGCGCGCGGCGTCGTCGATGTCGACCATCGGCGACAAGATCCGCTCGACCCGGAGGCCGTCGTCGGGCGTGAACGGTACCGAGTACACGTCGAAGCCGTCGGCCGAGTAGCCGCGAAATACCACCGTCCGGCCATCGGGGGTCACCGAGGGCTGAAAGGCCCCCGTAACGAGGTTCGTGAGCTGTCGAAGCTCGGTCGTTTCGAGTTGATAGGCGTACAAGTTGTAGATGCCGGTCCGGTCCGACGAGAAGACGACCCACCGACCGTCCGACGACCAGGTGGGGTCGATGTCTTGAGCGCGGTCTCGCGTGATCTCGACCACCACTCGCCCTGCAAGGTCATAGATCACGACGTCGCGACGTCCAGCGGCGAACCGAGCGACGGCGATGAGGCGGCCATCCGGCGAAAAGCGCGGGCTCGCCAGCTGCACGTCGGGTAGGGCGTCGACGAGCACTCTCGGCTGAATCTTGGTGCCGGTCTCGTCCAACTCGGCCACCACGAGGCGGTTGGCTCCGTACAGGCTTTGCACGCACACCAGACGGCGACCGTCCGGCGATAGGTCGGGATCGCGAAGACGGAGCGACCCGCTAGGGGCCACAAAGGACGGAGCGGGGTCGGCCAGCTCGACCTTCGTGACTTCGTCCTCGTCCACGTCGTAGCGAAACAGGCTGTTGTGAAAGTAGAAGCGCTGATTGATGTCGGTCTGTTGGTAGTAGAAGGCCCGTCCGTCGGGCGTGAAGGCCACCGCCTGGCTCAGTGTATCGTTCACCAGCACTTCGTCGTTGGACCCGTCGAGCGCGATCCGGCGGACCCGGGGGCCATCGACGGGGGAGCGAGTCGAAAACACGATCGACCGCCCGTCGGGCGTGACGCGCGGCCCTACGGATTGTCCGCCGTGGAAGGTGAGGCGGGTCGGATGGGTCTCGGCCAGGGTCGACGTACTCACCAGGCGAGCCACCCGCGCCGCCTCCGCCACGGTGTCGGCTTCGTAGGCGAGCCATAGGGACTCCAAACTCGTCCCGAAGGCGAGCTCCGCGGGAAGATACGTGATGAACGGGACGGGGTTCGACGCGTAGTACCGGTGATAGTCCAGCAGCCGATCCTCGCCGTATTTTTCCGCTAGCCAGAGCTGAAAGCGCCCGCCGAAGAAGTAGGCGATGTTGCCGAACGGCCAGCGGGGATAGGAACGATAGCCTTGGTCGATCGCCGGAAAGCGGTCTTCGAGGGCCGCCGCCCGCAGAATCATGTCGACGAACGTGCTACGGCCCCGGCCCGCGCCACTGGAAACGGTCTCCTCGTACACTGCGAGCCCTTCCGTCGACCACGCCGGATTGTAGCTGTTCATGGCCACGTATTTGCCGAGCACCAGCCGACCGAGCCACGGTATCCCGTAGGCCATGTCGAGATGGAAGATGTGGGCCATTTCGTGGATGAGCACGGCCGCCAGCCAGTCGTCGTACTCCTCGAGGCCGCTGATTCGAGTCGGGGCGACCACGAACAACGTAATCACCTTGTTGGGAACGACCGTAGCGCTGCCGTTGGCGAGATCGCTCTGATCGTTCAGCACGATGGAGATTCGCCCCCGTGGTTCCCATCGGTACCGCTCGACCAACCGTGGCCAGGCGTCCTCGGCGATTCGAGCGGTGCGGACCGCGATCTCGCCGAAGCCTTCGGGGAAGCTCACGTAGAAGTGAGGCGTGGTGATCGTCTTGTATTCGACCTTGGGGTCGTACGGACCGGCTGCTTCGATGATGCGAGGGCCGGTTCCCATCGCGGCGGCGACGACCAGCAATGGGAGCACGCGCCGCGGCCGGCGCGCCGCCAGTGGGGTCATGCTTGGGCCTTGATCATCCGTTCGAGGGTCGATCGGATCTCATCGACCGAAACGAGATACGATTCGGCGCAGATATCGCACCGAACGCTTACCGGTTCGCCCGCTTCGATGAGTTCCATGAGGTCCGAGATATCGAACAGCGACAGCGATCGCCTTACACGGTCGTAAGAGCAGCGACACTTCCATCGGGGGTAAACGGGCGCTTCGACCGGGACGGCTTCTCGGTCGAGGCCGGCCAGCATAACCTGCGTGTCTTCTCCGCTCCGTATCCAATCGGTGAGCGCGCCCTGGTCCAACCGTTGGCGCAACGCCTCGAGGTGGGTGCGGTCGCCGTCGGGCAGCGCTTTGACGAGGATTCCTCCGGCGTGCACGATTCGGCCGTCCGCGTCGAGGTGGACGTCGCAGGCGAAGGCGTTGTCGACCTGATCCGAGCGCGACAGAAAGTGCTGGATGTCGGCGTCGACCTCGCCCGTGACGAGCGGCGTCGACGACTGGCTGTATCGTCCTTGTTCATCGAGTCGAATGATCGACAGCTGCCCCGGCGCGACGGCCGGACCGATCAACCGTCGCCCGGAGGCCCGCTCGGAGGCGCTGAGGGGAAAGGCGAGATTCGGCTCCTTGGCATACCCGCGCACATGACCCTCGTGGGTGCTGTCGGCGTACATCATCTTGATTCGGCTCTGCGAAACGACCTGAACACTCAGACTGCCCGGTAGGCGGTGCTGGACCGCCAGCACGGCGGCGCCCGTCAGGAGGCGTCCGAGGGCGACCGCCGAGGTCGCGGCCAGCGAGTGGGCGACCTGCGCATCACGGCACGTCAACGAGGTCACGGCGACCACGATCTCAAGCTTGGCCGCCGGCTGAAAGGCTTTGATGCAGACGTCCGCCATGGTCCGTTGTTAGTACGGCATCAATGCGAACGCTACACTGCGCTCGCTGCGCGCGCTGGCGCTTGCACCGCGGGTCATGCGGGGCGGGCGCCTTGGAGGAGGCCCTCGAGCTGGCGGATCAGCTCTGAGTCACCGCGATAGGCGCGAGTCACGAAACGAGTGTCACGATGGGCGAACGACTCGATCGCCACGCAAGTGTGCTGGGCGTCGATTTCGACGACCACGGCGGGTGCATGCAGCGTATCGGCGACGGTTTGGGCGAGCATCTCGGTGAGGTCTTCCTGAAGCACCAGTCGCCGGGAAAGGATGTCGAACAACCGATTGATTCTGGATAATCCCGGAGCCCGGTCGGAGGCAAAAAACGCCAAACGACCCATCCCTCGGGCTGGCGTCAAGTGGTGCGGGCACATAAAGAGCAAGGGCACATCGGTGGCTACGATGGGTATGGAACCGGCGACTGGAAACCCGCTGCCTAGGGCTTCCTTCGGGTCGGTTTCGTATCCGCACGTGAGCGCCTCGATGAACGCATCCACGGTTTTGCGCGGAGTCGTCTTCAACGCCGGATGGTCCGGATCGAACCCTAACGCGTCCAAAAAGGACCGAATCGCAGCTTCGGCGGCGTTTCGGTCGGGCGGTCGCCGGCGCGACTGCACCGACCCAGGATACGACGTGGTTTCCTTCACGGGCTCGAGACACCGACAGAAGACGATTCTCGTCAAGGCTGCGTCGAAGTTGACACGATGGACGCCCCTACCTAGGTTCGCGACGCGAGCCACGGAGGTCACCGGACCTTGATCCTACCTTCCATGAAATCTGAGACCCCCGGCACCCGCGTGATCCGATACGCTGAGGCGCCATTGCCCACTTCCCGAGGGGAAGTTCGCCTGGTCGTCTACCGTGAAGAAGTCGGCGGCCAGATCAGTGACGTCAAGGAGCACGTCGCGGTGGTGGTCGGTCGCCCCGGAAGCAGCGATCAGGCTGTTTTGGTGCGTGCCCACAGCGAGTGCCTGACCTCCGAGGTCTTCGGGTCGCTGAAGTGCGACTGCCGCGAACAGCTCGACGCCGCCCTGGACAAGATGGTCGAGGAGGGTGAAGGCGTGCTGCTGTACTTGCGGCAAGAAGGCCGAGGCATCGGTCTCGGCAATAAAATTCGAGCGTACAAGCTGCAGGCGAACGGCGCGGATACCATCGAGGCGAACCACCAGCTCGGCTTCGAGACCGACCTGCGAACCTACGACGTTGCGGCCGGTATGCTCCACGACCTCGGCATCAAGCGAGTGCGTCTAATGACCAACAATCCTGAGAAAGTTCAGGGTCTCGAAGAATTCGGCGTTTTGGTCGAGCGTCGCGAGGCGATCGAAATCGCGGCCAACGAGCACTCCGAGAGGTACCTTCACACCAAGAAGCACCAGATGGGTCATTTCTTGGACCGCCTGCTGGCCGACTGACGCCCCGATTGCCCGCTGCGCGGCGCTCGCTCCATCCAGCATCCGGAACTTTTCGACGAGCCCGTATTCCTGGTGCCGGCACTCGGCGCTCCCGCGGTGTCGGCTGGACCGGCTTCACTAGGGAACCGAGCCGCTCAACCCGGGATCGCTGGCCGGAAGCGGAGCGTCGACCCGCTGTAGCGTGGGGCGGCTGCCGGTTTGCACTCGTCGAAGAACGCGCCGGGCCCGGATCATGGTCTGCGTGGCTTGCACCGCCGTCCACACGGCATCGAGCCACTCGGTCGCGGGCGGTTCCCGCCAAGGAAGATGACCGAGCAAGACCTGCGCGACCTCGTGTTGCGGGTTGCAGACCGGTATGACCCACACGATGGCCGACGGTGCCACGCCGAGCTGATCGCTGAGCCACTGGCTTCCCGTCGGCCGGCCGCATACGCCGTGATAGGGCCTTGGTTGGTTGACCACCTCGTCGAGCATCGGATGGCTGCAGGCGGGGATCTCGGCCTGGCCGAACGAGGCGGCGAGGTCGGCGGCGCCCGCAAGCCGGCGACCTCGAACCATGCCCTCGGCCACCGAAAAGTGGGCGACCACCTGAAACCGGGTCGTCCACAGGCGCCATAGGGGCGCTTCCAGATCGTCTTCGACCTCGCCGATCAGCAACTCGTGCGCGAACTCCGCCAAGTCATAGGGTTCTTCGTCGGGAGCGGGCAGCACGACGGGCCCGCGGTCGAGCACCGAGCGTGGCCATTTGGGGGGCCCATCCTCGGGCTCGATGTCGCTCACCAGCAGGCGCGGGGCCGTCCGAATGCCAAAGAAGCGGGCCCGGGCGAAATCGACGACCAGCTCTGGGGCGACCACCGGTCGTACGCGTCGAGCGGTGATGAAAGCGATTTCGTCGATCGACACGAGGTGGGTTGGATCCACCATCGCAACCTGGATTTCGCCGTCGTCGACCGAGATCGGAACCAGGCGGTACTTGAGCAGGACTTCCTGCGGAATCGCTCGCCGGGCTTCGGGCGTGATGTGCCGGATTTCGGTGACGCACGGCAGGCCGAGCTGGCGTCCGAGAAAACGGGCGAGGTCGGCTTCACTGATGAAGCCCAGCTGAACGAGATGGGACCCCAGGCGACCGCCATTTTGCTTTTGCAGGGCCAGTGCCTTGTCGAGATCGGCTTCGTCGATCAGCCGCTCCCTGACCAGGAGGGCGCCGAGCTTGGCGCGGCTCAGGTCGTCGACTGCGCTCCGCAGGCGGACTTGGTCCCGCTCTTGGCGGGCCCGCTCGGTGGCCTCGTGCGCTTCCCGCAGGAGTTGGGCTCGGGTCCACTGATCGATCTTCAGATCGGGCATCACCATTTCGATATTCATGCCCGCGAGACGCTGCTGAAGATTGACCACCCCGATGTACAGATGGGCTTCCGAGACCCCTTTGATGCGAGTCAGCGCTCTCAACACGGGACGGAAGTCGAACTGGTTGCCATCGAACAAACGCTCGAAGTGGCGCTCGATCATGTCGCCGAGCTTGTGGCGATCGATCCGCGGCCCGACCTCGGTGGCCAGCATGCACTGGACAACCGTGTTCGATATCCAGTGACGGAAGTCTTCGGGCGTCAGGGCCGAGAGATCGCTCGTCTCGAGGTCCCGGATTTCGGGCACCCGCTCTTCATGAATCGGGATGGGATCGACCACGCTCCGTACATCGGCCCGTACGCTCGGTGACCGAGCTTCGAACGGCGCAAGCGTCTCGTTTCGGAATGGCCGGTCAAGCTTTTCCGGTCGCGATGCCCCAGCCGAGTGAGGGGCTACCGTCGGGTTTGTCGTCATTGTCGAGGAGCAGCGCTCCGACCAAACCCGCCGTCAGTTCGAGCCGGTCGCCCACGTCGACGGCCTCCAGAATACGTTGGCGGTCGCGGGCACTCTCGATGACCGCGGCTGCCACCAGGTCGGCGAGCGGACCGGGCTCCGCGACTTCACTGACGCTGGCCACGAGTTCTTGGTTGTCGCTTTGGAGCTGGGTCAGAACCCGCAGGGCGAGGGCCCGCAAAGACGCGGTTTCCCGCTGCAACGCCTTCGAGACGCCTTGGTCTTCGAGCAGCCGGGCTTGGGCCCGACGAAAGACCCGATCGGGCGGTAGCTCATTCGAAAGGTCGACCCGGGCGATGCCTTCCAGGACCAGGTTGAAGCGGCCGTCGGGAAGCTTGGCGGCGCGACGAAGGGCGCCGAGCCCGGCCGTGGCGAATATCGCCGGTCGTGATTGTGCATCGGGTAACTGCCGGTCATCGAGGGTGGCCATGGCCAACAGCCGGGGGCCTTCGATACAGAACTCCATCATCGCCCGGTAACGCGGCTCGAAGATGTGAAGGCTGATGAACGTACGTGGCAGCAGCACGGTACCCGGCAACGGGAAGATGGGCACCTCGGCCAGCTCGACGGAGGAAATGGTTTTCTCATCGGTCATGACGTACTCAGCCCCGGGGTAGTATTTTACCCGGGTTCAGGATGTTGTGCGGATCAAGGGCCGCCTTGAGCGACCGCTGAACTTCCAACAGGTCTGCTGACTGCTCTAGAGGCAAAAAATCTCGTTTCAATAGCCCAATGCCGTGCTCGCCCGAGATCGTGCCGCCGAGCCGCACGGTTTGTTCTATCACGTCTCGAATGGCGAGGTGGGCTCGGTCTTCGCTGTCGTCATCGAACAGCACATTCACATGCAGGTTTCCATCTCCGGCGTGACCGTAGGCGGCCACACGCAGCCGTCGAATCTCGCCGATTCGAGAGACGGCCGCGATCATAGCGGGCAGCTGGCTTCTCGGCACGACGATGTCCTCTGACATCTTCCGCGGCCCCATCTCCTTCAGCGTGACCGATAGTATTCGCCGCGGTTCCCAGATCTTTTCACGCTGCGCCGAGTCCAAAGCGACCTGAACGTCGAGCGCGCCGCGGTCGAGGCACACTTCGGCCGCGCGCTCGAGGTCCGCGAATGCCTGTTCTTCAGTACGGCCATCGGTTTCGAGAATCACCAGGGCTCCGGCGTCGGACGGAAAACGCCCGGGGGTCTTGGACTGCACGGCGGCCAGCGCGTGGTGGTCGAGCAGCTCCAAAGTTCGAGGAACGATGCCGGTGGCGATCACCGCGGTCAGGGCTTCCGAGGCGACGACGGCGTCGGCGAAAGAGACCATGGCCGTGCGCACCGCGGCGGGCTTCGGGACCAGTCGCAGGGTGACTTCGGTGATGATGCCGAGGGTTCCTTCGGATCCCACGATGAGGTCGCTCATGGCGTAGCCGGTCGATGACTTGGCCGTGCGTTGCCCGAACTGCACGTGTCGACCGTTCGGCAACACTACTTGCACAGCCCGCACGTAGTGCTTGGTGGTTCCGTACTTGAGCGCGCGCGGGCCACCTGCGTTGCAGGCGACGTTGCCGCCGATCGAGCAGATGTCGAAGCTGTTCGGGTCGGGCGGATAGAAAAGGCCCTCCGCCTCGACCGCGTTCATGATGTCGCCGGTGACCGCGCCCGGGCCGACCGTCACTTCGAGGTTGGTGAGGTTGACGGGGCCGATCGCGTTCATTCGCTCCAGCGACAGGACGATCCCGCCGAATATCGGGAGCGCTCCACCCGCCTTACCCGTCCCCAGGCCGCGGGGGGTGACCGGGACCTGGTGTTCGGTGGCGGCCGCCAAGACCGCCTGGATATCGGCCGTGTCACGGACTCGTACGACCAGGTCGGGGACATAGGCCCCGGCCCCCGACCAGTCCTCGGCGTACGCGCGCCGCCGCTCGAGGTCCGCCACCAGCCCTTCGTCGTCGAATCGATCGGCCAGCCGTCGCCGGACGGCGCGCACGTTCGCATCTGAAGGTCGTTCGTTGGTTCGTATCGCAACTAGGGGTTCGCCAGACATAACACCCCTCCTTCGGGCAGCCGTTCGATCAGCATTCCAGCTCGCACGGCGGTGACGCACGCTCGGGCCGACCGGATCGTGGCTCCGGGGGCCGCGCGGTACTGAAACTGACAACACCCGTCGCGGTTGTTCCAGCAGTACCGGTGCCAGGGAAGACGCACCGCGGCAGATTTCAATTCCAGGTACTGCAAACACCGAAGGACAGAGTTGTCTTCGGGCACCGAGAAGACGTGGCCCTGGATCGTGATCGGGTACAGCCAGGCGAACCGACCGAACAACAGAATGTCGTCTTCGGAGTGCACCCCTTCAAACGGAATGGGGTCCTTTAGCTCGCCTGCCATACCCCATCACTGGGGATTCTTCACCAAACCTTCAAGCTCGGACCTTCAAGTCTGGAGGAGAAGCCTATCGGACGGCCGAGTCGGCCCAGGTTCGTTCGCGCTCTTCGACGACGTACTGGGTCACGGTCTCCATGGCGCGCTGGTAAACCGGGTACACCTTGGTCGCCATCGCGCGCACTTTGGCCGGCCCCTTGACCCGGAACCGGTCGCGCAGGCCGAGACGACCCTGCCCCGTAAGGCGGACCAGGGTCGCGTTGATAGCGTCGGCGCCAGGTAGACGCTCATCGACGGCGAGCTTCGTGATCACACCTCGGCTGTCCATTCCGATACCGATTTCCTGGCCGGTAAAGCCCGGGACATCGAAGGGAAGGAACACGAGATACCCGACCTTGTTCCGCTTTTCGAGCTGGTCGAGCAGAATCGGATCTTGAGGGACGTAGGTCAGGTGCCCCTCTTCACCTTCGAAGCGAAAAAACGTGAACACAGCGGCCCGGGTTTGCTGTGGTCGCTTGCCGGTGGCGGCCTCGATGCGCTTCAGGCCGTTCTCATCGATCTGGTAGATCTTGCTGATGTACCGGCTGCTATCCGGGAAGAAGGCATCGAGGTTCATGTGGAGGGTCCGCGTGTGCGCGACGATGTCCCAGATGTCGAGAAACTCGAGCTGATCCTTGAACGCGTGTTTCGAAGGGTCCTTCGTGCCTTCGCCAGTCCGGATAATCGCGTACAGCTGTTCGTCGCGCAGGAGGTTCAGTCGGTTCGCGGAGGTCAGGGCGAGACCGCTCGGGCCGCCCATCCCGCCGTCGCCATGGCAGCTCGCGCACGTCGACTGATAGAGCTTGCGGCCGTTGATCGGATCCCCCACGAGCACGTTGGCTTCCTCGGCCTCGGCCAAGCTGGCCAGCCCGGCCACGATCACGATGCTCGCGACGGAGGCGACGACGAGGGGGCTTGGGGGCGACGTTGATCCCATCATGACGACCTCATTGGGGCACGATGACGGGTCGCCGAGTGCGGCGGGTCTGGCCGGCGTCGTCCCCGGTACCGTCGAGGGCCTTCGGAAGCGGCCAGACGTCTACCGGAAGTTTGGTGTCGGCGCGAAGGTCGGCGCCGTCGCTCGATTTGCCGAGGATTCTCAGGTCGTACAAGCCGTCCGTCATCGGCGTGACGTGCAGCCCATATCGTCCGCGGCTCAGGGGGATGGGATGGGCCCGATAGCGCGCCGCGGGCTCGCCCGACGGTTTCGTGAACTCGACGATGAAACGGGCGTTCTCCTCGGGGATGCGATGGCCGAACTGCGGGTGAGGCGTCCCGGGAATTTTCGCGACGGAGATCATGATCTCCACCATCTGCCCCGCTTTAGGGATGCCGGGACTGAACTCGAGGGTGAACGAAAAACCGCCCCCGTTCACCGTCCAAACTCGAACGGGCGGCCGGGGCTTTTCGACCTCGGCGTCCGGATCGCCGGCGAATGGAGGTCGAGGAGCCTCCTGGGCATGGGCCGCCGCGCCCGCGGCGGTCATGACCGCCACCCATGGCGGCCCAATGGCCCGCATCCATCGCCACCAGGTCATCGTCGTCTCCTTCACTCAGTCGCACCGTCCTCGGTCGAGTTCCATGTCGATCCTCATCTTGAAGACCTCTTCGGTGCGGGTAAGACCGTACGGACGGCCGTTGACGTAGAGGCTTGGGGTCGACGTGATGCCGAGCCGTTCGCCGATGCGTTTGTCGGCCAGCACCTGCTTGCGATGCGTGCGCTGATCGAGCGCCATCGCGAGCTTGCCGGTATCCAGCCCCGCCTCCGCCCCGAGGCGCAGGAGGTCGTCCACCGTAAACGCCCGCTGATTTCGATAGATCAAGCCTGCCATCTCCCAGAACCGCCCCTGCCGGCGGGCTTCTTCGGCGGCCTCCGCAGCCAATTGGGATGGCTCGCCGCCCCCGCGGAGCGGGAAATAGTAATACGTGACCCGCACGTCGTCGTGTAGCCGGGCCACGCGCTCGAGGATCTCGAAGGCGCCTGCGCAGTGAGGGCAGCGAAAGTCAGCGAATTCGGCGATGACGACCTTTGCGTCCGGGTCCCCCGAGGTGGGTTGATCGGTGGGGTCGAGCTCATGGGGCGACGTGTTGTAGCCCTCAGAGAAGCCTTCGATGAGCTGCGTCTCCACTACTTCTGTGGACGCTCCCTCCTGGAGTTGATTCACAATGAAGTCGGCCACTCGCTGCGAAGACTTCGGGCACGAGCACTGCTCTTTGTTCGCCAGGCATGACGCCACCGAGCGAGCGCAGCCGCAGTAGGCGAAGGTTTCATTCAGGATCCGCACGACATCGGCCCGAGCAGCGGGCGGAATGAGCGCCATATCGAGGCCTTCGATGTCCGTTATGGGTGGGGCTTTCACCAGAGGCTCGGGGGCGGCGGGGGGAACTGCCTCGCGGGGCGATGGGCCATCGCCTCCTTTGCAGGTGACACTGAAGGTGGCGGTGACTAGCGACGCTGCGATCAAACCGGCTCGGCGGGACATGAGTACGCCCTGCGTAGCCGCGCGACGTGTCCGAGGTCAACGCTTGTCCGTCTCGGTGCGTCCACGGATCCGATCGAGCCGAAGCGAATTCCGGCCGCGGGTCGCCTTTCGCTGATCTTGCGTCCGTCTTTCGACGACCTGACCTGAACCGTCCGACTGCGTTCCTACTGGGTTCGGGTCGCCATGAGCGCCGGCTGCGCACTAGTATCCATCGATGCCAAAAGATGAGCGACCGCGCGCATCGAGCGAGGAGAGGGATACGACCGCCGTCCATCTGATCCCGACCCTCTCCCGAGAAGACGTGCCTCACGGCGCTGCGATGATCTGCATCAGCGGTCGCTCCATCGGGCAGATCTTTCTTCTGACGAAAGAAGAGACGATCGTGGGGCGCACCCCAGATTGCGATATCTTCTTGGACGATGAAGGTGTCTCCCGACACCACGCCAAGATCGTACAACAGGACGGCGAGCGGGTCCTGATGGATATGGGCTCGACCAACGGCACCTTCGTCGAGAACGAGCGCATTCAAGTGATCACACTGAGCGACGGTCTACGCGTCCAGCTGGGGACGGCGACCATCCTTCAGTTCCGTTACCAAGACGAAAAGGAGGTCGAGTTCGATGCGCTGGTCCAGAGCTTTCGGACCCATGACCCTCTCACCGATACTTTGGACCACAAGAGCTTCATGGTAGAGGTCGAAAAAGAAGTCGGCTTTGCCAGTCGCCATCGCCAACCCCTCGCCCTCGTGGTCTTCGACCTCGACCTATTCAAGCGTGTCAACGAGACTTACGGGCATCAGGCCGGCGATGTGGTGCTTCGTTCGGTGGCTCGGCGGGTCTCGGAGTTGATCCGAAAGGAAGACATCTTCGGTCGGTTCAGCCAAGAGGCGTTCGCCGTGCTCCTGCGCAATACTCGCCTCGAGCCTGCGTTCATCTTTGCCGAACGCATTCGCCGGAGCATAGAGACGCTCGACATCAACCACCACGGGCGCCGCATTCCCTGTACGGCTTCGGTCGGCGTCGCTCAGCTCGGAGGCTCGGTCGTACGGGCGCCCGACCTGGTCGAAGCGGCGCAGGAGCGGCTGTATCAAGCCAAGCGTCGCGGTCGAAACCGGACCGAGGCGCCGCTGTTTGATTGAGGAATGGCTATGAAGCGACCGTGGCTGAAGGCCGCGCACGACCGAGTGTTTTCGCAGTGGGTGTACCGCGTGCAGCACGGTCCCATGAAAGGCTTCCTGCGGCGTGGCCGGATGCCGTGGCTGCAGCCGCGCCCATCGGCCGCCTTGCGTGCCGAAATCGACTTTCTATCGACCCTCCCGCTGACTGGAGCGACCGTCTACGACGTGGGGAGCAACATCGGCTCCCATATGCTTCTGTTCGCTCGTCTGGTCGGCCCGACGGGATCGATTCACGCGTTCGAGCCCGACCCGCGGTGCCGCCAGGCGTTGCTCGACCTCATCTATCTGAACCGGCTCACCAACGTCGAGGTGCACGGGTACGCGCTGGGCGCTCGGCCCGAGGTCGCCGAGCTCGTGATTCCCGATGGCGCACGGGTGCGGGCATCGGCCACCCTCGAACCGGAGATCATCGAGATCATCGGTTCGGCCGAGGTTCGCCGCACGCCGGTCCGAGTGGCCCGTCTCGACGATGCGATGGCGACCTTCGCGCTTGCACCCCCGACGTTCATGAAGATCGACGTCGAGGGGTTCGAGTGCGAAGTCGTCGAAGGGGGCCGGGCGGTCCTGGCCGCGGCGCGCCCCCGGCTGTTCGTCGAAGTGCACGGCGCGACGCCCGACGCCCAACGCGAGCGAGCGCGCCGGCTTCTCGGCCAGCTCGAAGAGCTCGGCTACCAGCGGTTCCAACACGTCGAACGGAAGTGCCCGGTCACCCGGGACGACCCGCCCGCCGGTGGCCACATCTACGCCTCGGGTTGAGGATACAATGAACCCGTGATCTCGCTGCGGGCTGAACAAAGCGAGGAGACCATCGTCCTCGAGGAGTTCGAGCGGCGGGTTCGTCGGGGCCAGGTCGCCCCGTCGACCATGGTCCGGTTTCCCGTCCTGACGGGCGAACACTGGGTCGAGGCCCAGACCCTCGAGTTTTATCGACGCCTCTACCCGCCCGTCACCCGTCACTTTGGGGGGGCGTTTACGTTGAGCCAGTTTCCGACGCTCACGATGACGATCTGCCTGTTTCAAGTCGGCCTCTACGTGGCCCTCGGTGGTTTGAGCGGTGCTCTTCCGCTCGAGGTGCTGATCGCCCAAGGCGTCAAGGCGGACGCCAACGTGTTCGAGCTCGGTGAGACGTGGCGACTGCTCACGGCGAACCTGTTGCACCGAGACGTTCCGCGGGTGCCGCTGGCCGATATCGTGAACTCGCCGATGGGCCTGCGGGTCGCGGTGCCCGCGAGGTGGCGACGCCAGCCGGTCGATGCGTTGGGCTATAAATGCTGGCAGAATCTGCTGGCCGTGAAGATCTGTACCGGTAGCGAGCGGTCGACGGACGGCCCCCTGCGGTTGGCGGATCTCCGGCGACGATTCGTGCCCGACGATCTCCGGACGCGTGAAGAAGACGGCGAGATCACCGACGTGAAACTGGAGCGGGCCCGACACGTGCTGGTCGCAGGCGGGCGGGCGAGCGCGTTGGATATCGCCTTCGAGTCGAGAGCCGGGCCTCAGATGATACGCGTCCTTCTGATCGAACGGGGCTATCTCGGCTACAAAGTGATCATGGTCGCGCCCGTCGGCTGGTTCGAGGCGTACACGCCGCTTCTTGAGCGAATGACAGCGTCGGTGGCACTCGTGGAGACCGATGGTCTGCAGGAAAGCCGGCGCGTCGTCGCGGTGTTTTTGGGCATGTCGAGCGCGCGGGTCGAGCTCGCCCGGCAGCTCGCCCTGCTCGGCTATGTCGACGAGACCGGGCGAAACCATCGCGAGGCGTTAGCGTCGTTGCCCGATATGTACGAGGCGCAATACGGGCTCGCCCGCCTTGCCGTCGACTATGAGCAGCCGCTCGATGACGCCGAGCGTTACTCGGCTGCTCTGCATGCGAGAAGTCCCGACGAGCCGACGTTCGCCGCGCGGCTGGCCGACATCAGGCAGCGCCGGGGGCAGAGGAAAGAGGCGTGCGAGGTTCTACAAATGACGCTGGACCGAACGACCGGTGAGGCCGACGATCTGAGAGACCGCCTACGGTCCCTCGGGTGCCGTCCAGCGGATGGACAAGGTAGCGAACCGAGCGTTTCGAGCGCGCCGCGAGCGTGACCGGACTTGGCGAAGAGCGAATCGATGGCACTTCGAACGAACCTGCAGGCGATCGTCGACCGCGGATTGCGAGCCGTGCGCTCGATTCTTCTTCCGGTTGCTCTGTTCGGCTTGGTGGTGCTCGGATTGCACACGGGCAGCGACCAGCTCGACGACCTCGCCTTTAGCCTGATCAACACGGTCGACCGGTTTGTCGACGCAGTCGTGATCGCGGCCCTCAAGCGAGTGATCCCGCTCCTCGGATGGGGCCCCGAGGTCACGCGGCGCGTTTGTTACGTGGCGGCCAGCGTCGTCGACCTCGAAGACAAGCGGTGGGCGGCACGGGTGCTCGCGCTCCTGTTCGAACTGGTGGCTGACCTCATGATCGTGTGGCCAGTCCTGAGGCATCGCTTCGATCGGACGCCGGTCAAGGCCGGGGTGGCCTATCTTCGGTCGCCGGGCAACGTCGGTGCCGTCCTCGCTCCGGCGGCGGTGGCTCTCGCGGCGATGGCGGGCGCGCTCGTCGTGGCCCAGCAGGCGCAGTTGCAGTTGTTTTGGTTCTTTCGGTGGGTCGGTCGTCCCTGGTCGGGGCGACTGGCGGGCTTCGGAGCCCTGATGGTGTTGGGTTTGGTACTCGCTCGGGTGGCCTGGCCGGCCTTTCGGGCCGGCCTCGCCTTTGGCCGAGCCCAAGCGGGGCGAAAGCCGTGGCGCCACGGCTGGTACAGCGTCGCACCGTTCCTGCTGGCGTGCCTCGCGTTCGCGCCGGCCCCGTTGTGGCGAACGCTTCGAGGGCTGCGACCGTGGTGAAGAAGCCTGAGCCCAAGAAGGCGCCGCGGACCTCCCGCAAGTCATCCGGCGGGTCGACGTCGAAGGCGTCCAAGAAGAAATCGACCGACCGGAGGCTCGATGGAGTCGACGCCGCCGACGATCGCTCCCCTGAGCGGCGGCGCTTCGACGCCCTGCTGGCCGAAGTGAAAGCGCTCGGCCGGGGGGGGACGTCGCCGGGACGACCCACCAAGTGGAGCGCCGGCGAGGCAGGGAGGTCATGGGGGCACAAGGGCTGGGTTCCGGTCGACGTAGCCGTGCTCCTGCTGGTAGTCTACGCCCTGCTGACCGGAACGCCGGTCGGCGCTCTCGCGTTTGGTGGCTGGGCCTGGATAACGGGGGCGACCTCTGAAGTCCGGCCCCTGCTGAGTTACTTCTCCCAACCCGGTCGAGCCAAGGATCGGCTGCAGACCCTCCAGAAGGCGCTTCGGAGAGGCCGGTCCATCCGGCGGAACGGCCAACCGATTCGTGATCCACTCCCGGATGCGGTCGCCTTTCTCTTCGCCGACGGACGCGTCGAGGGCGAGCACTTCGACGTCCGCTTGCCCGAACCGGCGCGACAAGCGCTGTTGTCGGTCGCCGTATCGTGGCCGGGCGACGCCGCGACCGCCGAGCAGCGGCAACGCGCCCTGCTTCGGGGGCTCGAGCGGCTTCGTCGCCACCTCGCGGCCGACGAGGCGGCGGTAGCCGCCTTGCGCGTCGATCCGGAGAGCTTGGACTTCGCGCTTCAGCGGGCCAAGGTGAGTGGGGCCGAGTTTCCGGGTCGATTCGAAGCGTTCGGCCGGTTCTTGGGGCCCGAAGACCGACGGACCGCGGGCCGACTCGTGAACGCGGCCTTCGCGCTCAGCGGAGCCTACTCGATGACCTGGCCGATCGCGGGTTTACCGCGGGTCACCTCTCGCTTCGGCCCGCGTACCCACCCTGTCCTGGGCCGTCGACGCATGCACCACGGCATCGACCTGGGAGTGCGCGTCGGAACCCCGGTGCTCGCCGCTCAAGCCGGGCGAGTGACTTTCGTGGGCGCCGACGCCGTGAACGGACGCTTCCTGCGCATCGACCACGGTCATGGGCTGACCACCACGTACTGCCATCTCGATCGCCACCGAGTGAAACGCAACGCGCAGGTCGACCGGGGCGATCATATCGCGGATTCCGGCAACTCGGGGCGCTCCACCGGGCCCCATCTGCACTTTCAGGTCGAATTCGGCGGCACGCCCGTCGACCCCGAGATGTTCCACTGATGTCGGCGATCAGGTCGCCCGCTGGATGAAGCGGCGAAGGACCGGCCATAGGTTGGGCACCAAGAGGCCGAGGAGCACCACGAAGATGATGAATGCGTACATGTTGTCGCTGCCCCCGAGCGCAGTATTGAGCGCGATGTCGGGCCCCACCCGTAAAACGAGGGCGAGCATGAAGATCAGGACCGCGGCCGAAAGACCGCCCACCGCCGTCCGGATCACGACCTCGCGCGCCGAGGTTTCGGGAGCCAGCTGAATCTCTAGCTGCTCGGCCAGCGTCTCGAGGTCCGATCGAAAGGTGGCATGGCTCAGATGGGGTGCATTGCGACCGACCAGACCCCGCAGTTCTTCGGGAAGGTCTTTCGCGGTGGGCATGCGCGCACCGTCGACTAGGACGGGGCACAGGTTGAGATCGCCTTTCTCGGCCTCCGCCAGCGCAGCCTTGATTTCGAGGCGAACCGGGTCTCGCTCGTTGTGGATGCGATCGCCGGCCGCCCAGCCGTCGCCCATCAGTGCCAGGCAGATGTCGCTTTCGCGCAGCGCTCGCAGCATCTCGTGCTCGAACTCGGCCCCCGGCGAAATCGACTCGACGTCGATGAACACCCGGTCGACGTTGTCGGCCTCTCGCAGATAATCGGACAGGCGGCCTGCGGCATGTTTGGTGTCGCTACGGCGATAGCTGATGAAGACTTTCATGGCTGAGTGCGGGGGCTCGGAGCCCCAAAGATCCCCGTGCGGCGCAAATGAACCGCGGGGTCGAGCTTACTGGGAATGACCTGGGAGACCCGAGTCGACCGGCGCGACCGTCCGGCGGCCAGGTCTTCCTCCGGTGCGTGTCGGAACTCGTAGATGAGCACGTCCACCCCGAATTCGTCAGTGAATGGGACCCTCGCCACGCAGCCGAGCAGGCGCGTGCTCCCGGTCGATAGCCACTGGTCGGCTCCAGCGCCGCCGATCTGGGGGCCGGTGGCGCGCACGGGCTCGCGGGAGACCGTGAACACCAAGACTCGATAGTGCCCCACCGGAGCGATGAAGAGGCTCTTGAGAAACTCGAGCACGCTGAAGCGGTCGTCGATTCCGGCCGGAATGAAGCGGCGGTCGTCGGGATACGGTCGGCCATTCGGGTGGATACGTTCCATGCGGGTGACCAACGCAAAGCCGACGGTCTGGTCACGTTCCCGGAGACGAAAGTACGCGCGCTCCGAATAACCCAGCGACATCAAGAGCTCGTCGAGCTCATCGGCGGCGTGGTGCAGGCGGCTGTTCGCCTGCTGCCGAGCTTCGTTCAAAAAGCCTCGGGGGAGCGCCATCCGGCTCGACGGTGCCGGTGCCGGCGTCGGAAAGTCCGGGACGGCCCCTTCGGTGCACTCGCCTGACGGGCCGGACACTCGACGAGCGCTTCGAGCTTCGGTCAGCGCATCTTGGTCATCGGGCGCGGCCTGTTGAGCGATTCCCCTGGGGGGGGCGCCGTCGCGGCTGGGCATGACCCGGAAGGGCCCCGGGTTCGAGGCGCATCCGCCCACGCCAACGGCAGCCAGACCGACGCCAGCCAGACCGACGCCAGCCGTGAGGATGACGAGGCTGCGGGTCGCGAAGCGGTCCACGAGGCGAGTCTGCCACGACATTGGTCGTACGCCCACCGAACAGTTCGTGCCCTCGGCGGGGTAAGCAGGTTATCAACAGCCGCTAAGGTCGAACGATACAGTCGACGTTTCGCCCCGGCGAACAATGGCGTCATTCACGGTGGTCCACGAAAAGGATGGCGCCGGCGACCCCGAATCCGGGTTGCTGGGCAAACCGCCGACCGTCCGTGGGAGCTCTAGTCGCTCGGGCCTCGCTCCGGTGCGGTATCCGGCTCGGCGGGCGGGATGAGCACAGACCTGGCGTTCCGGATCGCCCCCAGGAAGCTCGAGGCAGGTCGGCCTTCCCTCAATCGGTCGCCCAGAGCGCGGCGCAGGGCCGTCGCTTCGGGGTCCGCCTGCAGCCACACGGGAGGCCCTCGGCGGCTCGCCCAGCCGTTGGTGCCCCACGCGCCGGTGGTCGCCGCCGGCGCGCCCAGGGCTTCGGACAACGCTTCGTCGTCGGCGTGCTCGGATGGGTCGATCCAGGGTTGATACAGCAAGAGGCCGTAGGCGCGTCGGCCCGACGCCAACGCCGACACGGCGCCCCGACCCGAACCCGCGAACGAGATCGTGTCGACCGAAAGATGCGTCTTGAGGTCGCTGCTTAGCTCATCGCGCAGAATCGTCGAGAAAGGGCCCACATACGTGGTTTGGGTGGCGGCCTCGGGCACCACGATCACCACCCCGTTTTCCTGGGCCCACCGCTGAAGCTCGCGATGCGGGTATTGGGGCCATTTCATCCATTCAGCGTCGGGCAGCAAGACCAAAGCCGACCTCGGTCCCTCCTGGTCGCGGGGGACGTACGCGGTGTACCAGACCACGGCATCCAGGGTGGGCGATTCGAATCCATGGCGCGCCGATAGCGCCAGCTCCGGAGCAATGGGAACGAAACGGTAGCGCCGTTCGACTTCCTTCATCACCTCGCCGGTGATGAACTGCCCGCCCAACGGGGTGTAGTGGACGCCGTCGCTCAGCCGCATCAAACCCTTTTTGGCCCCGACTTTGATGACCCGCCGGTATTTGCCGTCTGCCCCGCTCGCTTTCTCGTAGGTCTCGACGAACAGCATGCCCGCATCTTCGGTCGCTGCTTTCATCAGCCGATTGAGATGGCGCATCTTGGCCGAGAACTTCTCTCGCCGCATGATGGGCATCCCGATCATGACCGTGTCGGCATTGTACTCCCGGCCGATGTCGATGATCTCGGTGACCCGTCGACCGTACTCCTCGTCCCACTCCGGCGTGCCGTACTTAATCTGTTTGTACTTTCCTTTGGGAATGGACTGCGCGTCGTTGCCACCGAAGTTGCAGATGACGAGGTCGGGTTTGAAGGACTCGGCCAGTGACCGCAGCTTCGCTGGCCAGTCCATGAAGTCGGGGCGGGTCAGACCGGTCGCCAGCTGCCCGTAGCGATTGACCTTGACGCCCTCGTAATCCTCTCCGAGTCGCGCCTCGAGCTTGTGACCAACCCAGAACTGCATCGACGATGCGCCGATCAGCAGGACTCGGCGGGGGCGCGGAGCGATTTGGTGGGGCAGGGCGTCTTCGGAGACCGGCGCCAGCATCGGATCTTCTTCCGGCGGCAGGTCTTCGATGACTTCGACTCGCTCCCAGACCGTATAGGGCGTATTGATCTTGGCGCGAACGTCGCCCAGCGCGGATCGCAGCTCGCCCATGCCCATTCGGTCGCTGAGCTTTTGGGCCTGGGTGAGAGCCTCGTCGACCCACTCTTGTTCCTGCAGCCATTCGACCTTGCCGACTTCGTCGCGAATGGCTTGGACGTTGTAGAGGCTCAAGACGAAGAGAATGCCCCACAGGCTGATGACGACCGCGAACGCCGGTGAAATCCGCGCTCGGATGGCGCGCGCGACGGGCTTGGTGTTGCTCACGGTGGCCTCAAAAGCGGAAGTAGATGGTCGCCGCCATCCCGGCGGGCTTCAGAGTGAACAATACGAGCATGGCAGAGATCCAAGCGAAGGGGCGCGCGGGCCGGGGGGTCGCCTCGTTGAGGCGCACCAACAGGTTGAAGGAAGCGCGACCGTAGAAGTTCATGAAGATCGTGAGCGCGAAGACCAGGGCAACACCGACGTCGAAACCGCGGCCGGCCCAGCTGAATTCGAACAGCTTGGCCCAGAACTCGTTGGCGATGGTGAGGGTCGGGGCCTTGAAAAAGATTCGAGCGAACGCGCAGAAGCTGAGCGTCGCGAACCAGCCCGCGAAGTCCCAGTACCAGGGTTTGGGTCCGTCGGTGTTGATCCCCATGTCACGACGGATATCGAGCGAGGCCTTGTAGACGCTGAGACCGACCCCGTGGATGGCGCCCCAAATCACGAATCCCCAGCTCGCGCCGTGCCAGATTCCGCACGCGGTAAAGGTCACCATCAGGTTGAAGTACGTTCGCCAGCGCCCGATACGGGAGCCGCCGAGCGGAAAATAGATGTACTCGCGCAGCCACGTCGAGAAGGTCATGTGCCAGCGGCGCCAGAAGTCGCCGATGTTGGTCGCCGCGTAGGGGTAGTTGAAGTTCTCCGGCAGATCGAAGCCGAACAACAGACCGATGCCGCGGGCGAGGTCGGTATAGCCCGAAAAGTCGAGGTAGACCTGCGCCGTGTACGAGTACACCGCGAGCACCAGCTCGACACTGGAGTATTTGCTCGGCGAGTCGAACGCCTCGGTCGTGAGGTGCGAAGCGACGAAGGTGGCCAACACCATCTTCTTGAACAGGCCGGTCATGATCAGGGCCGCCGCCTCCGACACGTGCGGAACCCCCGGGGGCGCCGGGGCGTGGATCTGGGGCAGCAGCTGATTCGACCGGCAGATCGGCCCAGCGCCGAACTGCGGGAAGAACGCGATGAAGAGCGAGAAATCGAGGAGCGTTTCGGGTTGGACCGCTTTGCCGCGGTAGGTGTCGATGATGTAGGACATGCCCTGGAAGGTGAAGAAGCTGATCCCGAACGGGGCGATGACCTCCAAGATGGGCAGGTGCGCCTCGAGCCCCAGGAACGCTGCGAACTCGGCGACGCTATCGACAAAGAAGCTGTAATACTTGTAGTAGCCGAGCACGCCGAGGTTGGCGAGCACACCCAGGGTGAGCACGGTCTTGGCGCCCTTTTTTCCCCTCAGGGCCGTCAGTGTGCGGCCGATCGCAAAGTTCATGACCGACGAGGCGATCAGGACGACCAGAAACTCCCACTTGAACTTCCAAGCGAACCAATAGCTCGCCAGCAGCAGGATGACCTTTTGAATGCTGCGGGGTTGAATGAGCCAGGCCAGCCAACGCCATGGAGCGCCGAGGAACCGGTTCTTGCGGCTCACCGCCAGGGCGACGCGGCCCATAGCGTTGGCGAGCGCGGTCAGGGCATCGTGGACCGGCCAGCTGACGATCAGCCAACTGACAGTCAGGACGACGATGCAGAAGAAAGCGAATTTGAGGGTCGGAAACTCCACGACGCGCGGCAGCGTGATTACCATCCCCTAAGCAGGGAGGGAACCTGCGGGTTGACCCGTGACGCTCGCGGAGCATGAAGAGCGCTCGACTGAAACGCGCGAAATTGCCAAGCGCGCGGGCGCCGAGAGGGCTCGGTCACGGTCGAGCCTCGAGAAGCCACAGGTGGATCAAGGACGCGAAGGTTGCCGCCGCCAAAGCGGCGTAGGTCGCCCCATCCGTGAGTCGGGGGGGCGGCGCCCATCCGGTGCACCGCTCGATCTGGTTCTTTACCCATCGGTCCTGATCGCGGTCGTCGGATCGCCACCATTCGCCATGGCGCAGATACGACTCCAGATTGGTCAGGATGCAGACATCCCGATTCAGCCGCCAGTGCACCATCATCAACGGAACGAATGCAGCGTGGACTTTCAGCCAGGTCGGGTGGGGGACCGCCCAACCCAACAGACAATAGGGGATCATGGCCACGTGAATGGCGGCGACCGTGTCTGCCAGCCGTTGGTGCAACATCCGGCCATCCCAAATCAGATGGCCGTCCGGGGCAAGAGTGTCGACCGAGGAACCCGCGGCCGAGGCGTTCAACGACGGTGGTCCTGGTACTCACCTCGCATCCCGCGCATAATCGCCCTCATGCAGACGCAACAAGCACGGCGGCGTTCGGGTCCGAGTGGATGCCTCATCGCTGTCTTCATCGGGGTCGGCCTCATCGTGTTGGCGGTTGTCGTATTCGTGATCGGGTTCGTCCGAATGGTCAGCGATCCTGAATTCAAGCGAAAGATGGCCGTCGGTCAAAGCGCGATCCAAGTCTACGTGGAGGCCGCGAAAGCGCCCGGGGCCGCGGAGCTCAGAGCGCTCGGCTGCGGCCAGGCCATGGTGATCGATGCAAACCGCTTGCGGCAGGTCGCCCGGTCGCTGCGACCGGATGCCGGCGCCGAGGTCGAGCCGGCCCGCCTCCCCGAAGTGATCTCGCCCGTCCTGGTCTGCCAGGTCGTGGAAGAGCCGCGTTTCAATTGCGAAGACGTGGTTCGCACCTACGTCACCGCCGTGCCCGACGCCCCGCCGCAGATGATCGCGATGATTCAGATCTCCCGTTTCGGGCCCGTCAAGAACGTATGCAGTGGCGTCTACGGATCCGATGGCAGCTTCATCAAAGCGCTCACCCAAGACCCCCTGGTGGGGCCGGGCGTAAGCCCGGGCATGGGTGAAGAAGACGCGAACGACGACGTTCCTGCGGAGTTCGACTTGAAGTAGGGCGGACGCTCCCTCGGGTGGAGGCTCGACATGGTCTTGCGGGTTCCGTACGAGCTCCGGCGAGGAAGCACTCGGCTCCGTCGCTTTACAAACGCCGACTCGGCGCCGCTCGGCGATTGTCTCGTCGAAGCCGAGAACACGCAGTTCATGACGTTTCAGACGAGGTGAAGTCCGGGCCGGCGCCGTCGAGATCGTCCGTACGACGATCAAAGCCTACGCGAACCCCGGTCCGGCTGTGGCCTTGGCGGTGGCGCGTCTCGACGACCCGACGATGGTCGGCGCGTGCGGCGCTCGAGACGCCGGTGAAGACGAGATCGAGATCTTCTGATTGATCCTCAAACCGTATCGGAGGTTCGGGCCCGCCGCGAGGGCGGCGCCAGCACTCACCACGTACCTGCGCGCCGAATATCCAGCGCGTCGCTTGATCGCCTTCGTTGATCCGCGCAATGCGCCTTCGCGGTCGGTCCTGGGGCGTCTCGGCTTTATCGACGACGGACCGATGACGGTGAACGACCACCGAGGCCGACGGTACGCATATCCTTAGTTGTCACCGGGTTTGGAGGTCGTCTCGAGATTGGCGGAGGCCTCGAGCTGGGGCCGTAGACGCTCGGCCCGGCGCGCCAAGACCTCGTCGATGGAGAGCCGGCCCGCGGCACCCACCCATTCCACGGTCGACGAGACGGTGAGCTCTTTCAGAAACGCGAACGAGTACTGGTCGGTGAGATCGACGACCCGGTCCAGGGCTTCCGGGGTCGGACGCATCGACGGTTCGACTTGCTCGCACCACCGCTCGAGGTAACGGCGACGTTCCTCCGGGCGCGGCAGGTCGAGCGTGTACTTGACGTCGAACCGGCTCGGGCGCTCCGCGAGGGCCGGGTCGAGACGATCGGGATAGTTCGTAGTGGCGATCGTGACCAGCCCCTCGTTGGCCGCGAAGCCGTCGAGCTCGTTCAGAAAGTAGGCTCGGATCCGGTCGGTGACCAGCGCCTCCAGGTCTTCGAGGACCAAGAAGCACGGCGCGGCTTTTCGGGCCCGATGAAAGACGGCTCGGACGTTGCCTTCGCGCGAACCGTAGCGGTCATGGAACGAGCGAACATAGAGGCACGGAAGGCCGAACCGGTTGACCAAGCCCTTGACGCAATGGGTCTTGCCGTTGCCGGGCGGACCGGCCAGGATGATGCCGCGTTTCCAGGGAACCCCGTACTGTTTGTAAAAGTCCTTGGCATTCAGGAAGCGCTGGAGGTCGCCGGCGATCTCTTCGGCTAACCCGGGCTTGACGACGAGCGAGTCGAGCCGAGTACTCTGAATGGCTTCGTATAGCTGAGCGTCCTTCGACCAACAGCCATCCGAGAAGACGAGGACCTCACCTCTGACCTCCAGGCAGTAGGCGCAGACGGTGTCGAAGAAGCGCTTCGCGATGATCGGAGTGTCGGCGATGATGGCGACCCAATCGGTTCGGCCGTAGTCACTCGGCCACGACAGGCGTACGACTTGCAGAGGCTCGCCGGCCCACCGAACGTCGAACCAGCCGTTGAGACGAACGTAGTCGTGGTCGGTCGGACCGATGTACGCATTGTCGATCTGCGCGTGAATGTCGAGCCGCTGCTCGACCTCGCACTGACCATCCCGCTCGAACTCGTCGAGGTCGAACGGGCTATCGGTGCTCTCGAAGACCGCTCGTTCCGGGAGCATCGCTCGGAGCCGGCGGCCGGCTTCGTAGCCGATGACCCGCTCGGGAAGATGCAGGAGCTCGGAGATGATGCTGGTGGGGGCGTGATTCAAGCCGCTAGGCGTATAGCTCGATGGGCCGGCCAATGCACGCCGAACCGATGGGGTTGATCACGGGGGCACCCTCTTTGATGCTCCAGGGGTGCAGCGCTGGAAGGTTCTACTCCTATTGGTCGCGATGAGCTGTGCACGAAATGTGCGCTCGGATGCGCTCTCCGATACCGGGGCGATGGACGAGGTCGATCCGACGGCCGACGCCGACGGTCCGAGCGTGGCCGCTCTTCCGCTGTTCGTCGATGTGACGACCACCCACCTGCCGTCCGGGCTCGATGGGTTCAGCATGGATGCCCGGCCCGCCGACATCGATGGTGACGGTGACCTCGACCTGGTGATCGCCAGCGAGAAACGCCGAAACATTCTTCTGATCAATCGGGGCGACGGGACTTTCGAAGACGCCCGCGACCGACTGCCGGACACCCGGCGTGACAGTGAGGATGTGGTCATTCACGACTTCGACGGCGACGGCGATTTGGATCTGTTCTTCGCCTCCGAGGACGACCAGACGAATGAGCTGTTCTTGAGCCAAGGTGCAGCTTTCGTTGCCGCGCCTGACGAATTCATCCCGGTTGCGGGGACCAGCAATGCGGCGATCCTCGATGAGAGCGTGGATCCGCCGCTCGTCTTGCTCGGCAACGCGGGGCAGAACAAAGCCATTCAGTGGTCGAAGACCGCCGGAAGGTTTGTGGATGTCACCGACCGATTCCTCCCCGCGCGCATCGACAAGACCCAGGACCTGGAGCTGGGCGACATCGACGGCGACGGTGACCTCGATTTGGCGGTGGGCAATGAGGACGCGTCGGTCATCTTGCTTCGCGAGAACGGCCGGTTCCAGACGGTGGTCCCGCTCCCGGCCGACAGCGAAACGCGAGAGGTCGATCTGTTCGATGCGGACGGTGACGGTGACCTCGACGTGGTCCTCGCCAATATCCGGTTCTTACGGCGCCGGCCTCGCCAGAACCGACTACTGCTGCAGGTCGCGCCGCGAGTCTTCGAAGATCGCACGACCGAAGCGCGTGCTGGCCAGCCGCGCCTACCTGCCGACGACGACGATACCTTCGATATCGACCCGATCGACGTCGACGGCGACGGCGACCTCGATCTGATCTCGGCCAACCTCGACGCGCTCGCGGGCCGTCCAGCCAACGCGCCCTACCGAGTCTACCTCAACGACGGCGCGGGCTTCTTTGTGCTCGCGGAGCGGGTCCTGCCGAGCACCGCCGTGGGCAACGGCTTCGACATCGAATGGGCGGACTTCAATGGCGACCAGCGGCCCGATCTTTTCCTTGCGAGTCGAGGCGGTTCCGACCGTCTGCTCCTCGCCCGTTGACGCGCCCGGTCGAGAGCCGTTCGGTGACGCCGAGGTCGTGGCGAGTCGAACCCTGACCACCGAGGGCCTCCTCCGAACTCGATTGTCGACGGTGGACCCACAACGGTCTTTCGAATGCTCAGCCGTTAGCATAAAGTTCTTACTCATGACGTCGACCGAATTCCCTCCCTTCGAGAAGCACCTGGACACCTACGCAGCCCAGCGAGGTGGTGACATTGCGATCACCTTCAAAGGCCGTGACTTTACCTGGCGAGACCTTCAAGAGCGCGCTCGCCGCAATGCGTCAGGGCAGCAGGCTATGGGCTTGAAGCCCGGGTCTCGGCTCGCTTACTACGGAAAGAACCACATCGCCTGCCTCGAGTCCGTATATGGGTCGGGCCTCGCGGGGACCGTCTGTGCGGTGATCAACTGGCGGCTGGCACCGGAAGAGATCCACTACGCGCTCAACGACGCCGACGCCGAAATCGTGTTCGTGGCAAGCGAGTTCGTGCCCGTGGTCGAGCAGATCAAGGCCCGTCTCCCCAAGCTCCGAGAGTTCATCGTCGTCGACGGAACGGATGACAACGCATATGAAGCCTGGCTTGCACGGCAGAACCCGAACGTCACGCCGACGCCTGCCGACGCTCAACAAGGCTGGTTTCAACTGTACACGTCGGGCACGACCGGCTTTCCGAAGGGGGCGGTCCTCAGCCGCCGAGGCGTCGCGGCGCACTCCGAGGCGTTGATCGACTACGTCGCCATGGACGGCTCGAAGGTGGCGATGGTCGCGATGCCTCTATACCACGTCGGTGGCCTGGGCTGGGCCTTCGCCGTCCTGGGGTGCGGTGCCCGGATGGTGCTGATCGATCTTCCGGTACCGACTGCCCTTCTCGATGACCTCCAAAAGTTCGAGGTCACCCACAGCTTTTTCGTGCCCGCCCTGTTCCAGGCTTTTCAGGCGGTTCCAGACCTCGCCGAGCGCAAGTTCCCGGCCCTCGAAAAGTTCATCTACGGCGCATCGCCGATGCCGGTGCCCTTGCTCCTCAAGTCGATGGATGCGTTCCCCTGCGACTTCATGCAGGTCTACGGCATGACCGAGATGAGCGGAGTCGTGACCGTGCTCGATCCCGAATCTCATCGCGACGAATCGGTTCGGCACCGACTCGTTTCGGCGGGTCGGTCGATGCCGAACTGCGAAGTCAAAGTGGTCGAGCCGGTCAGCCTCGAAGAGGCGCCCGTAGGCACGCTGGGTGAGATTTGGATCAAGAGCGATCAGAGGATGACCGAGTACTACAACCGACCCGAGGCCACCGCTAAAGCCTTCGCCGGCGAATGGTACCGTTCCGGCGACGCCGGTAAAATGGACGCGGATGGCTACGTCTACATCAGCGACCGTATCAAAGACATGATCATCAGCGGCGGAGAGAATATCTATCCGGCCGAGATCGAGCGGGTACTGGTTCAACACCCGGCCGTAAGCGAGGTCGCGGTCATCGGGGTCCCGAGTGAGAAGTGGGTCGAGACCCCGAAAGCAATGGTCGTGCTCAGTGATCCGAGCATCAAAGACGAAGACCTGCTTGCTTACTGTCGCGAGCATCTGGCGGGGTACAAGTGCCCATCGAGCATCGAGCGCCTCGAGGCGTTACCTCGCAACGCGACCGGGAAGGTGCTCAAGCGCGACCTCCGCGCCCCATTCTGGGAAGGCCGAGAGCGAACCCTCGCCTAGAGATCCATCGACCGCGACACGCTCCCAGCGGCCGGCCGACCTGCACCCAAGCACAATCCTCTTTGGTCCATTCGCTTGGAAGGGTACCGTCCGCCGGTGAGCACTTCGACGGCCGTCGCTCCCCTCGAGTATCCGGTCGGGGAATCCCCCGTTCACGGGGCCTGGAGACCCGTTCGGGATGGCGTGTATTGGCTCCGGCAGCGGCTTCCCTTCGAACTCGACCACATCAACGTCTACGCGGTCGAATACGCCGACGGATGGTTCGCGGTCGATACCGGTATCAACAGCCGGTCGTCGCAGGCGACGTGGCTTCGATTTCGAGACGAAGCCATGGCCGGTCGGGGCCCCGATAAACTGATCTGTACGCATCTGCACCCCGACCACGTCGGGCTTGCGGGCTGGTTCGCACGGGAGCTCCAGGCGCCCCTGTGGATGACCCGGACCGAGTATCTGCACTGTCGTATCCTGGTCGCCGACACCGGTCGGCCGGCGCCGCCGGAAGGCAGCCACTTTTATGCCTTGGCAGGTTTGAGCAAGCCCGCGCTCGAGCGGTATCGGAGCGAGTTCGGAGGGTTCGGCCGGCTCGTGTATCCGTTGCCGGAGTCGTACTTTCGGCTGCGAGGGGGCGACCGGATCGAGGCGACGACGACGGGACGGACCACCGAGTGGGAGGTCGTCATCGGTTCGGGCCACTCGCCTGAACACGCGTGCCTGCTCAACCGCGACCTCAACGTCATGATGTCGGGTGACCAGATCCTGCCCAAGATCTCATCGAACGTGAGCGTTTGGCCCACCGAACCCGACGCGAATCCACTCGGCGACTGGCTCGAGAGCTGCCGAACGCTCAAGGCGTACGTGAACGATGAAACGCTGGTCTGTCCTGCCCACGGTGAGCCGTTCACCGGTGCCCCGCGGCGGCTCGACGCGCTCATCGCCGGGCATGAAAGAAAGCTGGCGATCATTCGAGAGGCGATGAATGCGCCCATGCGCGCCGTCGACGTGGCCGGCGCGATGTTCTCGCATGTGCCCGACGCTCGCGACAGCTTGCTGGCCGTCGGCGAGACCATCGCCCACCTCAACTACCTGGTCAAACAGAACGAAGTGAAACGCTTCCTGCGCGACGGGACCTACCGGTACTCCCGGCGGTAGAACAACCCATCCCATCGCTCAAGAGCCTGGTTGGTCGTCCATCGATCGGGCGATCAGCTCTTTCATGATCTCGCGGGTACCCCCGTAGATCTGTTGTACGCGGGCGTCTGCGAAGAGCTGGGCGATCGGGTATTCGGCCATGTAGCCGTACCCTCCGAACAGCTGGAGGCATTCGTCGGCGATCTCGCACTGCACCTGAGCGCACCACCACTTCGCCATGGACGCGGTCGCCGCATCGAGGTGGCCGGCTATGAGTTTGGAGACGCACTCGTTGGTGAAGGCTCGGGAGACCTCCAGTTTTGTCTTACACTCGGCGAGCTTGAAGCGCGTGTTCTGGAAGTCGTAGACGCGGCGGCCGAAGACTTGGCGGTCTTTGACGTACCGGAGAGTCTCTTCGATCATCAGGTCGCAGGCTCCGATCGCGCTGAGCCCGATTTGGAGGCGCTCCCATGCGAGCTCTCGCATGAGCTGGTAGAAGCCTTGACCTTCGGCGCCGCCCAGGAGGTTGGCAGCGGGTACGCGGACGTCCTCGAAGAAGAGTTCGGAAGTATCCTGCCCCTTCATGCCGATCTTTTCGAGGTTTCGGCCCCGCTTGAACCCTTCGGCGCCATCGGTCTCGACGACGATGAGCGAGATGCCTCGGGCTCGCTGGGCAGGGTCGGTTTTCACGACGACGACCACCAGATTGCTGAGCTGGCCGTTGGTGATGAAGGTCTTGGAGCCGTTGATGACGTAGCTGTCGCCGTCTCGCTCGGCGCGAGTGGTCACCGCCTGCAGGTCGGAGCCCGTACCCGGCTCGGTCATCGCGATAGCGGGGATGAGTTCGCCGGTGCTCAGGCCGGGAAGCCACCGCTCCTTCTGCCGGTCGGTGCCGTAGGCCATCAGGTAGTGGGCAACGATACTCTGGATAGCCCACCCCCACGACGGGTCGCCGGACCGCGCGAGCTCCAGACAAACCACGGATTCATGGCTGTAATCGCCGCCCGAGCCGCCGAACGCTTCGGGGATCGCGGCGCCCAAAAAGCCGGCGTCCCCCGCCTTCAGCCAGAGCTCCCGGTCGACAAGCCCCTGTTTTCTCCATCGCCGAGAGTTAGGGATAATCTCACGAGCGACGAAGGCTCGCAGGGAGTCCTGCAGCATCACGTGCTCATCGGTCATCCATGTGGGTCGGCTGATTGGTGCCGGTTCCGACGTCGTCCGCATCGCGCTCTTCTACCGAGGTCGTCTTCCGGAGGTCAAACCGACGCTCTGCGGCATACAGGCCCCCCGAACTTTCTCGGTTGGCCTTGACGCGGGGTGATATAAGCGCCCGCATGAAGGTAGCCGAGCTGACACCCAGCCCCGACCTCGCGGACTTCCGGGCCGAGGTTCGCGCGTGGTTGAATGAGCACTGCCCCGCCGAAATGCGAACGCCCATGACCAGCGACGCCGAAATCTGCTGGGGCGGTCGTAAGTTCACTTTTAGGTCCGACGCCCAGCGTTCGTGGCTCGAGGCTTGCGCCGAGCGCGGCTACACGGTTCCGACCTGGCCCCGAGAATACGGTGGAGCCGGCCTCGACGGCCATCGCGCCGAGATCCTGAGTGAAGAGATGGCGCGGATCAACGCGCGTCCCCCATTGGTCAGCTTTGGGGTTTCGATGCTGGGTCCTGCCTTGCTGCACTTCGGTTCGGACGAACAGAAGGCGGAGTACCTGCCGCCGATCGCGCGAGGGCAGATTCGTTGGTGTCAAGGCTACTCTGAGCCTAATTCGGGCTCCGACCTCGCGAGCTTGGCAACCCGCGCCGAAAGCGACGGCGACCACTACGTGATCAACGGCCAGAAGATCTGGACTTCTTACGCCGACCACGCCGACTGGATCTTCGCGTTGGTCCGGACCGACACCAGCACGAAGCACGGTGGCATCAGCTTCGTGTTGATCGATATGGACGACCCCGGCATCACCGCCAAGCCGATCACCCTCATCAGTGGCAAGTCACCTTTCTGCGAGGTGTTCTTCGACAATGTTCGGGTCCCCCGGGCTCACTGCGTCGGCGGTGAGAACCAGGGCTGGACGGTGGCCAAAGCGTTGCTGGCCCATGAGCGGCAGTCGATCGGCGCGTCGACCTTGATCGTGAGCACCGAGGAGCAAACGCTGTCGGGGCGGGCCGTGGCAGAGCTGGGTACCGAAAACGGGATTCTCGCCGATGGCATCCTCAGGTCGAGCATCGCCGAATGGGAAGTTGACAAGGTAGCTTTCGAAGCGCTCATCGCCGAAGCACAGCTCGAGTATCAGTCGGGCGGCGCAAGCCCAACCACGGCGTCCCTGTTGAAGTACTACGGCGCCGAGCTCAACAAGCGTAAGTACGAACTTCTCATGGATATCGCAGGCGCTGAGGGCCTGGTCTGGGAAAATGCAGAGGGTCAGCCGTCGCCGTTGCCTCGTGCGTGGCTGAGGACGAAGGCCAACTCGATCGAGGGCGGCACGTCGGAGATCCAGCTCAATATCCTGTCGAAGCACGTGCTGAGGCTCCCCGGAGCGTGAGGTAAGACGCAGTGTTCATGTCCGAAGAACTGCAGCAGTTATCAGAAACCGCCCAGGGGTTGGCAAAGGAGTTCGCAGGCCCCAAGGCATTCCGCGACTTACGGGCCGCGAACCCGGCCGAGGGGGTCGACCTTCCGTTTTGGAATCGGATGGCCGAGCTCGGATGGCTGGGGATCGCCATCCCCGAAGCGCTCGGTGGCTACGACATGGGAACGGCCGCGGTCGTCTCGGTGGCCGACGCGCTCGGCGCCAACCTGGCCTCGACGCCGTTTGCGACGACGGCGGTGTTCGCCGCCCGAGCGTTGAGTGCGGGGGCCGCTGGAGGCGTAGGGACGGATCGATTGCCACCGATCGCTGAGGGGCGGGCCATCTACGCGATCGCTATCGATGAAGGCCCTCGGCACCGAGGCCTCGACGGGATCGAGATGACGGCGACGCCCGATGGAGACGGCTTCGTTCTCTTTGGCGCCAAGCGGAACGTCCTCGACTTTGACGCGGCCCAGAGCCTGCTGGTGGTCGCTCGCGCGGAAGCCGGGTTGACCGCATTCGCCGTCCCCAAAGAGACGGTCGGGGTCTCGGCGACCACGACGACTCAGCTCGATGTCCGCCGGGCTTCGACGATCGGTTTCGAAGGGGTTCGGGTCGACGGCACCCACGTCGTGGGGAGCGTCGGTGATGGCGAAGGCGTCGTTGCCGCCGCCCTCGAGACGGCCCGGTTGGCGGTGGCCGCCGAGATGCTCGGAGCGGCCAAGGCCGTGTTCGACATGACGGTCGAGTACATGCGCGATCGAAAGCAGTTCGGGGTGCCGATCGGCAGCTTTCAGGCGCTACAGCACCGGGCCGCGCACGTGCATACCGAGTTGACCATCGCCGGCGCCGCGGTGCGCCGAGCGGCCTCCCATCTCACGACGAATGACGTCGATGCGCCAGCGGCCGTGGCCGCGGCCAAGTCCAAAGTGGGTCGCGTCGCGATCTTGGCCGCCAACGAAGCGATTCAGATGCACGGTGGGGTCGGGGTGACCGACGAGTTTGACGTCGGCCTGTATGTCAAGCGGATCCGAACGCTCGAGAACCTGTTTGGCGACCGTCTCTACCACGGCGACCGATTCGCCCGCCTTCGCGGCTTCTAAACGCAGAAAGGAATTCCAATGAGTGACGCAAGCGCACCTCGTGCCAACTTTAGAGAGATGACCGAAGCTACGGCCGAAGACTGGCAGTTGATCGGCGGCCAGGCCTTCGCCTACGCGGCGGATTTGCCCAAGCGAGTCATTGACCACCTTCGCCTACTCGACGGCGATTTCGGCGGCTTTCCGATCGATCGACTCAGCCACTGCCTTCAGACGGCGACCCGCGCCCACCGCGACGGCCGCGACGAAGAGTACGTCGTGTGCGCGCTGCTGCACGACATCGGCGACACGCTGGGCACGCTGAATCATCCGGATATCGCCGCCGCCATCCTGAAGCCTTTCGTCAGCGAGCAGAACCACTGGATGGTCCAGAACCACGGTATCTTCCAGGGCTATTACTTCTTTCACTACCTGGGGCTCGACCGCGACATGCGCGAGCAGTTCCGCGATCACAAGTGGTTCGACTACACCGCCGAGTTCTGTCACGAGTACGATCAAAAGGCGTTCGACCCTGCCTACGACACGCTCCCGCTAGAGACGTTCATTCCTATGGTGGAGCGGGTATTCAGTGCCCCCAAAAACTCGATCTACATCAAAGAAGCGCAAACCGAGTGAACTCGGTTCTGACCCAGGCATAGGTCCAACAAGAGGAGTTTCAAATGACTGAAGAAGTTTACGTCTACGACCACCTTCGCACGCCGCGGGGCAAGGGTCGTCCGGGTGGCGCCCTCAACGAAATCACCCCCGTTGAGCTGGCGCGCCAGACGCTCGACGCAGTGGCCGACCGGAACGAATTGCCCGAGAACTCGGTCGATGACGTCTACTTGGGTTGCGTTTCGCCGGTCGGCGAGCAGGGCGCTTGCATTGCCCGCACCGCGGTGATCATGTCGAACCTCGGCGAGCAGACGGCTGGCGTGCAGATGAATCGCTTCTGCGCTTCGGGGCTGGAAGCCATCAACACGGCCGCGGGCCACGTTGCGGCGGGGGCGGCAGACCTTTCGATCGGCGGAGGCGTCGAGTCGATGAGCCGCGTGCCGATGGGGTCCGACGGGGGCGCACTATTCATGGATCCCGCGGTGACGATGCCTAAGTACATCGTGCCTCAAGGCATCTCGGCCGACTTGATCGCGACCAAGTACGGTTACTCCCGCGAAGACCTCGACAACTACTCGGTCGAGAGCCAGCGCCGCGCCAAGGAAGCTTGGGACGACGGTCGCTTCAAGGACGCGATCATCCCCGTCAAAGACGTGATCGGCCTCGAGGTGCTCGACCACGACGAACACATGCGGCCCGAGAGCACCCTCGAGAGCCTCGGTGCGCTGAAGCCGGCATTCGAGGGTCTCGGCAAGATGCCCGGCTATGACGACGTGGCGCTGCAGCGCTACCCGGAAGTCGAGCGCATCGACCATCGGCACCACGCTGGCAACAGCTCGGGTATCGTCGACGGGGCCGCCGCGGTCCTGGTGGGCAGCAAGGAAGCCGGCGTCAAGTACGACCTCAAGCCTCGCGCGAAGTTCCGGTCGTGGGCGTCGATCGGCTCGGAGCCGACCATCATGTTGACCGGCCCAAGCTTTGCGGCCGAAAAAGCGCTCAAGCGCGCCGGCATGACCCCGGCCGACATCGACTTGTGGGAGCTGAACGAGGCGTTCGCCGCCGTCGTGCTGCGCTTCATGGAGGTCATGAAGGTCGAACACAAGGACATCAACGTGAATGGTGGCGCCATCGCCATGGGTCACCCGCTCGGTGCAACCGGCGCCATGATCTTCGGCACGGTGCTCGATGAGCTCGAGCGAACCGGCAAGGGCACGGCCCTAGTTACGCTTTGCGTCGGCGGCGGCATGGGCACGGCGACGATCATCGAGCGAGTCTGAGGCGGTAGGCGAACCATCATGACCGAGACCATCCAATTTGCCGTCGATCCGGACGGCGTGGCGACGTTGACCGTCGATCTTCCCGACGCGTCGATGAACGTCATCAACGAACAGATCCAAAAGGACCTGGCCGAGCTTATCGACCGCGTCCTGAGCGACGACGCGATCAAGGGCGCGATCATTACCACGGGCAAGAAGGACTTCTTCGCTGGTGCGGACCTGCGGATGCTGCAGACGCTCATCGATAACAAGGAGTCACTGGGTGCGAAGGGCGTCTACGAGCGGGTGGCCACTCTCGGCACCCTCTTCCGGAAGATGGAGACCGGAGGCCATCCGGCGAAGGCTCTTTCGAAAGGGCAAGCGGCGGCCAAGCCGTTCGTGGCCGCAGTGCGGGGCATGGCGCTCGGCGGCGGTTTTGAGCTCGCGCTCGCCTGCCACTTCCGGCTCTGTACGCCGAACGCCAAGTTTGGCCTCCCTGAAGTGAAGGTGGGTTTGCTTCCGGGCGGCGGCGGAACTCAGCGCCTGCCCCGGTTGGTGGGTATGCAAGTTGCACTGCAGCACGCTACGACCGGCTCCAATATGGACGCCAAGACCGCAGAGCAGATGAAGGTCGTGCACGCGGTGGTGGCCGAAGATCAACTGCTCGCCGCGGCGAAGAAGTTCGTGCTCGAGAACCCCAAGGCCGTCGCGCCCTGGGACAAGAGCGGATTTCGGTATCCGGGGGGGGCCGGGGCGATGGATCCGCGCGCGGTCATGACCATGACCGGGGCCGGGGCCATGGCGAGCAAAGAGACGCTGAACAACTATCCTGCGGTGGCGTCGATTCTGAGCTGCGTCTTCGAAGGGTCGGTCGTGCCCTTCGATACCGGGCTCTCGCTCGAGCAGAAGTATTTCACGAAGCTGCTGCTCGATCCGACCGCCCAAAACATGGTGCGAACGTTGTTCGTCAATAAGCAGGCGGCCGACAAAGGCGCGGCTCGTCCGAAGGACGTGCCGAAGAACGAACTCAAGAAGGTCGGTATGCTGGGGGCGGGGTTGATGGGCGCCGGCATCGGGTACGAGTCCGCGAAGGCGGGGCTCGATGTCGTGCTCGTCGACGTCTCTCAAGAATCGGCCGACAAGGGCAAGGCTTACAGCCAGCGCCTGGTCGACCGGGCGGTGCAGAAAGGGCGCATGGCGCCCGAAGCGGCGGCCGAGCTGATGGGTCGGCTCCACCCGACGACCGACTTCGCCGCCCTCGAGGGCTGCGACCTCGTCGTCGAGGCGGTTTTCGAAAACGTCGAGATCAAGGCCGACGTGACGAAGAAGGCCGAAGCGGTCGTCGGGGCCGACACGGTGTTCGGCTCGAACACGTCGACCCTTCCGATCTCGGATCTGCAGAAAAGCTGGTCAAAGCCCGAGAACTTCATCGGGTTACATTTCTTCTCGCCCGTCGAGAAGATGCCGTTGCTCGAGATCATCATGGGCAGGGAGACAGGCCCGGCCGCGTTGGCGATGGGCATCGATTTTTGCCGGAGAATCAAGAAGACTCCGATCGTCGTCAACGACGGCCGCGGCTTCTACACATCGCGCTGTGTCGGGGCGTTCCTCTCGGAGGGTTCGGCGATGCTGGAAGAGGGCGTTCATCCCGCGCTCATCGAGAACGCCGGCAAGCAGGCCGGCTACCCCATGGGGCCGTTGCTGTTGAACGACAGCGTGAACATCGACCTCGGGGTCAAGATTGCCGATCAGTGGAAAGCGAAACTTGGCGATGCCTACGTTCCGGCGCCCGGCGAGAGTGTTCAGCGCCGCATGGTGAACGAATTCGGTCGAATCGGCATGAAGGCCAGCAGGGGGTTCTATGACTACGACGAAGGTGCGACGAAGCCGAAGCAGCTGTGGTCAGGCCTCAGGGAAGCCTTCCCGGTCGCCGCGGTTCAGCCCGACGGGGTCGAAGTCAAGAACCGCTTGTTGTTCGCGCAGATCATCGAATGCGCCAAGTCGTTCGAAGAGGGCATCTTGAGCAATCCGGTCGACGGCGACCTCGGGGCGATTTTCGGGTGGGGCTTTCCGCCGTTCACCGGCGGCCCGTTCAGCTTCCTCGACACCATGGGTATCGGAAAGTTCGTCGACGCTTGTTCGGCGCTTGCCGACCGCGTCGGTCCGCGGTTTACGCCTCCGCAGCTGCTCAAGGACATGGTTGCCCAAGGCAAGACCTTCTACTGACGCGCCCGATCGTCCGGGCGCCCGATCGTCCGGGCGCGCGCGACCGTGAGCGCTTCCATCTTTCATAAACGTTCCGAGGTATCGATGAGTCTTCCCGCTGTTTTCGACAATCTTTCCATCCCTGCCGTCGGCGCACCGATGTTCATCGTATCGACGCCCGACCTGGTGATCGCCCAGTGCAAGGCAGGCATCGTGGGTTCGTTCCCGGCGCTCAACGCGCGGCCGGCCTCGCAGCTCGATGAATGGCTCAGCCAGATCAAAGAAGAGCTTGCAGCCCACAACGCCGCGAATCCCGACCGCCCGGCCGCCCCGTTCGCGGTGAATCAGATCGTTCACCGTTCGAACGCGCGCCTCGAAGAAGACGTGACGATGTGCGTGAAACACCAGGTCCCGATCATGATCACGTCGTTGGGGGCCCGGCCCGAGGTTTACCAAGCGGCGCACAGCTACGGCGGAGTCGTGTTGCATGACGTCATCAATCAGCGGTTCGCGCACAAGGCGATCGAGAAGGGGGCCGACGGGCTCATCCTCGTGGCGGCCGGAGCCGGCGGCCACGCGGGCACGACGTCGCCGTTCGCGCTGGTTCAGGAGACCCGCAAGTGGTTCGACGGACCGATTTTGCTGTCTGGCTGCATCGCGACCGGCCACGCGGTTTTGGCCGCCCTGGCCATGGGCGCTGATCTCGCTTACATCGGCTCCGCGTTCATCGCGACCAAGGAAGCCAACGCGGTGGACGACTACAAGCAGATGATCGTCGACTCTGCCGCCGACGACATCGTCTACTCCGACGTCTTCAGCGGCGTGCACGGCAACTACCTGAAGCCATCGATCGCCCGGGCGGGCATCGATCCGGATGCCCTGCTCAACACCGAAAAGACCACGATGGATTTCGGGGCGGTCACCAGTGGCGGCAAAGCCTGGAAAGACATCTGGGGTTGCGGCCAAGGGATCGGCGCCGTCGAGGCCGTGGTGACCGTCGAAGAGCGGGTCGCGCAGCTGCGTAAGGAGTTCCAGGAAGCCCGGCAACGCTTTGCGGCCGTGGGCTCGACCGCCTAACGGCGCTCGTTACTGGCCGGACCACCATCGCGACAGCATCGGCCCTGGCCGGCGCGGCTCGGTCTGGTAGTGCGAGGTATCGTTGTAGAGCATGAGGCGAGCCCGGACCGGGTCCTTGAAATCGAGGACATTCAAGCTGCAGGGCGCGAGGTCGAGCCGATCACGGTAGCGGCGAGCGTCGATGCCCAAGAAGCTGGATAGTAACAGCCGAATCGTTGCTTTATGTGAAACGACGACCACGCACTCGTCGGTGTGACGTTCCACGATCTGGCGGAGTACCGGGAGCGCACGAGCCATCACCGCCAGACCCGACTCACCGCCTTCCGGCGCGAATGTGAAGGGATCTTCGTCCCACCTCTCGTACTCTTCGCTAAACCGGCTCTCGACGTCTTTTCGGGCCAGGCCTTCCCATCGCCCATGGTCGATCTCCCGAAGGTCGTTCTCGATCCGTAGCGACAGGTTGTGGGGGGCGGCGAGAGCCTCTCCGGTCGCCACCGTTCGCTTGAACGGACTGGCGTAGAGCGCCTTGATCGGCTCGTTGGCCAGTCGTTGAGCGAGCGCAGCGGCCTGAGCCCGCCCTTCGTCCGAGAGTTCAACGTCGCTCGACCCGGCGAAGCGGTCTTCGGCCGACAGGACGGTGGCGCCGTGGCGAACTAGGTATATGCGAGTAGTCACCAGGATACGATACCGCGGACTTCGGTTCGCGACCATGAGCACCGAACCGGAGGCCTCGACGGTCGCAGGTTAGCTGTCGTGGAGGTGAAGCGGTCATTAAGGCCCGCCGCGATACCTGCCCGGCTGTGATCGCTGACGCTGAAATCGAACGTGGCGCGTCGCTTTGGTGCTTTGCGGCGGCGCGGGTGCCAATTCACTTCGCGCGACGACGCGGGGCTGACACCATGGGGCCGTGACTCGAGGGACCTTTGAAGCCAAACTGGTGGGCTTGCTCCGATCCCATCATCCTCATCCTCCCTCGGATCTTGCCGAACAGGTCCGGAGCGGGGTGATGACGATGATCGAAGCAGCCGTGCGGTCGGCGGGCGACGGCGGCCTTCGACCCGAGGTGATCTACGCTATTCGTACGAGTAAACTCGCCGCCCGCATCCTCCCGCCGGAGGTCTATCGGTCGCCCGAGCGCCGCGCAGAGATCAAAGAAGCGATCCGGCGGCTGATTCGATCCGATCTAAACCCAGGGGTTCCCGCGGAGTCTGGGCGTCCCGATGCTCCTGAGAGGTCCGACGGTAGCCCGTCGTAAGGTTCTCGTGACGGATAGCGCGCTCTCCCGCGACCGGCCCCATCCGCGACTGGCGGCGTCGGCCGAACCAGCAGCGTCGGCGAAATCGGAAGAACCGGCCGCGTGCACGGAAGGGGCGGCGTCGGCGGAATCTGCGGAATCGGACGCTCCCCGGTCGAGCGCCGATCGTGGCCCGGTGCTCGGATTCGGCTGGTCGCTGTTGGCTGCGTTGTTCGCGGCGGGCTTTCTGATTCCGTATCGGTTCGCCGTCGAGTCGGCGCCTCGCCTGGCCGCGATGACGGCGATGTTCGTGGTCGCGGCCGGGTTCAACCAAGCTTTGGCGCTCGTACAGGTTCGGCGTTGGGGGCTCGACCGACGCTCGGTGCTGGTGGCGACCGCGCTCGCGGTGTGTACGGTCGTCTGCAATCTCGCCGTCGCGTTGGCATTGCCAAGCATCGGTACGGGCATGACGAGCGTCGTGCTCAAGGCGCAAGTTGTATTGACGCCGGTCCTCGCCTTCTGGGCCCTCGGCGAACGGGTTTCGGGGCGCTTTTGGGCCGGAGCGACGCTGGCGCTGGTCGGGGTCGCACTGCCGGCCCTGGTCGATGGCTCGGGCCCGTCGACCGGCTGGGGATATGGTTGGGCGCTGGCCGGAGCTGCCGGCTTTGCGACGATGCAGATCATCACTCGAACGGTGATCGAGAGCATTCAACCGGCGGCCGTCAATGCGCTCCGCCTGTTCATGGCGGTCGCGGTTCTCCAGCTGGTTCCAGATGGCCGCTCGGTCTGGACGCTTCCCGCCAGCGTTTGGGGCTACGCTGCGTTGGCCGGCATCCTAGGACCCGGTTTGAGCCGCTTGTGCCTGATGGCCGCGTTGAGATACGTAAGCCCTTCAGTGACTGCCCTCGTCGCCCTGGTCGGACCGATCCTCGCGTTCGGGCTGGGGGCGATGTTCTTTGGGGAGCGCCCCAGCGCGGTTGACGCGCTGGGTGCGTTACTGATCGTCGTCGGTGTCGGCTGGCCTTTGTTACCGTCCATTCTCGACCGATTTCGGACTCCCGGCGATTCCGCGCCGCAGCGTGTTGCGCCCTGAAACATCCAGTGCAGGTGGAACGGTACGAAGCTGCGCTCGAGAAAACGTCTTTTGACCGATTACCCGACAGTCCTTCCGAGTCGACATTATTGCCGCAACGCATCACCTTGGGATGACGGAACTTTTGCCGACGTCCGAAAGCGGCGACGTGTGTTCCCTTCACACTTTTCAGGAGGGCGAGGGCGATTGCCTTCCATGAAACCCATGCTTAGGCAGAGGTGATGCCCGAGCTAACTGCGTTGGCCAATGAGGGACTGATCTCGTCCGAGGCCCATGAGAATCAGCTTCGCGAAGCGGCGAAGCGAGACCCTGCAGGTTTCCATGCCGATATTGCGGCGAGGACGCTGCACTGGTTCCGACCGGACACCGAGCAGTGGGTCAGCCAGACCCCCTCGGGAGAGTGGTCGGGGTTTGCGGCGGCCACCGGCGCGCCGGTTTCGGCGCCGGCCGGCGATTGGACGCCATGGCACACCGCCTTCGACGACCGGGATGCTCCGTTTTACCGGTGGTTCGTCGGGGGTCTTACGAACGCCTGCTTTAACGAAGTCGACCGCCACGTGTTGGGCGGGCGCGGCGAGCGGGCCGCGTTCATCTTCGAAGGGGACCGCTGGGATCCGTCGAAGAACGACGGCCGCGGCGGACCGGTGCAAGAAGAGCACATCAGTTATCGCCGGCTCTTGTTCGAGACCGTGGTTCGCGCCGAGGTCCTGACGGGACTCGGTCTCAAGCGAGGGGACCGCATCGCGTTCAACCTTCCCAACATTCCCGACCAGCTGTTCTACACCGAAGCCGCCAAGCGGCTCGGCATTATCTACACGCCGGTGTTCGGCGGCTTCTCGGCGAAGACGCTCTCCGACCGAATCTACGACGCCGGTGCGAAAGTGGTGGTCACCGCCGATGGCGGCTACCGCAACGCGGAGGTCGTCGCCTACAAAGAGAAGTTCACCGACTTGGCGCTCGATAACTTCGTGCCGCGTCCGGTGGCCCTCGAGGCCCTCAGCCAGGTTCTCGCCGGCTTCTCGATCGGTGAGACCGCGCAGCGGCTCGAAGCCGCGGTGACGGACGCCTTGCAGAAAGAGATCACGGTCGAACGAAGCGACGTCATGCGCGAACTGGGCCGGGCCATCGACGCGGAAGGACAGATGGCGCCCGAGCAGAAGGCGGAGGTGCGAACGGCGGTCGCGCGGCGCTTGGCCGATGCTCAACACTCGGTCGATCAGGTCGTCGTCGTACGGTACACCGGGCAAGACATCATTCGTCAGCCCCGAGATATCTGGTCGCACGAGCTGGTCGCCGCGGCTACCGAACGGGTGCTCGAACGGGCGCGCGCGGCCGGTTTTGGAGTGGACTCGGTGCAGGCTCTCCTGGGTCTCGACGACGCGTCGCTGTACCGAGCGCTATGCGCAAGTCATCCTGCGACTCCGGTCGATGCCGACTATCCGCTCTTCATCATTTACACGTCGGGCTCCACGGGGAAGCCGAAGGGCGTCGTGCATGCTCACGGGGGATGGCTGGCCGGTATCAGCCACACCATGCGGACCGTGTTCAACACCCAGCCGGAAGACCGACTCTACGTGATCGCCGATCCCGGCTGGATCACCGGCCAGTCGTACTTGATCGCCGCGCCGCTGTCCGTCGGCATCACCTCGATCGTGGCTGAAGGTTCGCCGCTGTTCCCGCACGCCGGACGGTTCTCGTCGATCATCTCCCGTCACGGCGCCACCATGTTCAAGGCCGGCTCGACCTTCCTGAAGGCCGTCATGACGAATCCGGCCAGCACCGAAGACATGTCGGCGTACGACATGTCGAATCTGAAGGTCGCAACGTTCTGCGCCGAGCCGGTGTCGCCAGCGGTCCAACAGTTCGCGATGGACAAGGTCTGTTCGCGCTACATCAACTCGTACTGGGCGACCGAGCACGGGGGCATCGTGTTTTCGTGCCCATGGGGCGATGTGAAGCCCCTCGCCGCCGACGCCAAGACTTGGCCCCTGCCGTGGATCGACGCGGAGGTTCGCGTCACGGTCGCCACCGACGACCGAGGCAAGGCGAGCGAATGGCGGCGAGCCGAGGTCGGCGAAAAGGGCGAGCTGGTCATCAGCCAGCCGTACCCGTACCTCGCTCGCACGATTTGGGGCGACGCGGAGCGGCTCGGCACGCCGGAGTGGAGAGGCGACTTGGCCCGCTTCACCGACGTTTACTTCGATCGGTGGCACGGCGGCTGGGCGTACACTCAAGGCGACTACGCCCGACAACATCCGGACGGGTCGTTCACCTTGCACGGCCGTTCCGACGACGTCATCAACGTCTCGGGGCACCGAATCGGGACCGAGGAGATCGAAGGGGCCATTCTCCGCGATAAGGTCGTGCGGGCCGATTCGCCGGTCGGCAACGCGGTGGTCGTGGGTGCGCCTCACGAGGAGCGAGGCGAAACCGCGGTTGCTTTCCTCGTGCCCGCGCCGGGCTCGAAGATCTCCGATGACGACCTCAATCGGCTCCGGCAGCTCGTGCGGACCGAAAAGGGCGCCACCGCCGTCCCCTCGGATTTTCTGGTCGTCAGCCAGTTTCCCGAGACTCGCTCCGGCAAATACATGCGCCGGGCGTTGCGGGCCATCCTGCTCGATCAGCCGCTCGGCGACATGTCGACCCTCCGCAACCCGGAGGCCGTCGACGAGATTCAAGAGATCGTCAAGAAATGGAAAGAATGGGGCCGACTGGCCGATGAGCGTCAGATTCTCGAGCTGTACCGCTATCTGCGGGTCGAGAACCACGAAGTCGCGCCCGGCAAGGTCGTTGCGCTGGTCGTGATCGACAATCCGCCGGTCAACTCACTGAATGAACGGTCACTCGATGAGCTCAATACGGTGTTGAGCCACCTGCAGCGCCGGGAAGAGGTCGCGGCAGTGGTGGTCACCGGGGCGCGTACCTCGTTCGTCGCCGGCGCGGACGTCAAGGAGCTGCTGGAGATCGGGGAAGCGGGCGACCGCGACAGCGCCTTGACGCTGCCCAACGCCGCTCACCAGGCGTTCTCGACGATCGAGGCGATGGACAAGCCGGTGATCGCCGCGGTCAACGGTCCGGCGCTCGGCGGCGGCAACGAGATGGTGCTGGCCTGTACGTATATCGTCGCCGACGTTCGGGCTCGCTTCGGGCAACCCGAAATCAACTTGAACCTCCTGCCCGGGTACGGCGGAACCCAGCGTTTGCCCCGCAAGCTGTTCCAGCGCAACGGGGAGGGCGGGCTGGCGGAGGCCGTCCGCATCATGATCTCGGGTCGGGCCCTCGACGCCGATGAAGCGCTTCAGATCGGGCTGATCGATGAGGTCGTGGGACACGACGGCCAGAGCCCGCAAGCGGTCGCCATGCGGCTCGCGCGCGCCTACGTGGCCGGAAGCGGCCCGATCGGCGAGGCCCTGGCGAACAAGAACGCTCGGCGGTCGAACCGCGACCAACCGATCGCCGCCTTGCAAGGCGCCTTGGGGGTCGAGTGGGTCGAGCGGACCATTCAGCAAGCTCGAAACGGCGGCCGTGGTCACGCGGTCGACCGAATCCTCGAAGCGGTGAAGCTCGGCCTCGTGGAGGGGCAGAGCAAAGGCCTGCTGCGCGAGGGCGAGCTCTTCGCCGAAGCCGTCTGTGACCCCGAGGCGGGCCCGCCGGGCATCAGCGCGTTCCTCGAGCGTCGCAGCGCGCCTCTGCCGCTCAAGAAAGTTGACGTCCCCGTTCGACCCGATGAGGCCACCCGAGCGGCCCTCGAGGCCGAGGGTCGGTTGTTGGCGATCGACGCGCCCTTCTATCCGGGTGTGACCCCGATTCCCGAGTACATGTACGCGATGTCGGTGGTGAAGGACCCGGAGACCGGAGCGCCGCTGCACGGGGATCCGAAGGACGTCGAGATTCTCACCGTCGTCAAGACGCCGAAGATCGGTCCGAACGAGGCGCTGGTGTTCGTGCTCGTCTCCGAGGTCAACTTCAACGATATCTGGGCGATCACCGGTATTCCGATCACGCCGTTCGATCAGCGGGACGCCGACGTGCACAGCACCGGCTCCGGTGGGGTCGGGCTGGTCGCGGCCCTCGGGTCCGAGGTGGCGCGCGAAGGCCGCATCTCCCTCGGGCAGCTGGTCACGATCTACTCTGGACAGAGCGAACTGCTCTCCCCCGACATGGGGCTCGACCCGATGGCCGCCGACTTCCGCATCCAGGGGTACGAGCGCGACGACGGAAGTCACGCCCAGTTCGTTCCGGTGCAGGGCCCTCAGCTTCATCCGAAGCTGCCCGGTCTGACTCTGGAGGAAGCCGGCTCGTATGGTCTCAACCTAGGTACGATCCATCGGGCCTTGCACACCACGCTCGGCATCGAAGCTGGAAAGCGCCTGTTCGTCGAAGGCGCGGCGACCGGGACCGGGCTCGAGTGCCTGCGGACGGCCAAGCAAGCCGGCCTCACCGTGGTGGGTATGGTTTCTTCGGAAGAGCGCGTGGCGCGCGTGAACAGCTACGGCGGAGAGGCCGTCAATCGAAAGGATCCCCGCTGGCAGTCGATCTTTACGCCGGTGCCCGACGACCCCAATCAGTGGGCGGCTTGGGAAGAGGCCGGGCGTCCATTCGTCGACGACGTCTACGCCAAGGCCGGCGGACCGATCGACATGGTGGTTTCGCACGCGGGCGAGCGCGCCTTTTCGCGGTCGTTCCAGCTGCTCGGCGATCAGGGCGTGCTGACCTTCTTCGGCGCCTCCTCGGGATATCGCTTCTCGTTCGTCGGTAAGCCGGGCACGGCCAAGACCGAGGCGATGCTTCTGAAAGGAGGCTTGCGAGCGGGCCGCTCCTTGATGGTGATGTACGGCCCCGGCGCGACCGATGGCATCGTCGACCCGGTGGCCATCGAAGCGATCGAGATCGGCTGCGCGATGAAGACTCGAGTGGTCGTCCTCGCCGATACGGTGTCCCAGCGAGAGTTTGTGTCGTCCCTTGGGTTTGGAGCCAACTTCCAAGGAGTCACCAGCGTCGAAGAGCTTCGCCGGAAGTTCGGCGAGGAGTTCGACGTCCCTGGGCCGCTGATGCCGATGCCCAACCCCTTCACCGAATCAGTGCAATTCAAAGAGGCGGTTCGTCGCTTCAGCGACCGTACGCTCAAGCCCGTGGGCTCGGCGATCGGTCCGTTCCTCCGGACGTTGGCCGATCGCCGGGGTCTGCCCGACGTCATCTTCGAGCGCGCAGGCCGCGACAGCCTGGCCCTGTCGACGGCGCTCGTGAAGCCGAATGTGGGCACCGTGGTCTATTCGGAAGACATGGCAGGCACTCGGTTCAGCTTCTACGCACCGCAAGTCTGGATGCGTCAGCGGCGGGTCATCATGCCGACGACCGAGATTCGGGGGACGCACCTCAACACGGCCCGGGAGTTCACCGAGCTGCAGTCCCGAATTGCGGCCGGGCTCATCGACGTGGTGCAGCCAGTGGCGCTTCCCCTCGAGGAGGTGGCGACCGGTCACCAGGCCATGTGGGACAACAAACACGCGGGGGCGACCTATGTGGCCGTCCACGGGCTGCCACGCGCCGGGCTGAAGAGCAAAGATGAGCTCTATCGGGCTTGGGCGCTTCGCGACGCCGAAAAGCGCGGCGTCGAAGTTCGTCGGATCGATACGGGATCTGCGGGAGCACTGAAGTGACGTTTCCTCTTACTGCCAAACTGTCGTCCGTCGCGCCTCCGGGCCGACTCAAGCACAAATCCGTCGTTCTCACGGGAGCGGCGGGCAACATCGGCCGCTACATTGCTCGGCAGCTCCTCAAAGAAGGAGCGCGGGTGATTCTGACCGGCCGAACCGAAAAGACGCTGGTCCGCTTCGTCCGCGAGCTGGCCGCAGAGGGCGTCGAAGGCCATCGGGTGGTTCCGATCGCTGCCGACTCCTCGAACCCCGAGGATTGTCGACGGGTCATGGCCGAAGTCGCGCAGCGCTTCGGTCGGCTGGATGTTCTCGTCAACAACGCGGGCGGGGCCGACCCGAAGCGAACGCTGGAGAACATTCCCTTCACCGAAGGGGACTGCCTCGCGCTCGACGAGAGCGAGACCATGTTCGACGCCGCCCGAAATCTGCTCGGAGGGCCGTGGAATATGACCCGGGCGGCATTTCCGCTGCTGGGGCCCGGCGCCTCGGTGATCAACGTATCGACCATCTTCAGCCGCACGCCCTACTACGGCCGGATCCCCTATGTGGTTCCCAAGGCGGGTTTGAACGCGCTGTCAGAGGGACTGGCAACCGAGCTTGGAGACGACTCTCGGGGCATTCGGGTCAATACCGTCTACCCCGGGCCGATCGAGTCGGAGCGCATCGACTCGACCTTCTCCACGATGGACGGCTTGCAGAACCTGGAGCCCGGGACGACCTCCCAGCAGTTCAAAGAGCTCATGATCCTGCGCCGGGGGGCGAACGGCCAGGAAGGCGCGTTCGGCTATCCGAAGCCCGACGACGTGGCGTCGACCGTTCTGTGGCTCGCCAGCGACGAGTCCGCGGCCTTCTCCGGTCAGGCCTTCGAGGTCACCAATGGCATGAAGGTCCCGATCGAGAGCCGGTCGGAGCTCGTTTCGTGGCCGGATAAGCGGTTGGTCGATCTTCGCGATTGGGTGGTGCTGGTCGTCGGCGGCCGCGACATCGAAGAGGCCATGACGTTCAGTGCTCGCCATACGAATCACGGAGCGCACGTGGTCTTGGCGTTTCGTTCGCTCGAGGCCCTCGAGAAGGCTCGCCGGTACGTTCAAACCAAGAGTACGGCGCCCGTCCACCTGATGCTGATGGACCCGAATCGCCGCGAGACGGTCGACCGCACCCTGCAGTTCGTGGAAGACCACTTCGGCCGGCTCGACGGAGCCATCATCCTGCCCGAGGGGGGCGCGAACTCGCCGAGCTTCGGTTTGTCGACCGCAACCGATGAGCAGGTCGACGACTACATTCGCAATGAAGTGGTGGCTCCGGTGGCTTTCGCGTCGGCCTTGGCTCGCCGCCTGTCGGCCTGGTCGAGCCTCGAGGACGCCCCGGCCATCACCTTCGTGACCCGCGACGGCGACAGCCGCGCCCAGCGTCTTCACCAGATCAATCGAGCGGCGGTCGAGCAGCTCATCCGCGTTTGGCGGTGTGAAGACGAGCACGCCATGCGTTCCGGGGCACGCAAGTGGGCTTGCCAGCCGAACCAGATCGTTCGATTCGACAATGCCGAAAAAGACAGTCTCGATTTCTGCGCGGCGTGGTCGGCAACCCTGACGAATCGAGTCCGAAAGATGGACGCGATCAACCTTTGGGTGCCGAAGCAGATCCGGCGTTCGACCGGTAAGTCGGCCATGCCGATGGCGATTCAGCGGGTGCTGCCCGGCCTTCATCAGGGCAAGACGGCCGTCATCACCGGCGGCAGCATCGGCATTGGTCTTCAGCTCGGCCGGTTCCTGAGCCTGGCTGGGGTTCGGGTGCTGCTGGCCGCTCGAGACCCGAAGAAGCTCGAGACCGCGCGCCAGTCGCTGATCGAAGAGCTCAAGGATACGGGCTTTCCGCAGCCCGAGCAGCGCGTGTTCGTGATGTCGGGGATCGACGTCGGAAATGAGGCTTCGCTCGAACGGCTGTTCGAATTTACGGTCGACCTGTTCGGCCGCGTCGACATGCTGATCAACAACGCGGGCATCGCGGGGGCCGAAGAGATGGTCGTCGACATGCCGCTCGACGGTTGGCGGCGCACCCTCGACGCCAACTTGATCTCGAACTATTCGCTGATCCGTAAGTTCGCGCCGCTGATGAAGGCGAACGGGCATGGCAAGATCCTGAACGTTTCGAGTTACTTCGGCGGTGAGAAGTATCTGGCCGTCCCGTACCCCAACCGCGCCGACTACTCGGTGTCGAAGGCAGGGCAGCGTGCCCTGGCCGAGATTCTGTCGCGCCACTTGGGGCCGGAGATTCAGATCAACGCGCTGGCCCCCGGTCCGGTCGACGGGCTTCGCCTGCGAGGGACGGAATCTTCGCCGGGTCTTTTCGAGCGACGAGGCCGGCTCATCTTGGGGAACAAGCGACTGAACCTGGTGCACGGGGCGGTGCTCGACGCGCTCGATGCCGGCCACGGCATCGATGAGGTCCTGATGCCGTTGGCCGCCAACCGCATCCAGAGTATCGCCGAAGGCGACCTCCCGCCCGCCCTGCAGCGCCTGATCAAGACCATTCAGCGCGGCTCGCCAAAGGCGGTGTCGACCCAGTACGTCTTGAACTCGGTGCTCACGCCGAAGCTTCTCGACCGGCTCACCAACGGCGAGGTGCTCACGGACTCCGAAAAGGTCGAGCAGTTCAAGGCTCGATTCGTCGAGGCGCCGGAGCCGTTCTTCGATCGGGCCGATGTTCAAATCGAAGCGCAGAAGGTCGAGGAAGGCATCATCGACCGCCTGCACCTCCACCAGATGCCCACCGACGAGCAGGTTGCGCTCTCGACGGTGTTCAGCCTCGCGGACGAGCTCGTTTCCGGCGAAACATTCCATCCTTCGGGCGGCTTGAAGTTCGAACGGTCGGTGACCGAAGGCGAGCTCACGGTTCGACCGGGAGCAGAGGATCTGGCGAAGCTGAAGGGCAAGAACGTGGTGTTGATCGGCGAGTCGATGAAGGAAGAGATGATCGCCGTCGCCGAAGGTTTCGCTCGGGTTGGCGTGGCGAATATCGCGGTCCTGACCAAGGATGGTGCGACCGCTGAAGAGATTCACCACCGAGTCTCGAGGTTCGAGGAAGCCACCGTGACCGCTCGTGGGGTCGGCGACGACATCGAGGGTGGTCTGGCCGCCCTTCGACAGAACCTGGGGAGAATCGACGTCGTGGTTTCGGTGCCATTTCAGCGCCTTCCCCTCAACGCTCTTTCAGGCCCCGCGGGTGGTGACTGGAGCCGGGTGCTGTCGCGGGAAGAGTTTGCGGCGATGGTCGAAGACCAACTGACGCACCACTTCCGGGTCGCGCGCAAGGCGGCGTTGTGGCCTCGCTGCGAGATCGTCTTAGTGACCCCCGACACTTCGCGCGCGTCATCGCGGCAAGAGTTCGCGCTCGCGCTGTTCATCAAAAATTCCCTGCATGCGTTCACTGTGACGCTCGGTGTCGAGTCGGAGCGACTGCCGACGATGCCCGCGATCAATCAGGTGCAGCTAACCCGTCGCGCTCGAACCGAAGAGCCTGCGACCGAGCATGAGGTCACCGAAGAGATGGAGCGGTTCGTGGCGGCAGTCTTGCAATGCTCGCTGCCTTCGCCGTCCCCGAAGGAGAGCCGCTACCTCGCTCGAATATTCCGAGGCAACGCGGTCACGGTCTGACCGGGCATCTACCACCCACCCGCGAAGATCGCGCGACGAGGTGCTCGCGCGCGATATCTCCAATAACCTGCTATACCGCCTCAGGGTGAAGCCGATGGGCCGACCGGCTGGAAATGCGAAGTTTCCTTGACCTGCCGACCGAAACCCGCGACATCGCAGCTTCGGCGGAGGCGTTAGCGATGGCATCATGGGAGTACGAGCTGGCGACGGCACCGACCAGCGAGGCTGACCGCAAGCAGTGGTTGCAGAATGCCGCAGCGTTCGTCCTGTTGCAGGATATTCGGTCCTACGCTCGCGAGCAGATCGACGTCGACCTGAGCCCGGAGGCATCCGCGGCCGCCGAAAAGAGCATCGACGATGCGATCTACGGCCTGATGATGATTCTCGATGGCGTCTCGGGGTACCTGTGTACGGCGACCCAGGCCGTCGAAGTGCGGGCCTCGGTACGATTGAAGGCTCTTTCCGCCGCGGCACCCGACGAAGTCGTGGCCGAGCTCGACCTGGCCGAAGGCGACGGGATGTGTATGGGATATCACCGGTGGTTGAAGGGGGATTTTGGGCCCCACCCGGTCGTCATGGGCGCGATCGACGACCTGTCGGGCGATGCGACCGAAGACCTCTCGTCCGACGCGGCGGTCCCCGAAGACGCGACCGATATCGGCGCTGACGTCGGCGGTTGAGGTCCTACGGTCAGGCTGTCTTGTCGGGTCGCGCGATGTCCTCGATGACCGGCTGGGATTCTTCCCCGCGTGAATGGTGCGATGGCTGTCGGGTGCGTTGGCTGTCGGGTGCGTTGGCTGTCGGGTGCGTTGGCTGTCGGGCTCGGAAAGCGGTAGGGGGGAGGGGCCATGCTGGTGCTCAATCTGCTGCTGCTGCTGGCTGCCTTCATCCTTCTGATTCCCGTATCGGTCTTCGTCGTCGAGTGTTTGCTGGCGCTGATCCCGGAGCGGCGACAGGCGTGGGACCCGAACGGCCCGGCGCCGAAGACCGTCGTCATGGTGCCCGCCCACAATGAAGAGGCCGAAATCGGCGCCACTTTGGCGTCGTTGAAGACCGCCGCGCCCGATGATTCACGGATCTTGGTGGTCGCCGACAACTGCTCCGATAAGACAGCCGAAGTTGCGCGGGCCGCCGGCGCCGAGTGTGTCGAGCGGCACGACACGGAGCGCCGAGGCAAAGGGTATGCGTTGGTCTTCGGTCTCGACCATCTCGCGAGCGCCCCCCCGGATGTCGTCATCGTGGTCGACGCCGACTGTCGGGTCTCGCAGGACGCCCTCAAACTGATCGCTCAAAAGGCGCATAGGACTCAGCGTCCGGTCCAGGCCGACTACGTACTGACCCCCCCCGCCGAACACACGCCGCTGTCGGTCATCTCGGGCCTCGCGGTCCTCGTGAAGAATCGGGTCCGACCGGCTGGCCTACGCCGCATCGGGATGCCGTGCCACCTGACCGGAAGCGGTATGGCCTTTCCGTACGAAGTTATGCGAAAGGCGCCCCCTGCTGGAGCTTATCTCGTTGAAGATATGCTGATCGGCATCGAGCTCGCCAAGCTGGGGCATCCTCCGCTGTCGTGCTCGGAGGCCGAAGTGACCAGTCACCTGCCCGAACGCGACGAGGCAGCCCAGGGTCAGCGTCGCCGCTGGGAGCACGGGCACCTCACGACGCTTCTTCAACACGGCCCGGCATTGGTTAAAGACGGCGTGACGCGCGGGTCACCGATGTTGGTCGCGATGGGGCTCGACCTTTTGGTACCGCCCCTCGCGCTGCTGATCATGCTGATGCTGGCCGGTTTGGCGATCACCTTCTTGGCCGGGCTCATCGGCATCGGCTTCGGTCCCTTTTTCATGCTCTTCGGTGGCCTCGGATGGCTGACCGTAGCGGTCGGCGCGGCTTGGTTCGTCTACGGGCGCGAGACGCTCCCGTTCAAGTACGTTGCGACCATTCCAGCGTACGTCGCTTGGAAGATTCCTTTGTATCTGTCTTACTTCTTCAAGAGAGGTCAGGCGACGTGGGTTCGAACCGAGCGGTCGTCGGAGCGGACGAGCAAGAGTAACGCGCCCGCCGCCTCGAGCGACGACGGGGCCAAAGAATCGTGACCCACGGATTCTACGGTTAAGTTCTTCGCCGCCGGGCGAAGCCCATAGTGACTCCGGATCGGTCCGTGACAAACTTTGTTCATGATCATCCGGTGGGTTTTACCCATCACCGCGAATTTGGCGGCCTTGCTCTTCCCTTCTCCGAGTTGGGCCCAGAGCGAAGACCGCAGCCCGTTCATCGGAAGCTTCCACTTCATCGCTGTGGGAACGGTCAGTCCGGCCACGTATTCACCGGCGGTCGTGGACACCTTGCTCGACGGCTTCGAAGTATCTCCGACCGATTTCAACTTCACCCCTGTCACCATGGGCTTGGGTGCCGAGCTAGAGCGCCGATTCACTTGGAGCGTGCTGTTGTCGCGCCGGAATCGGCCCGTCGGGTCGTCGCGTGAGGAGGGCGCGTATCGGGAATACGCAACCGACGAAAGCCGAAGGCGGCGCGGCGAGCAGACGGGGTGAGAACCAGCGACAATAGTGCGATCCAAGTGAATCGGCGCTCTAGATTTAGCGAGGCTGCGCCTCAAACGCTCGAGTTCATTCACGATTCCGTGCTGGCGGAGCCTCGCGTCGACAGTTCTCAGCTCGCAGCCGACAGT
>CAZFIV010000040.1:0-54749 GCA_964519665.1 uncultured Myxococcales bacterium
GCCATAAGCCCAGCGGTCTGCCAAGGCCTGCCGTCGATTCCGTCGTGCAATTGCATGGTCCTGCGCATTGGGGCGGGCTCGGGCGTCCTCTCCCATTAACGCGCCGCGCAGCGGCGGCATGACGCCCCCGCAGTACGTGCGTTGGTATTTCGTCTCTAAAGAGCCCGAATGTCCTGAGAGACAGCACTGCAGTTGCGCGATGAAATCGACGGCAGGCCCGGGCACGACGCTGGCGGCAATGACGCACGCGTCCGAGCGGAGAACCGGCCAATGCCGCCCTCATAATGACCCACACGCTTATTTCGTCTATCGGTCTCGTCTCCACCGCCGAGCTCTGCCTGCCTTCCGATGACCCGCGGCTCAAGGCCAACGGCATCGAAAACGAATAGTCGGCCGCGACAGGAAAGCCCAACACCGCGAGATACTATTCTCCTTTGATGTCTTGCTCCGAGTCGACAATGTCGCCTTCGGTGGGCGGAGTGTCGATGCTCGTGCTCGTGGTCGTGGTCGTCGCGTCGACGGAGCGAGTCGATATTTGCGACACGCCAGGGGATAGGATCTTCTCCATGGCCGCGGTCGAGGTGAGGGAGTTGGCGGGCACGGCCGCGATCCCGGACGGTGTCTGAGCCTTCCGAACGGCGGCCTGATTGCCGCCTTCCTCCGGGTCTGCAGTTTCGGTATCGTCACCTTCCCGGTCCTCGGGAGAGACGGAGGGGATGGCGGGAGAATTACAGTCGATAATCAAGTGTTCGTCGGGGTCGATCTCGAGATCGCCGATGTACACAGGCGGTGGGACTTTGTCATCAAACCGAAAGTACGGGTAGCACACTCTGTCGAGTTCGTAGGTGCCGGGTTTGATCACCGATGGGCCGCCCGAGTGACGAACCATCGAGTCGTCCTCACCACTTCGGAATTGAATGTAGCATCGGGCCTTGCACTGCTGGATCGAGACCAAGCCGTAGAGGGTTACTTGCCGCTGCCTCACGGCGTTCCGGGTTGCAGTAAACGCGGTCAGATCGAGCTTCGCTCTCTGGGCATCCTCAAGTGCTTTTTGAGAGAGATGATCAGCCTGTCGGAGCTCACTGACGCGAATAGTGCCGGGAGGAGCAAGCATTCGCGCCAAGCGAAGATATCCGAGGGCGCGAATCCTTTCCGAATGTGCGTTACTCTCGAGTGATTTATCGATGGTCACCGCCTTCGTGGTGGCCTCGAATGCGAGAGTGAGTTCCTTTACACCGGCGTGCGGGTGGACCATCAACTCTTCGGCCAGGACATGACAGGCTTTTCGGTTATTCGTACACATCCGCCAAAGTGTTTCGATCCACTCCTTCTGCGACAGATCGCCAAACTGACGATATGATTCCAAGGTACATCCTTTGAGATCTCCTCGACGACAGGCCATGGGGAGGCCTCTGCAACCAGACTGCGAGCTCCATCTCTGTCCCGGCTGACAACAGGTTCCGGGGCCCAGGAAGAGGTCGCTGAAGAAGTCCTTCGGTTTTCCGCAGTGGCCGAAGGTCATATCCTCATAAGTCGCTTTCAGAGTGACGAGGAATCCGACGAAGACCACGACCGCGACGACGACGGCGAGGACGATCATCTGAGCGAGAGTGCGCGTGGGTCGGGCGGTCGCCGGTTTGGCAGCGGGTGGTGATGCCGCCGGGTCAGGCGGTGGCGGCCGGTTGAGCGGGTGGCTGGCCTTCGGGCGAGGCTCGGGAGCCGGCGCGTAGCTGGGCCCGGGCTGGGGCGCCGTGACCGGTGCCGCCGAGGCCGGTAGCTGAGCCGCCGAGGGCAGGGCGTGGGCTCCGGTGACGGACCCGGCGGGTGGAAGCCCCCCTTGATAGGCGGGGTCGACGGGGCCGGGATAGGTGGAGGCCGCCGGCGGCGGCATCGCCTGAGAGACGGCCGGCGACCCGGGTCCCGGGTAAGTGGATGCCGGCGGGGGCGGCGAGACGTTCGGCGCTCCTCGGCCGGATATCGTGGATTTACCGGAGTTGGTGGTGGCCACCTCGGGCATCCCGGAATCCGTGACCGCTTGGCGCAAGGCGTCCGCCATCGCTGACCCGTCTTCCGGGCGCTGCTCGGGGTGCGGCGACAGGGTAAAGGTGATGAGGCTCGCGATCGGGGCCGGAAGGTCTGGGCGAAGGGTCGTGATCGGAATGAGGCCTCGCGCGTGGGCCTGCCCGACCGCCATGACCACCTCCATGATGGAGGCGGGCTCGTGAGGAAGGACCATCGGCAGCTGTCCGGTCAGCAGCCGGAACAGGACGACCCCGAGGGCGTACACGTCGACGGCGGGGGTCGCCGCGGCGCCGTTCAGGATCTCCGGGGCCACGTAGGCCGGGGTGCCGACGATCATGCCGGCGGCGGTCATCGACTGGTCGCCGATGGCCTTAGCGAGGCCGAAGTCGAGGATACGGACGACGCCGTCTTTGCCCAGGTGGATGTTGGCGGGCTTCACGTCGCGATGAAGGACCGGGGGCTCACGGCGGTGGGCGTAGCCCAGGCCTTCGGCGGCCTGAACGCAGATGCGAATCGACTCCTCCAGTGGCCAGTGGGCGCCGCGCCGTTCGAGCGCTGCTTCTAGGGTCTCGCCGGTCAGGAGCATCATCGGCAGGAACAGCTGGCCGCCTTCATCGAACGGCGTCTGGGTCGCGACGATGTTCGGATGCTGAAGTTGGGCCGCCAGGATTGCCTCCTGGAGGAATCGTTTTCTCGACTCGGGGTCGGCAGAGAGCTCCGGCTTGACGACCTTCATGGCGTAGTAGCCCGGCAGGATGTCGTGGGTCGCGCGATAAACGATGCCCATGCCTCCGCGAGCGATCTCGTCGTGAAGGGTCCACTCTCTGAGCTTCACACTCGCGGTCCTATCCTATCTCGCCATGCGTGAAAACTAGAGAGCCGCTGCGGCCACCGAGCGCGGCCTCTCGGGCGGCGATCGGTGGCGCGCGATGGGCTGGCTGCGGGTAGGCGGACCGTCGTTCGCCCTGGTGGTTGACCACGACGGTATCTGGACTTTCCGCAGAACCGTCAGCGCGGTTGGTCGCGGTTGTCGGCGCTTGACGCTTTGAGTCCAGCCTCGCGCGGGAGGCGAGCCGAGTTCTACTTAATGGTGTGGATCAACGGCTGCGTTCCGGCTGGGCGGCTGCGGCGCTGCCGGCTCGCCGGCCGCAGTCCGAATGAGGGACCGGCTCGCCGGCCGCAGTTCGAATGAGGGACCGGCTCGCGCCGGCCGCAGTCCGAATGAGGGACCGGCTCGCCGGCCGCAGTCCGAATGAGGGACCGGCTCGCCGGCCGCAGTCCGAATGAGGGACCGGCTCGCCGGCCGCAGTTCGAATGAGGGACCGGCTCGCCGGCCGCAGTTCGAATGAGGGGCCAGCGAGCGCTTCCGGTCAGTCTCGGGACCCGAGGAACAGGCGCAAGACGTACCAGAACATCAACGCAACGCTGGCGAACAGCCCCAACGCGGCGGCGACGTGCTGGCCCGGCCGGTACTCGTGAAGGATGTTCGAAGTCTGGTAGACGATGGAGCCGCCCGCCAACACGATCATCCCGGCGGAGAACCAGGTGCCGAGGTTGAGGCCGAACAGCAGGCTGACCACGATCGTGCCCATCGCGGCCATCGAGACCACGGTCAGCATGCCCCGTAGAAAGCCGAAGTTGGCCCGGGTGATGAAAACCATCGCGGTCAAGCCGCCGAAGGTTACCAAGGTCACGATGGCCGCCTTCTCGATGACGTGTTGGTGAGGCACGACGTACGCGGCGATGTAGAGAATCGGGACGAAGATGATCGCTTCGGCGACCACGTACAGGCCGAGGCCCATGTACTGTTGGGTGAGACTGGTCGTCGACTGGGCCCAGGAGGTCGCGACGTACGAAGCGGCGATGAACAGGCCGAGGACGACCAGCCAAGAGATCTGATTGCCCGCCATGGTCGCGACCAGGTTGCCGATGCCCGGCATGTTCAAGAGCAGCGCTTCGAGACCCATGAAGGCCAAAATGGCCAGAGCCAAGTGCTGATACGTCTTCTGGATGAAGTCGGCCCGCTCCTGAGCCGACGTTTGCGCCACGCTCCAGGGCATATGGGCCTGATGGGAATGTCTAGGGTGCATACCAGTGGCCAGTATAGGCTCTGGCGACGGCTGGACAAGGCGTCGACCGGGTCCGCCAGGAGAACCTGGCACATGCATCACGATGCGTCGTTCGTGTTATGGGGTTCGCATCTAAGGCGGGGCCAGCGTCACGCCATCGGGTCGGACCGGGGCGCGAAGGCGCCCTGCAGGGGGACGTAGTCCACTCGGCCCAAGTCGTGGCGCTCGAACTCGTCTTGGCGCCGAACGACCCGAACCAGCCGCTGCAGGCCGTGCTTCCGCCGGGACACCAGCCAGGCATACTTCCACCACCGGGGTATGGCGGCGCCCACCGGCATGACCAGCCGCCCCCCTTCGGCGAGCTGCTCGCGGAGCTTGGGCGGCACGTCGCGCGCCGCCGCGGCGACCAGGATGGCGTCGAAGGGGGCGTGCTCGGGCCAGCCGTCGGTTCCGTCGCCCGTCCGGACCTCGACGTTGGCGATGTTCAGGTCGGCGAGGGTCTGGATCGACCTTTCCGCCAGCTCGGGCACGATCTCGACGCCGTACACGAACTTGCCCAGCTGCGCGGCGAGCGCGGCCTGGTAACCGGAGCCACAGCCGATATCGAGGACGATGTCGTCAGGCTGGATGTCGGCGGCGGCCAGGGTGGCCGCGATGGCGGCCGGCTGAGAGATGGTCGCCTTGAAGCCGATGGGCAACGGGACCGGATTGTAGGCGGCCGGACGGAGCGCCGCGGGGACGAAGAGATGGCGCGGGACCGTCCGGAAGGCGGCCAGGATCCGCTCGTCGAGGGCGCCGCGGCCTACGAGTTGTTCGTCGACCATGCGCTGGCGCTGAGCTTCATAGTCCACCCCCAGAGGGTAGCACCGACGCCGATTCCCCGCCCGTCGATGCGGTCGGGGCTCGCCGCTTATCGGCTCAGCTTTTCATTTTGGGCAGCCTCGGTTGTTCTCAGGAGGGTCCGAAGGTACGAGTGGGAAGCCCGGTGGGAGGCCCTGTGACCCTGGAAGCCGTTCTCGAACAGTTCAAGCAAGAGGTCCCACAGTTGATCGCGACCGCGATCGTCGAGACGCAAAGCGGCGAAGCAGTCATCAGCGTGACCGTCGATCCGGGCTTCGATCCGGCAGTGGCGTCGCCGATCTACGCGGAAGTGGTGAAGTCGAACAACCGGGCACTGATGCTGCTCGGCATGGATCCCCGGTCGACGGAAGAGATCCTGACCACGACGCCCGAGACCTATCTGTTGATGCGGATCTATCCGTCCGGCTACTACCACTGGCTCGCGCTCCCGAAGGCCGTCAACCTCGAGACGGCTCGGATCATCATGCGGAAGTACGAATCCATCTTCACGCAGGCGCTCGGCGTTGGTGTCGGCGTTGGTGTAGGCGTGGGTACCGGCTTTGGTACCGGCTTTGGTACCGGCTTTGGTACCGGCTTTGGTACCGGCTGAGAGGGCGGTGGATTGGAGCGCCCGTCGAAGAAGCTCCTGGTGGTCGCGCACGCGCCGTCGGTCAACACCCGCCGGATGGTGGAGGCGGTGCTCGAGGGCGCCCGTCAGCTTGACGTCGAGTCGGTCGACACCGAACACATCGCTCCGCTGGACGCGCGCCCCGAGGACGTCCTTCGGGCCGACGCGATCATCCTCGGGACGCCCGAGAATCTGGGATACATGAGCGGGGCCCTCAAAGACTTCTTCGACCGCATCTACTATCCGTGCCTGGAACACACCCACGGGCGACCTTACGCCCTGTACATCCGAGCGGGGACGGACGGAACGGGCACGCGCCGAGCCGTGCAAACGATCGTGCGGGGCTTGAAGTGGCGAGCGGTGCAAGACCCCTTGCTCTGCAAGGGACCCTGGCAGGACGCCTTCGTCGACCAGTGCCGAGACCTGGGCCTGCTGATGGCCGCGAGCCTCGATGCCGACCTGTTCTAGGCCGGCGGATGAGCTCGTCTATCGGCCGTCGGTCTTGGGCGGACGGGGGGCGCCCCGCTCCAGGCTATCGAATACCGCCTGAGACTCGGGGTCGAGCGGCGGCGTTCGATACCATTGCACCGCTCGGGTCGCGTACATAAGGACGGCCAGGCCGACGAACACGATGATCGCCCCCACCAAGAGCGCGTGGTCCTCGAGGCGAACCAGCGTATACTGAAAGCCGTACGAAACGCCGATGGTCACGAAGATCGAGGCGGCGAACCGAGCCGAACCGAAGGTCCACAGGGCGTACACGCCGGTCAGCACGGTGGTCGCGGTCCCCGCGATGGCGTACGCGCCGGCGACCGACGTGTGCTCCGACAGCGCGAGCAGCAGCAGGTAGAAGCTGATCTGGACCAAGCCGATCAGGGCGTACTGCGCGGGGTGGACGGGGATCTTCGATGAAAGTTCGAGCACCAAGAACGCGCCGAGCGCCAGGACCACGAACAGGAGTCCATACTTCAGGGAGCGGCCCACCTGCGTATACCCGTCGCTCGGGTTCATGAGTCGGACGCCGAAGCTTCCCCCATTCACGTGATTCTCGTCGACGCTGACCTCCGGCACTCCGCTCGCGAAGTTCGAGATCTGCCAGCTCGCGGTAAAGCCATCATCGCTGATGTTTCGGTCGCCGGGCACGAACTCGCCGTGAAAGCTCGGATGGGGCCAGTCGGACCGCACCGAGACCCGAGTGTGAACGCCGGCGGGCGCGAATGACATCGACCCCACCCCGGTGAGGACCAAGCGTCCGCGCAGCTCGATGTCGTGATTGGGGCCATCGACCGACGCCGGTGCCGACATGGATGCATAGGTGTAGCCCCGGGCGCCGGATGGCTCAAACTCGACGGGACCGGCGGTCGTACGCGTGATCTCGAGGCGGCCCAATCCCCGGGGATCGGCGACGCCGATGCGCCACCGGGCGTCGGCCCAGGCGATGGCCGCACCATCGGGCAGCTTGGGTACCCGAATGCCGTCGAACTTGGCGACGAAGGTGAGGTCGCTGGTCTGAACGGGGACTTCGTAGATCGCGCGATGAAGGAGCCGGGTGGTCTGGTTGACCTCGACTTCGAGCCGAGCGGGCGAGATGAAGAGCGTTCCGCTCCGTTCGACCACGTTGACCCGCGAGCCGTCCTGGGTCTCGTGTCGAACGCGTTCGGGGTATGTATACGGGACGACGAGCTGGGGTCCGCGAAGGGACTGAGCCCGGCCGGCCCGCTGCGCGACCTCTTCGATGACGGTATTCGCGCGCTCCATCCGCTCCCACTGGAGGAGCCCGACCAGGGCGAGCGGGATACCGAGAAGGAGACCTAACGCGCCGACCGCCACGAGCTTGAGGCCTGGAGAACGAGTGGGGATCCGTTGATGTGACATGGCCCTGTTCGAACCGGCGAGCCCTCCGGCTTAAGTTCCTTGAGTGGTTCGAACGCCAAAGCGATGACGGCTGACTTGCGAACGTCGTACTCTGGCCAGGGCTCCGGTCGGCGATTTCGGGCTCGCGCGCACGATCCGAGGCCGTGGGCGGAACCGATCCGTGAGCTAGGTCGTTGGGCCGCGCTCCCTCGGGAATGCATTCGGGCCCTGAGCGCACTCGCCGACGATGAGGACCGCGCAAGAACATCTCCATTGCGCAGCGGGCTCTGGTTTTTTTTTGTGATCGAGACCTCGCCAAGGCGCACTCCATTAGGTCCTCCCCACTTGAAAATACCCTTGTCCTTTCAGGTGTTTACCCGTGCACCGGTGGGTATAAAAGTATTCGAGCGATGAGAATGTAAGATCAAATTGACAGTCGAAACTGAAAAGCTGACTTGACGCCGAGGTAATCCATTGCGCAGTATCCCTACGCTTTCAATGAGGGTCGGCGAAGGATTGAACCGATCGGTCGGCGGAAGCGCGGCCCCAAGAGCGGGCCGGTGATCCAAGACTTGGAGGAACAATGGCTCACGATTTTGATGATCCCGATCGCGTTTGGCCTACCGGTTTGACGCTCAAAGAATCCGAAGAACTGCACAAGTACCTGATCGATGGTACGCGCGTGTTCTTTATCGTCTCGCTCGTGGCACATGCGCTGGCCGCCGCGCTGACGCCGTGGCTCGGTAGCTGAAGGGAACAACACCATGAATAATGGACGAATGTGGACAGTGCTCAGCCCGAACGTAGGTATTCCCTTCTTCTTCGTCGCGCTGGTAACGGCGTCGCTGTCGATCCACTTCTCGGTGCTGACCAGCACGGATTGGTTCGACAACTTCTTCATGGGCAAGAAGTTGGCCGACACATCTGCGCAGGGGGCGATCCAAACGGATGGAGACGCGATTCCGGTGAAGGTTGACTGAGGTCGACGAAGTGGGGCCTGGATGACCTATCCAGGCCCCGCTGCGTTGCTCGTAACACTGCGAGCGCCTTAGGAGGATTTGATGACTGTCTTTATCGCGATATTCGAAACTGCCGATCAGGCGCGCGATGCGTACACCCAACTCACGGAACAAGGGTTCGAAGAGAGTACGTTGTTTGTGTTCGCCGGCTCCGAAGACGCACCGAAGCTCAATGCGTTTCTCGGCAGCAGGGAAGGAAAGCCGTTCGCTCCGATGACCAATCGGCTCCGCAACGCCGTCGAGGCCGGCCACTCGGCGCTCGCCCTGCAAGCGCGCTTGTTCACGGCTCGGCCCGCGGAAAAGACGCTCGAGGCGAGCGGCGCGGTGAAGGTCCACACTTGGACGGAGACGAGTAAGTTCTTCTCGGACGTGATCGGCTTCAACCAGATCACGTTCAGAGGCCGGCCGGCGGCCGGTCTCCTGAAAAACACTCACATCTTCACGTGGATCCCGTTGCTCGCGAGCCCTCGGGGGTCGCGAAAGAGCAGCTTCTTCCTTCCCCTGCTCACGGGCGGCAAGCCGGTGACCTCGGCTATGCCGCTCCTCATCCGAAAGCGAACGAAGCGCGCCTGAACTGTTCTGCGCTTCATGACTTCGCAAGGCTTACGATGAAGTCCATCACTCGCAAGTTGATCAACGCCTGGGTTTCTTTGGGCCCCCGTGTTCTTCCGTTCGCTGACGTAGCCACCCCCGACCTCCCGCTGACGAAGCTGCTTCGATTGTCGCTGTTTCAAGTCTCGGTCGGCATGGTCATGGTGCTCTTGGTCGGGACGCTCAACCGGGTCATGATCGTCGAGCTCGAGGTGTCGGCGGCGTTGGTGGGCGTGATGCTGGCGCTTCCCCTCATCTTCGCGCCGTTTCGCGCGTTGATCGGCTTCAATTCCGACAATCATCGGTCCGAGCTCGGTTGGCGACGGGTGCCGTTTATCTGGAAGGGCACCCTATGGCAGTTCTCGGGCTTCGCGATCATGCCGTTCGCCTTGCTTGTTCTCGCGGGCCGGGGCGAGTCCTCGTCGTGGCCGTGGTGGTTCGGACAGAGTGCGGCGGCCCTGTCGTTCCTGTTGGTGGGGGCCGGCATGCACACGGTGCAGACGGCAGGTCTAGCCCTCGCCACCGACCTCACCCCCGCCAAATCACACCCGCGGGTCGTGGGGCTCATGTACGTCATGCTCTTGCTGGGCATGATTGTCAGCGCTCTCGCCTTTGGCATGGCCCTGTCCGACTTTACGAACGGTCGGCTCATTCAAGTGATCCAGGGGTGCGCGGTCGTCACCATGGTGCTGAACGGGGTCGCCATGTGGAAGCAGGAGGTTCGTCGGCCGTCGCGCGGTGCGCCCCAGCCCGCCGACGATCCCACCTTTGCCGAGTCGTGGGCCAAGTTCTGCGAGGGTGATCATACTTATCGCCGGCTGGCCATCGTCGGGGTCGGTACCTTTGCGTTCACGCTGGCCGACGTACTCATCGAACCCTTTGGGGGGCAGGTGCTCAATCTTCAGGTGGCGGCCACGACCAAGTTGACCGCTCTTTTGGCGCTCGGGGGACTGACCGGCTTTTGGTACGCATCCCACGTGCTGAAGCGTGGCGCCGACGTATATGCCGTGTCCCTGTGGGGGGCAGTGATCGGGGTGCCGGGCTTCATCCTGGTGTTGCTGACCCCGACCCTCGATCTGTTGTGGCTGTTCTTGGCCGGGAACTTCCTGATCGGCTTTGGCGGGGCCCTGTTTGGGCACGGAACGCTCACCGCGACCATGAACCGAGCTCCCAAAGAGCAGGCCGGGTTGGCGCTCGGGGCCTGGGGGGCGGTCCAGGCCACCGCCGCCGGCTTGGGCATGGCGCTGAGCGGCGTGATACGCGACGTGGTCAACGCTATCGCGGGTCGGCCGGGCGAGGTCATCGCCGGATACAACGCCGTCTACGTGCTCGAGATCTCGCTGTTGGTGGTGACGATGCTGGTCACGATCCCGCTCATCCAACGGAGCACCGCGCTCATTGGATGGTTTCGACGAAGCGACCCTGTTCCGGCCCCCGAGACGAGCATCGAGGCCTGAGGACACCATGGCGCAACGACCGATCATCGAATATCCCGACCCGAGGCTCCGATTGAAGGCGGACCCGGTGACCGGCTTCGACGCCCAGCTGGAGCAGTTGATCGACGATCTCCTCGAGACGATGTACGCAAGCGAGACCGGGGTCGGCCTCTGCGCCCCGCAGGTCGGTGACTTGCGGCAGGTCCTGGTGATGGACCTATCCGGCAACCAGTCCGATCCCCAAGTGTACATCAATCCCGAAATCCAGGCCCGTTCGCAGATCGGGCTGGTCGAGGAAAGCTGCCTTTCGGTCCCCGACACGATCGTTTATGTGTGGCGATCCGCGAAAATTCGGGTTCGGGCGCAAGACCGAACCGGCGCCTTCTTCGAGCGCGACCTCGAGCGCATGCACGCGGTGTGCGTGCAGCACGAGATGGACCATTTTGCCGGCAAGCTATTGGTCGACAAAATGTTTCTCTTTCGGCGGTGGTACTTCGACTGGAACCGCAGTCGCGCTTCTGCGTAGCGGCCTTCAGCCGGCCATGACGGGGGATTCACTGTCCACGGCCGGATCAGCGGGATCGGCCGAACCAGCGGAACGGGCCGGATCAGCGGGATCGGCCGAACCAGCGGAATCCGCGGAACCGGCCGAAGCCACCGCATCATCCGACCTCACCTCGTCGGCGTCGCGACGACCTCGCGCCGCGGGCGCCGGTCCGAGCAGCAGGATCGGGTCGCGGCTCCAGGTGTCGTTGCGCCGGTCATAGCGGTCGGTCTGCAGCGCATACCAGACCTCTTGGCTATCGTTCGTGACGTAGCGGAACGTGTATTTGACCATCGGCCGCTCACCGTGCGGAGTCTCCACCGGGATGCGCCCGTCGATTTCTCCTAACGCGTTGCCCGGGGCTGAAATCTTATAGTCGAGGGTCCACGTGCCGTCGACCGGAGGTCCGAACAAGCTAGACCACGTCAGCTTCGTCTCGCGGCGGGTTCCGGGATGATTCGGTCCGCGCGCGAGCAGGTCGATGATCACCGGCCTCCGCCGGAAGCTCAGCGTGTTGTTCGAGGCGCCACGGAGCTGAAGCAAGGTGAGCTGCCCGGGGCTGATCGCGACACCCGAAGTGGCGTCGTCCCCGGCCGATGCGTTCAGTTCGTTAAAGATCACGAATGTTCCAAATCCTGCGTTCTTCCACCACATCAGTTCGCTCCGCTCTTGATAGTCCTGACCGGACTCATTCGAGAATTAGCCCTCATTGTACCCTAAAATGGCTTTGGCGACCTACTGAACCTTTGACGGACTCAGTACGAATCCGCCGCCGCCGCGACCAGCCGTCGAGCGTTGATCGCCCGACGCGAAGTATTGTGCTTTTTGGGTGTGAAAGCGTGTTCGTCACGGGCCCAGATCGCCTAGGCTCCGGCGCGAGGTGAACGCGCCGGAGCATGAGCTGCCGAAGGAGCAGTACGACGCCTTTCTCTCGCACAGCAGTGCCGACAAGCCGGTGGTGGAGGCCGTGGCCGACCGCCTGGTGAAGGCGGGGCTGACGCCGTGGCTCGACAAGTGGAACCTGGTGCCCGGCGAAGCCTGGCAGCCGGCCCTGGAGACCGCGCTCGAGCGGTCGCGAGCGTGCGTGGTGCTGGTCGGCCCGGGTCCGCTCGGGCCGTGGCAGAACGAAGAGATGCGCCTGGCCATCGACCGGCGGGTGGCCGACTCGAGTTATCGGGTGGTGCCGGTGCTGTTGCCGGGGGCCGACCGAGGGCCGTCGAGCCAGCTTCCGAACTTCCTGGCCGCCGCGACGTGGGTCGAGTTTCGGCGCGGCTTCGACGATGACGACGCCTTTCATCGCCTGGTGTGCGGGATCCGAGGCATCGCGCCGGGGCGGGGGCCGGGCGCGCCGGCGGTGATCGGCGAGTGCCCGTACCCGGGACTGGCCGCCTTTCAAGAGCAAGACGCGGCCCTGTTCTTCGGGCGCGACGCCCCGATCGGGTGGCTGCTCGACAAGCTCCAGCCCCGCGTGCGGGCTCCGCGAGGGGGCCGGAGGGCCTCGATCGAGCCTCGGCCGCCGGGCGAGGCGGCAGACGTGGCCGGCGTTGATGCGGCGGGGCGCCCTTTGAACGACGCCTGGGCGGCGCTGCAGACTGTGGCCAGCACGGGCGGGGCGGCCGAGTCGGCCTCGGCCGGGCCCGCGTCCGGGGGCCCGGGCGCCGAGCTGGCGCTGGGGCGGCGGTTCTTGGCGGTGGTGGGCGCGTCGGGCAGCGGCAAGTCGTCCCTGGTGCGGGCGGGCTTGATCCCCGCGCTTCGGAACGGGCGCCTCGACGGGAGCGCCGCCTGGCCCATCGCGGTCATCAAGCCGGGCGCTCAGCCGCTCGAGAGCCTGGCGGTGGCCCTTCACCGAACGCCCGGCCTACAGGCGGCGGCCCCCGACGTAGGGGGGCTCATCGACCGGATGTCGACCGAGGCGCGCCGGCTGCACCTGGGGGTGCGGGTGGCCCTTCACGACCAGCCCGAAGAGGCGAGAGCGGTGGTGTTCGTCGACCAGTTCGAAGAGGTGTTCACCCTGTGCGAAGACGTCGGGCAGCGGCGGGCGTTCATCGACAACCTGATGTACGCGGCGCTGTTGCCGGTGGGGCCGACGATCGTGGTCATCGCGATGCGGTCCGACTTTTACGGCAAGTGCGCGGTCTACCCAGATCTGCTAAAGGCGCTGTCCGACGACCGGCAGGTGTTCGTGGGGCCGATGACGGCGGTCGAGCTGCGCGAAGCCATCGAACGCCCCGCCGAGCTGGGGGGCCGCGAGCTCGAGCCGGGCCTGACCGAGCTGTTGCTCAACGACGTCGAGCGCCAGCCGGGCGCGCTCCCCCTCATGCAGCACGCCTTGCGCCTGCTGTGGACGCAGTCGACCGACCGCACCCTGACCGTCGCCGCCTACGAAGCCCTCGGCAAGGTCGACGGCGCCCTCGAAAAGCACGCCACCGCGGTGTACGACGCCTTTTCGCCCGAAGAGCAGGGCGTGTGCCGACGGGTGTTCGAGCGCCTGACCCAACCCGGCGAGGGCACCGAAGACACCAAGCGCCGCGCCCGTCGGGAAGAGTTCGGGCCCGGCCCGGCGGTCGACCGGGTGATCGACCGGCTGGCCCAGGCTCGGCTCATCACCGCCGACCACGAGACCGTCGAGGTGTCGCACGAGGCCCTGACCCGCAGCTGGTCGAAGCTTCGGGAGTGGATCGACGGCCGGCGAGCGGCGGTGAAGCTCCAAAACGCCCTCAGCGAGGCCGCCTACGAGTGGGAGGCCAACCACCGCAACGAGGCCTACCTGTACCGAGGCGCCCGCCTGGTCGCGGCCGAAGAGTGGGCCCGCGACGATCACTCGGCCCCGAGCCCGCTCGAGCGCGCCTTCCTCGGCGCCTCGGTCACCGAGCGCGACCGCGCCGCCCAAGAGAAGGCCGACCAGCAGGCCCGGGAGCTCCGGCTGCTGCGCTGGCAGCGAGGCGCCTCCATGGGGCTGGTCGCGGCCATGGTGATGTTCGGGCTGGCGGTCTACTTCCGGGAGTCGCTGGAGCTTCTGTGGAAGCGCCGCGAGTTCTACCCGTACACCCTGAGCACCGCCCAGGTGTTGGCCCTTCCGCCGAAGCAAACGTTTCGTGACTGCGACCCCACCCGCTCGCCGCCCCTGTGCCCCGAAATGGTGGTCGTGCCCGCCGGCTCCTTCATGATGGGCAGCGAGGACGGTCGCGACGAGGAGCGGCCGGTCCACGAGGTGACCTTCGCCCGCCCGTTCGCGGTCTCGACCGCCGAGGTCACCTTCGACGATTGGGCCGCCTGCTTCGCGGGCGGGGGCTGCCTCGATGCCAGCGATAGCGGCTGGGGGCGCGCGGATCGTCCGGTCATCAACGTGAGCTGGGACCAGGCGCAGGGCTACGCGCGATGGCTCAGCGCCATGACCGGCGCCGAATACCGGCTCCTATCGGAGGCCGAATGGGAGTACGCCGCTCGCGCCGGCTCCGAGACGAAGTACTGGTGGGGGGACGCCATCGGGAAAGGGCAAGCCAACTGCTACGGATGCGGCAGCGAGTGGGATGGGCGCCAGACGGCCCCGGTGCGTTCGTTTGAAGCCAACAGGTTCGGGCTGTACGACGTTCACGGCAATGTGCAGGAGTGGGTGCAAGACTGCTGGCAACCGAGCTACGACGCCGCGCCGATCGACGGCGCCCCACGAATAGATTCAGACCAGTCGGTATGTCAGCGCGCCGTGGTCCGCGGCGGCTCGTGGAGCTACGAACCGAGTCTCGTTCGGTCCGCCATCCGGGACTGGCTCGCGCGCGGCAACCAGTACTACAACCTCGGCTTTCGTATCGCCCGGACGCTTTCCGACCGATAGGGCGGAAAGCTTACCTCTTGTATCTTTTTTTCTTTACCCCTTACTTCTTACTCTCAATCTATCGCATCAATTGAAGCGAACGGTCAATCACAATTCGCAATTATTCATTTGAATGGAACATCACTCGTCGAGCGATTTCGCGAACCGGTCGAACTCGGATCCTGCGTCGGGCAGGTGATGACCATCCTGCAACCTGGGTTCGGCGAACCGCAACGGGAACCTTCGCGACAACCGGCCCGACCACCTCGGTCGTCCCGTCGCCCGTACGCGTCGGCGTTCAAGTTGGCCCGGTCTCGTGTCGAGCAGGTTTGTTCGCGATGCGGCGGTGGCGCACGACGCCCGCGGAACAACGGTACGCAGAAGCGCTGGCGAGGAGCGACGACGCCCTCCGGAGTCTGCCGGAGGGCGTCGTCGAAGCGCCCCCCGAGCCGGTCCGGTCCGAGATCCGCCGCCGGCGAGCGAACGAATGCTCCGGGTCATGGCCGGCCCGGTCGTCACGGCGGATCGCCCCCGACGTGCGGGTCGTTGGGTAGGCGACCGGGGCCGGTAGTGATGCCGGTGTCTTTTCAATGGATGGTCGAGCCTCACTGTCCGGCCCCAGCGATCGGTGCCGCGTCTCGGCCACGCATGCGTCGAGTTGCCGAAGTCACCCGTGAGGACTTGCCGGCCATCACAGGTTTTGCGTGACGCCGGTCGCCTTGCTGGCGGCACCGAGTTGGGTTACCTCGTGCGAGACGCCGGGGAGGCGTATTCGGTACAAGCAAAATGGGCAAGATCACACGAATTCGCCGGTCGGGTCTCGCGACGGTCGCCATGTTGATGATGGTCGCCGCAGTGGGGTGCGCCGGCGCGCGCTACAAAGTCAAAACGGCGGGGCTGAAGTATCCCGTCAGTATGTCGGGCTCGCTGGCCGATGCTGACGGCAATCTCTACGTCCTCGAACACGGGCTCGAAGATATCGGCGAGCTCAAGGCAGACTATACGTCCATCGGCTTTCTGTACGGCGAGACCGGCAACGACGTCGACATTAGCGAAGAGGTCAACCGGCAGATCGAAGCGGCCGGCGGCGACGGGGCGGTCGGGGTGACGATCCGAACCCAGAACTGCGGCACCAACTTCGCGAGCTGGATCCTGATCCTGCTTCCCTTCTATCCCGGCTGCATGGGCGTGCACGTCGAGGGGCGCATCGTGAAGGCGCTTCAGCTGGGCGACCCTGACATTCCGCTCGGCCCGATCTATCCGGCGCGGTCCGCGGGGGCGCCGAAGGGAGAGGGGTCATGACGTATTCGACGAAGCTCCTAGCCGCCTTGATGGTGGCCGGGTCGACGGCGTTCGCCGCCGGCTGTGCGACGCCCGGTCCCGCCGGGGAGACCTCGACCATCGTCGTGCCGGTGTCGCTCGAGAACAACTATCTGATGACCACCCGCTGCCGGCGCAAGGCCGCGTGGCAAGCGGACGTCGATGATCCCCAAGAGCTCGGCGGTAACGTGCTTTTGGACTATGGCAGCGTCGTCCGCACGACGCAGATCCAATACACGTTGTACACGTACTCGCGGGTCGAGAACGTTCGGGCCTTTCGCTGTCCGCAAGACGTCCTGCAGAAGCTCCAGGAGGCCGGCAAATGAAGCGTTCGATTCACCTTTGGTTGTCGGCCTTGGCTCTGGGCGCCCTTCTGACGTCCGGCTGCATGTCGATTCGGCTGGGGGCGCCGCACTCGCTCAATCCGGTCATGCTCGGCCCCAAGAAGCACTTGGGGCCGGAGCGCGACGGAGCGGAGGCGGAGTCGAGGGCACCGACGGTCTTCCGGGCGTCGTCGAACCTCTTTTCGGCGAGCGATGGCGCGGGCAGCTCCGCCGCGTCGGCGAGCTCCACGATCGAAAACGCGATGGACATCGACGTCGCCGTCGACTCGCGGGGTAACGTCTTCGACGTTTTCGTGATCGAGCAGATCGACTGCAACGGCTGGGGCGCCTTTTACGGGTTCTTCGTCGGCGCCGGCAACAAGTGCATCGCGGCCGTCGATCGTATCGAGCGCCGCCCGCCTCCCCGCTGATCATCACCGTTCGCTTAGAGATGGTCCACGTCGCCCTCTCGGGGTTTCATGAGAGGCGAGACGTAGCGCGCGTCGGGGCCGTGCAGGTATCGGTCGACGCGGACGAGGCGCGGCCGCGGCAGGCGATCGTGGTGCGGGTGCTGCGGCATTTCGAACTGCCGCAGGTGCTTCATGAGCGGGCTCTTGCCCATGGCGTGGCTTCGATGGGGTCTCAGCATCGCCACGTTGAGGCGGAGCGCGACCAGATTCGGCAAGACGTCTTCCGACATGAGCGCCTTCGGGATCTCTCGTCCGTGGCGGATGTCGAGCCTCTGCAGACTGCGGAGGCCCGCGTAGTCCACCTCGGAGCGGCCTCTCGAGTCGGCGCGGTTCCATACCGACGCCGAATGGAGGCGGTCCGGCGTGCGCTGACTGACGGCGGCGAGCGAATCGGTGGATGGAAGGGTGATGCACTCGAGGTCGCGGATCCACGGCGCCGTCCGGATGACCCGGGGGGCGATGCGTTCACGGTCGTGGCGGACGACGAGGCTGAACGACCGCAGGTCGCGCAGACACGCCGCCGAGTTGAGATGGTCGGTGGCCGCCTCGTTCAGCGCTTCGGCTCGCACTTCGAGGTGCGCGAGGCGGAGCGACGCGTTCGCCCGCTCGAGGCTGGCCAGGGTGAACGCCCGGGAGCCGTGAACGTTCGCGCGGAGGGTGAGCGCTTCGAGGTTTCGCAGGCTGGGGGACGCGAGCAAGACTTCGAGGGCGTCATCACGAACGTGCTCGCGCGACAGGGCGAGCCGGCGCAGGGTGATCAGGCCCGGCCATTGCGACAAGCCTTCCATGTCGGCAATCCCGAGTTCATGGGGGTCTGGACCGGGCCGGCGGGGCGAGATGGTCTTCGAGAGATCGAGTTCGACCAGCTGAAGCGAGCTGTCCGCGAGCCAGCGGAGCCGGGCCCGCGACCGAGCCAACCCTGGGAGCCGGAGCACCCGCAGCGTCGACAGGTACGGCGAACCCGCGAGCACGGTCAGCGCCTCGTCATCCAAACCGTTGTCCACCAGATTCAGGGTGTCGACCCCCATCAAGATGGGGCTCTCCGCTAGCCACTGGACCAACCGGGTGGAGGTCGAACCGAAGAGCGTGAGCTCTCGAAGGCCCGGCAATCTAGGCATCGGGGGCGGTATCGAGTCGAGCGACGGCCAGGGCAAGACGACGCTCTCGAACGGGTGGGCCTGCAGACACGCCGCGGCCCGTTCCGCGAACACGCGCGGGGTCGCAAAGAGAACCTTGTGGATAAAACCGCGGCGAAAACGCCCCCACACCACGCCCTCGAAGGTCGGCAGGCCTTTTCGCCACGTCGCCTCGTGGCGCTCGAGAAGCTCCAGCGCGTCGAGCTCATAGTGAATCCGCCGAGCGTCTCCCAGCGACCTCGCCTCGGCTTCGACCTGACAGCGCACGAATGCCGACCGGTCGCTCTGCCCGTCATCTGCAAGCCAATCTGCGTAGACGTGCCGCAGCTCGTCGTCCGACGGTGCCGCTCGGATGGCGTCGAGCAGGGCCAATTCCGTTTGTGAGCGCATGCGACTCTACCGTCTTAAGGAGGCTCTTCCTTTGGTGCGACCTCTTTCAGACCTCCGCCGTCCAGTGCCTCGCCCGAACAAACGCGAGGAAGCCTGGTCGGGTACACTCAGACGGGTCAGAGACAGATTTCGAAAATTGCAAAAGGTTTTCCGCAGCAAGCGAAAAGAACCCAAACACTCGATTCGACCCAAGGCGTTGGCGACGTTTTGTCAGCGGGAGGGTGTGACCGGATTATGCCTCCAGCTCAGCGAAAGTGGCCCCATGAGGGCCGAACGGCGCCTACCCACGAAGGTCCCTCAACGAGGCTGAAGGCGCTTCAATAACGCGCCCTTTCGGAGCATGTATCGCATCCGAAAGGGCCCATCTGAGCTGGTGTTGAATCGTCCCCAAGGGGATTTGAACCCCTGTTACCGGCGTGAAAAGCCGGGGTCCTGGGCCACTAGACGATGGGGACGTGCGGGGGAAGTTATTCATGCCGCCGGCGAAGTCAAGCTTCTGAATGAGGCCCCCTACGAATCCTGTCATGTCGTTCGATCATGGCGAGCATTAGGTGGGCTTGAGCGCCCAGGGAAGGCCTGAACGCCCGGGATGAATCCTGACGCAACGATGACCACAACCGACGCGGCAAGATTGTACTGAGGGTTCATGGACATCGACGCGAAAGCCCGTCTGCCGGACGAGCGCTTGGACATCATTGGGACCATTCCCTACGCCTTGATGCACATCGGCGCGGTGGTGGGTCTCTTCTTCTTCGAACTGACCTGGGAAGCGGTCGCGGTCATGCTCGGATCGTACGTGATCCGCATGTTCGGGATCACCGCCGGTTTCCATCGCTACTTCGCTCACCGGTCTTTCAAGACCGGCCGCGTATTCCAGTTCATCTTGGCGTTCCTCGGATCGGCGGCGGCCCAGAAGGGCGTGCTGTGGTGGTCGGGGCTGCACCGCCATCACCACCGCTATTCCGACCTCCCCGAAGACATCCACTCCCCCAAGCGCGGCTTCTGGTGGTCGCACCAGATGTGGATGCTCTGCGACAAGTACCTGGAGACCCCGGAGTCGCAGAAGCGGGAGTTCAGCAAGTACCCCGAGTTGCTGTTCATGGATCGCCACTGGGTGCTGCCGCCCCTCGCGTGGGCCGGTATGCTCGCGCTGATCGGAGGCGCCGAGTGGGCGTTTTGGGGCTTGGTCGCCTCGAACATCTTGCTGTGGCACGGCACGTTCACCATCAACTCGCTGTCGCACCTATGGGGAACGCGTCGGTACGAGACCACCGACACCTCGCGGAACAACTTCCTGCTCGCGCTGATCACCTTGGGCGAGGGCTGGCACAACAATCACCATCACTACCAGTCGTCGGCCAACCAAGGTTTCTTCTGGTACGAGATCGACATCAGCTTCTCGATCCTCCGCGTCCTGTCGTGGTTCGGGATCGTCTGGGACTTGCGTCGGGCGCCGGACTGGGTCCTCGAGGGCAAGACGCGCAAGCACGCCGACCGAGGGGCGCCTTCGACGTACGAGCTGCCCAATGGGTTGTTCGCGCGGATGGCGGAGCTCGAGGCGCTGCGCGGGCGGCTTCCCGAGGCCGACAAGGCCGATTGGGTCGACCTCGGCGCCGAGCTGGCGCAGACCGCGGCCGACGTCGCCAAGCGCGCCGCCAACGCCGCCCAGGAAGCCGCCCACGCCGTGCGAACGAGTTCGGCGGCCGACCTGACGGCCCGCTTTCGCGAGAGCGCAGCCGACGCGGCGGCCCGGGCGGCGAAGCTCTCCGAAGAGGCCGCCGACTCCGCGTGCGAGATCGCCGAAAAGCTCCGCGACCGGATGTCGCAGGCCTGGGCCGACGCTGCGCGTCGAGCCGCGCAGATCGCTGCCGACGCCGCCCGCGACGCGCGGCTCGCTAAGGCCTAAGCGGGTAGAGCCACGCGGTCAGGGGCGCGGTTGGCTCAGAAGGAGGCGACGGTCGTACGACCGGGATCACATCCGTTGCCTTCCGCGCCGAAGACCGTGACCCGGTTGCCGCCAAGAGCGAGGGTGCGCTCGTAGCCGATGCGCGGACGGGGCCTCGATGCTACCTTCGCGCCGAGGCCGCGCCGATGAGCGCCGGCGAACGACGTTAGGCGGCGCTCGTGTCCAACGCCATGGAACCCCAACCCATCGTCCGCGCCACCTCCTCCGCCACCCCGGACGCGCTGCGCGAACAGGGATGCGGCCGGATGGTGGGGCGCTACACCTTGCTTCGTCGCCTCGCGCAAGGCGGAATGGCCGAGGTCCACCTCGCTCGGCCGATTACGGGGAATCAGACCACTGATCCGGACTTCGGCCGACCGGTCGCCATCAAGAAGATCCTGCCGCAGTTCTCTACCAACGCCCGCTTCATCGAGATGCTGAAGGATGAGGCGAAGATCACCGTCGCCCTGACGCATCCCAACATCGCTCAGGTGTACGAGTTGGGCCTGGCCGGTCGGGACTACTTCATCGTCATGGAGTACGTGAAGGGTCGGCCGCTCAACAAGCTGATGCAGCGAGCCGACGAAGTGGGGCTCTACTCGATCCCGGTCCCGCACTCCGTCCACATCATGGCCGAGGTCGTCAAAGGCCTCGACCATGCGCACCGTCAGACCGATGCGCAAGGCTACAACCGCGGCATCGTGCATCGCGACGTGTCGCCGCAGAACATCATCGTGGCCTACTCGGGCGAAGTGAAGCTCATCGACTTCGGCATCGCCAGAGCCGAGGGTCGGGTGAACCAAACCCAGCAGGGCGTCATCAAGGGCAAGCTCCGATACCTCGCACCGGAGATCGCGGCCGGGCGCGAACCGGATCATCGGGCCGATATCTACTGCTGCGGGATCGTTCTGTTCGAAATGCTCACGGGTGAAGCCATGTTCGCGCCGCGGTCCGATATGGAAGCGATCGAGCTGGCGACCCAGGCCCGCGTCAAGTCGCCGCGCGCCCGCAACCCCAATGTCCCCGAGGCGCTCGACGCGATCGTCATGCGCGCTCTTCGCAAGGATCGTGAAGAACGCTACGGTTCCGCCCAAGAGCTTTACGTCGAGCTCATCCGGTTTCTGCGCGAGTACGAGCCCACCTACTTGGACGGGGCGCTCGGCGATTTCATGCGCGGGATGTTCCCGAAAGAAATCTCACAAGAAGAGACCCTCAACGCTGCCGCGGCGGAGTTCGCCCGAAGTGTGCCGGTGGAGGTCACCGACGAGCCGACGCTGGCCGGAGAGGGCGCAGTGTACCGGCAGATCGTCACGCGATTCGAGATCAATCCCGACGAAGAAACGGTGGTCGCCGACCCGCTGATGTCCGGGCGCGAAGAGGCGGAACACGGCCGGGTCGCTTCGCCGGTCGAAGATGCCCGACCTTTGCGCATCGCCGGTAGGCGCGAAGGCGAGGTCTCCGAAGGGGTCAACGGCCGCGATCCCGCCGATAACCCCGCGGCGGCAGATTCGTCGGCTTTCGTTCAGTTCTCGACCACGACTTCTCACGGGACCGCCCGCAGTCGTCGACCTTCGCGGTTGGCGCGATCCCGCCCGAAGACCCTGCGCGCCGGCCATGATGGTGAGCTTCCGAAGCTGCCCGCGGTGGTCGGTTCGAAGTCTCACTGGCGATGGCTGGTGACGACCCTGTTGACCTTGCTCCTATTCGCGGCGACGGGGGGGGCGGTCTACTGGTTGACCGCGGCTGGCGCGCCCGAGGTGTGGTTGCAGCCAGAGTCGGAGACCGAAGGTCCGATGGGCCCGACCCAGCCGATCGTCCTGGATCCGATCACCGTCGCCGCGCGGCGGGTCACCGTGTCGGTGGCCCGACCGGGCACCGAGCCCGACCGCAAGTGGCTCGTGCTGACCGAGCCCTATCGCAAACGGCTCGTGCTGACCGGGCCCGACCCGGTGCGAGTCTCGGTCCCTCGGCCGAAGACGGCCTCCTCTTTGGAACCGGTTTCTGCCCTGAGCGGGCTCCGCTAGGCCGTTGACCGGTACGGCGCGCTGGCGGCGCGCCGTCGAACCCGCCGCGCTAACGGCGTTTCTTGGCCGACTTCTTCTTGGCCGGCTTCTTCTTGCCGCCTCCGAGGCCCGTCCAGCTGGATAGGTCGAAGTCGAAGAGCTTGGCGAGGCCCGTTTTCTTGCTGGCCTCTTCTTCACCGAGGCGCTTCCGGAGATACCGGATCTCGCTGTTGGCCTCCGTGTGATTCGGGCTGAAGTCGAGCACCCGCCGAAAGTGGTGAATGGCCTCTTTGCGCTCGCCTCTCGACTTGAGCACCCGGGCCATGAAGAGGTGGATGAGACCTTCCTGATCTTCTTTTTTCAGGGCGTCGACCAGCATGCGATAGGCCGTTTCGGTGTCTCTGTCTTTGTGGCCGCTCGGCGCCTCGAAGATGACCCAGGCCAGATAGGCTTGATACATGCCGGACGACGGGTCGTTCTGGTGCGCGAACTCGAACAGCTCCTTCGCCTTCGCGTACTCCTTTTTGTTGAGATGGGCTGCCCCCATCTTGGCCTTGAGCCCGGCTTCCTTGATCTTCTCTCGCTTGCGGTAGTCGCCTTTGATCCGTTCGTCGTGCAGGATCGTTAGATAGTCTTCACGCTTGGCCTCATCGGTGAGGATGTCTCGGGCGTCGTTGAGCCGCGCCGAGATTTCGCGGGCTTTCATGGCGACCGGGCCGTCGCGATCGATCTCCGGTGGCCATGCGTCCGGGTGATATTTCTTCAAGAGGTCGTGATACCGCCGCTTGATTTCCGCTGCGGCCACGTTTTCAGGAACGCCCAACAGCTCGAAGTGGTTCCAGTTCGACATCTTGCCGTGAAACGTCACGATGTCGTTGACCAGGGGATGGGAGCGTCCGACGGCCGAAACCGAGCGCACCCGATGACCGATCGTCGATGGTGTATCTATGGTCGTCGATGGGATGTCGGTCGACGACAGGTCGCTCGTGCTGGGCGTGACCGGAAGAGGGATACCGGTGTGCTTCAGGGTCTTGGTGATCGGAGTCGCTTTGTGGGCGGGCTCGATGCTGAGCTTTCCGAGCAGACTCATGGCCCGCAAAAAGCCTCGAACCGTTCGCCGCTTGTTGCTACCCAGCGCCCGCTCCAGTTGGTCGGGCTTTCGCGGCTTCTCGAGGTACTTCAGGAGACGACGCTCGTCGTCCGTCCATGAGTGCTCGGGCAGGCCGCCCCTGAGCACCTTGACCGCGGAGCCCAGCAGGTCGGTGGCTTGATGAGACAGCTCGGGCGCCGCGGCGTTCAATTGCAGAAGCTCGAAGAAGATCGGCCAGGGGTCGAGGGGCACGCCGACCTCCCGGACTCGCGGATCGTCGCCCGGCGCGGCTTTCCAGGTGCCGCTCGGAACGCTGATGAGCCGACCGAGTCGGCTCTTGGTCTGCACCTGGATGGCCCGCTTGATTTCGTTCTGGTCGACACCGTTGCGGACCAAGAGGGCGCCCAGCAGCGGACGCGGGCCCGAGGCGTCCTTCTGCTCGGCGAGGGCCTGCTGAAGGGCGGCCTCGGGACAGATCGAACGGTCCACCAAGACCTGGCCCAAATAGTGTTGTCGAAATCCTTGCCCCGACGCGTGGACGGGTCGACCGCCCCGAAAGAACACCGCCGCGTCGCCTTCGTTGGTCTCGACGAGGATCCCACCGGTGAACTGACTCCGGATGGCGGCCAATAGCAGGCTCGAGAACCACTCGCCGTCGCCGATCTCGCCGGATCTGGTCTTCGCAAGATCGATCATCAGCCCCCCTCGCAGATCCCGAGACTCGTGTCCCGATCGTTGATGTTGGGGATGACGATCGCGCAGAACTCGCCAACTCCCGAGCAGCCCACGGCGGTGTTGCAGCTGAACTCGCAGGTCCGAACGGGACTGCTGCTGCCGGGTCGCTCGGAACAGATCAGGTTCCGCAGCGGGGCGGTCGGCGTATCCGGCCTTCGGTCGGTCGCAAAACATGCGCCTTCTTCGAGGCCGCACGGCTCGCTCCAGCGGCGCGCTCCGCTCGGCAGGCAGGCCGTGGTGCGCGTCCCGGCGACCGGCTGGCAGTGTTCGGGGGTCGCGCCACACGGTACGTTCGTGCTGAACACATCACAGGTGCGGAAGCACACCCCAGCGCCATTGATCAGAACGCAGCGCTCGGTGGCCGAGCGCTCGAGGCAGGTGTCCGGTGAGTCGTTGCACTCGCCGTCGTCGCAGTACCCGACGCCGGGTGCGACCTCCCAGCAGTACTTGCCCACGCCGCACTCGTTCTCGATCTCACGCCCCACGTCGGCCACGAATGGATTGCGGGGGGTGCAGCGAGGCAGACACCGCGGGCCGCGAGCGTTGATATTGACACAGTCCCGCTGCCGCAGCTCGAGCGGCTTCGACGCATCGGGGTCCGCCGCGCAAAGGTCGTTCGGGCTTGGGGTGGCCATTATGTCGCACGACTTGAAGGTATCGACCGAGCCCTCCCGCACGCAGGTCTGCGAACTCGACAGGCACACGTACCCCTGTAGACAGTCGCAGGGCAGCCCTTCGATGTCATCGAAGTCGACGAGCAGGTTGCATGCCGAGGCGAACAGGACTCCGCCGGCCGTCGTCAAAAGAACAGTGACCCCTCGACCGACCCCTCGCATCAGAAAGACCCTCCGACGCTCACTACGGCGCCGCCGTCGATGGGTGTCAAACCGGCTTGCTCGACCTCGAACAGCTGGCTGGGGCTGGGTTCCGACAACTCGATGACCAGCAGGGTGGTGACGCCGGCGACCAACATCGCCCCGCCCACGCCGTACAAGACATCGGCCACCAGGGCCTGTTGGTTGCCGGTATCCTGAAGGTCGCTCACGTCGGGGCTATTCTGCGGGGTGTCGTTGAATTCGCTTTGCGTATCGAGGGCGAGCACCCCGAAGACGCCGCCGGTGATCAGGGTTGCCGCGCCGGCGCCGACCAAGCTCCAGCCGACGTACGTTCCGATCGGTGTCTCTTTCTCGGGCCGGGTCGGAGCCTCGAAGTCGGACCCCAACCGCTGCGACCCGCTCGGTGCTTCGCGATCGATGGGCGCTTCCCGGGCCCCCGGCCGGTCTGACCGGGGCCCCGCCAGGCCAAAGGCGCCGTCGCTCGGCTCGTCTCGAGCGCCTGCCGGCGGGGGTTCATCGATGTCGGCGGTGCCGGTGAGGTCGGCCGAAGCCGCCGCGACCAAGCGATCGAGGTACCGGCCGAGATCCCGTTCGAAGATCTCGCGGTCGACGGCCAGGACCGTCCGTCGAGTGGCCATCCGGCGCTGGGACGGCCCGTCGAAGACGACGCCGGTAAACGAGGCGTCGCGCCCGCTCTGGCTGACCGCGATGAAGATGATCCGGCGCGCGTTGAGATTGCGGGTGATGGTCCGAAGGGCGCCCCCCATGCCGCGCCGGTCGGCCCGGCGATCGATGTCTCGAGCCCCCCGAGCGGCCAGATCCCGCAGCTCGACGCCGCGGCGGATGCTGCGAAGACGCGTCTGACTGGTGATCTGCTGGTTCTGAGCCACCTCTAGGGGCGCACCGTGCACCTCGTAGCCGAGCTTTTCGATCCGCAGATAGTGGGTACCCGCCACGAGGTCGTCGAGGGTCAGGGGAGTCACGCCTTCGTATCGACCGTCCATAAAGACGGCCGCATGGGGCGGTGTGGAGTAGATCTCGACGCTGCCCGCCGGGGCGCGGTCGATCCGGCGGATGGCCCGGTCGAAGATCCGCCGTACGGTGCCCGGGAAGTCGGCGAGCTGGTAGTTCGGGCTGATGGTGAGAAGCTCGACGAAGATGCTCTCGCCTTCGTCGGCGGAACCTCTCAGTATCAGAGCGGCCGCTTTGTAGGCGAGGGACGTGGCGAGCTCGTCGAGATCGCCCAGAAGCGGCCCCGCCTGCTCGTAGAGCTCCACCGCTTGCCCGAGTCGGGCGATCGAGTAGTCGAGAGCCATCCGGTCGTAGGCGCGGCGCCCATCGGCGAGGGCGACGCGGGCCCGCTCGACGGTTTCCTCTTCGCGGGTGCGAGGGTCGCCGGACAGCAGGCGCTCGGGGTCGATCAATCGCAGCCCAGCCGCCGCTTTGACGCGCTCGCGGAGGAGCGCCGCTGCAGTGGCCGCCGCCTTTTGGCCCGAGGGGTCTCGCGCGACCGCCAGCGCCGCGGTGGCCCGAATCTCGTCGGCGTGGGCGATCGTCGGCACCACGCCGGCAGCCACGAAAAGCACGGCTGTGCGCACTCGCACGCTGAAAAGCGCCCGCCAGGGTTGCCGGGGCTCGCCTCTTGCCTCTCGCGCTCGCTCGGAGCGGACCGGGGGCGGAGACATCGGCCGCCACGAAGGCCGAGATTGCTCGTCATGGAACACGCACTCAAGCATGTCGAGGGGTACAAGCTAACATCCGGTCGGCCGGGCAGCTACCATTAGCCCGCATGCGTCTGGATATCCTCGCCCCATCGCTGCTTATGCTGGCTGCGACCCTCGCCCCTCAGGTCGCCGAGGCGCGTCCGTTGACTCTGCGGCGCGCGGACCGGGCCATCGATCTAGCGCTGCAAGCCGAATTGGCCGGTGATATCCCGGGCGCACGGCGGGCCCTCACCGCCCTGGTCCGTTCGTCCACCACGCCGATATCGACGGCCGGGCGAGCTCGCGTCCGCCGCTGGCTGCATGGTTTGGACCGGCGCGAATCCGTCTGGAAGGGCGAGACCGACAAGGCCCGTCTGTACTCGGCGGTCATGGAGTCGCTCGCTCCATTCGGTCTGGCCCGGGTCGAGATGGTTTGGGATGCGGCGTTGGTCGAGGTACCCAGGCTGAAGGCGATCCGCGAGCGTCAGGCGAGGGTCGCGGTCCTGCCGGATCGAATTGTGGGTCTCGACCACGAGATGAGCGAAGCTCTCCGCAAGCAGTTAACGCGGACGTTGGGCCGAAACGGTCTCCGAGTCGAGTGGCCCGATGTCATGCCCGTGTTGCCCCGTCGTCACCAAAAGTCTCGAACGCCCCAGCCGATCGGGACCTACTGGTTCAAGGAAGGGGAGACCGCGCCCTTCGAAGTCCGCCTCGAGGTGGATGCCACCGGTCGGCGGGTGAGCGGCCCTCGGGTAGAAGTAGAGGCGCGGGCGACGTACATTCTCAAGGCGCCGGGGCCCGACGGCATCCAGTTGGGCCGGTTTGCGCGGCGTCGCAGGGAAACCCGGCGGTCGGAGTTGGCCGCAAGACGGTTTGCAGTCCGGCAAATGGGGACCGAGCTCGCGGAGGCCGTGGTCGTGCAGATCTGGCTTCAGTGCTTGCGGCAGGCGGCCGAATCGTTGCCTCCGGCGGCCTTTGACAGCGGGGCGGATGTGGGTTCCAACTAACGTGTGGCGAGGCAGAGCTTCGGCAAGTACGAGGTGCTGGCCCGCCTGGCGACCGGAGGCGCGGCGAGCATCTTTCTGGCTCGCCAGCCCGGCGCGGCGGGTTTCCAGAAGCTGGTCGTCCTGAAGACACTCCTTCCCGAACGCGCCTCGGACCAAGACTTCGTCCGAATGTTCTTGGACGAAGCCCGCCTTGCGGCGCGTTTGCAGCACCCCAACTGCGTGCAGATCTACGACCTGGGTCGGGTCAAGGATGTCTACTACATCTCGATGGAGTACATCTTCGGCGAGACGCTGTGGAATCTGTTGACCACCGTCACGCGCCTGAAGACGCCTCTGCCCCCTCATCACGTCGCCGCGATCGTCGCCAACGTATGCGATGGGCTCCATCACGCTCATGAACTCAAAGACAAGGTCGGAAAGCCGCTGAATCTCGTACATCGCGATGTCTCCCCGCAGAACGTGATGGTGAGCTTCGAGGGGCAAACGAAGGTCGTCGACTTCGGGATCGCCAAGGCGGAGACCGACCGCCCGCCAACGGTGGCGGGGATCGTCAAGGGCAAGTTTTCTTACATGTCGCCGGAGCAGATCACCGGCAATCCGGTAGACCGGCGCAGCGATATCTACTCCCTCGGAATCGTCATGTTCGAATGCTTGGCCTCTCGCCGGCTCTATCGAGGTGATACGCCCGAAGAGATCGCGCGCCTGATTCTCGAGCACCGGGCTCCGAGGCTTCGGGACGTGGTGCCTGAGGTGCCGCCGGCCCTCGACGAGATCTGTGCGCGCGCTCTGGCCCGGCAGCCCAACCGCCGTTTTCAAACCGCGAGCGCGATGGCGGGAGCTTTTCGGGAGTTTCTTGATTCCATTCGATATACGGGTGGGGCGCCGGTCATCAGCCGGCTGATGACTGAGCGTTTCGGCGAGATGGTTTCGCTTCGGCGCAAGGCTTACGAAGCCGCGCTCAGTGGCGACTACGATGAGTCATTTTTGTGCGACGCGCTGGGCGCCAAACCGGTGCGCAACATCGATCTGTTTCCCGAGGAGCCGAGCACCGGCGTGGTTGCTCGGCAGCCGGGCGCGCCCGCAGGTTCCGCAGTAGCGCCGGCGGAGGCCGCAGCGACGGTCCCCGACGTCCGCCACGAGGGGGGGGAGTCGGTTGGGCGTCGATACCGAGGACCTGGATGGCAGGTCGAGTTGTCTACCGGCGGTTTGGTCGCCCCGGAAATCTCGGTGATGGAGGTCGACAACCTGGATGCAGGTCAGACTTCGGATTCGCAACAGACGCGCCGCGGGCCCAAGACGGCGGAGCTGATGACCACCGCGCAGCCGACCCTCGACCACGATCGAACGCGAATCGACGGCGTCGAGCTGCACGTCGACGCCTCCGATCAAGCGTTCGAAGCCTCGACCTTCGGACGCAGGGGCGATGTGGCGACGGATGAGTTGCCGACGGAGCTGCGGCCCGACGAAGGGGCGAAGGATCCATTCGGAGATTCGACGCCGTTCGAGGATATGGCGCGCCCTCTCGAGGCGCATCCGGCACCGGACGATCATCCGTCGAGGCGTCGGTCTCGCGGGTTGGTTCCTGGAGATCTCGATAAGACGGTTCATGAAAACGAGGACGAGCCCGCCGACCAGCTCGCAGAGGCGGAGGTCGGGGAGCTCGATCGAGGCGCTTCCGTGTTGTCGCCGCCCGCGGCGGTGATTCCGATTCGAGACGATGAGGCCCCGCCGAGGGGCGCTTCAGTGGAACCACCGCCTGCGATGGACGTCGAGATATCCGATACGCCTTCCGACGTCCCGGTGTTCGGTAGCGCCGCGGTGTACAAACCAAAGTCCTTGCCTCCGCTGCTCCCGCTCGACGACGAGCGCTCGGCGGCTTCCACTCGGGCCGGGGGACCGACCGCATCGCCGCCCCGCGAGGCGATCGATGAGAGCGAGGGAGGCGCCGGACCGCTTCCGCATCCGGGGTCGTCGTCGGCGTCGAGGGTCGTTCGGCGACGCTCGGCTTCGGCCGCCGCACCGGGAGGCCTCGGCCCGTTGGTGTCGCCGGTTCGGGTCCGCGCTCGCTCGGCGATGGTGCGGCCCTCGGTTCCTGTTAAGGCTTCTCCGCCTCCTGCGGTCGTCGGCGGCGTGTCCGTCTTATCGGAAGGGCCGGCGGTGCCCGCCGCGGGCTCGGTCCATGGCGGGGTCCCGGCGCTCTCTCCGGTGCCCGCCGACCATGACTCGGCACCTCGTCGCTTCACGCTCGCCGCAGTGCTCGCGGCGCTCGGTTTCGGTCTCGCGATCGGGATCATCGTTGGCCTTTCGATCGCGCGGTTGGTGGTGCTGTCGACCCCGCGGGCGGGCACCGTCATCAAGATCCCGGATCAAGAGTATTAGCGGGCGGCGACAAAGTCGCCGACGCCCGTCATCCTTGCTTGGCTCACTCCAATTTGTGTTCTCCGCGCGACAAGACCGCCTGCTGCATTCGCTCGGCGCGGGTCGTCCAGCGGCCGGTAGGCGGGCCGGGGCATTCCGGGCACAGCTCGGCGACCGGACAGTGGACGCAAAGTGGCTTGCGAGCAAGGCAGACATAGCGTCCGTGCAAGACGAGACGACTGCCGATGCCGATCCAGTCTTTCTTTGGAAAGAGCGCCATCAGGTCGGTCTCGATCTTTTTGGCGTCCTTCTCGTCGGTCAGCGCGAGACGACGCGAGACCCGGGTGCAGTGTACGTCGACGACGATGCCTTCGGCCCGTCCGAAGGCCTTGCCCAAAACGACGTTGGCAGTCTTCCGGGCGACGCCGGGCAGCGCGACGAGCTCCCGTAGCGTGCGCGGGACCTCGCCACCGTGATTCTCCACGATCGCCCGGCTCGCGCCCTGAATGGCTTTGGTCTTGTTGCGAAAGAAACCCGTCGGATGGATCAGCGCTTCCACCTCGGATGGGTCGGCACCAGCGAGGGCCGCCGGCGTAGGGAAGCGCTCGAATAGCGCTCTACCGACCCGGTTGACGGTCTTGTCGGTGCTTTGGGCGGCCATGATGGTCGCCATCAACAGCATCCACGGATCATCGAAGTCGAGCTCGACCGGAGGCTCGGGTAGGGCCGTCGCCAGGCGTCGACCGATCGCCCGGGATCTCTTTTTGAGCTCCGGGTCGGCCTCGGAGCTTTTGGGCGCCGCACTCATGGGGCGGCATAGGGTGGCACGGCGCGTCCGGTTCGCCCAGGTATCATCGGCATGAGAACTCGGTAGGACCTCGATGAGCGCGACATTCTCCGAGTGAATTTGCGCCCGCACGCGCCAAGGGGTGCCGGTAGGTGAGGATGCGTACTCGAACGTACGAGTACGTACTCAGACGCACTCATCCGTATGCCCAGGCAAGATGCAGGCACGCCTTTCAACGGTGGCATTGATACCTCAAGATTCTCAAGGCGGGATTCTCTTCGGGGGATAATGTCGTGATTCGAGCCGCGAACCGAAGTACGCTGTGACCGGACGTGAGAGGGGCCACGGCACATACGACCGAGGGGCTCCATCGCGGGCCCCCACGGCGCGGACACCTACCCTCGGCTTGGACGCGCCGAGATGTTCGGTCGGCCCTGCGACCGGGCAACGAGCGAAAGCTGCACCGTTTGGCGGAGCATCTGCTTCCGGTGGTGCACGCTCGGGTCGCGCGGGTCTTGTTGGCGAGCCCGCTGCCGGTTTGGCACATCCGGGCGGAGGTCGAAGACCTTACCCAAGAGGTCTTCGCTCACCTGTTCGACAACAACGCACGGATCTTGCGCGGATGGAATCCGGCCCGGGGCGCTTCACTGCGGAACCATGTCGGTCTGGTCGCAGAGCGCCGAGTGCGGTCGTTGCTGCGGTCCGGACGATGGACGCACTGGCGAGAACAGCTCACCGCCGCTGAAGACCTCGAGTCTCACGCCGGTCCGGTCGAGAGCCCCGCCCGTCGCACCGCGGAGCAGCAATGCTACGAACGGGTCATCGCGAGCGCCCGGGGCCGCCTGTCGCCACAGGGGCGCCTGATGATGGACCTGCTGCTCATTCAGCAGCAGCCCATCGCAGAAGTGGCGGAGTTGACCGGTATGACTTTGGCGTCGCTGTATGCATGGCGGAGCCGACTACAAAAACTGATGCGAGAGCTTGCCCGAGACATGCATCTCGCTGATCTTCACTAGGCACCCCGTGAGCACCGCGAGAACATCTGGGTTCGATGAGGAAGTCGACCTCGACGCGTTGCAGCGCATCGATCCGCGGCTGGTCGCGTTAGCGCTGGGTCGGATCGATGAAGACGAGCTCGAAGAATTGCTGGTTCGTGCGCTGCGGGAGCCCGATATTCGGCGCGCCGTCGAAGCGTTCTGGCCCCTCGACGATGAGGCTCGGCAGCGCAGCTTCGAGCAGGCCGAAAGGGCCCTCGCCGCGTACGAGACGGTGCCTCAGCGACCCCACTGGTCGTTGATGTTCCTGCCCACTGGGGTGGCAGCGGCGGTCATCACGGGCGTTACGGTGCTCGCGACCAGTATCTTCCAGTCGCCAGCCCTTCCGGATTACCGACTCGAAGTGAGCGGTGGTCTTCGGCAGGTTCGTTCGGCGCAAACGAATGTGCTGTTGGGGCAGCTGACCCCCGAAGCGCCGATCGAGCTCATCTTCCGGCCGAAAGCGGAGGTGCAGGGGCCGGCCACCGCAGCGATGTTCCGGGTCGAGGCGACCGACCTCGCCCGGATCAACCTCGTGCGAATCGATCGGGAGCCCGACGTTTCTCCCACCGGATCCGTCCGATGGAGGGGCTCGGTCGGTGCGCTTCTGCCGGGCGAACACGGCGCGGTGGAACTCCTGCTCGCCGTGCGGTCCGGCCACAATGTTCCGACCGTCGAAGAGGTGCGCCGCGGTCTTCGACAACCGAAGCCCACCCTGCGCATCGCGAAGACGACTCTGGTTATCGACACTCCATGAGGTGGTGGGGCGCGGCATGGGCTGCCGTGATCGTCGCTGCCGGCGGGGCTGCGGTGTTCTTTGGGCATGGTGGCTCTGACGCGCCCACACCCTTGTTCGCGGGCTGCGCTCGGATCTCGCAGACGTCGGTCTGCGACCTCGAGCCGGGCGCCGATTTTCGCGTTTGGCTTGAGGGCGGCCCGTTCACCGATGTCGAGGTCCGGCTGGATGGCCGGACGCTCGCGGTGACCACGGCGACGGTGTCCGGGGGGCTACGGCTAACCGTGACCCCTAACCTGACCGATGCGCCGAGCACTCTCACGGTGTCGGCTCGCGCGGGGCGGATCAAGCGGGGCCTGAGCGTAACGGTTCGGCGGTCGCGCTCGTTCGAAACGCCCGACTGGAACATCGAGCGTGTTGAACAGTTTCGACGAGTCGAGGCGTGGGTGCAAGCGCATCCTGGGCCCGGCGCAATAGAGGCGCTGCTGTCGCTCGCGCGGACCGCCCGGGTTCTCAGTCGGCCGGAGCTGGCGATCGAGTATCAGGCCCGGGCAGCAGCGATGGCGCAGGCCCACGAAGAGTGGTCGCTCGAGCAGGGGGCTCGTTTTGCGCGCACGTACACTCTCGCCTACGACGTGTTCAATATCGAGGAAGCCCACCGTGAACTCGATCGCGTAGAGGCGCTCCGGGATCAGGTACCGGTGACGGCGGCGTATCTGCCGTACTACCGGTCGATGGTGTACACGTCCGGAGGTGACATGACCTCCACGCTGGCCGAGCTTCGCAAGGCAGCCGCGTTCGGGGAGGCGTTGGGTGAGGACCCGGTCCTGTACCTGGTTGATGGACAGCGAGCCGGGGTCGACCTCGAGCTCGGTTACTTCGATGCGGCGCTGACCCGACTGCGGCGTATGTACAGGTGGTCGGCTACGCATGACCGGCCGTGCCAAGAGGCCCATGCCGCGACCAACATCGGTTGGACGCTGATTCTGCGCCAGAACCTTGAAGCTTCCTGGGGGTTAGACCCGGAGGTCGACAGGGGTGCCGACGACGCGTTCGCCGACGAAACGCCGACATCGTACTTGCTGCGGGCTCTCGAAGTGTATGGGGCCGACTGCGAGGATCCCGAGGGTCTTCCGATCGTTCACCTGAATCTTGCGTTGGCGGCGCTTCAGGTCGATGACGCCGACAAGGCCGAGTATTGGCTCGATGAGGTTCAATACGACCAGCTTCTCGTACGAAACCGACCTTGGCTTGACGAAACGCGAGCCCGGATCGCCGTTGCGCGCGGACAGTTGAATGAAGCTCTGGTTGCGACCGACCAGATGCTCCAGACCGCGCAGAATGTCAGCGACGTCGAGGGCGTGTTTCGGGCCTGGGTGCTGTCAGCGGAAGTTCTCAGTCTCCTCGGACGCTTCGACGACGCCCTGGAGGCGCGACTCAGAGCAGAGCTGGCGCTCGATCGTCTCGCTACCCGCGTGCCTCTCGTGGGGGCACGGCATAGTTTTCTCGCTCTGCGCGATGACAACGTCCTCGGATTGACCGAGCTGCTCCTGGCGCAGAAGCGGCCCGGCGAGGCACTCAACGTGATCCGGCGGGCCCGAAGCCGAAGTCTAGGCTGGGCGCGCGTATCGCAGGGGTTGGCCCAACTGTCCGACGAACAACGCGCCGAATGGAACACGCTGCTCGGCCGATACCAGCGAGAGCGCAGCGCCATCGATCGGGAAATCGAGACCGAATGGCAGCGTCCGGTCGACGAGCTCGAAGCCGAGAGGGCGCGGCGAGCTCAGCGAGAGGTCCTGCTCGACGAGTTCATCGCTCGCGCCCTCGACCTGCTTCCATCCGTGCCCAAAGAGCTCACCATCGATCCCGAAGTGTTGCGTTTGGCGTGGATCCGACTGCGCACCGGCGTGTGGGTCATCGGGCAGCGGGGGAATGATACGTTCGCTATCCCTTGGGACGAGCGTGCCACGACGGTGCCCGCCGAAGTGGAGCGACGACTCCCACATGCGTCGCGGGTGTTGCTTCACCCTTATGGTCGGATGCGCGACCGCGACCTTCATATGCTCCTCGCCGATGGCCTCCCGCTTGCCGCCCGGGTGCCGACGGCCTACGCCGTGGACCTCGCCGATACCGAGCCGCCGGCGCCCCCCCGGACGGCCCTGGTCGTCGTGGATCCGGCGGTGGAATTCGCTTTCGGACAAGAGGAAGCCGACCTCGTCCTTCGTTCGCTTCGGAACCAGGGGGTTTCGGTCGAGAAGCAGCGAGGCGCGGTGACCGAGCTCCGGGATGCGCTCCGAAGAACGGACTGGTTCCACTTCGGCGGTCATGGTCATTGGAGCCCTGAAGACCCCATGGCTGGGGGCCTCGCGCTTGCCGAAGGTGCACGTTTCGGTATTGGCGATATTCTTACGGCGCCCGGTATGCCGTCGACGGTCGTGTTGTCGAGCTGTGAAACTGGCCGCAACAGTGGGCGCGGTGGAGAGGGCTTCGGCGTTGCCCACGCGTTCTTGGTAGCTGGTGCTCGGGTCGTCGTCGCACCCAATCGGGTGGTGACCGACCAGGAAGCTTACCGTTTCTCGAAAGCGCTCTACGGTCCGGGGGACCAAGATGTCCTGGCGCGATATCGCGCCGTCGTTGAGACGCTCGGGCCGGACGCCGGCTCGTTTCGGGTTTTCGTACCGTAGAGCGTAGGTTCGTTCTTTCTTCTTATCTTTCTTTCTTTCTTTCAGGAGCCGCCCGTCAATCGACGGCGGCCCTCATCAATTCGGTCAAGTTCCTCGGCCTCGCCGCGAATACCTGCGCGACGCCGGCGCGACATTCGCGCGGCTACGAAAGGAACAGACCCATGGAATATCGTTCAATCTTGTTCGCACTCGCCACTGCTGTCGCGGTGGGCGGCTGCGCTGACGAAACCCCGAAGACCGAAACCTCGAACCAAGTTCTGACCGGAGCCCATCGGAGTGCCGACGGCGCCGCCGAACGTTTACGCGTAGAGGCTCGCGGTCTGTCGTTGATGTCTGGCGTGTGTCCGATCGAACCGGTCGATGAGCTCTCCAATTTTCTGGAGGACACCTGGATGGAGTTCGAACGCGCATTCTTCGAGCAGACCGAGCGCGTCGAGGTGTTGCCGGTGGGTAACGAACCGGCGGCCCCCGTTCGGGTCGAGATTATCGACTCGGCGGTCACCCGGCGCGATGGCCTGCCGAGCCACGGTCGGCTGGGGCATGGTCGCGCGCTCGGTCTCATTGTACGCAATCTCGCTTGCCCCGAGGCGGGCGATTCCTGCCGGGCCGAGGTCGCGTCGACCTTGGTTCTACCGTTGATCGACTCACCGGATGGCGTCGTCCGCGACGAAGCCGAGGGTGGATATTACGGGAGCCTCGAAGACCTTGCGGCCGCGATCGACGACGCGGTCATGGCTTGGCGAAACGATGCGCCTGGACATCGCCTCGTCATCAACCTGAGCCTGGGGTGGGAGTCGGAGCTCGGCGGCGAATACGACGCTGACCCCAGCGAGCTGGAGGGACCGGCCCGAGGCGTCTGGGATGCGATCGCCCGCGCGCGATGTTATGGCGCGGCGGTCATCGCCGCGGCTGGCAATCGGCAGGAGGGCCCGGATGCCCCCGACGGACCGTCGTATCCCGCGGCCTGGGCCAGCAAGCCGGCTGCGACCCTGGACATGTGCTCGGACCTCGGTGTCGAAGAGGTTCCCGACAGCTACTTGCCCTCGGAACCGCTGGTCTTCGCGGTGGGTGGTCTCGAGAGCAACGATGCGGACCTGGGCCTCGGCCGGCCCCTGTCGCGCCCCGAACTGGTTGCGCCCGCGGCCCACGCCATCGTTGCGGACGACGATAGCGACAACGGACACTCGACCCTTCAGACGGGAACCTCGGTGGCCGCGGCCGTCGCGTCGGCGGCGACCGCGATCGTGTGGTCGTACCGGCCGGAGTTGAGCGCTCACGAGGCGATCGAAACGATATACCAAGGTGGGGCCGACGTCGGGCGGCCGGCCGAAGTCTGTGCCGGTTCCGGTCCCTGCGTTCGCAATGCGCACCGAGTATCGATCTGCGGTGCCCTGGTCGAAGCGTGCTCGGAAGATGCGGGTGGCTGTCCTTCATCGGTGCCCGAGTGCGATCGTCAGCCGGGCGGACGCGACGCTCGCCCAAACTTCGAGATTTCGATGACCGATCGGGTCGTCAGCGGCGCTGATCTGGTGGCCGTAAGTTCGGTGGAAGGACCGTGCTTCGGGGAGGTCTACGGCTCGTCGGAGTTGGCGCTGAACATACCGTGTCCGGCGTCTCAGCTCCCGCCGGGATACCTGCCCTCCGGCGTCACCCCGCAGCCGAAGAAGGGGCCGGTATGTCCGCACTGCGCCTATCTTCGTGACGAAGGTCGACTCTTCATCGAGATCGATCCTGCGGTCACGTGGTCGGTGGGCGAGCCGGTTCTGACGATCGTCGTAGATTCGGCCGCCGGCGACGTTCGCTTCGTGAACCTCGCAGAGCAGATACCGTGCTTGGCGCCGGGCGAATCGGTGACGGTGACTGACCTCGAGATCGAGGCCCCTACTTTCGAGTCGGCGACGATCGAATTCGTGATCGACGGGGAGTACTCGGAGCGGAGCCCGGTCCTGGGGCTTTGACGTCGTCACTGCCTAGATAGCCACTTCAGAATCGAAGACGCCCAATAGTCTTCCACCACCGCGGCGACCACCAATAGACCGACCGCGGTCGTCACCAAGGTCGCTCCCGCGCTCAAAACTCTTCGAAAGCGCGCCTCGACGGGTCGGTATCGGACCATACCCCGAGACAAGAAAATCGCGCCCAGGGCCGCCACGACGTAGGCTGCCGCTTCCAGGATGATGTGCGGCATGAGCGCCAAACTGGCGATGGTCGTAAAGCGTTCGGGGGGCAGGTTGGTTTGGGGAATCGCCCGCAGGATCAGCAGAACCAGGACCCCCGACCAAGCGGCTGCGTTCCATCCCAGCACCAGCAGCGCCCCATGGCTTCGGAATGCGATGGCCAAAATGATCAGCACCGCCAACACGATCAGGTTTCGCTGCAGCAGCACGGGCCACGGACCGAACCGACGCTGAAGCAAGTGTTCGGTCGGTCCGACCGATTCGGTCGCGAAGCCGAAGGCCCGGTGAATCTCGGCCTCTCCGAGCCACACGGCCAGCACCGTGAAAGCGACGCCCATCCCAAAGAAGATCCCGAGCAGGCCCAACACCGTACGGCCATTGGCTCGCCAGGCTTTCTCTCGGCGCACCCAGATCGCTTCCCGGTTATCCTGCAACAGGTCGCTCAGTGGAGCGCCCAGGGCGGTGGCGGTGAGAAAGACGGCGAACACCCCCGCTTGAGACAGGCCCAGCGCCAACAGCAGGGTTCCGCTAACCAGGGTGACGAGCAAAGCCGAAAGGGCGGCCCGAAAAGACGACATTCGGGTCCCCACCGGGACGACGACATCGGCGACCAAGGTCGGTCGAAGGCCGGTCGTGAGGCCGCGCTCCGAGGGGTTGTCCATGGCCGCGCAGTCTGGAGGTAGATGGCGGCGGAGACAACTCCTCGCGAAAAAGAGTGTTCGAGCTACGCCGGTTGAGGCCCGGCGCCTGTCCGACGGTCGGAAGCGGCTCGTCGAACGGGCGAACGAGCGCGGGGTACGACGACACTACGGCGGCCGCGATCGAGGTGTTCGCCGGGAGATGGTCGAGTCGGCCGAGGCTGCGGTGGCGGCGCCAGGCTCAGAAGAACTGGAAGCCGAATCCGAACTGCACGTCGTAGAGATTGTCATCGGCGACATCTTGGTCGATGGGGAACCATTCGATGGTCAGCTGCAGACGAAGACGCTCCACGATGCCCAGCGCGAAGTAGGAGTGCACGACGAACTGCGAGCAATTGCGGTTGTCGCCGAGGGCATTGTCCTCGTTGCAGTCTTCGGTGCCGAGAACGTCTCGGTTGGCGAACTGCCATCCCGCCCGCACTCCGAGGATCGGTTGCACCAGCGGAGTGGTGATGAACAGGGGCTCGAATTCGCCGCCGGCGGTCAGGCTGAGTCGGGTGGCGATCGGGTCAGGAGCGAACAGGGTCTCGGCGCCGACGAATTGGGCGGCGATGTGCAGGCGCGCCCATGACTCGTTCCATTCGAATGGCAGAAGGCTGGCACCGACCTCGATCGCAGATCCTCCGGACACATACCACCAGTCCTTGGGAGGCTCGTACGCGATGTTGTTGACGAAGCTGCGGCCCGCGCTGAGCAACAGGGCTCGGTCCGACCGATCGTCTTGGGCTTCGGCGATGTGCTCGATCATCCCCAGGAGCTTTCGTCGGACCTTGATGCGGCCGTATTGGGACTCATCTCGGTCGAGGCCGAGGTCTTTGAAGCGAAACTCATACTGGGAGAGGAGCCGGAGTACGTGGTCGAGCGTGGTCTCTTCGTTTGTACGTTGGTAGTCGAAGTCTTCCGGTGCTTCGACGCCCGGAACCCTCGGAGGCACATGCCCGTCGAGGGCTTTCTCGCAGTGCGGGTGGTCGACGATCCAGCGACGAGCCCCGCTCGGAAGCCGCCCGCAGTGACTGTACACCCGGTCCAGCGTAACCTGCAGGAGGATGCGGAAGTCTTGAAGGTCGTCGCCCTCACAGGTCGGCCGAAAGTGTGCGTACTTCATTCGATAGTACGAAAACATGCAGGTGAGCGGGCGCCACTCAGGAACGATCGAATCGGCATCCTGGGCGAGGTAGGCTTCGATCGCCTTCTTGCCCGAGGACTGTTCGGGGGCGGCACGCAGCGACTGGACGAGGGCGTCGAACATACCGAGGTAGAAGTCGAACCGCCGAAACTCGCGGTCAAAGAACCCCATGAAGGCGCCGATTTCGCCCGAGATCAGGGGGTAGTTGCTGAGGGTCAGCATCGTTTGATCTGCGATGAACGGGTTCTGGCGAACCGCGTTGTATAGCTCCTTGCCGCGCGCGGTGGCGACGAAGTCCGCGCCGATCCGGGAAGCGAGGCGCAGCACTCCTTTGGGCGATGACTCGTCCACGGCCTCGTCCACCGGCGGGAAAGCCAACGTGTCGGGGTCGAGGTAGAGGAAGGTCGGCCGCGACCGACGGCCGTCTGCGTCGTCCAGATCGGCTCCGGGCTCCAACCACGCCGGTTGGTCGTCCTTGGTGACGAGGCCCAACTCGCTGAGATCTTGAGCCAGGCGCAGGGGGTTGTTGTCGAACACGCCGCCGTCGATGAACGTGTCGGTCAACAGGCGGTCGTCGCTGCACGGCGGTCGCTGGCTCGATGGGTCCGGTGGTTGGTCGGGCGTCGACATGCAGTACGTCAGCTGCACTGGGCTGAACGCGATGGGAAAGGCGGCCGATGCGAACAGCAGGCTTCGAACGATGTTCAGGTTCCGATCGGCCCCCTCCCGCTCTCCGTCGTCTTCCTCGAACGGGAGGAGCGGTTGCGGCAGCGTCGCGTGGGGATTGACGTAGTTGGTCAAGCGGGGAGGGCGACCCATACCGCGGCCCCGGATTCGAAAGGCGAACTTCTCTTCCTGACGGGGCACCAGCAAGCGTTGGCGAACGGTGATGCGCTCCGCCATGAGTCGGGTGACCGTCACGCCGACGACCACGTCGCACGACTTGGGCAACCCTTGGTGCCACCGAGCGCGGACCAATTCGAAGGCGTCCATGAGCGGCTTACGGGAAAGGACGTTCTCGGCCGTGACCGCCGATTTGTCGAACAGGCTGCGGTAGTCCATCGGCAGCCAGGTCAACCAACCGAGGTCGCGGCTGGGGCGGTCGTTCGGGGGACTGCACAGATTGATGGCCGACAGGAAGGCGTTCGCGCTTCCCGCCGAGGCTCCGGTCAACAGCGGGATGTTGAATCGACCCTTGCTAGCCTTCGAGGCTTCGGTGAGGGCATACAAGTAACCGGCCTCGTACGTTCCTAACGAAACGCCGCCCGAGAGGACCAGCACGGCGGGTTCGCCGGCCTGAACGGCGACGAGTTGGTCGTCTTGAGCCGACGACGGCTTGGGCAAGGCAACGAATACGATAAGAAGCGCGCCGAGCGGCGCCAATGCACGGGGCAGCACAGCCCGTATCATGCCACGACTCGTATGCCGGAGCCGAGGGGGCGTGACTGCGCTGCGTCATTCGCGCCGGCCGAATGGGCGACGATGCGCGTTTCAGTTGACCCGGTCGTCAAGGCTTCGCATGCGTACCCTCATGCGTGCTGATCTGCACCGGGCCATTGTTCCGCCCGCCCTCATTCTCATCGCGTCCGCGTGCGGCTCGTCGACCCCACCGGCGAGCGCTCCCGCCAGCCTGGCCGCGAGTGCGCCGGCCTCGCCGCCGGTCAAGGAGCCCGCGCCCCATGAAGTCCTTCTCAACGAATGGGCTGGTCCCTACGGCGGGGTGCCGCCCTGGGACAAGATCGAATATGACCACTTCGAGCCCGCGATCGACCAGGCGGCCGCGATGTTCCTCGGCGAGATCGACGCGATCGCGCAGTCGGAGGAACCGCCGACGTTCGCGAACACCAGCGAAGCCCTCGAGCGGGCCGGCCAGCCGCTCAGTCGGGTGGTTACCTTGTTCTACACCCTCGAGAGCTCGCGAAACACGCCCGAGATCCAGCAGTTGGCGAAGATCATCAGCCCGAAGGTCACCGAAGTCTTCGACACGATGTACTTCAATCAGCAGCTCTTCGAGCGGCTCAAGGCGGTCTACGAGGCCCGGGAGACCGCCGGCCTCACCGCCGAGCAGAAGCGGTTGCTCTCGAAGCAATACGACCGATTTCGGCGCCGCGGTGCCGAGCTTACCGCCGAAGAAAAGAAGAAGATGGGCGAGCTCAACCAGTCGCTGGCCAAGCTCTTCACTGAGTTTTCGAACCGGGTATTGGCGGACGAAGACACCTGGGTCGTGTTGACCGAAAAAGACCTGGCGGGTCTGCCACCGCCGCTGGTGGCCACCTACAAAGCCGCGGCCGAGAAGCGAAACGTCGAGGGGTACGCAGTGGTCAACACCCGGTCGGCGGTCGATCCGTTCTTGACGTTCTCTGAACGGCGCGACCTCCGCGAGACAGTCTGGCGGCGCTTCATCAGCCGCGGCGACAACGGCGACAAGAACGACACCAAGGCGCTGATCACCCAGATCGTGAAGCTCCGTGCGGAGCGAGCGAAGCTCTTGGGTTACGACAGCCACGCCCACTGGCGGATGAGCGATACGATGGCCAAGACGCCGGAGAGGGCCGAACAGCTCATGATGCGGGTTTGGCCGGCCGCCGTGAAGCGAGTGAAGTCCGAAGTCCGGGCCATGCGCCGCGTCGCGCGCAAGAAGAATCGCCGCTTCGTGATCAAGCCTTGGGACTACCGCTACTACATGGAGAAGGTCCGCAAGCAGCGGTATGCGCTCGATCAGAACGAGTTCAAGAATTACTTCGAGCTCAACAACATCATTCAGGCCTCGTATTACATGGCGGAGCGCCTGTATGGGTTTCAGTTCGAAGAGATCACGGGCACCGTGCCCACGTTCCATGAGAACGTGCGCGTCTTCCGGGTGAGCAACAAGGACGATGGCAGCTTCGTGGGCCTGTTGTACCGCGACGACTTCGCTCGGCAGTACAAGTCGTCGGGTGCTTGGATGTCCTACTATCGTGGGCAAAGCCGGCTCGACGGTGACGTCAGGCCGATCGTATCGAACAACAACAACTTCAACGAAGCTGCGGAGGGGCAACCGGTACTCATCAGCCTCGACGACGCCGAGACGCTCTTCCACGAGTTCGGTCATGCGATCCACGGGCTAGCGGTGAACAACACCTACGAGGCCTTGAACAACACGCCGCGGGACTTCGTCGAGTTTCCGAGCCAAGTGCACGAGAACTGGGTGCTGACCCGCGAGATTCTCGATAAGTACGCCCGCCACTACAAGACCGGCGAAAAGATGCCTGAGTCGCTGATCAAGAAGATGCGGGCCGCCGCGACATTCAACCAGGGATTCGCCACCGTCGAGTACTTGGCGGATGCGATTCTCGACATGAGGATCCACAAGGACCCCTCGGGCGAATTCGACCCGGTCGCGTTCGAAAAGACCGAGCTCAAGAAGCTCCGCATGCCCCGCGAAATCGTGCTTCGGCACCGGCTGCCGCACTTCCAGCACCTCTTCTCGTCCGATGCCTACTCGGCCGGATACTATTCATATCTATGGTCCGACGTTATGGCGGCCGATGCCTGGCAGGCTTTCGAAGAAAAGAGCGATCCGTGGGACCCAGAGACGGCGAAGAAGTTCAAGGAGATCATCCTGGCGACCGGCGACGCGATCGATCGCGCCGAAGCGTTTCGTCAGTTCCGCGGTCGCGACCCGAAGGTCGATGCCCTGCTGAAGAACCGTGGCCTGCCGCTGAAGTAGGCAGGTCTGCCCAGCCCTCGACAAGCCCCGGCGCGCCACGGGAAAACTCGTGAAAGCGTCGGGGCTCTGGTAAGCTCCAACCAATGCTGAAGAACACGATACGAGTGACTTCGTTGTTGTTCGTCGCGACGGCGGTAAGTGCGCCCTTGGCGGCGCAGGGGCAGTCATCTCGACCGAAGTCTCGACCCAAGATCGCCGTCGCCGCCGTCAAGACCCAGGTCGCGGCGGCGGTCCTGGCGGCCCCTGGCGAGCGGCGGGCCGGAGCCACGGTGATGGCCTACCGGGCTGACGGCACGCTCTTCAAGGCGAAGTCCGGCGACGGAGACTTGATCTGTCTTGCCGACGACCCGACCAAGTCAGGTTTTCAGGCCGCGTGTTATCACCGTGACCTCGAGCCCTACATGGCGAGGGGCCGAGCCCTCCGGGCCGCGGGCATCAGCGGCGAAGAGAATCGGACCACTCGGTGGAAAGAGATCGAGCAAGGCACGCTCGCCATGCCGAAGCAGCCGCGCGCCTTGTATGTGCTGCACGGCCAAGCCTTCGACCCGGCCAAGGGACAGGTGTCGAAGGCGTACTTGCGGTGGGTGATCTATACGCCCTACGCTACGCCGGAGAGCACCGGCCTATCCCTGGCGCCAGCTCCCGGGGCACCATGGCTGATGTTTCCTGGCACTCCGGGCGCACACATCATGATCAATCCCCCCCGACCCTAGCCGAGTGCTGACGAAGTCTGCCTCTGCTCCGTGAACGAGTTCGAGCCCAAACCTACGCGGTCGCGCGACGATTTGGGGTCGAGCGCTGGCGGCCCGGTGCACCGCGAACCCGGCCCGCGGTGGCCGCGATCGCTCGTGCAACTCATAGCGCGTCGTCGGGTTGGTAGCGGCGTAATGCGCTCCCTTGCCTCGTTCGCCATGTTCCCGCTCACCGCCGCTCTCGTTTCGCTGTCGGCGTGCGGGACGGCCGACGAACCCGAGGATCTCGACCCGCTCGCGCGCGAGACGACCGGGATCTATCTGCAGGTCGCCTACATGCCGGACGCCGAGCCCTACATGATGGGGACGGACCGGTTCCCGGAGATATGGGCCATCACCAGGTCCAATATGGAGGCGGTCTTCGTCGATAAGGTGGTCCGCATCGACAGCACTCTGTCCACCATGACGGCGCTGTCCGACACAGGCCGAGAGAGCTTCACCGCGAGCGAAATCTTCGACCTGGCCGAAATGGTACCGGATGAGCGAAGACCGGGCGAGGCTCGGTTTGTCGCGCTTTGGCTCGACGGCTTCTACGAAGAGTCGGGGGAGGTCCGAGAGAACGTGCTCGGAGTCTCGCTCGGGGGTACAACGATCGTCGCGATGTTCAAGCCGGTCATCGAGACCTCGGAGCGGGACGGGAACCCACTGGTGGCGGCCTTCGTCGAGCAGTCCACGTTGGTGCACGAGTTGGGGCACGCCATCGGCTTGGTCAACAACGGCATCGCGTTGACCGCAGACCACCACGACGCCGAAAACGGAGCCCACTGCACCAACCGGGACTGTGTGATGTATTACCGGAACGAGGGCCTCGCCGACCTGCGAGACTTCGTTCGGCGGTATATCAGGACTTCGGAAACGGTACTCTTCGGCCCGGACTGTTTGCGCGACGTCGCGGCAGCGGCCGCGTCGAACCTCTGATTCACCGCGCCGTGGCCAGCAGGGCGTCGATTCGGGGAACTCTCACCAGGAGGGTGATTCCGCGCACCACGAAGAAGGTGAGAAAGGCTGCCCAGTGGCCGTGGGGTCCCCACAACGACGTCCCAGCCCACCAGGCGGCGAGATAAGCGGCGGCCGAGATCAGCATGGCATCCCGCATATCGCGGCTTCGGGCGGCGCCCACGAAGATGCCATCGAGCAGAAAGCACAGCGCGACCACCAGCGGGCTGACCGCGACCCAGGGCATGAACGCGCGTCCGGCTTCCCGAATCGGCGCCGAGGTCGACATGGCATCGATGATCGCGCCGCCCCCGAGGCCGTAGGCCGCGGCGAACGGCGCGGCGGCCATCGCGGTGGCCAAGCCGGTGTAGCGGAGCGTCGCCCGAAAGTCTTCTCGGTCTCGGCGCGCCACCGCTTGTCCGACCAGGCTCTCGGCGGCGATCGCCGGGCCGTCCAGGGCCAAGCCGGTGAGCAAGAAGAGCTGCAGGAGGATCTGGTTGGCCGAAAGGACGACGTCACCCCAACCGGAGCTCCGCTGGGTGAAGAAGGCAAAGGCGGCGACCAGCAGAAGCGTTCGAATGAAGATGTCGCGGTTCAACACCAGCAAGCGACCGATCGTCGCCGGGTCCCACCGGAAGGCCCGAGTCCAGTGGGCCCGGATCCCCTTCTCGCTGAGGACCAATACGACACCGAGCCCGATACAAACGAGTCCCACGACCTCGGCGATCGCGGTCCCGAGGGCGATGCCGGCCGCTCCCCAGCCCGCCTGAATGACGAATACCGCGTCCAGGATCGCGTTGAGCCCGGTCATTACGATGGCCGCCAGCATCACCACCGCCGTTCGACCGCGACCGGTCAGCCATCCGACGGCCGCGTAGGTGCCGAGGGCTGCGGGGGCGGCCCACAGGCGGATCTCGAAGTACGTGCGGGCGGCGGCGAACGTGGAGGGGCTCGCGGTGGATCCGGATTGAAGGGCTGCAAAGGCGATCGGACCGATGACCGGCCGCAACACCAGCAGAGCCACGCCGATAAGAACGCCCAACCCGACGGACCGCGCGAGGACGGCCCGCGCCTCTTGCTCGTCATCCTCGCCGACCGCTTGGGCGCTCAGGGCGGCGGTGGACATGCGAAGAAAGGCGAACGTCCAGTACAGGGTCGAAAAAACGGCGCCCGCGAGCCCGACGGCGCCGACTTCGAGGGGAGCAGAGGAGCGTCCGAGAATCCCCGCGTCAACCACGCCGAGCAATGGCGTTGCGGCCGCGGCAGCCGCCGCCGGTAGTGCGAGGCGCAGCACGCGGCCGAGCGTGACGGGCGACTTCGGCACAGCGGCGCGGACAATGAGGTGGCGGCCCGCAAAACGCCAGGCAAAACGGCTGGGCGAACGGTTGGGCGAACGGCAGGGCGAACGGCAGGGCGAACGGCAGGTGCCCACGCAGCGGGTGACGGTAGGCGGACCATCGAGTCTGCCTTGGTCGTCCAAGGCAACTCGGTCCGGCCCGACCGTCCCGTGGTGAATGTCGGTCGTCCGGTACCCGTTGTATCACTGGCCGGAACGGGGCACCTCTACGGGCTCCGCTCGCATTCTCGGCGTAGAGCGTTTCAGGTGAATGGGAACTCCCGCCGCCGAGTACTTGTGCCGTCAAACCGGAGGCCAGATGACTTCAGCGATCTATTTAGTGGCGATGTGGGCAGTGGCGACCCCATCCTCGTGGCGCACGCTTCAACCGGGCGTCGAGTACCGAACGATCCAGCTCTCGGAGTCGCCGCGCTACGGCGATGGTCTACTGTATGTAGTGCGGGTCGACACATCGAAAGCCGAACTGGTGGTCCAGGCGGCGTCGGATCTCGATCGTCGGAATCGAACTGCGGCCGAGTGGGCCGACGAATTCGACCGGGTGGCGGTGATCAATGCCGGGATGTACGAGCGGAATCACTCCGTCCATACGGGTTACCTTCGGATCGGTCGACACGTGAACAACCAGCGTTGGGTTGAGGCCTACAAATCGGCGCTGGTGGTCGACCGACCGCGAGCCCGGATCATCGACGTGATGACACGACCTTCGACGCTCGATGAGCACGACGTGGTCGTTCAGAACTTGCGCTTGATCGCGGACCCCGGAAAGAACGTGTGGGCTGAGAACAACCGGCAATGGAGCGAGGCCGCCCTGGCCATGGACGACCAGGGGCGGATCCTCTTCCTGTTTACTCGCACGCCCTATTCGATGCGGCAGCTGAACCGACGGCTATTGCAGCTGGGCCTGGGCATCACTCACGCGCACCACCTTGAAGGTGGACCCGAGGCGAGCCTCAGCGTTCGGGGGCCGGGTCTGAAGCTCGACCTGTCAGGGAGCTACGAGACGGGGTTCTTCGAAGACGACAGCAATCGCGAGCAATGGCGCTTGCCCAACGTCATCGCGATCAAACGTAGCCAACCGAACTGATGGGAGCTCGGAGGTCGCCGTCGCGTACCGGGTGCTTCGCCGGTGCGTTGTCGCTTCGCGTGCCCACTTGTGCGGGGTTTACCTGTGTGGGTTTGGAAAGACAGGTCACGGTCGGCATGAGCGACGGGGTGGGCGCCCGCGCTCCGCTCTGGCTGCTTCCGGCGGGGCTTGTCGGTAAGACTCGAAGGCCCTACCACCTGCAAGGGGATGATGAACGGGAAGAGAGCTGTGGTCACGGGTGCATCGCGGGGAATCGGCCGGGCGGTGTCGCTCGAGCTCGCCAAAGCCGGCGCCGAGGTTGTGCTGGTAGCGCGGTCGGTCGAAGGGCTTCGGGAGACCGAGGAGCAAATCGGTTCCGCCGGGGGTAACGCGCTGACGGTGCCCTGCGATTTGAACGCCCATGGCGATGTGGACTATTTGGTCGAACTCCTTCGCGACCGAGGCGGCCTCGACGTGCTCGTCAATAACGCGGGCGTTCTCGAGCCTCTCGGTGCGTTCGCGGACTGCGAATTTGCGGTTTGGGCCCACAACATCGCGGTCAACGTGGCGGGCACCGCTCGCGTGACGCATGCCGTCTTGCCGATGCTGCTCGCTGCGCCGGAGGGCGGCACGATCGTCACGATCTCGTCGGGGGCCGCGGTCAGCAACATCGGCGGATGGTCCGCTTACTGCACCTCGAAAGCCGCTCTCGACCGCTTCGCGATGGTGCTGGACGCCGAACTCAGAGACTCGGGCGTTCGGAGCTTCAGTTTTGCGCCGGGCACCGTCGAGACCGACATGCAGCAGGTCATCCGGGAGTCCGGGGTCGGCCCGGCGCGCCTGGTCCAAGGCGAGATCGAGCATCTTCCGCCCGACGTGCCCGCCAAGGCGGTGGTTCATCTGTGCACGCCGGCCGGAGCGGCGCTGGCCGGGGCTCACATCGATATTCGCTACCCCGAGGTCCGCCAGGTGCTGGGACTTCCCTCGTTGGAGTAGGTCGAGGTTTCGCGAGAGCAGCTGCTCGGATAGCGTTCGCCCATGGTTAGGATTTCCCAGTCGACCGTGGTCGCCGGTGCGCTTGCTTTCGGGCTGGTCGCGTGCACCCACTCCAAGACCGTCGCGCCCGCAGGGCCCGCGTCCTCGGAGATCGCACCCGGCGAGAGCAAGGCAGCCTCGGCGCCCGCTGAAGTCGCCGACGGTTTCAAATACGTCACCGGGGATCGGTTCGGCGACAGCGCCATTCTCCGGTATCAAGCGCCGGGTTTCGAAGGGCTGAGCCTCCAGCAGAAAGTCTTGCTCTTCCACCTCTCGGAAGCCGCCCTGAGCGGGCGCGACATCATCTACGACCAGAAACACCGGTACAATTTGGCGATCCGGCGCACGGTTGAAGCACTTCTGAACCACGGCCGGCTGGCTGAGGATTCGACGAAGTATCGGCAGCTCCTTCGCTACGCCAAGCAGGTCTGGTTCGCCCGCGGGATTCACCACGACTACTCGAAGGACAAGTTTCTTCCCGAGTTTTCGCAGCAGTGGTTTACGACAGCCGTCAACGGGCTCGACGACGCACATCTTCCGGTCGGCGACGGCGTTTCGAAGAAGGAGCTGTTGGCCCGGATCGTTCCCGTGATGTTCGACCCGGCGATCGACGCGAAGGCCGTCAACAAAGCCGAGGGTGCCGATATCGTCCGAGACTCGGCGAACAACTTCTACGACCCGGGGGTGACCGCCGACGAAGCGCGGGCGTTCTACGCGGCCCAGTCCAAGGGAGCCGGGAAACGCCCGGTGTCCTTCGGCCTCAACAGCAAGCTCGTACGCCGCGACGGAAAGCTCGAAGAGCGGGTGTGGAAGGTCGGGGGCATGTATTCGCCGGCGATCGAGAAGATCGTCGAATCACTCGAAAAGGCGATCCCGTACGCGGAGACCCCGGAGCAGAAGACCTCGCTCGAGCGGCTGGTGGCGTATTACAAGAGCGGCGCGCTCGCTGACTTCGATGCGTACAACATCGCGTGGGTTCGGGACACCGAGGCATCCGTCGATACCATCAACGGGTTCATCGAGGTGTACGGCGACACGCTGGCTTATAAAGGCTCTTTCGAGGGAGTCGTCTCGTTCCGGGATCCCGAGGCGACCAAACGAATCTCGGCCCTCGCCGACCAGGCCCAGTGGTTCGAAGACCACACCCCGTATCTCCCGGCTCACAAGAAGCCAAAGGTCAAAGGCATCTCGGCCAAAGTGATCACCGTCGTGGCCGAAAGTGGGGATGCAGCACCCACGACCCCGATCGGGATCAACCTCCCTAACTCGAACTGGATTCGGGCCGAGCATGGGTCGAAGTCCGTCAGCATCGGTAACATCATTCACGCGTACAACGCGGCGCGGGCGAGTGGCGGGGCGCTCGAAGAGTTTTGCGCCTCGGAAGAGGAGCGCCAGCGGGCCGTCAAGTACGGCACCATCGCTCAAGACCTGTTGGTCGACCTGCACGAGGTGATCGGCCATGCTTCCGGGCAGCTCGAACCGGGTGTCAAGACGCCGAAAGAAACGTTGCGCAGCTACTCGAGCACCTGGGAGGAAGCACGGGCTGACCTCGTCGCCCTTTGGTTCATCGCCGATCCAAAGCTTCGGGAGCTCGGCTTGTCACCTTCCGACGAAGTCGGCAAGGCGGCTTACGACCGGTACATTCGAAACGGCCTGTTGAACCAACTGAACCGCATCCGCCTCGGCAACGACATCGAAGAGGCGCACATGCGCAACCGGCAGATGATTGCGGCATGGGTATACGACAAGGGTCAGCCCGACAACGTCATCGAGCGCGTCGAAAGAGACGGAAAGACCTTCTTCGTCATTCGAGACTACGCGAAGCTCCGCAAGCTGTTCGGGGAGCTCCTCCGCGAGGTTCAGCGAGTCAAGTCGCAGGGCGATTACCGGGTCGCCAAGGGGCTCATCGAGAAGTACGGGGTCGAAGTCGACCGCGCGACCCACGAGGAGGTGCTGGCCCGGTACGCGAAGCTTGACCTGCCGAGCTACTACGGCTTCATCCAGCCGAAGCTGACCCCGGTCGAGCGTGACGGCGAGATCGTCGACGTGACGATCAGCTATCCGGAAGACTTCGCCGAGCAGCAGCTCGAGTACGCCGAGAAGTACAGCTTCCTGCCCACCTTCAACTAGAGCGCCGATTCACTCGGAGCGTGCTGTTGTCGCGCCGCAATCGGCCCGTCGGGTCGTCGTGTGAGGAGAGCGCGTATCGGGAATACGCAACCGACGAAGCCGAAGGCGGCGCGGCGAGCAGACGGGCTGAGAACCAGCGACAACAGTGCGATCCAAGTGAATCGGCGCTCTAGACGTTGAGCTCTCGCGACTCATGGGGCAGGACGAGCGGGAGGCTGCGGTATCCGGATCATCGAGTCGCGGCCCGCTTGCGGCGGGTCTGCTTGGAGCGAGGCTTGGAGGCCGGGGCCTTTCGACGGTTCGGCTTCACACCAAGGTTCGTCAGTAGGGCTTCGAGGGTCGAAATCGTCGAGTCGATCCGTTCGCGTTCGTCGACCAGACGCTGCACGGCGGTGAGCATTTCGGAAGTCACCCGTTTGTTCACGGCGACCGAGCGTAGCTCCGTTCGGAGCCGTCGACTACTCCGGCGCAAGGTCCCGGTGTGAACTCGGTTCGACACGACCGGTTCCGGTCGGCGTCGGATTCGGTACGAAGTCGATGCCCGAAGGGATTCTCCGGGTGGCGCACTCCAAACCGAAAGTCCTTTCCGAACCACCAACCTTTCAGGAAACTAGGCCGGCTGTGAAAGGTGCCCTGACCGAAGGACCTGTAGGCCGCACCCTGATCAACAAGGCCGTGCCGATGCTGTTGGGCATTGCGGCGATCATCTTTTTCAACATCGTCGACACGTTCTGGGTGAGCAAGCTCGGCGAAAAGCCGCTCGCCGCGATGAGCTTCACCTTTCCGGTGACATTCATCGTGATCAGCTTGGCGATGGGGATGGGCATCGGCGCCACCTCGGTCATTTCGAATGCGATCGGGCACGGGGACGCCATTCGGGTTCGGCGGCTGACGACTGACAGCCTCTTTCTGGCCAACGTCCTGGTTTTGATCTTGGCGGTGATCGGTTTGCTCACCCAGGGCCCCTTGTTTCGTCTGTTGGGCGCCGAGGACGAGATCGTCGCCATGATCACCCAGTACATGACGCCCTGGTATCTCGGAGTGGGTTTCCTGGTGATTCCCATCGTCGGAAACAGCGCCATCCGGGCCACCGGAGATACCATCTCGCCCGCCCTGATCATGTCGGTGGTGGGTCTGGTCAACGCGGTGTTGGACCCCATCCTGATCTTCGGTTGGGGGCCTATTCCGCGGTTGGAGCTTCAGGGCGCGGCGCTGGCGACTGTCATTTCGTGGGTCTGCAGCTTTTCGGCCGGCTTGTGGGTCCTCGCGCGCCGCGAGAAGCTGATCGATTTTCGGCTTCCTCGCATGGGGGAGATGATCCGGTCCTGGCGGGAGATCATGTCCGTGGCGGCCCCGGCTGCCGGCACGAATGTATTGACCCCGTTCGCGGGAGCGGTGCTCACCCGAATCGTGGCCTCCGAGGGCATCGAGGCGGTCGCCGCGTGGGGCGTCGCGGGCCGGATCGAATCCTTGGCGCTGGTCGGGATCATGGCCCTGAGCACCGCAATGACCCCCTTCGCGGGCCAGAACCTCGGTGCTGGCCTCTGCGATCGGCTTCGGGAAGCCGTCCGGTTCTCCATGAAGGCATCGCTGGTTTGGGGGTTCGGCCTGACGGTGTTCCTGGGGGTCACTGCTCCTTACATCGCGGCGATCTTCAGCTCCGATCCCCATGTGACCGGCTACGTGGTCTGGTTCATGTGGATCATGCCGGTATCGTATACGATGCTCGGGGTGGGGCTCCTGGTCAGTTCTTTCTACAATGGCGCTAAACAGCCCATGAAAGCCGCCCTGATCTCGGTGTTCCGGCTGTTCGTATTCTCGATTCCGTTCGGCTTGATCGGTTCCGGGCTGGGCGGCATGGTCGGCGTGTTCATCGGCGTAGCCGTGGGTAACGGGTGTACCGGCCTCGTCGCGATGTTCTTGGTGCACCGCTTTATCGACGCCGAGCAGCAACGCCTAGATGCACGGGTCGACGCCGACCTGCCCCTCGCCACCGCGACCTCGAGCTGACTCGATACGACTCGACTCGACCCGACCGACTCGACCCGACCGACTCGACCCGACCGACTCGCCCCGACCGCCTCGACCCGACCCGACCGACTCGCCCCGACCGACTCGACCCGACGGCTCGCACTTCGGTCGCGGCCGAATCCGTTCACGAATATGATGCTGGGGTGGCTGATTCTGTCCTCGACCATCCCCTGATCGCCGACCGCTACTTCTTTCCTCGATATGCGCCGATCGATCATCCGTTCGTGGTGAGGAGCGGCGACGCCGACCTGCACTGTTGGCGGGGTGCGCACCGCGACGGGATCCCCACCCTGGTCCACTTCCACGGCAATGGAGAGGTGGTCTTCGACTACGTCGAGGGTTGGGCGCCCGCGGTGCAGGCCCTGGGCTACAACGTGGTGCTGGCCGAGTACCGAGGATACGGGGGCTCGTCGGGCCGTCCGGCCTTGGGCACCATGCTCCTCGATGCGCGGCGAGTGATCGAGGCGGTCGGAGTGCCGCCCGAGACGCTGGTCGTGTACGGACGCTCGGTGGGATCGTTGTTTGCGATCGAGGTGGCCGCGGCCCACCCAGGCATCGGGGCGCTGGTCATCGAAAGTGGGATTGCCGACGTCGCGGAGCGCATCGCGCTGAGGGTCACGCCGACCGAGTTGGGCGTCAGCGCGGCGGAGCTTGAGGCGGCGGTGGCGGCCTCTCTCGATCACCGCGAGAAGCTCGGCCGCTACCGGGGCCGGCTGCGGGTCATCCACGCGAGCGATGACGAGCTCATCGGGCGGCACCACGCCGAAGCCACGATGGCGTGGGCGGCCAGCACCGACAAGTCACTCACGATGTTCGAGTACGGTGGCCACAATGCGATCCTGCCGACGAACTGGGCCGCCTACCTCAAGGTGCTGGGTGCTTTGGCCAAGGAAATGACGGCTTGAAGACTCCAAGAGCTGGCCAGCTCGAGCGGGTCTTGTTCGGGGGCGAGGCTCGCGCTAACGGCGCGCGCTGAGCGCGCCGGCCACGCCCGCGCGGTACGACGCATTCGTCATTTGAGGCTGGCTCGGGTACGATGGACGAGTGCTCGGGCTGGCCCTGTCTTTCGTCCTCGTCACGGTGCCTTCGCCAGATCAGTATTTTGAGCCGCTGGTGAACGTTGATCAACGGCCGTTGCAGGTCGCGGTCATCATCGACCAGAGCGCCTTCGGCACCCAAACCTCCACCCGGTCGATCCTGCCCACAGGGGCTCTCATCGACCTCGCCCTATTCGAGCAGGTCGTGTTTCGTTCGCGTCCCGGTGTCCGGTTCGGGTTGGGCGTGTGTCGACTGGTCCGAGACCAACCTCGGCTGAGGGTGGTTCGAGAGTTTGCCCGCCGGCCGTCCGCGGGGGGCTCCGAAACGGTCGGCATGCTCACCGGGATGACATCCCCCCATCCGGATTGCGCTGGGAGAGTCGATGTTCTCGACGAGGCCCTCCAGAGGTTCCGGTGGGACCGGCGGGTGCAACGCCACTTGCTGCTGGTGACGGGAGACGGAGCGACCTTCACCGGCCGGCGCACGCTGACCGACTTTGCCGCTGATGCCGAGCACAACGGGTTGATCGTGCACGCCCTCGTGATCTCGTCGGGCGACGCGCCCGCGTCGGCCACGGCACTGCGGGCCGTGGTCGACGGCTTTCGCCAGCATCCGACTTGGCCCAAGGTCGTCCCGGGGCTTCGAGGCGTGACCCTTCGCTCGGGTGGAGCGCACGTGGTGACGACGCATGTCGGCGCCCAGTGGGAAGGCAAAGACCTGTCTTTGCAGCGCTGTCGCGACCTCTGGAATCAGACCCGGCGCGAGGCCCGTCGGCGACCCGACCGACGCGGGGCGGGGCTCACCGACGAACCGGCCGGTGACTTCGAGCGTTTCGAAGAGCGGCTCGACCGGGATGTTCTTCAAACGGCCGCCACCGAGGGCTGTCCCTATGACGTGGGGCTGCTGCTGGGCGACGCGTTCGAGGAGGAGCGAGCGGCGCTGGGGCTGACCGACGCCTACGGTCGGCGCGACGATGCGGGGCTCGATGTCCTGAACCGACTGGTCGCCGGAAACCTTCGGTCCGACCAGGTACGAGCTGACGATCGACCCCGGTTCCTGGTCGGGGTGGCTCTGGAGCCGCTGCTCGACCACCTCCACGACTTCGTCGACGCTCGCGATGAGCTGGAGGAACTGGCCAAGAAGAGGGCCTTCTGGCGCGTTTCCGACGGCAAACGATTGCCGATCGGGGGCTGGGTGTTGGCGAGCGCGGTCATTCGAGGCGCTCATCTGCCTCCCTCTCGGCGCTAGAGCGCCGATTCACTTGGATCGCACTGTTGTCGCGCCGGAATCGGCCCGTCGGGTCGTCGCGTGAGGAGGGCGCGTATC
>CAZFIV010000041.1:0-54706 GCA_964519665.1 uncultured Myxococcales bacterium
GAGCAGACGGGGTGAGAACCAGCGACAATAGTGCGATCCAAGTGAATCGGCGCTCCAGGCACCTCTCGAACCAACGGCATGTCGCTCGACCGGGCGCGGGCCGAACGGTCCGCCCTTCAGCCGCATTCGCCGACGGAAGTTGGCTATGGACTATAGCGATACTTCGTCGCCAGCGGTGGTCGTGATGAGCATCGACGGTTCTTGCATCGAGGGACGGGTCGAACGCCACCGGTGATCGATCGGTTGCTGCTCTTCGCACAGTGCGCCCGCTGCAAAGTATCGGATACGAACGATGCCGCCAGCCATCACGAGTTTCTCCGGGGGACACCGAGTTCGGACGCGGACGCATCGTCGTTAAAGCCATGGCTGCGGTTTGTAACGAACTGTAGATTCAGTGTCTCGGATCGTAGAGGGACTTGCCTAGCCCCCTCATTCTTGTGGATAGGGAGACATGGGCGTCAGGCAGAATGAAACGGCGCGAATACTCATCGTCGAGGATGACGACGAGCTGGCCGCCTTGCTCCTGGAGTACCTGGCTCAACACGGCTTCGAGTTGTCGCGCGTGGCCTCGGGTAACGCCGGTGTTAAGGCGATTCTCGAAACAAAACCCGACCTCGTGATCTTGGACTTGATGCTGCCAGGGGCCAACGGGCTCGATGTCTGCCGTCAGGTGCGTGATGCGTACCCGGGCGGGATCGTTATGCTCACCGCCAGTCAAAGCGAATCCGACCATGTGGCCGGACTGGAGCTGGGCGCAGACGACTTCGTCAACAAACCGATCGAACCGCGCGTGTTGCTGGCTCGCATCCGTTCGCAGCTACGGCGACTCGGCGGCGGCCGAAATGCCACCAAGAGCGACGCCAGTGGAGCCTTCAACATCGGACCCCTTCAGGTCGATGTTGGTTCGCGTGAAGTCACGGTCGACGGTCGGCAAGTGGCTTTGACGACGATGGAGTTCGACGTCCTGTTGATGCTCGCCGCCGACGCAGGCAGCGTCGTGAAGCGAGAAGATATGTACGCTAGGATCGTGGGAATCGAGTATGATGGCATCGACCGGGGGATGGATGTTCACGTAAGCCGAATCCGCCGCAAGCTCCAGCGTTCGGGCTTCGACCCCAGCCGGCTCAAGTCGGTCCGAGGCGTCGGGTACCTTTTGGCCCATCGATGAGACGCTCGTTCGTACGACTGATCATCAGGAGTGTCCTCCTAAGCTGGGCTGGGGCACTTCTCCTCGCGTTCTTATACACCGCCAGCCGGACCTGGACCGAAGACCGAGCTCTGCAAGACGGGGTTTTTCTTGTCCACGAGATCCTCGAACAGGAGCCCGCGCCGCTCCGAGCCGCGAGACTTCGAGAACTACAACCACACTTCTCGGTCGACTTCTCGCTCGTCGAGCTCGACGAGGTCGGGCACCGGGTCGGCCGACCTGTTCGTCCTGGCGAGCGGATTCACTACGCCGAGTCTTATCGAGCTGAGTGGTTCTTCGTACCCTTTGCGGACGAACACCGAGCCCTCGCCGCCGGTCCTTTCGACCCCGCCGTGCCCAAAGGCGTCCTGCCGGTCGGCCTACTGTTGACGCTCTTCGGCCTGCCGGTCATCGCCGGCTTCATTGCGCTCAGCGTGGAGCGAGAGCTCACCAAGGTCGAACGCGCCAGCCAGGCGCTCGCCGAAGGGGAATTCAGTGCCCGCGTCGACAATCCATCTGGACCATCCACCGAGCTGGCCGCGAGCTTCAACGCCATGGCCGAGCGCATCGAGCGGCTTATCCGAAGTCGCGATGAGATCGTTCAGGCCGTTTCCCATGAGCTCGGTTCGCCACTCTCGCGGCTCCGGTTCCACATGGAGCTGCTGCAGAATCTGTCGGACGAAGAACGCGAAGGGCGGCTCAGCGCGATGACCCGCGACCTCGATGCGCTCGACGATCTGGTCGCGGAGCTGCTCAGCTACGCTCAGGCGGACGAAATCAAACTCAAGCCGTGTGCGTTCGACCCGAAACAGGGTCTCAACGACCTCGCCGAGCTGGCCGTCCTCGAAGCCCCGGAAGAGCGAGGGGTCGAGGTTGACCTGGCGATCCCCGATGGCAGCCTGGTGTACGCGGACCAGCGAACGTTTCAGCGCGCGGTCGAGAACATTCTCCGGAATGCAGTTCAACATACTCGTCGTCGAGTTCGCCTGGAGCTCAATCAGAGCGCCGAGCACCTGCGTGTTACAGTTCATGATGATGGACCCGGAATTCCGGAGGCGCTCCGCGACAAGGTCGTGACTCCGTTCTTTCGACTCGAAGCCGACCGAACCCGGACTACGGGCGGCGTGGGCCTCGGACTCGCAATCGTCGCCCGCATCATGGAGAAGCATGGAGGCCGACTCGAAATCGGGACCTCCGACCTGGGCGGCGCCGCGGTCGCCACCGTATGGCCGAGACCTGACTAACTTGACCGATCCGAGGTGCTGACCTTGGCAAGACAGGCGGGGCAACTGGACCATACGGTCCGACCGAAGGCGTCGGGCCGAAGATTTGCGCTGGCAGGCCGCAACGTAGTATTATGTACCTCCATCGCGGCGCCGGAGGTATGAAGTGACGTTGCAGCTTTGGACCGCCCCCACCCCAAACGGCTTGAAAGTCAGTATAATGCTAGAAGAGCTGATCGAAGCCAACGTTTCCCTCCCCCCCATCGACGTTCGATCTGTCGATCTTTTCTCGGGTGAACATCTGCAAGATGACTACAAATCGATTAATCCGAATCTGAAGATTCCCACGCTGGTCGACGATGGTAAGGCCATAATCGAGAGTTGCGCGATCCTGCAGTACCTTGGGGAACGATTCCCGTCTCCGCTCCTTCCGCTCGACGAACGCAAGTGGTTGGTCATGCCCTGGGTCTTCTGGCAAGCGGCGAACGTCGGACCTGCCTATGGCAACAAGCTCAGTTACACCCGCTACCTCGTCGAGTTGGATCCGGTCGAAAGGGCCCATCCACTCGAACGATTCGGTCAGGAGGCGCTGCGACTGACCGGCGTCTTGTCGGAACAACTCGGCGACCAGCCGTTCGTGTGCGGCGACGAGATGACCATCGCCGATATCGCGATCTATCCGTGGCTTCGGGGCTGGAAGTGGAGCAAAGTCGACGTGACTGGCTTTCCCAACGTCATGGCCTGGATCAAGCGAGTACGCGCTCGTCCCGGCGTCGACCGCGGTCTGAAGTATGGCAGCAAGCTTTCCGAAGTCGATCAATGGTCGCCCGAGACAAAGGCCAGGTACGCCGAGGGCGGAGCTCGCCTCGCCTCCTTGCGTTCAGATCCGGAGGAGTGACGGCCCGCCCGGGAGTTTCGAGAGGATGGCCATCGCATTCAGCCCATCGAGTGGAACGCATCACCCCTCGAAGCAGCGGGCTTTGAAACGCGCGTCGAGAGGATCGACGGAAGCGAAGCCGACTTATTGATCGGCGACGTCTCGAGCTAGCGTCGGTCGAATCCGAGCCCTGGGCTCAAGCATCGCCCCACACCGCCACTTCATTGCCGCTGGGGTCCCTAAAGTGAAAACGTCGGCCACCAGGAAATGAGAATATCGTTTTCGTGATCTCGCCGCCGGCAGCTCGCACCGCGGATTCGCTATCTTCAAGCGCATTCGAATAGAGGACCACTAGCACGCCGCCCGGCCTTACCTCGCCGACCGCGAAACCACCCATTTCACTATCGCCATCTTGAATGCCCGCGTAGTCAGGGCCGTAGGGAGTGAACTTCCAGCCGAACGCGTTGGCGTAAAAGGCCTGCGCAGCCGCCATATCGCTCACCGTGAACTCGATGTAATCAATCGCGTGATGCCTCTTCATTGCGATGGTAAGCGTAGCAGAAGACAGCGACCCAAGTCGCTCTGCCGAAACGGCCTCAAAGGAAGGCAACGCTCGCGATGGTCGTCACCAGGATCACCACCGTGAGCGGTATGACGAGCGTGACCATGGCGAGATCCTTGTAGGACTCCCGGTGGCTGAGGCCGCAGATAGTAAATGTGGTGATGACCGCCCCGTTGTGTGGGAGGGTGTCCAAGCCGCCCGACGCCATCGAAACGACGCGGTGGAGATAGTCCGGGCTAATACCTTGGTCGAGCGCGAGCTGTCGGTAAGTTTCACCCAGAGCCTCCAACGCGATGGTCATGCCGCCCGATGCCGAGCCGGTGATCCCAGCGAGCACGTTCACCGCGACCGCAGCCGAAAGCAAAGGAAAGCCGGGCACACTGTCCACGACGGCGGACTTAATGGTTGAAAAGCCCGCCAAGGAAGCGATGGTCGTGCCGTAACCAACCTCCGAGCCGGTGTTGAAGGTAGGTAGCATCGCATTGAAGGCGCCCGCGCTGAGCGCGCGATTCAGGTTCTGAATCCGATGTAGATTGAGAGCCACGGTCACCAATACGGCGGCGAGCAGTGCCACAATCATGGACCAAATGCCTCTGAGCCGGTCGATGCTCGTCGGACCGAACTTGGTCTCGGAGAGATAGGCGGTATTCCACGAAGGAATGAGAACCTCAGAGAATAGATAATTGACGCCGATGACGACCGCGATGGGCACCACCGCGACCCACAGCGGCGGCAACCGAGCGACGTCAAGCTGCTTCGGCTCCAATACGTGCCCGTCTCCGTAGCCCTCGCCAGCGTAGGCCTTCGTTTGACGGGCCAACCATGTGAGGCCCCCCGCCAGGATCAGAACTCCGCAAACCGTTCCGTATATCGGTGCCGCGTACACGTCAGTGCCAAAGTAAGCGGTGGGAATGATGTTCTGGATCTGGGCGGCCCCCGGCAAACAGGTCATCGTCAACGTCGCCCCGCCCAGCGCCAGCGTAGCCGGAATCAGGCGCTTCGGTAGGTTTGCCTGACGAAACATCGTCGCGGCGATGGGGTACAACGCGAAAACGACGACGAAGACGGAAACACCACCGTAGGTGAGGATCCCGCATGCGATGACCGCGGAGAGCACGACCCGGCGAGGTCCCATGTACGAAAGAATGCTGTAAGCGACTTTCTGGGCCGACCCGGAGTCATCCATCAACTTGCCGAAGACGGCGCCCAGCAGGAATATTGGGAAGTACTTCACGACAAAGCCGACGACGCCCGTCATGAACACCTGGGTGTAGATCGCGAGCAGCTGATCGGACGCGCCCGAGAACGCGGCAGCGAGTAAGGCAAGGACCGGCGCAAGAATGAGCACGCTGACTCCGCGGTACGCGAAAACCATTAAAAGGCTGAGAGAGAGGAAGATACCGACGATTCCGAGCGCGTCCGCCATTCCATGAGGATAGCACCGCCTTCCCGCTGCGAACGCCAGTTGCCCGGGAACCGACGTGGTTGGACCGAGTTCAGGACACATACAATCCCTAGAGCAGCAGCTCTTGGTTCTCGCGGAAATCCACACACGACGGGAATGGAGCCCCTTAAACGGACCGTTGTCCGCTTAGCCATGCTATTCAGCACCTACCGACTCGGCGACCTCGGGTTGCCCAACCGTATCGTGATGTCGCCCCTGACCCGTTCGAGGGCCATCAACAACATACCGAACAACCTGATGGCTACGTATTACGAGCAGCGGGCGGCGGCCGGCCTCATCATCACCGAAGGGACCGCTCCATCTCCGAATGGTCTCGGCTATCCCCGAATCCCAGGCGCCTACAGCGACGCTCAGGTCGCGGGCTGGAAGACGGTCACGGATCGCGTGCACGCCGCGGGGGGCCGGATCTTTCTGCAGCTCATGCACGTCGGCCGGGTCGGCCATCCGAACAACCTTCCCAGCGGCGCTGAGCTCGTCGCCCCGTCTGCGCTGGCCGCTCCTGGTGAGATGTACACCGACCAGGCCGGGCCGCAGCCCCATCCGACCCCTCGCGCGATGTCCGAGCAGGATATCCACGCCGCGGTCGAAGAGTATGTGCGTTCGGCCCACCGCGCCATCGAAGCGGGCTTTGACGGCGTCGAGCTACACGGGGCCAACGGATATCTGATCGAGCAGTTCTTGAACCCCGGCACCAACCAACGAAGCGACGCCTACGGAGGCGACATCGCCGGCCGGAATCGCTTTGCGATCGAGGTTGCGGAGGCCGTAGTCGAGGCCATCGGAGGCGGACGAACCGGCATTCGCGTCTCGCCGTATGGCGTCTTCAACGGAATCAGCGTCCATGACGAGCTGGATGCGCAGTACGGCGCGCTCGCCGAAGCGCTCGACCGCGTTGGGCTCGTTTATGTACACACGGTCGACCACAGTGCGATGGGCGCCCCCGAGGTCCCCAGCGCGATCAAAACGCTCATCCGCGACCGATTCAGCAGGGCGATCATCCTCAGCGGCGGCTACGACAAGCAGCGCGCGGAGGTCGACCTGACCGAGGGCTTGGGCGACCTGGTCGCGTTCGGCCGTCCGTTCATCGCGAATCCGGACCTCGTCGAGCGACTGGCCGCAGATGCTGAGCTCGCGACGCCAAACCCGGATTTGTTCTACACACCCGGGCCCGAGGGGTACACGGACTATCCGCGTTTGGACGATTGACGATCACTTCCGCCGCGGCCGCGAACCGAGGTCGCCCGCTAGTGAGCCAAGGTCTTCGACCACAGGTTGAGGATCACCACGCCCACGATAATGAACGCTATCCCGATGATCGCCGGCGGATCGAATGAGTGTCCGAACCAGAAGACGCTCACCAGCGCCAACAGGGCGATGCCGACTCCCGACCAAATCGCGTAGACCACGCCAACCGGCATCGTTTCAACGATGACCGACAGAAAGTAAAAGGCGACCAAATAACCGCTCAGGGATACGACAGTCGGTAACGGTTTGCTGAACCCACCAGAGGCGGTCAGAGCACTCGTTGCAACGACCTCGGAGACGATCGCGACGGCTAGGTTAAGATAGTTCATGGATGCCCTAGCTTACACTCTGTCGTTCGCTACGAAACGCAGTGGACTGCTCATCCAACGCGGCCGGTGGTGCTTCGACGCCTTTGCGTCCAGGGAGCCGCGTTTGCCCTTCGAGGGATCTGCCTGCGCCCCCAAGCCAGCCATCGCGCAGCCAAGCTGCACCGCTGGTGTCCCGCTCGGAAAGTACGGGCCGGAATTCGTCGAGTCATCTTCGCTGGTGGTCGCTGCGGTCCGCAGGGAGCAGGGTGGCCCCTTGTCACCGAGGAGCCTGAAAGGGCGGCCGAACGCCGCCCGGCGAGCGCCGGTGAAGAACGCTGGCGAAAACGAGCTGTACTTCCCGGGCGGGACACGAGGGGGGGGCCGGTTCCGACAGATGGGTCATTGTCGGCGAGCACTTTGGTGTCTGAAGCCGGACGCGAAGCAGAGTGCGCTTGAACGTACGAGGCGCTGAGCGAGCCACAGGCGGTCCAGCCGGAAAGGCGCGAAAGGAGCCGCCAAGAACGGCCCCATCGGTCGAATCCGGTACGCGAGCTGTACATGGGCATAGCTTTCCCCACCGGTAAATCTCGCCCGACGCTCACAGATCGGCTCCAAGTTAAAGTTGAACCCTAAATTCGCTCCCGTTCGCACTCGTGTACCGTGGCGTGGTGATAAGCGTGGAGTTCGTGTTGTACGGTTTGGTCGTCGTCCCCTTGCTGGCGATGTTCGGGGGCGTGCTGCGCCCCCGACTGCGCCGATGGCGACGACGCCGTCTCTTGACCGAGAAGACGCGGCAAGCGCTTATCGGCCGCCTGGACTTCACAGCGGGACCGCGTGGGGCGCTGATCGGGCCGGTTGCCTATGACCGGCGAGTACGCGTCGCCTTCGGACGACACAAGCCGTCCGTTCGTCGCGTTCCCCTCGCGCTGCCCGCTTCGACTTCTCGCGGGCGGTCCACCCTTCGCTCCGCCACCGGACCGGCGTGGGTCACGGTCGAGGTCGATGGTGACTACCCGACGACGGAAGCGTTTCTGGAAGTAGAGCTCCAGCCTTCCCACCTGGAGCTACGAGGAGAAGCGACGCTCGCCTTCGGAGCGCTCGCTCATCCTCTGCACCGGTACATGCGCATCGGCGACCGGATCCGGCTCACGCAAGACCGACTGACCGTGGTGCTCCGGAAACGAAGGACCACTCGACAACTCCTGAAAACGATCGACGCCGTCAGCGAACTATCGATCACGGTCGACCCCAACGCCATCCGAGCGAGGTTGGTCCATGAGGCCGAGGCTGGCGCTCACCCGGTGATGCGGCAGCAGGCCATTCGGCTTCTCAGAGGCGCCGTTACCGAGCCGGAGATCTTCGAGCTTCTCAAGCGACTCGCCCACGACCCGGTTGCCGCGGTCGCTTTCGAGTCCGCGAAAATCCTCGAAGGCGACGGTCTCGACACCTTCGGTCGATTGGCTGAAGATCGCGAGGCGCCTGCCCGGGTGCGGGTGGCGGCCCTCCAGCGGCTGCAGGCCGCCCCCTGGTTACATGTGAAACCCGTCTTGACTCAATTGATCGCGGACAGTGAACCGCAGGTCGCCGCGGAAGCCTTTCGCTACCTCGCTCGTCGGGACCGCTTCGCCGCGCTGAGGGCGGTCAGCCCCCGGCTTCGCAGCCCGAGCTTGAGCCCCCGATTCGCGTTGTTGGCCATTCGGGAGCTCGAAACCATTGGTTTTCAGGCGACCGAAGACCGCTTCGCGGACCTTTTGTATCACCCGTCGACGGTCGTGAAGCGCGCGGCGATCGAGGTGATCGGCCGCCACGGAGACATCACGTGGCAACGCAGTCTTCTCGCGAACATCCAGGGTATCAAGCTGCCTCTACACCTCGAGATCGCCGTGCGGTCGGCGATCGGCTCGATCCGAGCGAGACAACGTTCGGGCCAGGGGCACCTGTCCGTGCCCAAAGTCACCGGCGGCGCACTGAGCTCGCCTACCACCACCGAGTAGAAGCTCCGCCTGGCTGGGATGCAAGCGGGTGCAGTGGTAGGCTGACTCGCCGAGGTCTTGTCAGCCATGCCCTATCGTCTCGCAAATATCGAACACCGCGCGGTCCTCGTCAAAGACGATCACTATTTCGATCTCGCGGCCGTCAGCGATGGGCGCATCGCTCACGACCCCATGATCGCACTCGAGGCGAAGCCACTTCTGGCCGAGGTCTACACCCGATTGGAGACGGTCGAACCGGCAGGCGCAGTGCGCAACGCAGTCTTCGGTCCGCCGGTGCCCTACCCCCGGAACTGCTTTGCGATCGGACTCAACTATAGGGCGCACGCTGGTGAAGCGGAGATGCAGATCCCCGCTTATCCGATGGTCTTCACCAAGTTTCCGTCCTGCATCGCGGGGCCGACGGTCGACGTAGAAATGCGATCCGATCGCTGCGACTACGAGGGCGAGCTGGTCGTGGTGATCGGCCCGGGAGGCAAAGACATCCCCCCGGATCGAGCTTGGGAACACGTAGCCGGTCTGACTATCGGCCAGGATTTTTCCGACCGAAAGGTCCAGTTTCAGTCCGACCCTCCCCAGTTCGCGCTCGGTAAGTCTTTCGATACTTTTGGGCCGACCGGGCCGGTGATCGTCTCACCCGACTGTTTCTCCGATCTGGCTTCTCTACGCATCCGGACGTTCGTCAATGACGATCTGCGACAAGACGATGTCGTCGCCAACATGATCTTCGACGTGCCGACGCTCGTTTCATTCTTGTCGAGAATTACCACCCTCAGGAATGGTGATCTCATTTTCTCGGGCACCCCGAAAGGCGTCGGCGCGGTCCATCGAAGATACCTCGAGGACGGCGACGTGGTGACGACCGTGGTCGAAGGCATCGGGCAACTGCGTAACCGGTGCGTCCGAGCGTCGGATTGGCGCGAAGTCTGAACCCGACGCGCCGTTAGTCCACCTTGGTGGAGACCACTACCGCTAGCTCGGGGGCGGCCATGGCGCGCTGCAATAGGTCTCGTAGACGCTTTCGCGTCGCGTCCGCATACGCCTGCTGGCGTCCGGGTACGGGGTGAGTCCGGTCGGTGAGAGCGAGGAGACGCTCGACCTCATCGGTGGCCATCCGGATCATTGCGTCGTCGGCAGGATACCGCTCGGTCGCGCCCCCGAAGCGCTCGACGAAGAAGGTATCGAACCAAGCGTCGGCGTCGCGAATGGCCATATAGAGGTCGCCGTCGAAGTTACCCAGGATGACGAGATTGGGAGACCGGGCCCGCCCGAGGCCAAAAGAGTGCTGGTAGTCGGGCATGCACAGCATCGGTACGACGACTCGCGACAGGCGCACCAAATCCTCTTGCGTCCAGGCCGACTGTTGGGCCAGGCGCTCGAGCTCGCCGAGCCACAAGCTTCGAAGATAAGTGTCTTGGTCGTGCCAACGCCGAAAGGGGGCACCGTCGAGGGCGTCCGTGGCTCGCTCGACCAGGCGCTCGAGTTCGGACCGGTCGCCGGCCGCGATTCGGTCGAGGCCGGCGGCGACGCCCTCGTAGGCGGCAACGTCGAGGAGTCTGAACTCGTACGTCACGACCGAGGATCCTACATCAATAGAGTTCCGGCGACGGCGCGTCAGCGCACCGGGCCGCCCAAGGTGCGATAGATGTCCTCAGCCGTAGTCATCGAAGCACGGGCGAGCCCGTCGTACAGTTGAATGTAACCGCCGGCCTCGGTGACGCGGTTGACCATTGCTTCCATCTGGACCGGGTTTTCGCGCCTGAATCTGAAGTAGGCGCCACGGTCCATGACCAGCACCGCCTCCGCCCCCATGCCTCCCATGGCGCTGGGGTTGATGGCGGATATACCTCGCGCGTAGGCGGCGACGGCGTCCGCCCGCCGCTGAACGCGCTCGAAATCGGTGCTGGTGGTGACTTCACGGAGGATGGCATGGACCCTGCCCCGCTCGAGCGGCACCCGCGGCTGTACCCGACCGTCCGTGCCCGGCCCGATCGCGTTTCGGAGGTCGACATCCCTTCCGATCCGGATCGGCCCCATCCTCGGGGATGCGTAGCCTTCAAAGCTGAGGACGTCAGGTTTGTTGTCGCCGACGACGTCACCCAACCACGGCGGGAGCCGGCCCGCGCGTACCGGGTTTGAGATCACCGGCTGCGGGATGCCGTGAGCGCTCGGCGTCGACCTCAGCTCGCGGATGACCATCGCCTCACCGACCGCGCCCCGCAACGCACCGAAGGGCTGGCTCGTCCACGAGATCTGTCGCCCCTGCTGGGCTGCCCGTTCGACCTCGCGCAACCGCATATTCGGGAGCGCCTGAATGACCTCGTACATCGGCAGTCCGGCGGCGTCGTACGCTTGGACGGTGGCGACCGTCGACGGGCTCGACGGGTCGCTCGGTCGGTCGGGCGCCGCATACATGCGCCCCGCCACCTTGGACAGCTCGGGGTTCTGCAGCGATTCGATGTATCCGGCGCGCTGTCCGGGATCCTTCGACAGGACAGCCCGGACGGTGGTGGCATCGACCGCCGCGTCGAGCGCGTACCGAGGTTGACGGTCTGGCGCCTCGCCTTGGCTTCGAATCCAGCGGTCGACGTCTTCGTAGGACCAGGTCGCGGGATCCTCAGGCGCTGCCCCGTCATTCGGGTCCCAGACCCTGCCGGTTGCCCGGTCGCGAACCAGGGCGTGGCCTGCGTCATCACCGTCCTCATTGGTCCGGTCGCGCATGAACAGGACCTCATCCTGGCCAGGTCGTGCCTCCAACGTCGCGCGCTCGATGCAGTTCGCCGCGCCGTCGCCCAGGCGCTCGGTCATCAGCGATGTCGGCGTGGCATCGTGCGGTTCGCCATCGAGCGCGAAGGGCCGACGGGTCCCCGGGGCACCGTCGCGCGCACGGTCGAGGGTGGTCGACTCAGTGGCTTGGCTGGAATGAAGCTTGGCCCGAATGAGCGCCATATCGGCGGAACGAGCCGCTTCGGCGGCCGCGCGAGCCTCGGGCCCGAACTTGCGTTGAGCCACCTTAAGAGCGTCGGACGGTGGCACCGAGGCGCCGCCGGTGTCGACGGGCCGTGCACCGTCGAGCGTGCGCCGGTCCTCCCCGGGCCCCGACGCGGGGGTGTAGATCTTGGTCCGGGCATTCACTGACGCGGTCACGTTCATCGACATACGAGACTTCCAAGCCAAGCGAGTCGGGCTTGGCCTGCCGAGTATACCTCAGGTCCCGGGCGCGAGTGAATCGCGCCCGCCATCTGCGCTCGCTGCGCTCTCGTCGGCGCGGAATGCTACGCGGCCGGCCGGTGCAGTCAGGCATCGACCGTCGGCCGGTGCGGCCATCGAGGGCTTCGGTGTTGAGCGCTCGAGCCTCCGGTAGAGGTCGCGGGCCATCATTCGGCAAGCGTCGTTGACGACCTTCGGCGATCTCCCGAAGCTCGGTCGAGCCTTCAGGGGCGACAGCGATCAGTGCCCGACCCGCACTGAATGCGCGCTCCACGAGGGCATACGGCAAAGCCCGGGTGTTGCTTCGGGCGATCAGCCGAGTACACGGATAGTGTCCCGCCGCATCGGCTTCGGTCGTCCGACGAGTCGGGATGATCAGGCGATACGCTGTGAGAGCGACTGTGAGCGCTACACGCAGGGGTCAAATAACTTCACTTGTGGTTACTGACGAAGTAAGAATCGCTAAATCGAGGCTGGAATATCCATGTTACGCTACCGGGCCGACATCAAGAGCATCATCTACATGGTGATCACCACCGCGCTGCTGCTCATTCAGTGGAACCTGACAAGCTTTTCGCTCGTGCTGTGGAGCTGGTCGATGCTCATGGCCGTCTTCGTCACGGTCATGACCCACAACCATAACCATCTGCGGATGTGGCGTTCGAAGCTCCTCAACGAGCTGACGGACCTCTGGCTCACCTTGTTCTACGGATTCCCAGTCTTCGCCTGGATTCCCACCCACAATCAGAACCACCATAAGTTTACGAACAAGGCCCAGGACGACAGCCGCACCTACCGCGTCAGCGAAGCGAACAATCTGCTGACCCTGCTGACCTACCCCACGATCAGCGGCTTCAACCAGCTTCCGACGAATCGAGCCTATCTGGCCCGATGCTGGCGAGAGCAGCCCGACCGATTCTGGGCGGCGATGCGGCAGATCGCGGCCCTCGTCATCTTCACGGCGGGCGCCCTGATTCTCGACTGGAAGAAGGGCCTTCTCTATGTCGTGATACCTCAACAATTCGCCCTCTTCTCGGTGCTGATCTTCAACTACCTTCAGCACGTTCACGCCGACGAGGAGTCCGAATTCAACCACTCTCGAAACATCACTGGTCCACTCTTCAACTTCTTCATGTTCAACAACGGCTTCCACACCGCCCACCACAATCAGCCGGGTCTTCACTGGAGTCTCTTGCCGAAAGCCCACGCCGCCCTTGCGAAGCACATCGACCCCTCACTGAACGAGCCGTCGTTCTTGTGGCTGCTGTTCAGAAGCTATGTGTTGAGCATCTTCCTTCCTCGCTTCCGCACTCGCTCGATGCGACTCGAACGAATCGCGAAGACCGCTCCCTCTGGCGCAAACACGCCCAGCGCCGCGTAGCTCTTCGAAGGTATTCGATCGTCGGCACACTCGATGGGCTCGACACGAATACCGAGCGGCTTCGCGGTTCGCTTATCCGCCGCCGAACCATCCAGCCGTAGGACCTTTATGTTGTCACTCCGCTGGTGACGGGCATCGACTCACCATTGATTCCGCCACCTCGGATGAGCGAACGTCCCGCAATCTTGCAAATGCGACAGCACCCCGTAGAGGCCGATCGGCGCTGGGACGCCTACCGGCGTTTTGACGACATCTGCGGTTCGGGGGATTGGTGTTTTCCCTAGCGCATTCACTCATGCGCGTCCTGGTCTTTGAAAACGGCACCTTCTCTCGCAGACTCGGCCTCGAGGGTAGAGTCATTCGTGAGCGACGTTAGCTGCCGGGTCTTCGAATACTTTGAGGTCGCGGCCCGGGATTACGGGTTCTCGATAGAGGAACTCGTCGACGGTTTGGACGTCTCGCTCGATGAGCTTCGCCGTCCCGACCACCGGGTCCCCTGGCCTGCGTGGGCCGACCTGTGCAGCCGCCTTCACGAGCGGATCGGTCCGGATGGCCTCTACGAAGTATCCTTCAAGCTCAACGACATGAACATGTCCCAAGTCTTCCGGGCCGTGACAGCCGGGGCAGTCTCGGTCGAACGCCTGTACTCCGCGGTGTGTAACTGGCTGGCCCCGCACTTGTTTCGCCACGCCCGGTATCAGCTGACCGTGCACAGCTCAGACCGCTTCACAGTCGACCTGTTCATCCCTGACGACCAGCCGGGCAGCGTTCCGTGGCTACGCATGAACGAGGGTGCCTTGGCGTCCGTGCCGCTCCTTCTCGGCGCTCCTCCAGCCGAGATCCACGCTCGCTATACGCCCCACCACGGCCGATACGACATCCTGTGCGACGTCAAACAACCCTTGCTGCGGCGACTGTGGCGGACGCTCCGAAGCAGAGTCCATTCGGGGAGCGTCCTCGATGAACTCACGAAGCTTCAGCGAGACCTTCGGCACGCCTACCGGGAACGCGCCGACGCCGAGCGCGAGCTGCGAGAGGTCCTGGCGCGCCTCCCCGACCCGGTCTCCGTGTGGTGCGATACGAAATCGCTCTACTCCAATGAAGCCTGGCAATCGGCGTTCTCCCATCGGGCGCCCGAAGAGTTCGAGTCCCTCTTACGGCAGGACCGGCTCCGCCGTGAGGTCGGCGTCGAGGATCCCAGGGGCATTCGGCGCACCTACGTCAGTCCACCGGCCGTGTCGGTACGTTTTCGGGGGCAGCAGGCACACGTCCTGATGCTCAGGGATGTCACGGCGGAGCGCGCTGACGCCGAGAAGGCGGCCTTGACCGAACGGCTCACCCTCCTCGGCACGCTCGCCGCCTGCGTTGGCCACGAGATCAACAACCCCTTGGCCTATGTGACCGCCAGCCTCGAAAGCACCCTCACCGAGCTGCAGAGCGGGCACCCGCTGGATATTCGAACCCTGCAAGAAGGTTTGTCGGTGGCGCTCGACGGCCTGCATCGGGTTGCCTCGATCAGCCAAGATCTCAACACGTTCGCTCGGCAAGAAGCAGCCCGCCAACCGGTGCGACTGGCTGACGTCCTGGACTTGGCTCTGCGGATCACCGGCAACCAGATTCGGCACGTGGCCCGGATCGAGCGAGACGATGGATCGGGGTCGATTTGGGTCGAAGCCGACTTCGGCCAACTCGGTCAGGTGTTCGTCAATTTGATCGTCAACGCCGCCCAGGCGATGCAGGGCGGGCGGCCGGATTCAAATCGGCTCTCGCTGCGCATCGGTCGACAAGCCGACCGCGCGCACGTCCGGGTAGAAGACACCGGCGTTGGAATGCCTCCCGAGATTCTCGGCCGGGTCTTCGATCCGTTCGTCACAACCAAAGGCGATCGCGGCACCGGCTTGGGCCTGGCGATCTGCGAGAAGATTGTCACCGACCACGGCGGCTGGATCGACGTCGCAAGCCACCCCGGAGAGGGCTCCACCTTCACCGTCTGGTTGCCGACCATCGACGAGCCCCCGCCCCGACCAAAAACGATCGCTGAGCCGGTTCTCCAGAACGAAGCCCTTTGGCGAATCCTGGTGGTAGACGACGAGCCGATGTTGGCGGAGCTCATCCGGCGTCTGCTGCAACCACATCGCGTAGAGTCTGCGCGCAGCGCCGAAGAAGCCTGGGACAGGCTGCTCAACGGAGAGCAAGACTTCGACGCGATCCTGTGCGACGTGATGATGCCCGGCACCACCGGCGTCGACTTTCATCGCCGACTGACCATCGAAGCCCCAGATTTGGCGGCGCGGACCGTGTTTCTCACTGGGGGAGCATTCACGCCGGATAGTCAGGCTTATCTACGCGCGGTCGAATGCCCCTGCCTGATCAAGCCCTTTCGGCAAGCTGAGCTGCGCGCGGTTCTCACCTCGGTGGTCAAGCGATAGCGTTCGCCGCCCGGGAAACGCGGATCAGCCACGGTCGGCGCCGAAAAGATCGTACCCAAGGATGGCGTAGCGCCTCATTGTACCGAAGACACAATGACGTCAAACGACGGCCACCGGCCGTACCGGAGCCTCTTGCAGCAGACCTCGAAAGCGAACGACGAAATCGTCCACTCGATCCCAGTCCGTATACTCATGGTCGCGACTTGTATCGCTTGAGCCGCCCTTGGCGCGGGCGACTTGCTGCAATACCAGCTTCTTGAAAATCGAATATTGAGAATACCGAAGAGCACCGGCCACTGGCAGCGCAATATCGGGATGCCAATGCGTCGACGTAAAGAACCGGTCCATCAACCAGAATGCATCAAGCCGGTTTCGAATCTTCTGCTGAGGCTCAGCGGCCGGGTCTTCCGCGCCCGCTTCGCACAGGCTGACCGATAGGAATGCCGAAGGTACGGTGGCGAGCTTGAGCCGATGCTTCTTCACGAAACGCGCCATCTCTGGCTCGTGCCGCCACACGTGAACCGACGACGCCAGAACCACCGCATCGAACCCATCAAGATTCACTCCGTCCGCATGCGCGACATCTACAACTTCGATAGCGTATCCTGCGTCCCGCAGTCTTTGCGCAACGTAGCCAGCGATCCGCCGCGTCTGTCCTTCACGGGTTGCAAAGAGGATTCCGATCGTCTTCATGACTGACCGAAATCAGCAGCAAGATGCATTCCGCCCGTTTCGTACCCGTGACCACGACACGCTGTTACCACACGCACTCGCATCGACTTCGAGCGCTACGGAACTCTCACCCCGAGCAGGGTTAGTGGACGAAATGCCCGACTTTCGGCTGCTCTAGCCGCTCGTATTCTTCGTACGGCATTTCGAGGAGCTCGGTGTGACTTCCCGCTTCGAAAGCGATGTCATCACTCCTCCGGAATGTGTCGCTTACGAACACCGGCATGCCCCACAGGTGGCCGAACGGTGGCATAGCCCCCACTTCGCAGTCTGGGAACCGATTCTGGAAGTCGCGCTCGGTGGCGATCTCGACCCGATCGACGCCCGCCAGCTTGCCTAACGAAACGACATCGACCATCTCGTTGGCGGGAAGAACCGCCATAGCGATCCGGTCTCCTAGCCTTATCATCGTGACTTTGGCCAATCGGCGAGCTGGAACATGAGCAGCCTCTGCGATCTCCTGAGACGAGTAAGCTCGCGCGTGCCTCACCGTTCGGTATTTGACGTTACTTGTGCGAAGGAACTCTTCGACTTCTTTCATCGACATCGCACGCTCCTTTCCGGACTTGGTAGAATAGCACATCGGAGCTGGCTTAGTCAGCCCTTCTCTCTTGTCCCATTCAAACCGCTACTAAATAGATATGGCGGAGGACGGTTGGGTGACCGCACCGCCAAGACACGCTCAGACCGCGACGGGCCCCACGGAGCAAGAGCCTCGCGGCGCCCCCGGCGATATCGAGGGTCGGACCGGCCATCGAAAGACGCCCCGCTACGGGGCCGACACTCTCTTGAACTCCTGGTATCCGGATGGTTACACCCTAGCCCGATGGCGAAGCGTGGTTGATTAGTCTATGCGAGGCACAATTCCCCGTGGTCGCGACTGGTCACCGACCGACACGCTTGTGGAACGAAGTCTGCAAAGGCGCCCGCCATGGTCGGCCTAGCCCGAATGACAGTGCCCCCGCTCGAAGAACTCAGACTCTCCGTGGCAAAGAAGGCCAGCGAGCTCGTTTCGGAGTACGAGTCCCTCGAGTCCGACAACTCGTTGAACGCTCGGCTCCAGCGGCTCATCATCGAAAACCGCCTTATCGAGCTCAGGGATACGATGGCGGGACGAATCTGCCCGCTCACGGACAAGAACGTTCGGCGGTTGATCAGCTGGCTTTCGGCGCTGAACTGACCCCTCGGCTCAAAGGAGGCGCCGGCCTGAACGGGCGATGCGCTGGTCCTGCGGCGTGGCACCACGCACGCATGCGGGAAATCCATGCAGCCAACGTGCCTGGCAAACACTGCCCTTCCACGCCTGATCGGTCGCCTCAGTGTGATCGCGGTGGCAGTCTTACCCAGCCTGAGCACAGAGTTTGTCCCGGCTGCTAGCGCTCCGCTCCGTTAGGCGCCAACCTACGGCCGGCGTGTTCCGAAAGCAGATAGCGAAGCTCAAGAAGGGCGTTGAGGCCTGGAACGCGTGGCGCAAGACGAGTCCGTATGCGCTCGCCGATCTCCATCATGCCGACCTGGTCGGTGCCGACCTCCGAAATGTTGACTTTGAGGCCGCGGACCTACGAGGAACCCGATTGGTGCGCGCCGACCTGCGCCACGCCAACCTTGCTCGCGCCGACCTCCGGGACGCCGACCTTCGCGGTGCTAGCCTTCGCGGCGCCTACCGAGCCAACGGCAGCTACCTTGGCGGCGCTGATCTACGCAGCGCCAATCTCGAAGGCGCCAATCTCGAAGGCGCCGACCTGTTCGACGTCAACCTGCGGGCTGCAAATCTGAGCCGTGCCTATCTCAGCGATGCCAAGATCATGAAGGCCGACCTCCGCGACGCCGTCCTCATCGGCGCTCACATCGGGAACGTTCGTCTGCCCGCGAGCATCGTCGAAGCGAAAGACCTGTCATTCAGTCTTATCGATTGGCGCACGGTCGCGAGGTCGATCCAGCTACACGGCCTGCAGTCCGTGCTCGAACGCTCCGGCATGCCGGCCATCATGGCCGCTTACTTGATCGACTCCGCGAAATCGATCGACGCCAGCGACTTGTTCACGATGATGCAGTCCGTCTTTCTGAGTTACGAGGGGTCGGACCGCGGTTTCGCCGAGCGTCTGCGGTCTGCCCTGCAGGACAACGGTATCAAGAGGTGGTTCCTCCCCGAGGAGACTATTCCCGGCGAAGGGGTCAATGCGCTTCTGCGCACGAGCATTCGGTCGTACGATCGGATGATCCTGATTTGCTCGAGGGCCTCGCTCTTGGAACCGGGCGTTCTGAATGAGGTCGCCGAAGTCCTCGAGTGTGAACAGGCCGAAGGGGCCACGATCCTGATTCCGATTCTCTTGGACGACGCGATCTTCGAACGGGGCCACGCCCCGCCGCAGTGGTGGCCCGATGACCAGCGAGCCGTGCACAGAACCGTGTGCGAACGCGTCGCGGCTGACTTTCGCGAGGTGCTGGACGACCCGAATCGCTGGAACGAAGAGGTCGCCAAACTGGTGCAGGCTCTTCGCAAGCGACCCGACATGGCGGCGAAGCAACCGTGAGCGGCGGGCGTATGCAATCGGAGCGCACCGGCCGCAGAATACACCAGTAGCGACTCGCGAGCACCTTGGCCTTCGCTCAGTACGTTTGATAAGCTTCGGGATCCGTCGTCCAAGGGCGATGTGACAACGAAGGGAGCGAGATATGTCGGGCAGTGTCTACAAGATCATCGAGCTGGTCGGAGTTAGTCAGAATAGTTGGGAGGAGGCAGCGAAGTCAGCCGTCGAAAGGGCTGCCAAGACGCTGACCGACCTGCGCATCGCCGAGGTCTCCGAGATGGATCTTCAGATCGAGGACGGAAAGGTCATCGGCTACCGAACGAGGCTCAAGGTGTCGTTCAAGTTCCAGGACAATTGATGGCCTGCGTCCGCCACGAGCCACAGCGACCCCGAGTGTTCCGACCGATGGGGTCGTTGTCGGCGAGCAACTCCGTGTCGGGTGGCCGGACGCGAAGCAAAGCAGACTCGAACGTACGAGGCGCTGAGCGAGCCGAAGACGGCCCGATGGGCTGGCGTGAAAAAGAAACGCCGACAACGGCCTGATGTATCGGATCCGGCACACTAGCCGCCGACCGATGCCGACGCGGCGGGACGCGCTATCCGCCGGCGGTCAGCGGGAGCGCGCTGTCGTCCGGTCGTGGTTCGGTATTGACTCGATATCGACCGTCAACGGCCTGAAGGTCGCCGATCAGTCTCGTCAATCCCGTTTCCAGAGTGATCTGCGGGCACCAGCCCAGCAGCGCCTTCGCTCGGCTCGGGTCGCCGACGAATCCCGCAACGTCGAAGTCACGGGGCGGAGCCCCTTCGATCCTTGATCGCGATCCGGCGAGGCCGACGACCAGTCGGGCGAGTTCCCCGAGGCTCGTTGGACGACCAGTGACGAAATGGATCGGCGGAGGTGGAGCCCCACGCGCGTCCATTCGTTCGATGACGCTCAGAACCCCGCGCACCGTATCGTCCAGATGGGTGAAGTCGAACGTGTGATTCCACCCGTCGACCCTCAGCGGGCGCCCGGCGAGCGCGCCCCGCACAAATGCGGGAATGACCCGGTCGGCGTGGTCGGACGCGGCCCCGTAGACATTGGAAAAGCGGACGACGGCGGTGTGCAATCCCTCCTCCCGCGCCTTGAGGGTGAGTTGCTCACCGATGACCTTGGTGTGGCCATACACATTCAAAGCGTTCAGGGGCGCCGATTCGACGACCGGCAACGTCCGCGGTTCACCGTATACCTCCCGGCTGCTCGCGAAGATCACCCAGGGCCGCCGCCGGGAAGCGATGGCCTCGTCTAACACGTTGCGCACTCCACCGACGTTCGTCTGCCAACAGAGGTCGGGGGACCGCTCCCCCCAGATGACGCGCGAGATCGCGGCGAGGTGGACGACCCCCGCACATCCTCGCAACGCCCGACGAATATCGACTCGCCGACGAACGTCGCCGGCCAACCTCGACCGGAGGTCGAGTTCGATCACGGACCGACCTTGCTGCCGAAGCGCGCGAACGAGCGCGGCGCCGATCAGCCCGGACGCGCCGGTGACACAAATGGGACCGTTCATCGTCGCCTCCGAGCTTCGTGGCGCTGCGCGGCCCACTGTCGTCGAAGCAGCCCACGGCTCGCCGTCTCGGCCTGAGCGGGAGCCGAGCCGTGGCTCACCCACGTGGCGAGCCGCCGAACCGTGCAGTGCTGGAATATCTCGGTGAGGCCAGGGCCTCGACCGAATGTTGCTTGCAGCCGTACTTGCAACTGCAAAGCCAGCGCTGAAGTACCGCCGACATCGAAGAAGTTGTCGTCGGGTCCGAGCGTCTCCGGGTCGAGAAGCTCCTGCCAGATCGCCTGCACGGCCTCGATCGTCTCGTCGGTCGCCACCGTCTCGACGACCGGCGGGGGCGTATCGACGGGTCGGCCGAGGACCTGCGCCGGAACCCCGATCACCGTCAACCCTTCTGGTACGTCCTGGATGACCGCCGAGTTCGCGGCCACCGTGGCCCAATCGCCGATGCGGAGGTCAGGCATGATCGATGCGTTGGTGCCGACGTACACGCCTTCTCCGAGCTCCACGCGCGCGTTGACCACCGCTCCGGGCGCGAGGACCGAGCCGGCACCCAGCCGAGCGCCGTGTCCCGCATTCGCGCCCGCAAAAACCACGGCGCCGTCTCCGATCTTCGAGAGGGCGGAGGCCGTCGCGTGCCGATAGATGGTCACGCCGCGGCCAAGCTCGACCCCTCGCAGGTCGACGGTGGGATCCACAAGACTAGCGAATGGCACCCCGTAGCTGGCGATCTTCTGTTCGGCGCGGCGACGGCCCGAAGTCGACCGAGCGACCAGGTTCACCGCCTCCGAATTCTCGGCATCGGCTTCGGCCAACCGCGAAAACGGGCCCTCGATGGTCACGTCGAGGATCCGTCGCCCGTGCTTGGCCGGGTCGTCGTCGAGGATGACCAACCGCTGCCAGCGATCTGTGGCATCCCTTACATTGAGGGCGAGCCTCACCCCTTCGGCGTTACCAGCGCCGCAAAGATAGAGCGTCTTCATGAGAACCTCCGGACCTAACCGACGACCTCGGCGGGCTGTGGCTGGTGACTAGGACGGAGCTTCACCGAGGCGCCCGTCATCCAGTCGGTGCATCGCGAACAACGGTCGGGCAGCTCGTCGAAGCGGCGGGCCAGGTGCAGATTGCGATAGTCGCCAAGACGAGCCCACAGGTCGACGAGCGGCTCGTCCCAAGCGTTACCGGCGCCCTCCTCCCCTTCGGTGTCGCCCGGGCATCTCGGAACTCGGCCGTCCCAGAATACGTGCATCATCGTCAGCGCCCAGGGGCACGGGATGCGCTTGAGGCCGAGCTGAACGAGAGGTGACGACACCTGACCGCCCCAGCTCAGCATGTTGCGAACCTTCACCGTCGCCCCACGTTCCAGCCAGTAGCGCTTGTATTCCTCGAGCTCGTGCACATTGTTTTCCATCTCGATGAACTGCACCACGACCTCCGGGGCGTCGGCGCGGTCTCGACAGCGGTCGAGGAGGTATTCGACATTTTGGTAGACCTCGTCGCGGACCGCATTGACCCGGAGGCTCTCGAAGACGTCGGCACTGAAGGCGTCGACACCGGCCACGAGCATCCGCACGGGTAATGTCACCAGGCGGTCGGCGACGGGCTTGGTCAGCTTCATCGCGTTCGTATTGATGTTCAGGGACTGGAGACCCACCTCGGCCCCGTATTCGAGGCACTCGAAGAGCCGGTCGGGGGACAGGAGCGGCTCCCCGCAGAACGAGAACCACACGTCGGTCTGGGGCGCGATCGCTGCGATCTGATCGGCACACCGCTGAAACAGGGGCAGCGGCAGGACGCCCTTCGGGCGACGCATGGTGCCATGATGACACATCGCGCAGGCAAGGTTGCAGTCGGCGTTCAGCTCGACGGCGAAGATTTTGGGAAAGTCTCGGTCAGAGAGGGTTTTTTCAATTTGGTCGAGCTTGGGATCGTACATGTTGGGCCTCGGACAGCGTTAAGTGTTACTTCAACGGTGCAGCGACCAGCGGGCCTGCGACTGATCTAGATCAAGTCTTTGCGCGTTTAGGAGCGACAAGGTCCATGCAGGTGATGCCTTCTCGGCCGACCGCTGGTGTTATGGTGACGCTCGATTTGACGAAACCGGACCCAAGCCCGCGCCGGCTCATCGGGGGAACCGGCGGGTGCCCGGTCAAGGAGGCCGGGATCGGCCCGAGCGCTCGCTGCGATGGTTGCGATGGCCGTCCAGCGAGAGGGCAGCGCCGGATCCGTCCTCGCACCCCGATCTGCGAGGACGGCGGGCCGGCAACTCACGTCTTCTCGATGATCAGCGGCTACGCCCGCGAGATCCGGGTCGCCGGCGGACAGACGGTGGGTCTGCGACTGATCGGCCCGGGAGAGCTCATCGGCGTCGACGGCATCTGGACGGGGCGCTATGGCTGCACCGTCGAAGCGCTGACGGCGGCGACCGTGTGCGTAATCGACACTCGCAGCGTGTCGTCGCACCTCGACGACGACGCGGAGAAGCGGACAGCCATCGAGCGCTTCCTTGCCGCCCAAGTCGACCAGCTTCGGGAGATCGTCATGCGCCGCCAGGCGATGACCGCCGAGGAGAGAGTCCTGTCCTTGCTGCGGGAGGTGCTAGGGGCGCAGTCGCCGAATACATGGATGCGCCTGCCGTTCAGCCGATGCGAGCTCGCGGAGCACCTCGGCCTCGCCGAGGGGACGGTCTCCCGGATGATTCAGCGGTTGGCGCGTAAGGGCCTGATCGAAGTCGACGGCCGGATGTTTCGGATGTCTTGAAAGCGCCCGCTGGTGGGATTGACGGCCGAACTTTTTGGGTCTTCGATACCGAAGACCATGACGGCTACCCTCGAGATGAGCGCCCGCGCTCCCAGCCATCGGACGACCGAAGAGCAGGCCGTCGACGACGCCGTCGGCCTTCTTCGCGACAACGCGCGCACGTTTGCCCGGCTCCCCGTTGTGGAAAAGCAAAGTCTCTTGCGTGAAACGAAAGACCGCTTGCTCTCGGTGGCCGACCTATGGGCGACCGACGGTGCGGAGGCTAAAGGCCTGTCGGACGCCGGCGAGGAATGGACCGCCGGGGTGATGCCCACCATGCGAAACCTCCGGCTATTGCACCAGACGTTGGATCAGGTTCGGACCGGCGGTCCGATCATCCCGCGGCGAAACGTACGAACGCGGCCCGACGGTCGGGTGACGGCTCGAGTCTTTCCTACCGACTCGATAGACGCGGCGCTCTTCGCCGGCTTCACCGTCGATCAACTGATGCTGCCCGAGATGGACGTCGAGAAAACGAGAGCCCAAGCCGGCAGCTTCTATCACCAAGATCATCCGGAGGGTGGCGTTGCGCTGATCCTTGGCGCCGGCAACGTCTCTTCGATCCCTCCGATGGACGCCCTGTACAAGATGTTCGCGGAAGGCTTCGTGTGCGTGGTGAAAATGAACCCCGTCAACGAGTGGGTCGGCCCGCACCTCGAATCCGCATTCAAGCCGTTCATCGACCGCGGTTACCTTCGGGTCGTGTACGGAGGAGCCGACGTCGGCCAGTATTTGGTCGAGCACGAAGCGGTTCAGGACGTTCACATCACCGGATCGAACCACACCCACGATTTGATTGTTTGGGGCCCGCCCGGGCCCGAGCGCGACCGTCGGATGCAGTCGAACGATCCGGTTCTGAAGAAGCGCATCACCTCGGAGCTCGGCAACGTAAGCCCAGTGGCGATCGTGCCTGCCGACTATAGCGATGGTCAGCTCGACTTCGTCGCGCGCAACGTCGCATCGATGATTACCAACAACGCTTCGTTCAACTGCAACGCGGCGAAGATGCTGATCACCTCGAAGCGCTGGCCTCAGCGCGATCGACTACTTGCACGGATCAAGCACTTCCTGTTGGCGACACCAACCCGCAAAGCCTACTACCCGGGAGCCTTCGACCGTTACGAAACGCTGACCTCCGGCCGCGATCAAATCGAAAAGATCGGCGCGGCCGATGATACGCGCCTCCCCTGGACGCTCATTCCCGGCGTCGACCCGAGTCGACCCGACGACCCGCTTTTCTTAAATGAACCCTTCTGCTCGATTCTCAGCGAAACGCCGCTGGAGGCCTCGGATCCGGAAGCCTTCCTCGCTGAAGCGACGCGATTCATGAACGACACCCTATGGGGCACCCTCGCCGGTACGCTGGTCGTGCACCCAAAGCACGAACGGTCGCGCGATGTCGGCGCTGCCCTCGACAGGGCGATCGTCGAGCTGCGGTACGGGACAGTTGCGGTGAACCACTGGCCGGCGGTCGCCTACGCGACCACTTCGCCCGCGTGGGGCGGACATCCATCCGCAACGCTCTCGGATATCCAAAGTGGCCTAGGCTGGGTCCACAACACTTACCTGCTTGAGGGCATCGAGAAGACGGTGCTGCGCGGTCCCCTCACCGTTTTTCCCAAACCCCTGTGGTTCTGCGATCATCGCCAAGTCGCGGCCGTAGGTCAAAAGATGGTGCACCTTGAGCACACGCCCAGCTGGGCAAAGGTACCGAGCATCGCCCTGAGCGCCTTGAAGGGCTAACTCCACGGGCAAAGGGACCAGAAGCCTTGCGGGCCGCCAATGGCCTCAGCGATCAACCGGTTGCTGGGGGACCTGGGTGCGACGGGGTGGAAGAAGAGTTTGGGTCCAGGTCGCGTCGGGGGCAGCCTGCTTGGCTCGATCGTAGCAGCGAGCGGGGGGCTCACGGACGTCCCAGACCAGGCCCAGTCTTTCCAGCACCTTCACGCCATAGTACGTAAGGTCGATCTCCCAAGGGTAGAAGCCCTGGCGGCAGCTGGCCATGTAGTGGTGGTGGTTGTTGTGCCAACCCTCGCCGAGGGTCAGAAGCGCCAGCCAAAAATTGTTCCGACTATCGTCAGTGGTGGCATAGCGGCGGGTCCCGAACACGTGGGACAGGGAGTTGATGGTGTACGTGACATGGTACAGCGCCATGGTGCTGGCAAAGAAACCGATCCACAGGCCCGACCAACCCTGAAGAAGCCACACCGCAACCCCTAGTGCGACCGGAGGTATCCAATGGAATCGCTCGAGAAACATGAGCTCGGGGAACTTGGCCAGATCCTTGACCTGGTTGAGGTGGGTGGCGTCGTGCTTCGGGTCGAAGATCCAGCCCACGTGGCTGTACCAGAAGCTCCGCACCACGGGCGAGTGCACGTCGTTGGGCTGGTCTGAGTTGCGGTGATGATGCCGGTGGTGGGCGGCCCACCACAGCACACCCTTCTGCCCGCTGCTCTGAGCCAGGAAGGCCAACACGAACTGAAACCACCGGCTCGTCTTGAATGAGCGGTGGGAAAAGTAGCGATGATAGCCGGCAGTGATGCCGAACACCCGCACCCACAACAAGCCCAGCGCCATCAGCACCTCGGGCCACCCGAACCCGGTCCACAGACCGAACAGGGGTACGAAGTGCAGCCCCACGTACACCGCCGCCAGAAGCCTGGACCCAGTGGGCTGAAGGACCTTCTCGTCGTCGGACTCGACTTCCGGCGCTTCGTCCACATCGGCGTCCAGCGGCACACTCGGTGCCGGGCGTTCATCGGGCGCCGCCGTCGAGGGCGCAAGTGCAGGTGGCAAGGCAGGCTCAAAGGAGGTCGTCATGACGATCTCGATCGTGGCCCAAAGCTGCCGAAAGCGGTGTCATCGTTCGGTCGTCGACTGTCAAAGTTCGGTAGGGAACGTCGTTGATCAGAGAGCGCCGTCACGGGGCTGTCGATGACCGGAGGCGCCGCGCGAGGACACCCTCCAGACGGGAGAAAATGCCCGCTCTCCGACTTCTCGAGCCCTCTGCCTCCGACATTGGCGCCTCGTGCCCTCAAGCTTGTTCGACGCGCTTCAAGACAGTTTCGTGTAGGCGAAGTCGACGACCCGCACGATTGCGCTCAGAGACACGAAAACGGGTGCGCATGTTAGAGTTCGCCTGTGAGCAGCGCAGCGATGGCCGATCCTGGATCACTCGAGCCTGGTCACCGGTCATGGCGGTCGGCGGTCCCCTCTGGCTCTCCGCATCTGCGACACTGGGCATCGTTTCGCCTACCCCTCGGGTCGAGCGGCCCCTCGCGGCTCCGTACGCCCAGGGGTCGCCAAACCCGCTGCCATCGCCGGTCTACGCGTGCCGCGAGTGCGGGGGCGGCATCAGGCGCGCGAAATGTGGTTCAACCAGTGCAAGACCGCGATCAATCACAGTCATGTCGGCGCACCCGGCCTCGGTCAACTCATCGCCGTATCCAGCGAGCTGGTGGTGGTGCTGCGAAAAGCGTTTTTCAAGTGGAGCCGCCGTTTTTGCGATTTACACACGGACTCATCGAGGACTAAGGGCCCGTGCTCTTCGAGAGGTGAACGATGACCGACCGATTCTTGCGGTACGGATTCGCGTGCGTCGCGCTGGGTATGCTCGGTGGGGCGCGGTGTACGGAGCCGTCCGCACCACGAACGGAAGCTGAGCCATCCGCACCTGCTGGGCCATCGTCGTCGGCGAGCGAGCGGATTCCAGTAGTGTTCGACACCGACGCGAATAATGAGGTCGATGACCAGCACGCCCTCGCCTATCTCATCTTCAGCCCCACCCGCTTCGAAGTCTTGGGCGTCACCGTCAATGCCACCGACGGGGGAGGGGCGGTGCATCATCACTATGCCGAGGCTCATCGAGTCATGCGCCTGTGTGGGGTGGCCGACCGCATTCCGCTGGTCGCAGGCGCGGGCGGGACCTACGACGAGCTGAAGGATGCAGCGATCGCTGGCCGCGACTACCCGGGCAAGAACGCCGTTGATTTCATCATCCAGGCGGCGAGGAAAGTGAGGCGCCAGCGTATGCTCCTGCTAGCGGTGGGCAAACTCACGAACGTCGCCCTCGCGTTGCGCTCGGCACCCGACATCGCCGGAAAAGTGCGGATCGTGTGGCTTGGATCCAACTATCCCGAACCGGGCGAGTACAATCTGCGCCACGACACGTCGGCCCTCTCTTATCTCCTGGGGCTCGATGTACCGTTCGACATCGTTACGGTGAGATACGACCGGCCGGACGGGGCATCGGCGGTTCAGATCTCTTTGGCCGAGCTGAGAACCAGACTTGCCGGTGTCGGACCTCGGTTCGAATCGGTCACTGGTCGCCACGGCGGGCGCTTTGAGCGCTTCGGCGACTACGGAGTCTCGCTGTTCGAAAACGCGCAGCTGTACGGTGACCCTCCGGGCCGTGCATTGTTCGACGTTGTGGCGGTGGCGGTCGTCAAAGAGCCTAGGTGGGGGGAGCGAGTCGAGATCGGAGCTCCGTTGTGGACATCGCAGACCGGCTGGCAAGCTCGGCCGGCGAACCCGCGACGGATCGGACTGTGGCAAGACTTCGCCCGCGACGAAATCGTCGACGACTTCATCGCCACTATCGCCGAGCCGGGATCTAGCACCGACCTCTGACGGGCCGCTGCCCGGCCGTCTGAACCGCTCAGCGCGCGCCGCGGTACCGGCGCCAAAGGGACTCCAGTCCATGGTGTGGTGCGGGTTAACCGCAGGTGGCAGATGCGGTTGAAGTCGCCGTGTACACACCGAGATTCGAAGGATACAAACGCCCAGCCATCCGGCGGGGTCGCCTGCTTCGTCATCAGCGGTCGACAAGGCCGGATACGAAGGGCATGCTCCGGCAGAAGTGCTTGTGCCGCGGATGCGTTCGATCTCCGAGATCAAGAACTTCGTTGCCGAAACGAAGCCTTCTCTAGTCTCGATGGACGTGTTTGACACGCTTCTGATTCGGCCCACGAGCAGGCCGCGAGACCTTCACTACCTTTATGACGATGAGTACGCTCAGCATCTTGATGGGCACCCGCTCGTTTCGTTCACCCGGGCTCGCTTTCAGTGCGAAGACCGTCTTCGGAAAAGACTCCTGGAATCCGGCATCGAGGAGGTCACCCACGACCAGATCTATAGTGAGATCGGCCGCCAGTACGGACTGGACGCCGACACGCTGATTCGACTCCGGCAGCTCGAAGTCAATATCGAGCTCAGCCAGTTAAGACCGCGCCCGGTAGGCGTAGAGCTGCTTCAAGCCATTGTGCAATGTGGCGTGCGGGTCGTTCTTCTTTCGGATATGTACTTGCCGTCGGCCGTTGTCATCAAGGCGCTAGAACAGAACGGCGTCGGAGGATGGGAGTCTCTATACGTTTCCTCGGACTACGGCTTTCAAAAGCGGAACGGTCGGCTTTTTGAGCATGTGCTGCACGAACTGGGCGTTGACAGCGCCACCGCTCTTCATATCGGCGACAACGTGGTGTCCGACGGAGAAGGCGCGCAAGCCGCGGGCGTCGCTCACATCATTTTGCCCAAGCCGACCAGCAATATGATGCGAGTCGTGGGGAACCGCCGCCCTGAATTTCGCTTTGGAAATGACAGCGACCTGGGGTTTCGGACGGCGATGGCGCAGGTCGCCCATCTTCACTACGACGACCCGTATGATGAGCCGATCGCGCGGTCTCTGTTTCAAGGAAACGCCTATTTGCTCGGGCTTCAGGTATTCGGACCTCTACTCTTCTTTCTGTGCAGATGGATATTGAACGAGTGCCGGCGCGCTAAGACCGAGACGTTGTATCTCCTCTCACGGGACGGTTGGATGCCCCAGCGAGTCATGAAGCGGATGGCATACGCCTATCCCGACATGCCTGCGCTCCGTTACATCGCGTCGTCGCGGAACGTTTATCTTCCCTTTACGTTGACGTCGACCGCCAAGCTAGCCTGGACCTCTCACTACGTTGGCATCAAGAAAGAGAGCATCACGGTCGGAAGTCTGCTCGAGAAGCGATTTGGTCTTTCGCTGTCCGACGAGGTCGTCGCCGAGCTTCGTCGGCTCGGCATCACTGACGCCGACGCCTTCTTAGAAGACGTCCTCATCGATCTTCCGGCTCTGACCCAGCGGCTTGCACCGCTCATCGTCGAGACGAATCTGGAAAAGGCGCATCTCGCCACGGAATACTACGACTCCAACATACTCACTTCGGAAAATGATGCCTTTTTCGACATCGGGTGGCGCGGGAGTAGTCAGGTTTTCCTCAGCCAAATTGTGGGCCGGCCCCTCGACTTCTACTATTTGGCATGCAAGAGTGAGGCGGCCGCTCGCACTTTCTCGAAAGACTCCGGCCTCATCAATCCGTACTTTGGCTTCAGCAACGCCGTCTTTACCCCATTCAATAGTTATCCTATCTTTTTCGAATCCTTCTTCGCCAACCCTAGGGTCGGGACTTGCATTGGATTCGAGCGTAACGCGGGCACCATTGTGCCCGTCACAACGGCCGGATCAATGAACGACAGGGCGATAGCATTCGTGGAAGAGACGCAAACCGGCGCCATGGCGTTTGTCGACGCCGTCTGCTCCACTTGGGAAAGCAAGATTCATGACCTCCACTGCATACCGCGTCATTTGGAGGCCATGTGTCTAGACATCATCCAACGGCCTTTCCCGGTCGATGCAAAGGCCATAAGTGCCGTGGAATCCGAGAATATTCTCTTGGTCGATAGGACGCTTAACATCTTTGAAGGCTGGGAAGAGGGCTGGAGCGCCGCAACGAGCCGCGAGTCGAAGAATCCACTGCTCGGTCTAGCCTCCACACTACTGGTGAACTTGAGGAAGACAGTAGGGCAACACGTCCGCTCCGAGCACCCCGAGTTATGGGAGCGAGCACTTTTGCCGGTGTGGAAGCATTGCAAGCAACGTCTCACCGGCGTGCCTACGAGAAGATATAAAGCCTGAAGGTAGCGTCGTGAGCGAAGATAGTCGTAAGACTCCCCGAATGGGTACCGCCCTTGAAAAGTTTACGAAGGGCCGGGCAAAAAAGCTGCTTCTGGAGCTTCAGCCGGGTTACAAGCGGTTCGAAGACATCAGAGCCGAGGTCACCCGGCTACTTACGGGTACGAATTGGCGGCAAGCTCAACAGCGTGAACGAAGAGCGGCCCGACAGGCCGAGGTCCGCGAGCTATACAGGTATTTCATGTTGCTATCGGAGCTCGGAAACGATTCTGGCGTGGCGGACGAAGACTATGGCCGTCCGGCCAACCTGACCGTCAGCCTAACGACCATTCCGTACCGAATAGCGCAAGTCCACCTGACCATTGAATCAATATTTCGTCAGTCTATACCTGCGGATCGCGTTGTTCTCTGGCTTGAACGAGACAACTTCTCGGAGCAATCACTGCCCGCGGCGCTGCGGAAACAGCGGCGACGGGGCCTCGAGATCCGGTACTGCGAAGACCTTCGTTCATACAAGAAACTGATCCCAAGCCTGCTCGAGTATCCCAACGACGTCATCGTCACGTGCGATGACGACGTCTTCTATCCGCGAAGGTGGCTCGAGCGCCTTTATCAATCTTGGCAAGCCCATCCCCAAGACATCTGTTGCCACCGAGCCCATGTCATCAAATTTCAGGGCTCCGGCGCGTTGGCTCCCTACCGGGATTGGCAATATGATATTCGCGACGTCGGAGGTTCCTCCGACCTCCTGTTTCCGACCGGAATCGGCGGAGTTCTGTACTATCCGGGGTGCTTCGGCTCGGACGGTGAAGTCTTGAAATCGGAGCAATTCCGTCGTCTAAGCCCCAACGCCGACGACGTTTGGTTCAAAGCGATGGCGCTGCGAGCCGGAACCAAATCCCGACTCGTGAGGAGCGCGGTAGCGACCGACAAAGGCGACGTTTGGGAGAACATAACGACGATCCCGCAGACTCAAGAAGTGGCCCTTTACCGAACCAACTACTTCAAAGATCAGAATGACGTACAGCTCAAGGCCGTGCTCGACGAATACGACCTCTGGCCGCGCCTTCGGGACGCCGAGTCGGTACAGGCGGCGCAATGAAGGTCATGTTCTTCTGCCCTGCCTACACCCGTATCCGAGGTGGCATCGAGTCCATGGTTTCAACGCTGGTTGCCGCATTGGCCGCTCAGCCGGACATCTCCACTGCGATCCTGACCAAGGGTGACCCTCGCGTCGACACCACGCCGGTATATAAAACGCCGAGTTCGACGAAGGTCATCGTTCACTCGTTCGAAGATTCTCCGGCCGCACGCGGCGAATTGAAAGCGCGAGTAGCTGAGTTTGCGCCCGACGTGGTTGTAGCCCGTGGCGCGAGCTCTATCTTTTTTCTGATTATCGATGCAATCGACGAACTGCGGACCAAGCTGATCCTAGGTGAGAGCAGCTCTCCAGGGGACGCTGTCAATCACTACGGCTCGGCCCAGGCTCGTGTCCAAGCCTTTGCCGCCGCCGACCGCATCACTTTGCTCATGGAGAGCTTCCGGCATTCACTGCCGGAGTTCCTCCACCCGCGGGTACGGCATATTCCCAATCCTGTCCAGATCAGCGCAAGCCCCGCGAAACCGGCCGGTGCTCCGGGGAAGACCAAATACATCATCAATGTCGCGCGCATTACCTTTCGCCAGAAGGCACAGGACGTCCTGGTCAGAGCCTTCTCGGAGGTTGCTGACGAGTTCCCGGACTGGAGGCTACGACTCGTCGGAGACGTCTATCACCCAAGAGACCACGAGACGTTAGTCAAGCTCGTGAATGAGCTGGGGCTGACCGACCGGGTCGAGCTGCTGGGGGGCCAGCCTAAAGAAGCGGTGCTACGCCTACTCACGGAAAGTCATTTGTTCGCCTTTCCGTCCCGATTCGAGGGATTTGGGATCGCCCTGGGTGAAGCGCTTGCAGCGGGACTCCCAGCCATTGGGTTCGAAGAAGCACCGGCGGTGAACGAGCTGATCATTCACGAAAGGAATGGACTTCTCGCGAAGGGCCTGGATTCACCGCACGCCCTAGCCCTGGCGCTGCGGCGAGCGATGAAAGACACGGCGGTTCGAACCGAATGGGGTCGGTTCGCGCGCGAGAACGCGCAAGCTTTCGACGAGAACCTGATCGTCGACCGGTGGGAGGCGCTCATTCGGGAGACGGCGGAAATTGAGATACCGGTCCGCCACTGCACGGTTGAGATCGACCAACGGTATTATGCCTACGCGTGGGCGTACCGCGCTCGGGAGCCGCGGCTTCTGTACGATGAATCGCGACCGGTCGTCCGAAAAGTGATGATCCACGGAACCGTCGATCGGGTCGTCGATCGGCTCTTACCGGGCGGGTCTGCACAGCGCGAAGTCGCCCGCCGAACGTGGCGTATGGGAATGAGCGTATACCGCTTCTTTCGGTCACGCCTGAACGCCGCTCAGAGGTCGACGAAGCAAGGCAACGCGACGTGAACCTCCGCCGACCGACTACCGACTCGCGCGCGGAGTACACAGGAACAGAACTTCGTCAGCGATCGCCAAGTGTTGGCGGACGTGGTGGTCGAATCGTTCAAGGTACCGCTCTACATCGACTAGAAAACCTACTTCCCGCAGTCGGTCGGCGATGTCGAGACCGTAGTAGCGCACATGATCGTGTTGGCCAAAGTGCTGAGTACGAGCTTCTGGCGTGACGATCGACGGGTCTTCATAGGTTGGACCGTTGCGAAGCGGGACGTTGACCAGCGATCGGCCGCCCGGCCGGAGGACTCGCAAGAGCTCCGCCATGGCTTTCCGGTCATCCGGAATGTGCTCGAGCACATGGCCACATATGATGAAATCGAAACTATCATCCGGAAACGGCATCGCTTGGATGTCGACCTTCTTGTCGGCGAGCGGAGAATAGAGGTCGGCCGTCACGTAGTCGAGCGTCTGAAGACCGGCAAAGCGCGTCCGGAAGCATCGTTCGGGAGCAAAGTGGAGCAACCGCTGAGGTCGGGTAAGCAGGTCGGTCTCATGACAAAGGAACATCCAGATCAGCCGGTGTCGTTCGAGGCTACCGCACTGCGGGCAAACGGCAGCGGGCCGACCATTGGGCCCCGGTTCGAACGGCTCAGTGCAGCCGCACACGGGGCAAAATCGATTCACCGAACTCAGCGAGCGACGTCCCAGCCGCTGTTCAACGGTATCTCTGAGCTCGTCGATCGAGCGCTGTAGCATTGTCACTCCAAGCAGACGATTTCGAGCTTTGACCAGCAGTCGGCGCATGCTGTATGGCAAAACAGCGGCTGCTGCTGCAGTCAAGGCCGAGTCGCCGCGCGCAGCCGACTCCATTAAATCGACTGGCCCTTCACCGCCAGCTTCTCTACGATATGGCGATGAGCACCTTCGAGTCGACTCGCCAGAGCTGGAACCAAGCCACTCGCCACCACAACAGCCATAAGGGCGACCAAGCGGCTCGACTCGCGAGCGGCGAGGAGCTCCTCTTCGAAGAAGAGCTCGAGCTTCTCGGCTCGGTAGAGGGGCGTCGATTGGTCCACCTGCAGTGCAATGCCGGACAAGATAGCCTGTGCCTCGCGAGGCGGGGCGCTCACGTGCTCGGCGTCGACTTGGCCGATGAGGCCATCGAGTTCGCTCGAAAGCTGTCAGTCGAGTCGGGAATCGAAGCTCGGTTCGAGCGATCCGAGGTCCTGCAGTGGTTGGAGGGCACGGAAGAGCGATTCGAGATCGCGTTTTGTAGCTACGGGGTGGTCGGCTGGCTACCCGACATCGACCGATGGGCCCGCGGGGTTCTGCGCGTTCTGGAGCCCGGTGGCCGGTTGGTGTACGTAGACTTCCACCCTATCGTCTGGTCGATCGCGTCCGAGCCGCCGTTTGCTCCGACTGAGGACGACTACTTCGAAACCGAACCGTTCGTCGAACCGGTGGAAGACTACGTCGCAATCTCCGGAGCGAGCTTGGGGGCGATCGACGGTCGCCCCCCGCTCGCCAATCCCCACGTCGCGTACTCGTGGCAGTACGGACTCGGCCAGATCCTTAGCGCGATAGCCAGCGCCGGCCTCCGAATCGAGCGGGTCGCGGAGTGGCCTTACTCGAACGGCTGCCGAATCCTTACCGGCCTCGTGCCTGGTCCGGAGCGTCGGTGGAGCTGGCCTAAGGGCACCGCACGCCTCCCCCTCATGTTCGGGCTCGCGGCGCAAGCCTCGTAGGGGGCCCTCGAAACCCGAACGAGAAGTACCATAAGAGATTCGCGGGTCAAAATTGGCGGCCGCGATGAGAAGATCCAGCTGGGTTTTTTCTGCCGATCGAGAGATCGTTCAGGCGACGCCTCGCGGCAGAGTTCGGCTGACGGGCTGCCAAGGGGTTTGCGGGGAGGGACACATGGCGAATCTTGAAACGAATTACTTGGGGCTGCCGCTGGAATGCCCGGTGCTCGCGTCGAGCAGCGGGATCACCGGGAATATCGAGGGTATCAAACGCTGCGCCGACAGCGGGGTGGGTGCCGTAGTGCTCAAGTCGATGTTCGAGGAGGTCATCGACCAAGAACGCAACAAGCTCGACGCCCACCTCGAAATGTCCCCACATCCAGAGGCGCAAGGCTACATCGATGCCGAGCTCGGCATGCAGCTCGGTGCAGAGCCCTATTTGAAGCTGATCACGAATGCGAAGAAGGCGGTCACGGTACCGGTGATCGCGAGCATCAACTGCCACACCGTGGGCCGATGGCTGCCGTTTTCGCGCCGAGTGGAGGCCGCGGGGGCCGATGCGTTGGAGCTCAATATCTCGCACTTTCCCAGCCGCTGGCACGACGACTCTGAAACGATCGAACGGAAGTACGTGCAAATCGTGCAGGAGGTCGCCGAGGCGATCTCGATACCAGTGACGGTCAAAGTCGGTTTCTTCTTCACGACGTTGTGGAACACGCTGGCGGGGTTGGTGCACGCCGGGGCGAAAGGCTTGGTGCTCTTCAATCGTTTCTATTCAGTGGATGTCGACCTCGACTCGCGCCGACCGGTCTTCTCCATGCGGACGAGCGGTCCTGACGAGATCGGCATCCCGATTCGCTGGGTAGGCTTAGCCGCAAGCCGTCTCACGTGCGACGTGGCCGCATCCACCGGCATTCACGATGCCGAAGGCGTTGCCAAAGTGATCATGATGGGGGCCAGCGTCGCCCAGGTGGCCTCAATCCTGTACCGGAAAGGACCCGAACACGCTCGTGTCCTCCGCGACGGTTTGTCAGCGTGGATGGACGAAAACGGATTCAAGAACCTCGGGGAGCTCCGGGGACTCGCCCTGCGCAACGCCGACAATCCCGACCAAGTGCTGATGCGTCTTCAGTACGTTCGGGAGCTCGAGCGCGCGGGCCGGTCGTAGCTGGGGCACCCAGCGCGCGGGAGTGAGGAGCGCAGCGACGGCACTGCTCGCTCGAAACTTCCCGTAACGACCGCTGCGTGCGGCGCTAGCGGCTCACCCTGAAAAACCCTTGGCAACGCAGGACAGCGCCGAAAGCGACCCGTGCTGGAGTCGATTCAGTCGCTCGAACCGCCCGATGTCCAGTCGCGCCTACGCAACGGGCCACCTCGAACGCCTACGCCAATGCTGCTCAACGGTCGACATCAGCTTCGGCAGCGGGGGGGCGACCGACCCGGTCTATACGTCCTCGGGCTTTCGTTCCTTCGTCGCCGAAAGTCGAGCTTCATCCGTGGCGCTCAAGACGATGCCCGCGACCTGAGTCGCCATCTTGTCGCTCATCTCGCCGCGACTGCGCGTACCGCGTCATAGGCTGGATGAGCTGCGTTCACTTCTCAGACAGCGCGAACACCCCATCCCAGTCTCGAGGCGGCGGAACGGCTCCGAAGCGTCGGCATCTTTGGGCGACCACTTTCGCAGCGAGATCACCGTCGAGCCCTTCGAGCGCACGCCCGGCCTCAGTGAAACGTTGCTCGAAGTAGGCCGCCAGCGCCGCCTCGTACTTACGAGCCCGGCCGATCTTCCCCTCGTCAACTCGCCCTTCAAAACCAAGCACTTCATACACGTCGACGCCCTCGAAGCGCCCGGCAACCGCGATCCGGTCGAGGCGACGGCGCACAATCGAGTCGTCGAGCCTTCGCTCGGTGGCTGCGCTAATGATAATTTCTGTACCGTATCGCTTGTTTACTCCTTCGAGCCGGGAGGCCAGGTTGACGGCGTCTCCGAGCGCCGTGTAGGAAAAACGGCTAGGCGAGCCGAAGTTGCCGACCAGAGCCTCACCCGTATGTATACCAATACGGGTGAACAGGTGCTGAGACCGGGACATCCTGCGAATCGCATCTCGGCACCGTATCGCCGCCCGCACGGCCTCGAGCGGATGATTCGGAACGGCGCGGGGGGCGTTCCAAAAGGCCATCACGCCGTCACCAACGAACTTGTCGACGGTACCCCCGGTGGCGTCGATCTCGTCCACGATCGTTTGTAGGTAGCGACTGAGCACCTCGGCGAGTTCCTCCGTCGAGACGCTGTGGGCAAATGAGGTGAAGCCCCGAATGTCGGAGAAGAACAGCGTGATTTCCTGCTTTTGGCCGCCGGGTTCCGGGTCGACGCCCTCTGCCAACAGCGTACGCACCAGCTTGACCGGAACGTATTTTTCGAACGCGCGAAGCCCCACTTTGAGGTGGGCATAGGCCTCTTGGATATCGGCGATCTCCTCGAAGCGCGACACCGTGAGCCGACGATCCTCGAGCTCGAGGCGCTGAATTCGGCGGGTCTCCCGGGCTATGGCTACGAGCGGGCCCGCCAGCGTTCTCGCGAGCGCAAGACCCAGCAAGACGAAGAGCGTGATGACCGCGCCCGCCACGATGGCACTCGTCGTCAGGGCACGGCGCACGTCCGACAGAACGGCGGCTTCCTGCACGACGGCACCGACCGTCCAGTTGCGTCCTGCCATCGGCGATAACGCGCGTACAACCGCCAGATAGGCGTCATCGTCGACCACTACGCGCTCCATGTCGGAAGCCTGGTCGGCCGGCATCGACTGATGAAAGAAGCGGCTCTTTCCGAACGCCGCAACTTCGGCCACGGGTGCCTCATCGACCCTCGGCAGCCGAAGCGCGGTCGGGTCGTTTCGATCGATCGGCAGCTCACCGTCCGAGATTGCGATCAGCTGGTCGCGCTCGTCGACGATGAAGACGAGCGCTCTCGAAGAAGACAGCCGCCGAAGGTAGTCATTCAAATGATAGAGCGCCAGGGTCGCTGACACGACGCCGACGACTTGTCCATCTTGGTCGCGGATCGCGCGGGCGACGGTCACCACGGGCTCGCCGGTGTCTGCATGCGCGTATGCGCGCGTCCAAAACAACGCGTCGCTCTTAACCGCGCCGCGAAACCAGGGGCGTCGCCGCGGGTCGTAGTCGTCCGTCGCGTCCATGGACCGAGATCGCGCTTCTTTCAGGCCCTGCCCTGGCGTACGAAGGGTCCAGCTCGTATGCCCATCCAAGACCCACTTGGTATCGAGACCTCCTTGCGGATTGCGGGTGACGAGGACGAAACGCCCGTCGGTCGTGCCGAACTGTGCGTAGTAGAGGTCGTGCCCCGAATCGACGAGAGCGAACAGGAGCATTTCTACCGGGGCGAGATCGTCTCTTAGCCGTTGGGGGTCATGGCCGAGCACCTCGGCGCTCACCTCGACCTGGGCCGCGACCTCCTCGAGGAGTGCTTCGGTCTGGGCGGCCACAAGGTCCACCGATGAGCGCATGAGCGCCTCAGTGGCGGTCCGAAGCGCGGCGGCGGAATTCCGGTGGTTGATGACCGCCATCGCGACCGCGAGCGACAGGGTGACAAAGAGCAGGCTCGCCGCAATGGCGGCGCGAAGCTTGAGTCGGAAGCGGTACCGAGGCACCGGGGCCATGGTGGAAGACTGGCTCCGCGAGGGCTCCATGCTACGCGCATTGTACCAGGGCCTGCGACGAGGTCCGAATCGCCGGCGTCCTCAGGACCATCCGATCCTCGGGTCGCCGGGCCTCTCTCGTCCAGCAATCAAGCCTGCCGTCGAAATGGGGCTCGCCGGGTGACTGTTCGGTCCGGACGACCTACGCTCGGACGATGCAGGTTCTGAGCTCCGATGCCATCATCGGCCTTCACGACGACCCCGTCGTTCGCGCCGCCGTGTCCGAGGTTTCGACCGACCGCCTTCGCTCACTCGTCGAGACGCTCGCCTACCCGCGGCACTACGAGGCGGAGCCCGACTCGAATCGCAAGGCGGGGGCGTGGCTGGCTCAGTCGCTGGGCGATCTCGGGCTAGGCGTCCACCGACAAGGCCGTTACGCCAACGTCATCGCCGATGCCCAGTCCGTGTCGCTTCGGGCGACGCCCGTCGTGCTGGGCGCTCATTTTGACAGCGTACCCGGCACCCCGGGCGCCGATGACAACGCGAGCGCGGTAGCCACGCTGCTGGAATGCGCCCGGGTTCTGACGACCCATCTGCCGATCCTTCCGATCCGGTATATCGGGTTCAACCGAGAGGAAGACGCTTTGTTGGGTAGCAAGGACTACGTAGCCAACGCCGGTGGTCCACCGCCAGCGGCGGTCCACGTGCTCGAGATGCTCGGGTACGCGTCCGATGCCACGGGGTCGCAACGAACGCCCGCCGAGCTTCCGATCGAGATTCCCGACCGAGGCAACTTTATCAGTATCATCGGTGACGCACGTGCCGCCGCGAGCGTCGAGCGAGGCCTGGCCGCCGCGAGGACCTACTCGACGCGAAGAGCCATTGGCCTCGTCGTCCCGTCGGGCCTGAAACGGGTCCTGCGCGTCCTTCACCGAAGCGACCACGCCCCGTTTTGGTTTCAGGGCATCGGCGCCGTCTTTTGGACCGATACCGCCGAATTTCGCAACCCACACTACCATCTGGCGACCGACACGCCCGATACGCTCGACTACACCTTCTTGACGGACGTGACCCGAATGCTCGTCGCGACGCTGATCGCCGAAGGCCGTGCCCTCAAAGCGCCAGCTGCTCCGTGATCCACCGGCTGGCGATCCGCAGACGCTCATCAAGCACGACGGACAGCTTGCCGCCCTGAGGCTCCACGGTCGTCACAGTCCTCGGACCCTCACGGTCGGTCTGCGCCGAGAATGTCTTCGTCAACTCGCTGGTATTGTCCGATCGTCAGCCACTCGCAGTGCGGGTCGACCAGTGGTCACGACTGCTGTTCCCCCTGATCTACATCGTCGGGCTGATGACGCTCGGCGTTGTCCATCTGGGGCTCTGAGCCCGGGTGGCCGCCGATGCGTAGTCACGGTAGGGTTCGGCCAATGCCGAGGGTCAAGCGAGGCGCGTCTCTGTCCGACCGACCAAGACCACGGCCGACACGGGCGACGACGCGACGGGCTCAGAAGACATGAATAGCCTCACTCGCACCATTGCCGCTGGGGTGGGGCTTCTGCCCCACGGGGCGCTCTCTCGAGCGGCCCGGTTCGTGGTCCGCCTCCGCTCTCGTCTCGCTGCGCGAGTCTTTGCGGCTATGTACGACATCGACCTCGCCGAGGCCGAAGTGCCGACGGGGGGCTTCGGCTCGATCCACGATGTCTTCACCCGACGCCTGCTAAAGGGGGCGCGGCCGATCGACCCGCGGCCGAACGCGATGCTTTCACCCGTGGACGGCCGCATTGTCGACGCCGGACCGATAGCCGACGACACCCTGCCGCAGGCGAAGGGGCGGCCGTATAGCCTCGGGGCGCTTCTCGCCTCAGAAGAGCTAGCTACGCACTTCCGGGGCGGGAGCTTCCTGTCGCTCTACTTGTCCCCTCGGGACTACCACGGCGTCCATGCCCCGTGTGCGGGCATCGTGGAGCGTTGGATCCACGTCCCGGGTCGCCTATTCCTGGTCAACCCAAAGGCTGCCCGACATGTCGACTCGGTCTTTGCCAGAAACGAACGACTCTTGACCCTGATGGCCACTGACAACTTCGGCTGCGTCGCCGTCGTCATGGTGGGGTCGCTTCTCGTCGGACACATGCGCCTGAGCTTCGCTCCCGAAGTCGCGACCAACCACCCACGACGCCAGTCGATCGAGATGGGGACGCTCGATCCGGCCCCAATCCTCGCCCGAGGCGGGGAGCTGGGCGGCTTCGAGCAGGGGTCGACGGTGCTCGTCCTTTCCCAAGAGCCCCTCGAGCTCGAGCGAACCACCGGCGACTACGTGCGGGTCGGCGAGGCTCTGGGGTGTACATTCAAGTAGCAACTGATCGGCAGTCGTCGCACCTCGCTGAGAGCACCTGAACCCGTACACCTGCTCTAGAAAGGACGCATGATACTCATTCTATTAATTATAACCGAGGCCACCTAAAGACATGTCGATGCTCCTCAAATGTGGGGATGGGCGTCTTCTGAGGCGAACAGAGGCCGGAGAGGATACGGCCAACCAATGGCCCGAATTTGAAGCCGTGGCCCGAAAAGCCGGCACCGACAACCACGCGTTCATCATCTGGATGCCGATCGATGATGAACGTCTCGTCGATGGTATTCGTGTACAGACACGTCTGTACCGCCAGGCGCTCGCGAATCACGACCGTGAGTCGGTCGCGTAAGAAGCCTTCAAGGTCCTGAAGCTCTGATTCAGAAGGGCCGGAGGTCTCGTCAGCGTTGTCGTCGCCCATTCGAGTACGATGTCTTGCTGCCTTTAGGCCATGCCCGCCGATGTCCGGCAATCCGTAGAAGAAGTCTTCTTGCTGCAACCCCAGGTATGCCCAGACCGGAAAATCCTGCGCAACAACGGGGGGCGTCCACCCATCGACGGAAAAGAAGCCGACGTGTTGTCGAACGACGCCGAGGTGCGAGGCCAGCTCAGGGAAGAGCCCGGACACCCAAGCGCCAGCGGTTACGACCGCCATTTTCGCCCGCACCGGTTTGCTGATCGAGCCGCCAACAGCTGGCCGGTTCTTCGTATGAAGGGTAATCGGGTCGGTATCGAGTGAGATCGACGTAACCTTGCAACGAGGCCAGAAGGCAGCGCGATTGCCGCGCGCAAGACGAGAAAGCGCCTTCATCGTCAGCTGCGCGTCAATGACGGCGCTCGTGCGGTCCTTGAGCGCCCCCGCCATTCCTTCCCACTTGAATTGTGGAAACTCAATGGAGGCCTTCGTGACCGGGAGCCTTTCGACACCGTCAAGATGACCTACCGTATCGACGTATCCATCGAACAGCCCGTCTCGGGGACCGAAGAAACAGCCGGTCGTTGGATGCAGAAGCTGAACGCCCGCCGCATCCTGTAGTCGTGGCCAGTCGAAGGTCCGAGCGACGTGCATGAACTCGGCAAATGCCCGGATATCGTAGACGCTTCGAAGGATTCGAGAGCGTCCGTGCGAGCTGCCCTTGCTGTGATCGGGCTCGAACGAATCGATGACGAGAACCGAAAAGCCGCGGGACGACAGGTCCCATGCTGCCGAAAGCCCCATCAGGCCCGAACCAACGACGACAACGTCAAAGACCTGACAGCGCCCCAACAACATCTCGTCTTCCGCGTTCATGTCTTGAACCTACCTTCTTTCAGACGCTGACGGGCTGTCTATCGGCCTCGTCGACGACCATAGCCGCCTCCGGATCCGCGGTCTTGATACCTTCAGGAGCTTCTGGATCGGTTCCTTCGCGTTAGCAGGCACAGTTGCCGACCCCTGCCTTAAGAGACCAGGGCCTTACAGCGCGCCAAGCCTACAGCGCGCCAAGCCTACGCTCACCTATTGACTTGATTGACCGGCATTCGGGATGCCACCATCGACAAGGGGTTGGACAGAAATGCCGCCAAGCCATCGAGCTCTCAAGGATGAGCACGCACGCGTAGACCACGGACATTCGTCAGCCGTTGCCGACCGAAATGCTGTAGGATACCAGTGTCGTGGCGAGCGCTTCGGACATCCAGCTTCACTATGGCCCGGATTTTGCGCGGCGCCGGTTCATGGAGATCGTGGAGTTGGGCGATACCTCGCTTCACGATGCGGTCATCGGTCAACTCGCTCTTGTCAGCATGCACTGCGACGTCGGCGCACTCGTAACCCACGCCCTTGGCCGCCGACGGGCCCCCGAGGGCGCCCGTGTCCGTCTCGGCCGCGACATCGCCTTGATTGCGTCGGCCACCGGCGGTCAGTTCAACTTTGCAGGTATGGGAGCCGGACATTTACCCACGGGCGTATCTTCAATTGACACGTAGTGGGGATACGTCGCCGCCGCGCTTTGCACGCACGAGAAAGATTGGAGAGTTGCTTTGCGCATCCGCGCCGTCCGTTGGCTGACGACAACCTATATGATCGTTTTCCTATTTGCGGTCACCTGGCCTTGCTTTTCGCTATTCAATCGCGTTGAGCCGATCATTCTTGGTCTGCCCTTCAATCTTTTTTGTATCGCCCTGCTCATCGTCATAGGTATGGCCTTGTTGTTCCTGCTATATGCTGTCGAGCAGGCCCGCGACGAACAACGCGGCGAAAAGGAGCGCTGAATTGGAGCGCTGGCAGATAATAGGGCTTGTCATCACCGCTTATCTCGGCGTCACCCTCTGCATCGGACTATTGTCAGGCCGGACGGCTTCCAAAAGCGTGCGGGGCTATGTCGCCGGAGATCGTGACTTTGGCTTGCTTGTCATGTATTTCGTGCTCGGCGCCTCAGTTTTTTCGGCCTTCGCTTTCCTCGGCGGGCCAGGCTGGGCGTACTCACGTGGGGCGGCGGCGTTCTATATTCTTTGCTATGGCGTTCTGGGCATGACGCCCTATTTCTATATCGGCCCGAAGGCCGCAGAGCTCGGTCGGCAGCGGGGATATGTGACGCAAGCGCAGCTTATCTGCGGTCGGTTTCCATCACGGCTCTTCTCACTTCTCATCGCGACACTGACATTGATCGCCTTTCTTCCGTATATCACCATTCAGGTACGCGGTGCGGGCATCGTCATCGAAGCGGTGACCGACGGCAACGTGCCGCTGTGGGCTGGTGCCGCTGTCGCATATGGAGTCGTCGTAGTCTATGTATTGTTTAGCGGCGTCTCGGCGGTCGGCTGGACGAACACGTTTCAAGGTGCTTTTATGTTGGTGATCGCCTGGTCGCTAGGCCTCTATCTGCCCGTCAAGCTCTATGGCGGGGTCGGACAGATGTTCGAGCAGATTCAAGCCGCGCGACCTGAGCTCTTGACGGTCCCAGGACTCACGGCGTCGGGCGAGCCATGGAGCTGGGGCGGCTATTCGAGCGCGATCATCGTCTCCGCCGTGGGACTCATGATGTGGCCTCATCTCTTCATGAAAGCGTTTACAGCGCGCAACGATCGGACCCTACGTCGTTCGGTTGTTCTGTTTCCGACATTTCAGCTCTTTCTGATTCCGGTCTTTCTTATCGGCTTCGCCGGCGTCCTCTATCCCCGAAGCCCAGAATCGCCCGACTTCATTCTACCCTTCATGATATTGAACTCCAATTTGCCATCGATCGTCGTCGGCCTCTTTTGCGCCGGCGCCTTGTCGGCGTCGATGTCGACCGGCGATTCACTTATGCACGCCGCCGCTTCCGTTATGGTGGAAGACGGGCTTGGCCCTTTCATCAAACTATCCGACCAGTACCGACGACGCCTCATTCAAGGCTCGGTTTTGCTCATCGGCCTCGTCGCCTATTATTTTGCAATTAACGATAACCCATCGCTGGTTGTCCTGCTGCTCACATCCTATGGCCTGATCTGCCAACTGGCGCCACCGATCGTGGCGGCACTCTATTGGCGCCGCGCGACGACGCAAGGAATTATTGCAGGCTTTTCCGCCGGATCCGGAGTCGCCATCTTTTTCTTTCTAACCGGACACTTCGGAGAAAGTCTGCGACCCATCGACCTGCATGAGGGCGTCTTGGGACTGCTCGTTCACGTGCCAACGATGATCATCGTCAGTCTCTTGACAAGACCGCAACCAGATTCGGTTCAAGCTGCGTTCGTCAACTTGTGCGGCACGGCCGAGCTTAAAGATGTTAGCTAGAGCAATAATACCGTTCCGTGGGGGATATAATGTCAAGACGAGTCTTGGTCGTTTTGTTGCCGATGTTCTTGCTTTGGGCGTGCCCGTCTGACGAAGCCGTAAAGTCGGGCGGCGAACTGAAATATCCGGAGTCCATATCACCGGACCTGGCCGAGCGATTTGCAGCCCTTGCCCTGAGCTGTCTCCATCAGGAGTTCCCAAACAAAATTTCTCGAACAACCGACAACGCTGAAGCGATCGGGCGCCCAAAAGTTATTTTCCCTATCTTCTATGGCTGTTTCGATTGGCATAGTTCAGTGCATGGCCACTGGCTTCTGGTGCGTTTGTTGCGGGTCGGACCGAGTGACGCCGCATGGCGAGACGAGGCATTAGCGAAGTTAGACCAAAGCTTCACCAGAGAAAAGCTGGCCGGCGAAGTGAGAAATTTCGCAAGACCCGCACGTGGTTCGTGGGAACGCCCCTATGGTCTTGCCTGGTTCTTGCAGCTGATGCAGGAGCTGAGAGAATGGGACGACGTAAATGCGAAGAGATGGATGAAGATTCTCGAGCCCTTGGAAACAGATATTGTTATCAGCCTGAAGGACTGGCTCCCTAAGCTCGTCTATCCAATTTGGTTGGGCACCCACAACCAAAGTGCGTTTGCATTTGGCCTAATGCTCGATTGGGCGCGGACTTCCGGCGACGTCGAATTTGAAGAGCTGATCATCGAACGCGCCAAGGCTTTTCATATGGATGATGTGGATTGTCCGCTCGCGTATGAACCGAGCGGAGAAGACTTCCTGTCACCTTGCCTTATGGAGGCAGATCTCATGAGGCGAATCCTGGATGCCGAAGACTTTTCGGCTTGGTTGACTGATTTTCTTCCTCAAATCCCAACGACAGGCTCGGATGATTGGCTCACGCCAGGCATCGTGAAAGATGCTAGCGACGGCAAACTCGTACATCTCGACGGGGTCAATTCTTCGCGCGCCTGGAATCTTTATAATATATCCCGCGCGTTGCCGGATGGCGATCGACGAAAGGCAGCCTTGGTCGCGTCAGCTGAGAAACACGCGAGGGCGGGGATCGCCGCTGTCTCGGCTGAGCATTACGCGGGTAGTCATTGGCTCGCGTCATTTGCAACCTACCTCTTGACTGACCGGGGATGGCACGGCGGAGCGGTGACCAGGCTGGACTTTGGTTCTTCGGTGGGTTCCAAGTAGGAGATGCGGCAGACTGTGTCTGTCAGTAGCTTGACCCGCGCCGTGGAGCATCGACTGAGCATCCACGGCTGCACCCCGCCGAGCAACCATGCGTTCTCGATATACCGCGTCTATCGTCATCAGCGGTTGTTGGACGTCCCCTTGGTCAAGCCGGTACTTATGGCGGTCCTCAAGGGCCTCAAGCGATACGGCGATGCCGAGCCGACCGACGTGACCGAGGGGCGTTTCTTGTTCGTCTCCGAGAGTCCGCAAGCTCAGATGCGAAACATCCCAAAGACGGATGTATATCTCGCTCTACTGGTAGAGTTCGCCTGGTCAGACTTCGATACGCTCAGGGCGAGTAGGCCCTCCCGCGAGACGCCCGCGTCGCTGTGTGCCGAGCTTACCGACGAGCTCTGCCTGAGCCTCGAACAGCTGGTCGACGGGGGCGATCGCATGCCCGACGAGCTGGTGGTTCGGCGGCGTCAGGAACTCCTTTGGATCCTTCAGCGGGCGGGGCACGAGGAGGTCGCCGACATCGGCCGGGAACCCCGGATGAGCTCCCAAGTCTTCGCTCTACTGGCGGCTTCAATGGAAAATCCTCCCGCCGCTGCCGAAATCGCCCAGAGCCTCGCGGTCAGTGAATCGACGTTGCGGCGGCGCCTGCAGGCCGAGGGAATGCCCCTGCAGGCGATTCGCGACCAAGTCCGGATGGGGCTCGGATTGCACCTCCTCCAGACCTCTGGCGAGTCTGTTGCGCAGATCGCGCTGCGATGTGGCTACCAATCCCAGTCGCGCTTCTCGTCGCGGTTCAAGCAACGATTCGGCATTACCCCTCACGAGCTACGGCGGACTCGTTTGACCGAAACGGGCGAACATCTGCGTGGTTAGGGCGAGCCGCGGCGGAGGCCAACCGTTATTCCTGTCGGCGTGTTCGGAAACAAACCGCTGGTGACAGGACAACAAATGAGTAGCCTCCATACATCTGCACTCGTGATTGTTGGTGCATTGCTGTCGGCTTGCAGTGCGTCGACATGGAGCGAAGTCGAAACGACGAAAGGACAAGCAACGATGCAAAAACTCAATGTGACGATCGACGGTTGGGCCGACGGCGCGACCATTCCCGCGAAGTTTGCCTTCGGCAAGATCCCGGCGGAAGGGCGGTTTGAACTGGGCGGCAATATCAGCCCCGCGATCCGCTGGTCTGGCGCGCCCGATGGGACCAAGTCCTATGCGATCATTGCACACGACCCAGACGTGCCGTCGGTAGGCGATGATGTTAACCAGGAAGGCAAGACGGTACCCGCCGACCTTCCTCGCGTGGATTTCTATCACTGGGTGGTGGTCAATGTTCCGGCGACGACAACCGAGCTGTCAGAAGGCGCGGCCTCGAACGGTGTTACCCCCCGCGGCAAGGCGCCGGGGCAGAAAGCGTACGGCCTCGCCGGCCTGAACAATTACACCAATTGGTTCGCCGGGGATGCCGACATGAGCGGCGACTACGCTGACTACGATGGGCCGTGCCCGCCGTGGAATGACAGTATCATTCACCACTACCATTTCACCGTGTACGCCCTCGATGTTGACCGCCTAGACCTTAGCGGAACCTTCGGAGGCCCCGAAGCCGTCGCCGCCATGCAAGGGCATATCCTCGCGCAGGGCAGCTACATGGGGACCTACACGATGAACCGCGACCTCTAGCACCGAGAGGCCTCGGCGCTCGTCCCAAACAACTCGGCAAGACGCAGCGTGCAGTCGAGGGCAGGCGGGCAGCGCGGCGAAGGAGTGCTCCGCGTTGCTCGCATGCGCGACGACGCCGGCATAGCGGGCCTCTTCGCGGGCCGGACATGGTGCACCTCGGCAGTGTCGTTCGTCACGTTCACGATCCAGTGCTCGGGCACGCCTGCCGCGGCGTAGATCGCGGCCTTCGCGCGATCCGCCTGCAGCGATCTCTCCGCCACCTCGATGATAGAAGCGCGCCGGTCGGGCGCGTGTCGCGATAGGCGCCGAGCGGCACCACGGCGACGTCGGGCTCCGGTTCCGAGTCGGCTCCTTTTCGAAGCAGCCGTCGTCGACCAGCCTGCCGTATTCCGACCGCCGCAACGGGCGAATTGCTGGCCTCGCACTCGTGAGGGGCTGCATGCCTCTGTGAGGATCGGTAACGGTTGGCGACCCTACCGGAGTTCCAGCCAACTTCGGAGACCGACTTGGGTCACCGAGCTGCACCGACATCAACGTCGTCTGAGAGGACCATGGGCCGAACATCTGCGATCTCTTGGCCCTTGTCCTTGGCGAAAGCTCCGCCCTCCCCCGCATGGCCAGGGATGCTGTGTGCATCCCGCTTGGCCAACGCACGGGGCGCTGCCCGCGCGGTGTTTGACGCTCTGCGACGCAATCCGCCCTCGTGTCTCAGCCCTGAAGGTGAGCGTCAACGGGTTACGTGAGACGCGAGCCCGTGGTACGGCTGCGCGCCGAATCCGGCGGTCGTTGGCTGCTGAGCACGGTTTGTTGTTCGAACGGCGGTAAATACTATGGGACCCACCGCGATTACATACGAACGGCGAGACGGGTCTATCATTACCGTTGCAGTGCAAGGTGTACACCACGTCGCGGTTCAGCCATGCTGCACGTGTACGTGTCGGGATCAAACGGACCCTCTCTCGAATGTTGCACGGCGGAATAGCCGGCTCGAACTGTATACGACACTCGAACGAACAAGCTGCCCGCACAGACTGAGCACCGCCCCCGTCCGCTGACACTTACTTCTTGCAAGGCGTCATGCGTTCGTGTTGGAAGATGGACGACGGCCAAGTATTGCTGGGGCCGGCCACGCAAGGCCGGATCCTGGAATCGTCGAATCGATAGTGGCCGGGTGGCGCCACTCGATGGTCTTCGACGAAAGTACACACACGCCCTTTGTGGCGGCCAACGCGCTATTTTTTATTTCGTTCAAGCTTGGCCAAAGAAGTGCTAACTAGTACCCATAACTTTACGCCGGCAGGCGTCCGTAGAATGCGGCGAACTCACACCGCCTCTACCGGGGGAGGAAACTCATGCAAGGCTTGAAGAACCGAGCTCGCGATACAGACAGACTCCGCACTCACCTGACCCATGGACTCTGGATCGTAGGGTCGCTCGCCGTCTTAACGTCATCACCCAGTATCGCTCATGCTGCTGGATACGATACGCCGATTCTCTATTCGGCGCGCCACGCAGGAATGGGCGGAACCGCCGTCTCCTACGTTCGCGACTCGTCCGCGCTGTTCCTTAATCCGGCCGGCCTCGGCAACATCGGTACAGCCAACGTATTGGCCGACTTCTCGCTCGTGACGGCCACCGTCGAAGGCAGTCCCGCAGACGATGGCCCTTTTGACTTTGCGACATCCATCGAATCCGAGTTGATCACTGCGCCGTTCTTCTTGATTGGGGGCTCCTATCGCATCACCGATTGGCTGGTGGTCGGCGCAGGGGTCTATCCGGTGGCGTCGGCTACCGCCGAGTACCAGTATGATCGCCCGAATCTTCAGGGCGGCCAGTCGAGGGTGACGGATGACTTCCGACTCGTATTTCTCGAGACGTCGCCCGCAGTAGCCGTTAACCTGCCGGAATCGTGGGGCCTGGGTAAAATCAATCTTGGTTTCAGTTACCGTATTATCTACGCTCAACTGTCGCGTTCGGTCCAAGCCGAGGGCTCCGAACCCGACGTCGATGCCGAGATTGATGGCTTCAGCTTCGACGGTTATCGGCTCGGGTTGCAGTGGGCCCCGATCGACCATCTGTCGTTCGGCGTTCACTATCGATCGAAGACAACGACCGACCTGGAAGGCGACGAAGGGGTCGTTACGACTGCGGTCCCCCCCGACGGCGCCCTGACGCGGTTGCCGCTCACGGATATCTCCGGCTCCATTGTTTTGCCCGCGCGTCTTGCCTTCGGGGCGCGCGGCGACTACGCCGGCTTTGGCCTCGCGCTCGACGTCGAGTACGCTTTTCAGAGCCAAAACGAAAAACTGGCTCTGTCGGCCCAAGCCCCACCGGTTACGTTGAACCAGGTGCTGGAGTGGGAAGATGCCTGGACGATTCGCGTTGGTGGCGAATACAAAGTCGAGCTCGAATCGCTCGACCTCTTCCCTCGGCTCGGATACGTCTACGACGGGCGGACGACCAATCCTACGTTCGTATCAGCATTCGGCACGCCCCCGACCGAAACGCACTCGATCACTGCGGGGCTGGGTCTCGACTTCGGGAGCTTGGAGTTTGCCGTTGCCTATGCCTACCGGTTCGGGTCGACCTCCGTTGACGAGGATGAGATCGATCCAGAGGGTCTTTGCGATCTATGCAGCTTTGCCGGCGATTACTCATTGACCTCGAACGCGTTCTTCATCGACGTAAGCTACGACTTCGAGTGAGTCGTCCGTAGCGCATCACGCTGGTGCTCCGCCAACCTCAGGGCGTCACGCTTCCAACTTCAATACATAGTCGCCGGAATACCGGAGCTGTACGGCTGACCTGCGCCCTTCTATCTTAATACGGAAAACCGAGTTGGTCGTCGTTTCGTCGGTTTCGATCTTCATGTAGTCTTCCCAGGCTTGTTCTCGCGCAGAGCTCGGATAGAGGATTAGATTGTTGCCCTCGATGGCGTAGCGTTCGCCTGAAAAGTCGAGATACTCGTAGCCGTGGTTATGGTTTAAGTAAAACTTGAAATCGTATCGAACCTGTCCGTCGATATTCATAAACTCGAAGTGCACGGACGGGCTGTCGTACCCATCTCCGCCTGAATGCCAGCATCCCATCAGGTCCTCAACCGTCGTTTTCATCTATGCCCCTTCTCGACCGTTTGGCCGCTCAAACACCGCTTCTCTAACCCCGGCTCGAATCTGTCTTCGAAGCCGGAGATCGCTTCGATCCCGGCCAGCGGAAAGTTGAGGAAGTCGCCTCGCAAACGGCAAAATGCGAACAGGACGGGGCCATCGGGACTGGCATGCACAAAATGACGGCTCAACGACCCGCGACGATGCATGTTGACGACGAACACTCGTGTAGTCGCTTCGGACGCAGCGCCCCTCGGTCGCCGCCTGAATTGAACGATGGTAGGCTAACTCGTCGGAGGACGCACACCCGAAAGACATTGACAATAGACATCGATGCCTTCGCGGTCCCAGACGACGGGAAAACGTGACAACATATCGAGTTCGCGAGTGTACGTCCTGGTCGACACCTTGAACAACGACGCGAAGCGCCGACTGTAGTGACGCTGCGTTATGCGCGCCAATATCGACCATGGCCGAATCATCTGATGGCCCCGCGCCCTGACGAGAACTCCAGGCCCAAAGCCTATCAGGTCAGACGCTTCTCATCGACCACCCGCAACGTGACCGAGCAGCGACGGAAGGAAGGACCATTGGTGCGGCCGGCGCGATAATCGTGCCAACCGGCCCTGACCCTATGGATTGCTGAGGCTTACTGGCGGTTGCGGTCGCGCTTGAAGGCGGCGGGCGTGACTTCGACGCGGGTGAGACCGAAGTCATCACGGTGCGTGCCGAGGCGGGTCAAGGCCCATACGAGGTCGGCCTTAGCGTCGACACCCACGTTTCAGCAGGTCGCCACGATGCCGAGGAGGGGGGCCATCCGGCGTGCGCCCTCGGTCCTTCCAGCGACTAGACCGTCGCGCCGGAGCTTGGCGACATTTGGGTAGTACGATTGCACGAGCGAATCGACGGGACGCCTGGACACATCGCTGAGCATCTACTGCGACGGCTGAGACTTCTCGAACAGCACCTTGAACTCACCGTAGCCCTGCGCCTCAAGCTCCTCCACCGGGACGAACCGAAGCGCAGCGGAGTTGATGCAGTAGCGCATTCCCGTCGGGGCTGGACCGTCGTTGAACAGATGGCCCAGATGGCTGTCGCCGAACTTTGAGCGCACCTCAGTGCGGACCATGAAGTGAGAGGCGTCGCGCTTCTCGACCACATGCGACGGGATGAGCGCCTTGTAGAAGCTCGGCCAACCCGTGCCGCTCTTGTACTTGTGAGTCGAAGAGAACAACGGCTCCCCGGAGACGACATCAACGTAGATGCCCGCCCGCTTGTTGTCCCAGAACTCGTTGGAGAAGGGGCGCTCGGTGCCATCCTTCTGGGTCACATAGTACTGGAGGTTGGTGAGCTTCGAGCGGATCTGTTCGTCGCTCGGCTTCGAGTACGTCTTGGTCGAGGTGAGCGCCGGCTCGTCATCCGCCCCGGGAGGACCCGCGGAGGCGGCGCCCGTGCACTGAGCGATCAGAACGGTTCCGGCCGCGGCCAAAGCCACCAACGAGAGCAGGTTCCAGGTCGTCATTTCGTTCATCCTTTCCAATCGGCCAGCATAAGCAACGATCACGCTCCCCGCATTCCCGCCGGCCTTACACTCCTTTCATACGCTAAAGGCTCGGGCCGGTTACAGAACGCCGCTCGCTTACAAATGAGTAGACAGCTTCAGTCGCGCAAAAACGACCGGAGGACGGAAACTTCTCAAGTCCCGACTTAGAAGTAACCCGCGTCCCTGAACCAGCCACGTAGGGATGAACGCGGCCCCCAGAGCTTCCGGCGGACGACCTGCCGGCACCGGAGCGGCACGGGTGTATCGATGAACGCCTCTTCGATGCCTTAGATCGCTCACGCCCCCCAGCCTGCGCGCCCGGGCTCTGACGAACTGGCGTCGTAGCGCCTCCGGACGGCCGGCGCCCGCGGGTTTTCGAGGGCTGGCTGGGCCGATGACGGGCGCGCTCCACCGCCGCCGCGTCTGTATCGCGGGTGGGAGTGGACTAGACTCCAGTGGCTATGTCAGAGCCGCCCCGCCCTCTGGTTGACCTTACACCCGAGGAGCTGTCGACCCTCACACGTTCCACGGTATCGCACTATCAGCACCATGCCGAAGACTTCCGCGAGGGAACCAAAGACCACGACGTCTCGCAGAACGTGGAAGCATTGATCCGCCATCTCCCGGGACCTTCTAAGCAACGCATCCTCGATCTCGGCTGCGGACCGGGCCGCGACCTTGCCTCGTTTGTCGCACGCGGACATGTCCCGGTTGGACTCGACGGTGCGGCCGCTTTCGTGGCGATGGCCCGGGACGCAACCGGTTGCGAAGTCTGGCATCAGAACTTCTTGGCCCTCGAGCTGCCGACTGAACGCTTCGACGGCGTCTTTGCCAACGCGGTCCTCTTTCACGTACCGACACAGGAGCTCGGTAGGGTCCTTCGAGACCTCCGCCAAACGCTGGTTCCAGGAGGTGTGCTCTTCGCCAGCAACCCCCGCGGTCCCGACATCGAGGGGCAGCAGGGGCTCCGCTACGGCGCCTATCTTACGTTCGAGACCTGGAGCCGCTTCGTCACGGCAGCGGGCTTCGAGCTCATCGAGCACTACTTCCGACCGCCCGGCCGACCGCGAGCCGAGCAGCCCTGGCTCGCCACCGTGTGGCGCGCCCGCTGATTCTACCTCGGTCAGGCGCACTGAATCTGCTACAAGATTGGCTATTGCGCTCAGCAATGACGAAGGCGAGGGCCTCGGCTGTCTGGCAACGTTCGCGACGAGGATGTCTTTCACCAAGAAACGATCAACACTCCCCATGGGTTCATCCAATAGATTACCTCTGACGGTTGTTTGCGGCTTTCTGGGCTCAGGGAAGACCACCTTGCTCCGGCGTTGGCGCTACGATGAGGCCCTGCGTGACGCCGCCATCATCGTTCACGACCTAAGTGACCTTGGTGTTGATGTTGAACTCCTCTCAGACGACAACTCCAACCCTGAACCAGGCCGTCTTGACGACCGTGTGGCTGCTCTTCACGGCACCCATGCACGCGAGCAGCTTCACGCGTCGGTTGGCCGGGCGCTCGGGGAGATCGCTGCTCTCGAGCCCCCGCCGCCCCACATCCTCTGCGAGAGCACCGGTGCCGCCCGACCGTGGCCCTTGATCGCGGCCCTCACCCAGGACGATCGCTTCTATTTGCGCCACTTCATCGTTACGGTCGACGCGCTGAACCTTCACCGCGACTTTGCCGACGGCCGCGTCCTCACTGGGGAAGCTGCCGCGCCCTCCGATGCCGCTCTGCGTTACGCTGCCGAGATCCTCGCCGAGCAGCTTGCCTTCGCCAGCGTGATAGTCCTGACGAAGATCGACACCGTGCCTCAGTCTGTCGTCGATGCCCAGGTTCGAATCATTAGGGACCTTCAGCCGCAAGCGACGGTCGGCCTTTCCGCACAGGCCGGGCTCGTTTTGTCGCAGCTCGACGCCACCCCCGCGCCCCTCTTGACTGATCTCGCGAGCCGCGCCGACCGCTTCGGCCTCCGCCTAGACACGCCCACGGCCGATCGGGTTGAGGCCATCATCCTCCGCGACCCGCGCCCTTTCCATCCTCGACGGTTGTACGAAGTTTGTCAGCGCGAACTAGGCACAGGTGTATATCGTACAAAGGGTTTCTTGTGGCTCGCTTCTCGCCCCGCGGACGTCCTCTTATGGCAACAGTCCGGCAGCCAAATTGCCCTCGAAATCACCGGCCTTTGGGCCGCCGAAGCCGTCCACAACCGCTACGGCAGACTGCTTCCAATGGAAGTTGAGCGCCTCAGGGAGCGACTCGCAGCAAAGCACCCCGTCTTCGGAGACCGCAACAACGAGCTCACGCTCATTGGTCTGCCCGACGCTTGCAAGCACTTTGCGGGCGCCTTACGGAGTTCCCTGTGCACCGAAGACGAAGTTACCGCGTGGCAACGTGGAGAAGTCTTCCCCGACCCCTGGCCCCAAAGCCTGCGCGCGCTCCGCTGAATGGCTTGCAGGAACGCCCCACCGTGCTTTGTCTTCTCCTCAGAAGAGCCCTGACCACGCACAACGGTCTCGCCCGTCTCCTCTTGCAGGGATGGGCGGCCGAACCGTCACGAGAGCTCCGTTGGGAGATCGTCTTCATCGCGGCGCTCGCCCCGGGTACCGTTCAGGTATGAATCGAGAAGAAATCGATCCCTGGGGGTCCCACGCTTCAACCTACGACGCTACCGTTCCGGTAAGTGTGGCCTGAGGGAATGAGGCGCGCGAGTAAAGTCCTACCTGACGGCGATGACCGTCAGGAGGTTGCTGATGAAGAAAAT
>CAZFIV010000042.1:0-54675 GCA_964519665.1 uncultured Myxococcales bacterium
CCGTCGCCCAGCCGGCCGTCGCCCAGCCGGCCGTCGCCCAGCCGGCCGTCGCCCAACCGGCCGTCGCCCCACCCGCCGTTCGAATGACGGGCGTGGCGGCGATCGACCGCGGGCCGTATCTTGCCCGCTTGGTCGCCGGTCAAAGCTTCGTCGTCGCTCCCGGTGCTCGCCGGTGCTGACCGCCCGACCGGTCGGCGGTCGGCGGTCGGCCGTCGGCGGTCAGTTCGGACACGAAACCGTTCCAACTTACCCCAGGCGGGTGACGTCATGTGAGCCATGGGATGTCGCCGGCCGGTAAGGTTTGTGTCGCAGACCCTATGCTTTGGCGTACGGAGAGCGCCGAAGCTTGCCGTCATCGGAGCCGAGCTCGCGGGTGACGTACTCCCGGTACGGTTCCTTCACGTGTACGAGGCGGCCCGCGAGGGGGGTGGCCTCGTCGGTGGCGAAGAACTGACAGAGGTCGGCGGCCATCGTCGGTGGAACGCCTTCGCCGGCCGCGACTTTCTGCGCAGCCGCGGCTTCTCCCGGCACCTTGTCTGCGAGATCGAGGACCTCTCGGGTCATCGACGTCGACACCGCGCCCGGCGCGATCGCGAAGACTCGGATGCTCGAGCCCTCGTCGCGCAGCGCTTGTTGAGCGCTTTCGACCAGGCGCAACACGGCCGTCTTGGTGGCTCCGTAAGCGTCGAAGCCGGGCCGAGGAAAGACCGAACCACCACCCGAGAACATCACGACGGTACCTCGGCCTCGGGGGCGCATCGAATGAAGCGCGGCGCGAAGAACGTAATAGCTCCCGGTCAGGTTGATATCGACAACCCGAGCGAACGCCGCCGGGTCGGTGTCCCACAACGGACCGATCGCCCCCGCGCCCCCCTGAATCGCGGCCGCGTGGATGACCACGTCGGGCGGCTCACTCTGCTCGAAGATCTTCGCGACCGCTTGAGCATCGGAAACATCCGCGACTTGACCGACGGCCCCCAGCTCTCGAGCCGAGGCTTCGACTTGTTCGGCGGTACGAGCGACGATGGTCACCGCGTCCCCTGCACCAGCAAAGCGTTTCGCGACGACGGCTCCAATTCCTCGGGCGCCGCCGAACACGATCACCTTTCGCTGTTCCGATTCCACGAGGGCTACCCTAAATTAGGGTTGGTAGGTCGCCAAGCAACGATTCCGACCTACCCGAACTGATACATTCGCGGTCGTCTGCTTCGCCCGCCGGGTCTGGTCCGCTTGCGAACGACCGCGGCGAGTGCTACCCGGGCCGCAAGTCGCTTCGGATCGGCTGCTAGAGGTACTAAATGCAGATAAACATTAAAATGTACGCGGACGGCGCTAACTTGGACGACATGGTCGCCGCCCATCGGAGCGGCAAGATCTCGGGCTTCACTACGAACCCGACCCTAATGCGCAAGGCCGGTATCACCGACTATGTCGCCTTTGCAAAACAGGTTCTCGATCAGATCCGTGATGCGCCGATCTCCTTCGAGGTCTTTTCGGATGACCTGCCGGAAATGGAGCGGCAGGCGCGTGAGATCGCGACCTGGGGCGACAACGTATACGTCAAGGTTCCGGTGTCCAACACGAAGGGCGAGTTCACGGGTCCGATCATCAAGACCCTCTCCGCCGCGGGCATCAAGCTCAACGTCACGGCCGTCTTCACCCTCGAACAAGTGCACGCAGTCACGATGGCGCTCGATATGAATACTCCCAGTGTCATTTCGATCTTCGCCGGGCGCATTGCGAACGCGGGTGTAGATCCGATGCCTCTCATGAAGGCGGCGGTCGCGATCGCCAAGCAGCGCCCCAACGCCGAAGTGCTTTGGGCGAGCCCCCGCGAGGCCCTCAATGTTCTTCAGGCGGAAGAGTGCGGCTGCCACATCATCACCATCACCCCCGACCTCATCAAAGCCACGGGCAACTTCGGGAAGGACTTGACCCAGTACTCCCTGGAGACCGTGCAGATGTTCTATAACGACGCCCAGGCCGCAGGTTTCTCGCTGTGACCCAACCCCGCGTACTGGTAACGGGCGTTGCGGGATTCATCGGGAGCAATCTCGCAGACGATCTTCTGCGGAAAGGTTATCGCGTCCTAGGCGTAGATAACCTGGCCTACGGAGTTCGGGAGCAGATTCCCGAGAGGTGCGAATTCTATCAAATCGATATTCGCAGCCCGGAATTCTTCGACGTGGTGGAAGAGGGCGATGTCATCTTTCACCTCGCCGCGAAGAACTGCATCGCCGATTGCCAGGAAGATCCGGTTGAGACCGCGTCCGTCAACGTGATGGGTTCGGCTAACGTGTTCGAGGCCGCCCGCCGAAAGAACGCGGCGAAGGTGATCTACGCGGAGTCTTCGGCCCTCTACGAAGGGTCGAAGCTCATGCCGACCCCCGAGCATGACGTGCATCCGGAAAGCTTCTATGCGGTGAGCAAGGCCGCGTCCATGGCTTTCGCCGAAGCTTATGCCCGTTTCCATGGGGTGAGGAGCACGGCGCTCCGATATTTCAACGTGTATGGGCCACGCCAGGATTACCGGCGGACGATTCCCCCTTTGATGAGTGCCTTCATCATGCGCCTATCCAAAGGCCAAGCGCCCACGATCTACGGAACCGGAGAGAAGCGCCGGGACTTTATCCACGTGGATGACGTCAACCGCTTTCACGAGATGTGTATCTCTGATGATCGGACCAACGGAGAGGTTTACAATCTTGGCAGCGGCACCAATCATTCGGTGAAAGATATTTACACCATCATCGCGCGGGTCATGGGTTCCGAAATTCTTCCCGAGTACAAGGCAGACCTTCCTGGCGAGGCCATGGAGACGCTGGCCGATATCCGCAAGGCTCAGGCCCTCGGGTGGGCGCCGACCATAGAGCTCGAGGCCGGCGTGCATACGATGATCGATTATCTTCGAGCGAAGGACCTCCTCGGATGAAGGAGCGCGCCTTACTGCTGGCGGCTGGCAAGAGTACGCGCATTCACCCGGTCTCGAAAGGGCGGCCGAAGCCTCTCCTCGACGTTGGCGGGGACGCGATCATCGCCCGGAATCTTCGATGGCTCGCTGCCGAAGGGGTCCGGGAGCTCTTCATCAACCTTCACTACCGACCGGATGAGATCAAAGCGTTTGTCGGAGACGGCTCGAGCTTCGGAGTCAACGTCCGATACTCGCTCGAGGAGCAGATCCTTGGGACGGCCGGAGCAGTGAAGAAGCTCGAATCCGAATTCACCGACCGCTTTCTCGTGGTCTATGGCGATAACCTCTTGAGCTCGGACCTGTCGGTGCTGGTTTCGGAGCACGAGGCGAAGGGCGCCGAGGCCACAGTCGCGGTCTTCGACCGGAATCGCCACCCCCACACCGGTATCGCAGGGGGTAGGGTTCGGGTGGGCCCGGACGACCGGATTCTCGAGTTCGCCGAGGGTGCGGGCGACCACGTATCGTCGCTCGTCAACGCCGGTGTCTACGTGCTCGAACCCTCCATTCTCCGAGACATCCCTTCGGACACCTTTTACGACTTCGGCAAGGATGTCTTTCCTGGTCTCCTCGCCCGCGGCGCATCTCTCTACGCGTCGCGAATCACCGGATATTGCCTGGGCATCGACACGCCCGAATCCTTCGAACGAGCTCTCGAGCTCGTCTCCTCCAAGGAGATCACGCTTCGATGATCATCACACGCACTCCCTTCCGCGTCACGCTCGGCGGTGGCGGCACGGACCTCCCATCCTTCTACGAGAAGCATGGAGGCTTCATCTTTGCGATGGGCCTCAACAAATACATGTACGTCTGCGTGAACCGTCCGATCGCAGACAAGAAGGTTCGGCTTCATTACACCAAGTCCGAGGAAGTCGAGCACGCCAGGGAACTCCAGCACGAGCTCGCCCGCGAGGCCCTTCTTCGCCACGGGTTTACGGATCAGGTAGAGATTTCTTCTCTCGCCGATATTCCGGCGGGAACCGGCGTGGGTTCATCGAGCTGCTATTTGGTGGGGCTTCTGACGGCGCTCCGGGCCAACAAGCGGGATTACTGCTCGCTGCAGGAAATCGCCGAAGAAGCGTGCGACATCGAGCTCAACACTCTCAAGAAGGGTATCGGCAAACAGGACCAATACATGGCGACCTTCGGGGGGATGACCGTCCTCGAGATTTCGAAAGAGGGCGCCGTCGAAGTCAAGGAACTGAAGCTCGGTGAGTCGGCACTCGCGGACCTCGTCGGTCGAACCCATATCTATTATACCGGGCAGCGTCGCGACACGGTCGAAGTCCTCGACGAACAGAACAAGGCCATGCGGTCGGCTGAACCAAAAAAGCCGAACAACGTGCAGGACAGCCTGACCGCGATCAAAGACCTCGGTTATCGGATTCTCGAGCAGGTCGAGTCGCAAAACTTCGATGACTTCGGTCTTTCGCTGCATGAGCACTGGATGAACAAGCGTCGGATGTCCAAGAAGATTTCGAATGCGGCGTGGGACCAGCTATACGAAGAAGTTCGGTCCGACTACGACGTGCTCGGCGGCAAGATCATCGGGGCGGGAGGCGGCGGATTCTTGATGCTCTACTGCGCGAAGAATCCCGCTCGCCTCGAGCGCTACATGGCCGACCGCGGCATGCCCCGGGTTCACTACGGGGTCGACTTCGAGGGCTCGAAGGTCGTAGCCAACATCGTCCAACGATAGGGAGACCCGAGCGATGAGCAGCAAGGAGAGCCTCGGGGTTGCCATCGTAGGCTGCGGCCTCATCGGCGCTCGACGGGCCGCTACCGCCGAAGCGCACGAAGGCACGCACGTCGTTGCGTGCGTCGACATGAACGAAGAGGTCGCTCACGAGGTCGCGTCCCGCCACGGTGCGGAGCACGGGACCGACTGGAGAGGTGCGACCAGCCGGGAGGACGTCGACGTGGTCGTCGTCGCCACGCCGAACGGCTTTCTCCGCGATGTCGCGGTCACCGCCTCGAAGGCGGGAAAGCATGTCCTCACCGAGAAGCCGATGGGCCGAAATCTCGCCGAGGCGATCGAGATGGCCGACGCGGCCCAAGCCACGGGACGGCGCCTCAAGATCGGCTTTAACCATCGTTACCATCCCGCTCTGGCGGAGGCTCACCGTCGCTTCTCGAACGGAGAGATCGGGACGTTCATCCACGCTCGGGCTCGGTACGGCCACGGGGGCCGCCCTGGCTACGAAAATGAGTGGCGAGGCAATCGGGAGCTGGCCGGGGGCGGTGAGTTGACCGACCAAGGCGTGCACGTCATCGACCTTCTGCACTGGTTCGTGGGTGGTCCTCCGGCGGAAGCCTTCGGCTATTTGCAGACGGGCGTCTGGCCCCTCGGTGACCTCGAGGACAACGCGTTCGCTCTTCTCAAATGGCCGTCCGGGGGCCTCGCGAGCTTTCACACCGCCTGGACCCAATGGAAGAATCTCTTCTCGTTCGAGGTGTTCGGAAGTCTGGGCTCGCTGGTCATCGACGGGCTGGGGCGAAGCTACGGCACCGAGACGCTGACGATGGCCCTCCGCAAGCCGGAGGGAGGCGTCCCGAATATGGAGACCTTGACCTACGAAGGCCCCGACGAGAGCTGGAGGCTCGAGTGGGAAGACTTCGTGTCGGGCATTCGAACCGGTGACTCCTTCCTGGGAGAGGCCGCCGAAGGGGTCGAGGTCATGCGCACCCTCGACGCCATCTATCGCGCCGCGAGCGCCGGTGCGCCCGCCGCGCTCCGAGGCTGAGTTGGCACGCCCAGCGGTTTTCCTCGACCGAGACGGCGTTCTGAACCACGTCGTCCAGCGAGACGGCAAGTGGGTCTCTCCCCGGACCCTCGCCGACTTCGTTCTCGTGGATGGCATCGCCGACGCGGTCCAACTCGCCCGAGAGGCTGCGCTGCACGTATTCGTCGTGACCAACCAGCCCGACATCGCGAGGGGCCTCATGGACCGGTCCGTTCTCGACGCGATGAATGCTCAGATCGAGGCTGAGATCGCCCCCGATGCCCTATGGGCGTGTACCCACGACGACGCCGACCGCTGCATTTGCCGCAAGCCCCGCCCGGGCGCGCTCATTCGCCTGGCCCTAGATTGGGAAGTCGACCTCCCTCGCAGCGTGATGATCGGGGACACCGCGAAGGATGTCGGGGCGGCTCGGGCAGCGGGGGTCACCCCTGTTCTGATCGAGACTGACTACAATCGCGAGGTGTCCGCCGATGAACGGTCGCCCAACCTCGAGACAGCGATTCGGCGAGCAATCGAGCTTGCTCGCGCCGAGGAGACGAAAGACATGGACCACATCAACGATTTCTTCAAGTACGCAATTCAGATCATCGAAACGCTCGACCGGAGCGTTTGTGAGAAGATGGTCGACCTGCTGGTCGACGTTCGGTCCCGAGGTGGCCGCCTCTTCTTTATCGGCTCCGGCGGCGGTGCCGGCCACGCGAGCCACGCGGTCAACGACTTCCGCAAGATCGCGGGCATCGAATGCTACACCCCTTCGGATAACGTCTCCGAGCTGACAGCCCGCATCAACGATGATGGCTGGGACACTTCGTACGTCAACTGGCTGAAGGTCAGCCGCATGAACGGCAAAGATGCAGTCTTCGTGTTCTCGGTCGGCGGCGGCAACGAAGAGAAGAACATCTCGATGAACCTGGTCCACTCGATGAAGCACGCCAAGGAAGTCGGGGCTTCGGTGATGGGCGTTGTCGGTCGAGACGGGGGCTATACGGCCAAGGTCGGAGACGCGGTTCTCGTGATCCCGAACCTCGGAGACGTTACGGCCCAGGTCGAGGCGTTCCAGGCGGTCATCTGGCACATGCTCGTTTCGCACCCCCGGGTCCTCGCCAACCAGATGAAGTGGGAGTCGGTCGAAGCCGCTCCGTCAAAGTAGGCGCGAAAGTCGAATTCGCCCGAGTCGTAAGCTAGGAGCACTGGTCGTGTCTGCTACTCCGAGACGTTTCGGTATGTTCTCCAATGTTCGGGCGGTACCGCGCCCGAAAGGTAAGTACGTTCTCGCCGGCCGGATGCTTAGCGGCATGGAAGGGCACCGTAAGTATTGGGACGGGCAACTTGTCGCCATCTGTGAGCCCGCCGCCGATTCCAGCGCCGATCGAGCGCTCGGCGGCGACGACGTCGAAGTCGACCCGAGGGAGCTCCCGTTCGAGTTGTTCGTGGCGAACTTCGACGGAGAGCAGGCGCGCCGGGTCCTTGCGATGCTCACGGTCGCTGCCGTGGGCGTCGACTATCGCTCGACGCATCTTTCCCGCTGGGGTCGCGAGCTGGATGTTCCGGTGGTCTACGGGTCCGAGTATTCGCTCAAGACCCGATTGGACGTCTGGCGGGCCCAAATCACGAATCCCATCATGCTCGCGCGAAAGGCGGTCTGGGAGCTGGACCTCGAGCGCCGGCAAAGAGCCGCCATTAGCATTGCGGCTGGGATTCAGTGCAACGGGGTCCCGACCTACGAGGCGTACCGAAAGATCAATCCGAATGCGATGCTGTTCTTCGACGGGCGCCTCGAGGAACGCATGTTTGCGGGCCCCGAGCTGCAAGCCGCTCGGCACGAGCGGATGCGAAAGGGCGAGCCGCTTCGCCTCGCTTGGTCAGGCCGCATGAATCACATGAAGGGGCCCATGTACCTGCCTCGCTTTGCCCGGCATCTGGCCGATCTCGGGGTTCCCTTCCAGCTCGAAATCTTCGGGGGCGGGGTTCTCGAGGAGCCGGTTCGAGCGGAGGTGGCGAAGCTCGGTCTGTCCGACCGGGTTCACGTCAAAGGTTTCGTCGACTTTTACGACGTGCTGACGCCCTACCTCCAGCGAGAGATCGATATCTGGGTGTGTCCTCATCCCCAGGGTGACCCTTCGGGCGCGTATATGGAGGCGCTTGGACACGGCCTTCCCATCATCGGGTTCGGGAACGAAGCTCTGGCTGGAATGTTCAAGTTTGTCGACGCGGGAGAGGTCGTCCCGGTTGGGGACACGGCCGCCTTCGCCAAGGCCGTCGCCCGTGCCCACGCAAACCGCGAGCAGCTGATCCGATGGTCGACGGCAGCCCGTGCCTTCGCAACCGAGCACACGTTCGACAAATCATTTGAGCGGCGCATGAAGCACATCGACGCGTTGCTTGCCATTCGGGCGCTCCGGGGAGAGCAGCCCTCTCAGCCCGCGTAGTACCAATCTCCGCCTATCAGATCGGCTGGCTAGAATAGGCTGTGGAAGGGGTCGATGTGGACCGGCTCCTTGAGGAACACGACCTTCCAGAACCGGTACACCGTGAAAAAGGCAGCCGAGGAATGAATCTTACCGTCCCAAACGACGACCCGAGGGATGATGAGGCCCGCGACACAGCCAGCGGCGAAGACCCGTCGAAACACCGGATGGTCGAACACGCCGGTGGAATCGAGCTCATCAGAGACAAGGAGCAGCAACAGGGGAACGAGGCCGAGGAGCATCAGAACCCGTGAGTTGTCGAGCGAGAACGCCACCGATGAGAAGAGGGCGAGCGCGGAAGAGAGAAAGAACGCGCGGAGGAGGTTGGTGCCTCGCGCAGTGACCAGCAAGAGGATCAAGGCTGGCCAAAAAGCGCCGTGCCAAGACCAGATGAGGGTCCACGGGTTCGAAATCGCAGCCCGCCCGTAGTCGAGAATGCCGCTTGAAAGAAGGAGCTTCGAGCGGTCAAGAGCAGGCGTCGCGTCGCGAGCGGCGTAGTAAGCTTCGTGGGCGGCACGCCCGACGGCGAGACAAGCCGCTCCCACCAAGAAGAAGACGACGATCCGAACCCGGTGCTTGGGGTACGCGAAAAACAAGAACAGGCTCGCTACCGCGATCAGCACGAGCCCCTGCTCAGCGTGGTTGAGGCTCATCAGGAGGGCTGCGGGTGCAATCCACCACGGTGATCGCCAGAGCAGGACCAAGACCAGCGCGAAAGCCAGCGTGAACGGGTCTGGCGTGCCGAGCCAAGTAAACATGACCTGGAGCATCGGCGTCAGGAAGATTGCACCGAGGATGACCCTCGCCCGGGTGCCGCCCACCTGCCTGTTGATGAAGAACAGGCCGAGGCAAAAAACGAGCAGAAACACCACCAGATGGACAAACATGAACGCCATGCCGGAACGGTTCATCCCCAGAGCATTGGCGAGCATGGGCCCGAGCACGGAATACATCACCCACTCATTGCGGGCGGTATCCAGTTCTACGCGCTCCCCAAGGTTCTGGGATACTTCCATCAGCTCCCCGTTCATCACGTAGTCCCACATGCCGTTTTGAAGAAGGCCGTGGGCCAGAACGATGGCTACGAGGATGTAGAGGGGCGTTCCGAAAATAAGGGCGGCCGCCCGATCCAGAGATCGGGCCAGCGTCTCGTTCGCAGCGTCGACTCGACTCATCGAGGGGTTCGGATATACACGGATCGGGAGATGATGACCCGCTAAATCTCAAGGAGCCGAGCAGTGACGACCAGGGCCATCACGATGACACCGGCGAGAATGCTGATGCGGTCGCGGAGGGCGAAGACGACCGGGTCGTCGTCGAGCTGGCTCCGACCCGCGAGGAACCAGATCCGCCCGATCCAATACAATAGGACGGGAATCATGAGGTACAGGATGTCCGGGCGGGCGTAGAGCTTCGTGACCTCGGGGCTATTGATGTACAAGCACATGATGAGGACGGCCGCGAGGCCGGACGAAACGCCGATCGACCTCACGATATCGAGGTCGACCACGAAGTAGTTCCGGCCTGGGGACTTCTCGAGGTTTTTCTCGGCGAGCGCGGCTAGCTCTGCATATCGCTTCACGAACGCCAAACCCGTGAAGAAGAAGAGCGAGAACGCAAGAAGCCAAAACGACACCTCCACGTTCGCGGCAACGCCGCCTGCGACAACGCGGTAAGTGAACAGCAGCGCCAGCGTGATGGTGTCGACCAGGAGCTTTCGCTTGAGGTAGAACGTGTACGCAGTCGTCGTTGCGAGGTAGCCGAGAAGGGTGAGGGTGAACGCGACGCCGAGGAACACCATCGAAATGCCGAGCCCGAGGGCGAGCACACCCACTCCAAGCACGATGCCCTCCGGAATGGTGATCGCTCCGGAGGCGAGGGGGCGCCTTCGCTTGGAGCGGTGCTGACGGTCGGACTCGAGGTCGAAGAGATCGTTGACGACGTACACCGACGACGCGCACAGGCTAAAGGCGAAAAACCCGGTGAGGACGTCGAGCATGAGCCAGGGGTCGGTGTAACGGTGCCCGACGATCGCGGCGACGAAGAGGAGGGCGTTCTTGGCCCACTGATGGGGCCGCAGAGCGCGGATCATTGAACGGAGTCGCTTGCCCGAGCGACCCTCGATCTCGACGACCTCCCCATCTCGTCGAGCCTTGGTGAGGGTCGATGAAGACGCCCCAACGGCGTAGCGGCTCGCTGCGGCTTGCCACACGGCGATGTCACTGCTGGAGTCGCCGGCATAGTCGAAGCCCTCTCGACCAAACCGTTCCTCGAGAAACGCCGCTTTCGCTTTTCCCTTCAGGTTTCGACCATCTTCGGTCCCGAAAGCCCCGTCGAAGGTCTCGAGGTGGGCTGCCACCGAGTCAGCGATGCGTTGGTCGGCTGCGGTGACCAGGTAGACCGGACGACCTTCCTCGCGGGCCGTCAGCACGAGTTGTTGGACCGATGCTCGATAGGGCAGGGCGGCCGCCGAGGGCAGCACGCGAGCGGCGATGCGCCGCTTGAACTCGGCCCGGCCGAGAAAGAACCATACCAGCAACAACGGGGAGCTGAAGGGGTGCTCCTTGAGGAACAGCAGAATGGATTCCCAGAGGGTGTCGGTCGCGACAAGGGTACCGTCGAGGTCGATACACAACGGCCGTTTGTCGGTCTGGGCCAGGCCTGACACGTTGCGCTTCTTGGCCGCCGTTGGCCCCGGTGTCAACCCCACTGGATAGTGCGTCACGGCCCGAGACGGTGGGCAAATTGTAGGGTGTGGAGCCGCGGCGCCGCCGGTATCGGAGGCTCCGCGGGCGGGACTAGAGACCCGACATCGGCAACGTGCGCTCGGGTGACCGACTTACGAGGGTCAGAGGGTCTTAGGGTCTCTCGAGACGGGTCAGGCCGGTTCGTGGATACGTGGTGACCACCTCGGGCACGATGCGCTTGAAGTACTCGGCTTGGGCCGTGGACAAGGTGTCTTCGTTGACAATTCGATTGGGCAGGTAAGCGCCCGGGTCACGACCATAGATGCACGCGTAGTGAAGGAGGGTCAAAGCGTACGCCCCGATATCGTTGGGATGAATGTTATCCAGGAAGATATCGCCAATGTCTGAGAACGGTGCCCGGCCGGCCTCGATGTCGTCGTGAATGCGCATCATCAAGCGATGGCCGGGAATGAGGTAGACCGGCTCCTGCCCCTGGGGCCGATACTGATTGACGTAGTCTTGCATGCCCTCCCAGCGAGCTTCGTCGCGGTCGAGTCGGGCTCGAAAAGAGAGGCCGTCTTCGGGGTGAGGCTGTTCGGGCTCGGGGACGAGGTGAGTCCAGGTGGTGTACAGAAGCGTAGAGGCACCGCGGCCCCCGCGGCCGTTCTCCCACGCGTCTTCGGCCGCCCGTCGTAGCCAGTCGACTTGGTCTTCCTGGCGGCCGACGTCGTCGGCCTCGAGCGGTACCCGGGTGGTGATGACCAATCCGTCGAATCGCCGGATGTCCTGGGGCCACTGAACGACCTGGCTGTCACCCTGTTCGGGGTTCTCCCATCGCCATTCAATGGTGCTGCCGGGAATCGTGGCCTTGCCGATGTCTTGAAAGGCGCTCGGCGACTCGAGTCCGACGGCCTCCACGATGCGGCCGGGCCACGGCGACGCGATGACGATATCCGTCAGCGAGTGCCCGGACATGATGTACGAAGTGCCCATCGGCCACGGAGTACGTGCGTTGACCGGGGCGGGCACACTGCCCACGTCGACCGGGCTTCCCGAGTCCGAGGCGACCGTTCCGGAGTCCGAAGCCACCGACCCGGAATCCGAGGCGACCATTCCAGAGTCGGACGCGACCGTTCCGGAGTCGGACGCGACCGTTCCCCCACCCGACGCACCGGAATCCGAAGCGGGGGTTTCGCCTTCTCCCTTGGGTTGGCGGTCCACGGCTGCGTCGTCAAATCGACCGACTGCCGCGTCTTTACCGCTCTGTTCGGTGACGGTATCCGCGATGCGCCCGCTTGTGCAGGCACCAGACCAACTTCCCGCGGCGAGAACGCCCCAGAAGACGAGTGAGCATCGAATGTGACACTGCATCACGGATAGAACTGTAAGCATCGCCAACTACGCCGGCAATCGGTTTCGTCTTTCGTGATGGCGGACGTGGGCTGTTCCGGAACGTGATCCGGCTCGAGCGCGACGCTCAGTGACCTCTGAGACGTCTTTACGCCGAACGACCGGTCAGCAAGTGGCCGAACCGCTCTTTCGACCTAGGGAACTATCAAAATTTAACCTATGGAGTCGCGGATCCGGACGGTCAGTCCACTCAACGACTTCTCCACCTTGTCAATGTTCTGACAGCTCCCCGACGGGCGCTGGTGAACCGATCACTCGGAGAAAGTCTTTGGGGGCGCACTCAACTCGTACTTCATCGATATCCTTTCGTCGGGAGGGCGAGGTCAGGGCGGCGTCCATCGGATGCAGAGTTTGCGGAGGTGCTGTAGCCCCACGGAAAGTATCCGCATGTAGCCGAGAATCGGACTCACGCGATGAGCACCCGTCGGCCTCGGCGCTCTAGGTGAAGGTGGAATTCTGAAAAACTGGCGTACTTTGGCATAGGCATCCCGGTCTCCGCGACGGTCCGCACCATCGCGCTGTTCGGACTCCTGCTGGGGGCCACGCTCCTCTTCGGGGGTATAACGAGGATTCCGATGCGCGCCCCGTATGACCGATTCGCGAGCCTGCACCGAATTACACCCGCAAGAGCACGCCGTAGGCCGGCGTTCCGGTCGTCTGCTGGAGCGCGTGAACGTACCAGGACATTTGCCGCCGGTATTGGTCGAGGCGGGCGGTTGGGTCCTGGTCGGTCTTGAAGTCGACGATCACCCACTGCCCTTGCTCCAAAAAGGCCAGGTCCAGGCTTCCATCGAGCGTCTCTCCGTCGTTGGTCGCGAACAGGATCGGCCACTCTCGGTGGCATTCGTCGGCCAATCGGGCGCGAGCCAGCAGGTCGTGCTGAAGAGCCGCGATCACCGCCTCGGCCGCCGCGGCGACCTCTTCGGCCGGGGCCTCGAGGATCCGGCCGTGCATCTTGGCCGTGGCTTCGACGGCCGCCGAGTCGGCGTCGAGCGGGACGTCTTGGAGCACGTAATGCACGAGCGCTCCGAATCGTATGCCCCTCGGGCGGCCCTCGCGAATCGGCAGTACGACCTCGTCCACGAAGCCCTCGAAGTCCGGAGGCTCGTGGTCGGCCTCCGATGCGGCGAGGGGTACGACCGACGCGATGTTGCCATTGTCGAGAGTCTCCGCCGACCGGCGCTTCCATTCAGTGTACGCAGTCTGCCCTTCGGTGTCGAGCACGCCTTTCGGGTCGACAGCCAAGTAATGCTCCTGGCGGAGGCCGTAGGGCAGGGGGGCGTCCAGGTCGAGGACGGCCGGGTCCCACCAGACGACGGGTGGCCCGTCGGGATTTGGGAAATGCAATCCGGGCTGCGCCGAACGCTGGCCTTCGGGTAACGAAAGGCAGCTGGCATCGCCGGACCGAGGCACCCCGGGCGCCGGTTGAGACCGGGCGTACAGCGGGCTCGGATAGAGGACCTTTTCGAGGGGATGAATCCAGCTCTGCTGGTCTCGCTCGCGTGAGTAGAAGGTCTGCATCGAGATGCCGACCGTGTTGACCACGAGCAAGTCGCGGGCCCGGGTGGCCGCGACGTAGGCCAACCGAACGCCTTCGGCTTGGTCGCGGAGCCGCTCGACCGCGATGTTGTCTCGAAGCTCGCGGGGGGAGCAGCCGAGAAGGCGAATGGCAGCGAGCCCCTGGGACGCGTCGATGTGCTGGTTCGGGTTGCGCGAGCTCGGAGTTGTCACGTCGGCAAGAATCACCACCGGAAACTCGAGCCCTTTTGCCGCATACACGGTCATGAGCCGGACTCCCTCGGTGCCCGGTTCATCGACCGGACCCTCGTGACCTCGGGCCTGGGCGGCCTCGACCTCCAGGGCCTCGACGAATCCACGGAACGATAAACCACCTTGCGCTTCGAAGGTCCGGGCGAGCTCGGCCACCCGATACACGTTGGCCAGTGCCCTGCGGCCGGCCGGCCGAAGGGCGAGGCCGACGTGAGCGCGGGTAACTTCGAGGACGCGGTGTACGGTGTCGGAGATCGGGCGCTGGTTGCGTTCTTCGCACCATGATCTCAGTAGCGCCAGCGCATCCGCCACCGGCGTGAGGTCGGGGGGCAGATCGTGAGGGATCGGTGCGAAGGGGTGCAGCCGCGCCCGCGCCCGGTACCGAAGCAGGAGCCCGTCGGGCAGCGCGAGCAGTGGCCCTCGCAGAGCGGCGTAGACCGAAAGGTCGTCCTCCGGCCACTCGATGGCGGTCAAGAGCGCCAGCATAGCGTCGATCTCCGGTCGGTCTTTGAACGACCAGCTCCCGACGAGCACGTGGGGCAGGCGACGGGCGTCGAGCGCGTCCGCGTACCGTTGCGACCGGTCTTCGTCGTTCGCCTTCAGACGGCTGAAAAGGATGCAGATATCCGAGGTGCGGACGTCGCGGCGCTGTCGACGCTCGGGATCGCGGACGGTCCACCCGCTGTGTCGGCACAACCAATCGATCCACGCGGCGACGGCCTCGGGCTGGGCGGCTTCGGCGGCCTTCTTGGTGGGACGACCGGGGCCGAGGCCCCCTTTCGTCGAAGAGTGGAGGTGGGCGATAGGCAGAGCGATGAGGGCCGGCTGGTCGGCCGGGGCTTCGGGACCGCCCGTAAGCGGTACGTACCCCGTCTGCCCGGCCCGATCATCGCCCCGCATCTCGGGGGCGAAGGCCAGATTGACGGCAACCTGGATGGCACGGTTGGCGCGAAAGCTCCGGGACAGGTGGACCAGGCGCACGCCGTGGTCGCACAGCTGCTGACGTACCTGACGATACAGGACAACGTCGGCCCGCCGGAAGCGATAGATACTCTGCATTGGGTCGCCGACCAAGAATAGCTTGCCCGGCGTGGGACGGACCCGCCGCCAGTCCACCTCCTCGGGGTCGTCGGCGCTCAGGAGCATGAGGATCTCGACCTGGAGGGCGTCGGTATCCTGGAATTCGTCGACGAGGATGTGCGTAAAGCGGCCCTGCAAGAACGCGCGCCCCGCAGCATGGTTGACGAGCAAGTCGCGCACCTTGAGCAGCAGGTCGAGGTAGTCGAGCTCACCGTTTCGGTCCTTGGCGGCGCGATACCGGTCGCGGACTTGGGCAAGAGCATTGTATAGCCCGGCGGCAAGGTCGGCCTCCGCCTGGTCGCGGAACTGGCGAAGAGCGCGGCGCAGGTCGTCCCGGGCGTCCTCGACATCTTTGCGGCGGATCCCGGGCGCGAACGGACCGTAGGTTGCCTTGCCCGCTTTGCCGCGGTTGAGCGCCTTGCCGAGCGCGATCGCTTGGTTCTCGAGCGCGGGCAGGTCGATCACCGCGCCGGGGGTCTGTTGGGAGCGTTGCCGCCAGTCATCGAAGTCTACGACCGACTGAAGGGCTCGGGCCAGGTCGTCGTCGGGGTCGTCGGCGGCGCGCACCATTTCGGCGAGGGCCTGGACCTGCTGCGACAGCGACGACAGCTCGGCCCGAAGGTCGAGGGGCTCGCGCTGCCACGGTGCCCGGTGGTCGCGCCACTGAAGGAGAGCTCGGCTCGCCCCGGCGAGGCGTTCCATCGGGGTGTCGTCGAACTGGCCGAACTCGGGGTCGCGCCGGAGCGCGCGCTCGAGGTCGAGGGGCAGATCCGCGAGCTGGTCTTGCAGCCAACCTCGAAACGCCTCGGCGTGGACGGCTGCATCTTCGCCCTCGGACAGCTCGCGAAAGTCAGGGTCGACCTCGGCTTCGACCGGCCGCTCTCGCAGGATCTGGGCGCAAAAGCCGTGAATAGTTCCGATATGGGCTTCCTCGAGGCGGGCGAGGGCTTCATCGAGGCGGTCTCGGGTGGCTTCGTCGGTCGCTTCGGACCGGGCTTCGTCGAGGGCGCCGCGAAGGCGAAGTTGAAGCTCGCCCGCGGCCTTCCGGGTGAACGTTACGATCACCATGCGATCGATCGCCGCTCGCCCTGATGCCAGCAGATTGACGACGCGTTGGACCAGCTCGCGGGTCTTGCCGGTGCCCGCGGCGGCCTCGACGATCAGGCTCTCGTCGAGTGACTCCCTGATGAGCCCTCGGTCGAGCTCGTCTCCGAACGGCAGGCTCAGGGTGTTCATGGTCGCCTCCGCAGTCGTTCGAGTGGAAGGAGCTCGGCCTCCGACTTGCCTTGTACCCGAACCTGCTCGAAGGGCCCGCAAATCCGCCGGTAGTCGCACCATTTGCAGGCGCCGGATCGGGGGGCAGCGGGAAAGAAACCCCGGTCGAAGGCGTCCTCGAGGGTAACGTATACGCTCTGCAGGGCGGCCTTGGCCTCGTCGTCGACGATGACTTCGCGCACCGCGTAATTCCCTCGGCGTGTGCAGTACGACAGTCGACCGGCGGTCACCGGCTGACCGATCAGCACCTCAGCGGCCATGGCGTACAGCAGCGGCTGCAGGTGTCGCCCCCCGCCGATGTGGACCAGACTGCTTTCGATCGCCTTGCCGGTCTTGTGGTCGGTCACGCGCCGGGCCCCCGTGCGAGCGTTGGCCTCGACCAGGTCGATGGCCCCCCGGAGAAGGTAACGGTCGAAAATCCGGACCGGTGGATCGACCGACGCCGGGTCGCGGTCGGCATCGGACGGGTCGGGAAGGCCGAAGGCGAGCTCGGCGTGGGCTGGGTCCCATCCGTCGTCGGCCCGCAACATCGCTACGAGCCAACCGTGCAGGTCGATGCGCATGTTTTCCATCGCCTTGTGCCATACGGCCTCGATCGAGGGCGCGAGGCGGTCTTGGTACAGCGCCGCCACTCGGGTGTGCGCCTCGTCGAGCCAGCCGCGGACCTCATCGAGGCGCTGGGCAGAGAGCGAGCCGGCTCGTTTCATCCTCTGCAGCAGATGGAACTGAACCTCGTGAAAAAGAGCGCCCCGCGTGAGCGGGTCGAGCTCTTCGACGGGAGTCACCGGCTCGCGAGGTCGCAGTCGAAAGACGGCCTGCAGAAGGAAGCGGTACGGGCACTCTGAATAATGCTGCAGCGCTGTCGCCGAGTACGCGCGCTGAGTGGGGTGATGCTTGTTCAGCGCCGCGCGCTGGTCGCCGTCGGGATCGATCAGGCCGTCGGCGTAGGTCCAGGCCGGGCGCCATCGGCGGGCCTCCGCCCGGAGCGCGCGCACCAAGTACGGGTTTCGGGGCTCGCCCTGGCCATTGTCCATGAGATAGCGGCCGCGCCCCTGCACCGAGTCGACGGACTGGTGCAAGTGGGGGCCCAAGACGGCCAGGTCGTATTCACCGTCGTCGAGCGCCGCCTCGGCGTCGCGGGGGGCCGGCCAGCCCCACTGGCTGTCGGTCGCCGACGCGGCGTCGGCCTCGAAGCTGGAGAGGGAAGGAAGACGACCCAGGGCCGCCCGCAACAGATCGAAGGCGTAAAACGACGGGACCCGGGGCCGACCCTGGAAGCTATCGATCCGGGGATAGGATGCCACCAAACGCTCTGCGGCCGCTCCCAGCACCCACCGAAGCTGGCGCCGCTGCTCGGCGCGTCGCTGTCGGCCCCGAGGAAGATCTGCGCCCAGCTGCGCTCGGGCGTCGTCGAGCAAGAGTGGGTCTTCGTAGATGGGAGCCGGGAAGACACCTTGCGCGAGGCCGGGCAAGAACACCACTCGGAACGATCGTCCGGCCGCCTCTTCGATCGGAGCGACGAACACCTTGCCGAACCGATGGTCGGACGGCTCTTCGGCCAGGAACGCCAGGCGGGGATGCAGAACTTGACGGACCTCGTCCAGGCCGACCGGCCCGACCTCGCCCATCGGGGCGAGGTCGGCGAGCACGGCCAGGACGGGGTCCGGCTCCCGAAGAGAACGGCCGGCGAGCGCGCGCAAGAGCTCGAGCCAGCTGGACCATCGCGCCTCGCTCGGGAGAGCCTCGAGGAGGGTGACGATCGGGAGGCTGAAGTGGATCAGCAGGCGCAGACTCTTGAGGTCAGCGGACCGCTTGGCGCGGGCCGCGTCGTCGGCGTCAGCGAGGCTCTTTAGCTGGAGCGTCAGCTCGGCCTCGTACCCCTCGAGCCGCCGCTTCCACCGGTCGGCGCCGCCGGTGCGGACGTGCGCGTCGACGAGCAGCCGCTCCCAGTTGAGGGGCGTCTGAAGGTGCCCCGCCGGTGCCGGGACATCGTCGGTCTCCGGCGGCGCGGTCGGGGTTGCGGGCGCCGGGATGGTCGCGAAGGCCAGCTGGCGATCGTCTCGGGGGGCGACCCACGGAACCGCTTCCACCGGGGGCGAACCGTCTTCGGTTAGACGTGGAACTTGCCCGAGCGACAGGTACTCGGCGAATCGACCCGCCGACAGGTTCTCGGAGGCGCACGCCAAGAGCGCCAAGAGGGCTCGGCCGCTGGGACGCGGCCGCCGGGCGCGGGCGGTGCTGAACATCGGAATGCCCGCTCGTCGCAAGGCGTCCTCCATCGGCGAGCGGTAGACATGCGGCCGCGGAAGAAACACCGCCATTTGGTCGAAGGGTCGGCCCCTCGCGGCCTCGTCGCGGATCTGGCGCACGATCTCTACGCATTCCCTCGCTTCGCCGGGCGCCGAAAAGAAGTGGAAGCTGTCGTCGAGAGGCCCGTGCGCCGACGTTTCGGCGATGAAGACCTGATTTCGGGCTCGATCGAGGGCGTCCGAAGCGAGCGCTTCGGTCGCCCGGATCGGTGTCACCCCCCATCGCTCGACCAGACTGGTAGGGTCCGGTCCGGTGACCGCTGGATCCGACGCATCATTGACCGCCAGCGAGGCCCGACTGGTCATGATGACTTTGTCGAGCCACCGGTGTTCGAGAGCCGATTCGGGCACGACGTCGATCAGGACGGTGGCCGGCGACCCACCGGCTCGGACGGCGGGCGGGCCGACCTGCAGGGCGGTCTGCAGGACCACTGCGGTGTCCGCCAACCCGACACGGGTCAGCTCGTCGTTGAAGGCGACCAACAGACGGGCCAGGTCTTCCTCGCGGGCGTCGCGGGTCAGGGCCTCGGCCGGTACTTCGGCGAGGCGGAGCTCGGTCACCGTTCGGGCCACCGCTCGACCGAACCCCGCAAAGCGCTGGACCGGCCCGAAGTACGCGAACGGGGCTTCAGAAGTCACCCGGTGGATGGCGCGGACGGCCAGGGCTTCGGCGCCGAGGGCAGACAGTCGCGTGCGCCCGGCCGCAGCGAGCGCGGGGGTCGCCCACTGCAGCGCGAGTCGATGAGGGGTGGTTCGCTGGACGCCCAGTAGCCCGGGGACTTCGCGTGATGCTTCCCGGACCAGATCGTCGGCCGCGCGCTGCGACGCCGCGACGACCCTAACCAGCCCGTGCGCAGCGTTGTCGACGATCCACTGCCGAGCGAAGGCGAGCCGGTCGTCGTGCCGGCCGGAGACAACAAGTTGGATGCCGTGCTCCGCCACCATGCTAGTGTAGACGACCCGTGGAGCGAAGATCGAACCAAGCCGGTTCATTGTTCTCGTGGGTCGTGGCGCTGCTCGTCGGATGTAACGCCACTGCATCGCCGATCGAAAAGCCGGTGGTTCGACCGCTAGCGGCCGCCGGTCCCGGGGTCACCGACACGTCGACGGTCGTGCAATTCACTCTGCGGTTCGGTGCGGCCTCGAGCCACTACGCCGACGTGGAGGCGATTTACCCTACGGCCGGTAGGTCGGCGGTCGAGGTGCTGATGCCGGTGTGGACACCGGGGTCCTACCTCGTTCGCGAGTACGCGCGAAACGTCGAAGATGTCCGCGCGTCGGCGCCCGATGGCCGGCATCGCCCGGTCACCAAAGTCGCGAAGAACCGATGGCGGATCACTGTGAAGGACGACGACAGCGTCGTGCTGAGCTACCGCGTGTACGGCCGGGAGCGGACGGTGCGAACCAACTTCATCGACGCGGACCACGCGGTCATCGTCCCGGCGGCGACGTTCATGGGCGATGTCGATGCGCTCGACCGGCCCTATCGATTGGTGGTGCAACCTCGCGCCGAGTGGCCCGACGTGGCGGTTGCGCTTCCTCGGCGACGAGGATGGCCTGGGGCGGGCCGCGTGTACGTCGCGGAGGACTTCGATGCGCTCGTTGATGCGCCGCTGGTCATGGGCCGGCTCGACCGGCGCCCGTTCACCATTCGCGGCGTGAAGCACGAGCTGGTCACTCTGGGTGGGGGCGACGAATGGGACGCCGCCCGCGCAGCGGCGGATACCGAGCGGCTCGCCCGGGCGGTCGTTCAATTCTGGGGTGGCGCGATGCCCTACGACCGGTACCTTTTCCTCAATGTCCTCAACGAGGGCCGCGGTGGCCTCGAGCACCGCGCATCGACGCTCATGATGAGTAGTCGGTGGCTGACCCAGAGCGAGCGCGACTATGCGCGCTGGCGAGGCCTCGTGACCCACGAGTTCTTCCACGCCTGGAACGGCAAGCGGCTTCGGCCGGCGTCGCTCGGTCCGTTCGACTATGATTCCGAGAATTACGTACGGACATTGTGGTTCGTCGAAGGCTTCACGTCCTACTACGATGTGTTGCTGCGCTATCGCGCGGGTTTGATGTCGGCCGAGGACTTCCTGGGTGAGCTGAGCCAAGAGATTGAACGCCTCGAGGCGACCCCCGGCCAGCGGGTGCAGTCCCTCGATGACGCGTCCTATGATGCGTGGATCAAGGCCTACCGGGCCAATGAGAACTCGACCAACAGCTCGGTGAGTTACTACAACAAGGGGGCTCTCCTCGCGTGGGTGCTGGACGCTCGGATCCGGAAGTCGACGGTCGGCAAGGCGAGTCTCGACACCGTCATGCGACGGGCGTACGAGCGATTCTCGGGCGACCGCGGGTACCAGCGAGACGATATCGTGGCCCTCGTTCGTGAGGTCGGCGGCTCGCGGGTCGCCGACTGGCTTGACGAGGCGGCGAGGTCCGCGCACGTTCTCGACTACCGTCCAGCCCTCAATTGGTACGGCCTGCGCTTTAAGCCGGCCGACAGATGGCCGACCGACGATAGTCCGGAGTCGCGCGCCACCCGGCGCAAGCAGGCTTGGCTGGGCATCGTCGCGAAGCCTGAGGGGGGTCGACTGTTCGTCGGCGAAGTGGTGCGAAACAGCCCTGCGATGGCGGCGGGGGTGAACGTTGAAGACGAGCTCTTGGGCCTCGGTGGCTTTCGGATCAGCCAGTGGCCGGATCAGGTACGGCGCTTCGAGCCCGGCGCTCGCCTCTCGCTCCTGGTGGCCCGTCGGGGCGCGCTTCGAAGCCTCACCGTCACGGTGGGGCGTCGTCCGCGCGCTCGATGGCCGCTCGAGCCCGATCCGCGCGCGTCTGCCACCACGGTCGCTCGGCGGCGGGCTTGGTTGCGCCGGTGATCGTGCCCTTGGTCGAAGACCGCCGCCGACTACTCGAGGGTGATGCCGCCGTCGGCGAGGTAGGCGCCACCGGTCATGAAGCGGGACGCGTCGCTGGCCAGAAACAGGGCGAGCCCGGCGATGTCGACGGGGTCGCCGACTCGGCCGATCGGGGTTCGCTCGACCAACATTTTGGCGATCTGGTCGTCGTTCAACAGAGCCGCCGAGAAGGTGGTCTGGATGAAGCCAGGGCAGATCGCGTTGACACGGATTCCCAGCGGCCCCAGCTCGACGGCAAGGGTCTTGGTCATGCTGATCAGGGCGGCCTTGGTCATGGCGTAGATGCCCTGGAACCGGCCGGCCCGCACCCCGAGGATCGAAGACATGTTGACGATGCTGCCGGGGGCCTTGCGTTCGGTGAGGTGGGCGACCACCGCCTTGGTGGCGGCGAAGGCGCCTTTGAGGTTGACCTCAAAGGTCTTGTCCCAAGCCCTCCAGTCACACTCGAGCATCGGTCCGAAGTGGGGGTTGGTGGCCGCGTTGTTGACGAGCACGTCGACCTGACCATAGCGAGCGACGGTTTGGGCGATCAACGCGTCGACCTGGTCCGGTTGCCCGGTGTGGCAGGGGATGACGTGTGCGTCTCCGCCTTCGGCCGCGATGGCGGCGTGGACTTCTTCGAGCTGCTCGCGTTTTCGCGACGCGAGCACGACTTTGGCACCGGCCGCGGCGTACGTTCGGGCGATGGATTCGCCGATTCCGCGGCTGGCTCCGACCACGATGGCCACTTTGTCGGTGAGGTCGATTCGTGCGATGGGCGAAGTCATATCCTCCCGCATAGCCGCATCCCGACCCGAAGTGAACATTGCGAAGCCCAGCGAGTCGGCTTGGCAGTCCCCAGGCTTGCGAACCCAAGCGGGTCGGGCGGGATCAGGCGGTGGGATCGTCGACTCCCGGGTGCGCGGTCGGCTCGCGGGCGATGACCCGCCGGCCAAGGTCTTCGAACCAGTGCGCCTGGCGCCGGATGATCTCCATGACGATACTATGGGCGGAGCGGTCGCCGAGCTTCTCCAGCATGGTCGCGAACGAGCTCAGGCTCACCAGCGCGTCCAGGAGCTCTTGCCGGTCGTCTCGTTCGGCTAGGTCTTCGAGCCGGGCCGTCAGCTCGTCGACCGCGGCCGCCGGCAGCTGGTTGTCGGCCTGTCGATAGCGCAAGGCGGCCAGCGCGGCGATGCGATGTGTCCGGTCGGGGACCCGGACTTCGAGCTCCTCCATCAGGGCATTCATAAGCGTGAACACCGAGCGGGAGCAAGAGCGCGGGGGCTGTCCCCTTCATCGAGGGGGCCGGTCACCGCAACGGGCGGCTTTTGGTGCCTTTGGCTCAAGCACCTGCGTCAGACGCCGAAAGTTGCTGGCGAGGACCGAAGTTGCAGCTTGTCGGGACCATCATCGCAGCGGTGACCATCGCGCAAAGCAGTGCCGAGGGCCGGATTCCGGCTGCGCCGGGCAACCACCTCATCGAGGCGGGATTTTTCGTTGGCGCGTTTCTGCCCTCGAAAGACCACGAGCTCTATGACTCCCTCGGCACCGACCATCGAGAGTTCGGCACGGTCGCCCCTGAAGTGGGCCTGCGTCTGAGCTATTTTCCGGTGCGTTTCTTGGGGATCGAAGCCGAAGGCGCGTATATGCCCACTTGGGATAGCGCAGGCGATCTTGCTCATCTGTACACGGTTCGCGGCCACGGGGTGGTGCAGTGGCCGGGTCGACTCACTCCTTTCGCGCTCGCGGGTGGGGGAATGGTCGCATCGGCGGGTGCTCCCGGCAACGACGTCGATGAATCCTTTCACTGGGGGTTGGGGGCCAAGTTCTATATCGATCACTGGCTGTCGGTGCGGCTCGACGGTCGGCAGATCTACACCGCGGGGGTAGGCCCCGGGGCGGGCAACACCAGCCACTTCGAGGTGGTTGCGGGGCTCAGCTTTACGCTGTACCGCGAAGATCCGGAGGAGCCGTGGACGGTCGCGGACATCGGTCCTTATCGACGCCCATCGGCGGTGGGAGAGTCCGTGCGCCGCGAAACGTCGGTCGCGACTTCACCCGCCGCCGTCATCGTCCGCAAGGCCCTCGGTCGCGTGCATTTTGCGTTCGGCTCGGCCGAGCTCCGCTCGAGTTCGTACTCGTCGCTCGACCTCGCCGCCGAGGTGCTGCGACAGAATCCGCGGCTTCGGGTCGAGATCGTTGGACACACCGATCATGTAGGTACCGAGGCGTACAACCAGGACCTCTCGGAGCGACGGGCCAACGCGGTCAAAAACTATCTGGTCGAGATGGGCGTGCACCCGAGCCGGCTGCGGTGCCAGGGTATGGGGGAGACCGCCCCAGTGGCCCCCAACGATTCGGTGGACGGTCGAGCCCGGAACCGACGAAGTGAGATTACCGTCACGAACTCGCCGGCCCCGGCTTCTCAGCCGGCTTCCGAGGCCGCCTCTCAGCCCGAATCGGCGCCCGACGACAACCCGCCTTTGCTCCAAGAGAATCGGGAGCAATGAGCCGTCTCGGGGCGCGCCGATAGCTCGCTCGGGGTGGCGGTTGACAGCCGTCAGGCGGCCGTTCGCTCTCGGAGGCCGCGTTGCGGTCGTGCTCGGGTGGGAGTAGAGGGAGTGGGTGCGAACCATCGACGGCCCGATCGATACCGTCACCATCTACCGTCGCTCGGCGGTCGTCGTCCGACGAGCGGACGTCGATCTTCGGACGGGCACCCAGGACGTCGAGTTCGTTGGTCTTCCGCTGGCGCTGATCGATGCCAGTCTTCGGGTCGAGGCCGAGGCGATGGACGCCCCGCAAGCGGGTCGCGTCGACGTCTCGTTGGTCCGGGTCGGGATCTACGTCGCGCCGAAAGACGACCTGCCGGAGCCCCCCGACGAGGTGGAGCTGCGTCAGGTGACTCGGGCGCTCGAGAAAAAGGAGCTCGAATGCCAGCTTGCATATCTGGAGCGGGACAGTCTGCGGTTCCTAGAGCCTCCGGATCGGCCCGCTCGGCCCGAGGGTCAGCCGCCGTCACCGTCGCCCCTGGCGGCCCGGTTGGCGCTCGATGAGTTCGCTAGCGGTGTGGTGCGGGAACGCAACGATGAGATTCAGGCGATCGAGACCGAGCTTCGAGAGCTCCGGCGCGTGCGCGACGACCTGCTTCAGCGGGTCAAGCAGGCCTCCGATGCGCAGCGCGTCCAGTCGCAAGAGGTGACCAAGAGCGCGATCAGCCGGATACAGGTCGGTCCGGGCAGCAGCGAAAGCCGGAGAGTGCGGATCACGGTGCAGTATCTGATTCCCGGCGTTCGCTGGTTGCCGTCGTATCAGGTCCGGGTGACGGGCGACCGGGCCCAGATCGTCCTTCGAGCGTCGGTCGCCCAGCGGTCGGGGGAGGACTGGACCGGCGTCCATCTCAAGGTCTCGACCGCGGAACCGGTCTCGTGGACCACGCTCCCTCGGAAGGTTGCTCAGCGCATCGGACGCAAGCAGACCTTCGAACTCGAAGCGGGCAAGCGAGAGCCACCGATGGGGGCCGCGATTCTCTTCGAGGACTACGATGCGACTCGGGCCCGGCTCGACGAACCGACGAAGCCCGAATACTTCATGCCATTGCCTCGAATCGTTTGGACGAAGCCGCTAGCAGGAGCGCAGGGAGGCCCCTCGTCGCCGCCGCCCGTCCCGGCCGTGGCGGAGGGGGCCGCACCGGTAGCCAAGCCCAAGGCGCCGCGTCGGAGCTCGAAGAAGTCCACGATGGCCAAGGAGGACGCGGAAAGAGCGGGCTCAGCGGTATCGGAGTTCGCGCCGGAGGGTGTGGTCATGGACGAAATGCTGGATGCATCGATGGACCGCCATTTCGAGGAGGCCTCCGGCGCGGACGCGCCACAAATGCACCTGGAAAGAACCTCCAAGAACCGGGGCGAAGCTGGGATGCGGATGAGGCACCGACGCACGGCGACCCAGACATCGACCATGCTGTTTCACCAACGGGCGTATGACGGCTTCGGAGGCGTCGCGAGCCGAGAGGTAGTGGCGCAATCCGTCTTCGAGGCGGCCGTCCTTGACGAGCTCGTGCTTCAGGGCCCGCGACAAGAGGAGCGTGGGTCGTTGGCTCGGATTCAGCCGCAGACCTATTTTGAAGAGATGGCTGGGCGCGCCGGTCGCCGGCTCGCGTTCGACTTGAACGCGGCGATCGCGCGGGCGAGGGCCGAAGCGACCGCGGTCAGCGAAACGCCGCTCCCGGCTCACTATTTCGCGCCGAGCGACGGATCCGGCCATTTCGACTACACCTACCCGGCCCATCGTCCGGTCGACATTCCCTCCGATGGGGCGCTCCACTCCGTTCCATTGAGTGTGCGCGAAGGGGAGTGTGAGATCACCTACGTTTGCGTTCCTCGGATGGATGCGTCGGTGTATCGGCAGGCTCGGTTGCTCAATCCCGAGCCTTCGCCGCTGTTGCGGGGGCCGGCCGAGATCTATGTGGACGGCGAATACGTGCTGACCGCGAGCTTGCCTGAAGTTCCGGGGCGGGGTCGCTTCGAGCTCGGTTTGGGCGTCGAACAATCCGTGCGGTGCGCCCGCAACGTTCGGTTCCGCGAGGCGCGGTCCAGCGATAAGGTCGTGGCCACGAACGACCTTCACCATGAGCTGCGATTCGTGTTGGCGAACGACCTCGACCGAGATGTGCAGTGCGAGGTGCGGGAGCGGATTCCAGTGCCCGACGAGGATGCCGAGGTGGTGGTCGAAGAGCGGGACGTAGCTCCGCCCTGGGGCATCTATACGCAAGAAGAGCGCCAGGACCGGATCAATGGAGGGCGCCGGTGGCAAGTCAGCATTCCGAAACGGGGCGAGGTTACGTTGGCCGCAACGTACGTGGTCCGAATCTATGCCAATCATCAGATTGTCGGCGGTAACCGACGGGAGCGGTAAGATGGCTCGTCTGCATCCATCCGTAGATGCCTCACGCCTCGACTTCGACGCTCCCGTCGTGCGGGTCATGGTGTTGGAAGATCGGGCCCTCGTTCGGCGCCAGGGGCGCGTCAAACTCGAATCGGGCCGCCAGCGCCTGGCCATACACGGCGTCAGCCCTGTCCTGCAGGATGTGTCGCTTCAAGCCGAGGTAAGGTCGGGCCCGGGACAGGTCGCCGACGTCTTCGCCCGGCGTGCGTGGCGGATCGTCGAAGAAGACCGGCCCGAGGATGCGGTGGCCCTCGAGCGAGAGATCGAGCGTCGCGTCCAGCAGATCTATCGATGGGCCGAACGGCGGACTGAAGCCGAGATGCGGCAAGGGCGCATTCACAAGATGGTCGCTCAGGCGAGCCAAGAGATCCCGGACGACGCCGCGTGGGGGCGATCCGACCCCGACACCTGGAAGTCCACCTTCTCCACGCTCTTCGCTCGGGGTCGTGCGGCGGCGATGGAGGACCTTGAGGGCTATCATGCGCAGCTCGACCTCAAAGACGAGGTCGAGAATCTCGTTAAGCAACGTGCGGCGCTCGACCGCCTCGATACTGATTTCGTGGGCTGGCTGGGGGTCGACGTGGACATCGACGGGGCCTCGGAGGTCGAGCTGGCCGTGGAGTACATCGTGCCGTGCGCGTTGTGGCGTCCGGTCCATCGAGCCCGATGGGCGATGGGCCAGCAGCTCGCGGTTACGACCTCGGCGGCGCTTTGGCAGAACACCGGCGAAGACTGGACGGACGTCGAGCTGTTGTTTTCGACTTCTCGCGCTAGCCTGGGCCACGAGCCCCCCCACCTGGTCGATGACCCGCTGGAAGCAGAACGGAAGGATGAAGAGATCGAGGTCGAGACCCGGGATGTCGAAGTGCAGGTCGCCTCGGTGGAGGAGAGTCGAGGCGGCGGAGGCCCTCCGGCGCGGGATAGCGAGACGGTCCAGCTCCCGGGCGTCGATGATGGCGGCCAACGCCGGGAGATCGCGGCGCCCGGGCGTCACGAAGTCCCGGCCAACGGGCGCCCGGTTCGGGTTCCGTTGGCTGGATTTGTCACTGAGGCCCACGGGGAGCTGGTCACCATGCCCGAGCAGCGAGAGGTCGCCGTGTGGCGGGTGGTGGCCCGCCAATCAGGCGCCGACCCATTGCTCGCGGGTCCAGTCGAGTTGGTGAGGGGCCATGGTCCGGTGGGGTGGACCGAGACTCGGTTCGTCGCCCCCGGTGCGCCCCTCGAGCTGGGCTTTGGCCCCGACGAGGCCGTTCGGGTGGAGCGAACCGAAGAGGCACAGAGGCTAGAGCGACGCGCGGACGAGTGGCTGGCGACCCGTCAGGAGGTCTCCGTGTACCTGAGCAACCTCGCCGACGTGCCGCGGCGGGTGAAGGTCACGGAGCGGATTCCGGTGTCGGAGATCGACGACGTCCGCGTCACTCTCGACGGCGACTCCACTACCGGCGGGCACACCGTCGACGACGATGGATTCGTGACGTGGGAGATCGACCTCGAGGCCTACGCCACCGAGGCGCTCGCCTTACGGTACGTCGTGACTTGGTCTCCGCAGCTCGACTGGGCGTTTTGAAGACGGGGTCGGGGGGCGGCGGGTCGCTCGAACGGGTGACTACTCGGGCTGCTTGACGATTCGGAGGTAGGGCAGCGGTTGCTCCCAGCCGTCCGGGTACTTCCGCTTGGCATCTTCGTCCGAAACGCTGGGAACGATGATGACCTTCTCGCCTTGCTTCCAGTTGACGGGCGTCGCGACCTGGTGCTGGGCGGTCAGCTGAACCGAATCCAGGATTCGGAGCACTTCGTCGAAGTTCCGGCCGGTGGTCATCGGATACACCAGCTGGGCCTTGATGCGCTTGTCGGGACCGATGACAAATACGACCCGAACCGTCGCGTTGGTCCCGGCGGTGCGGCCTTCGGAAGTCTCACCCGCGTCGGCCGGCAACATGTCGAACGCCTTGGCGATCTCCAGCTGCGGGTCGCCGATCAACGGATAGGTCACCTTATGACCCTGCGACTTTTCGATGTCATCGATCCAGCGCGAGTGATCGGTCACCGGGTCGACGCTGAGGCCGATGATTTTGCAGTTCCGCTTCTCAAATTCCGGCAGGAGGCCGGCCATGTAGCCGAGCTCGGTCGTGCATACCGGAGTGAAGTCTTTCGGGTGAGAAAAAAGAATCGCCCACTGATCACCGATCCAGTCGTGAAAGTTGATAGTACCGACCGTGGTTTCGGCGGTGAAATGAGGAGCTTCGTCGTTGATGCGTAGTGCCATTTCGTGTCCTTGGTGAGATGCAGGCTCGCCATCCATTGGCGACAATGGCTTGAACGCAGACGTCCGCAGATTTATGCGGTTTAGGGGTTAAGAATCAGCGACTTTGGTCTTGGCTCACGACTTCGGTAGTTTTCTGAGTTTACGCTCGGGAGGCGGTGGGTCGAGCCGGTCGGCCTCCGCGTCGGCCGAGTCCGCCTCTTCGCTCGCGCCTCCTTCTCGCAAGACCCGCGCCGCTCGCCGAAGCAACATGACTCGGGCCGGTTTGGCTGTTTCGGTGGATGCCGCGTCGCGCAAGGCGCGGCCCGCTTCGACGTATCGGCCTTGTTGCTGGAGTGCATCGGCCAACAACAACCGGCCTCGAGGTGTGAGTTGGGGAGGAGCTTTGAGGGCAGTTTCCGCGGCTCGGGGATCACCGGTCTCCAGAAGGGTTGCCGCTTGGCCTTCGATGGCTTCGTCGTTCGTCGGATCGAGGAGCAGCGCGCACTTGAAATGGGTAACCGCTGCGTCAACTTCGCCCGTGCCGCGCAAGGTGGTCGCGAAGGCGATGTGGGTCCTCGGATCTGCCGGTTCGACCACGACGGCCTGAGCCCGCAAGCGGAGGACGCGTTCGACATCGGACCCGAGTCGTTCGACGACCATCGCTTCGGTGAGAAGGATATCGATGTTGCTTTGGTCGAGCTCGTGGGCACGTTCAACGAGGGGCAGCGCTTCCGCGAGCCGACCTTCGTCGATCGCGGCCTGCGCGGTTCGGAGCGCGCGGGCGCCCGCGCCTTCGAGGGTCGGGCGATCGAGGATCGGGGCGGCCTCACGATAGGCGAGCTGCGTGCACTCTTTGGGCGGCGTCGGCGCCGGCTCTGTCGGCGCGCCGAGCAGCGCGCAGCCCGGCGTCGACAGCAGCAAAAGGGCTCCGAAGAACGATTTCATCGTCATCGCGATTGTGGTCATTTCATATCCCGTCGGCGACCGCCACCACCGCGCCGGATGAGGAGGTCATCGTCGTTCCTCGGTAACGCGGGGGCCGGATTGAGGGGGCGGTGGTTTGACGATGGCCACCGTGCCGAGGCGCACGTTCGATTCTCGATCATTCCGTCGGTGCCGAGCCCACCCGGCCTGACTTAGCCATTCGTTCCTTCGCGGACGACCTGCCCGTTGGCGTCGAGGTCGGTTCATGCGAAGACCGCGTTCCGGCTGGGGCGGTTCCGGCGCGACCCCGAGGATATGATGCTTCGATTCTATCGGTCGGCGGTCGAAGGCGTTCCGGCGGACGTCTGGTGGTTTTCGGGAGCGGCGCTCATCAACCGCGCGGGCACGATGGTGATTCCGTTTTACGCCATCTACTTGCGCGATGAGCTCGAGCTCAACGAGACATGGGTGGGCGCAATCCTGCTGGCATTCGGATTGGGGTCGATGGTCGGGACACTCGGATCCGGTCCCTTGGTCGATCGTTTCGGTGGGTACCGAATGCAGATCGGCAGCCTCGTGACGGGCGGGCTCGCGCTGGCGGCGCTGATCATTCCGAAGAACGCCATCGGCCTGATCGTCGCGACTTTCGTCGCCGCCATGCTCTCCGAGGCTTTTCGTCCGGCCGTGATGTCGTCGGTCGCGGCTGCGAGCGAGCCGACGAATCGCGCCCGCAGTTTCGCCATCCTTCGGTTGGCCGTGAATGCCGGCATGGCCATCGGTCCGGCCGTGGGCGGTCAGCTGGCCGAGTACGACTTTCGGTGGGTGTTCTTGGGCGATGGCGCGACGTGCGTACTGGCGGCGCTGGTGTTGGCCACCGTGCCGATCGGACGGGCGACAAAGGCCGGCCGCGCCGTCAGCGAGCCACTCTCGCTGCCCCCCGATTCGCCGCCTGCACCGCCTCTCGAACCGCCTCCGGGACCGCCTCCCGAACAGCCTCCGGGACCGCCTCCGGAACCGCCTCCCGAACCGCCTCTGGGACCGCCTCCCGGACCGCCTCCCGGACCGCCTCCGGGACCGCCTCCCGGACCGCCTCCCGGACCGGCCGCCGAGGCAACGGGCCTTGCGCCGTGGCGAGACGGGCCCTTTATCGCTTTCTGCGGGGCCGCGTTCGGCTTTGCGATCGCGTTCTTTCAGCTACTCTTCACACTTCCGCTCTACCTGAAGGACACCTACGACTACCTCGAAGGCGACGTGGGCCTGCTCATCGGGCTCAATGCGCTGGTCATCGTCCTGTTCGAGCTACCGCTGGTCGCATACTTGGAGCAGCGTTCACCGGGTCTCGTGATGGCCGTGGGCATCGGCGTGCTCGGAATCGGGTTTTCGACCTTTCTCGTGGGCGTCCACTTCGTCCTTCCGGTCATCATGATGCTGATTGTCACCGTCGGCGAAATGCTCGTATTTCCTAGCAGCAACGTCCTCGTTGCGGCTCGAGCCTCGAAAGCGACAGTCGGGCGCTACATGGGAACTTACGGCACGTCGATGGCGTTCGCGTTCATGGTGGCGCCCTGGTTTGGCCTGGAGGTGTACAGCGCCTGGGGCCCGGTCGGCCTATGGTCTTGCACCGCCGGTCTGTGCTTCCTGATCGTGCCGGTGCTCGCGGGACCCATCCGTGCCCGCTTCGAAGGGCCTCCGCCCGGCCCCGGGAGCTGAAGAGAAGCTCAGGCGACGTATCGGTAGTACTCGATCCCGACGTCTTGGAACGTCGGCGCTTGTGATTCGCCCCGTCGGTCGACGACGAATTCCCGGGTCGGCTGAAGGTGCGGAACGCCTTCGCCATCGTGCGCCGCTTCGTAGCTGACCTGGTCGAGGTCGATCGGGTCGGCGAGCGCGGCGTGGAAGTTGAGCTTGCCGGCGGCTTCCCGCCAGCCCTCGACCACCCGCAGAGGCCAGGCTTCGGCGGCGTCGCCCGAACCATAGCCGATGGCCAACATCGGTTTGTGGGTGAGGTCTGCCCCGAGGATGTAAGCGTCCTCGAGAGCGGCTCCGAACCAGGCGGGCAGCGCGGCTGCGTAGAGGTTGCCCATCTGCCGCATCAGCGCCCGGCCGAAGCCCATCTTGTCGTTCACCATCTGTTTGAAGGTCGGTGTGTTTCGAAACGCTTTGAGCACCTTGTTGGTTTCGGGCTGAGGGTCGGCGTCGATACCTTCGACCATCACGAAACTGAAGAGGTCGGGTGGCGTGGTGATCTCGGCGAGGACCTTGTCGAAGTCGGCGCCGGCGTCGGCAGCGAGATTGCGGAGCTGTTCGCGGCCTCCCTCGGAACCCGCCCACCGACGAAGACCGATCATCGAAAGGGCCTGAATCGGCATGTACTCGTAGGGGCGGTGCATGAGAATCGCGGCCGCCTCGTCGAGGATCCGGCCTTCGTGGTCGGTGCGCCGGTCGAGCATGGCGGCGACCGCGTCGGACACCGTATTGAGGTAGCAGTGCGTCGAGTACCGACCGTTGAAGACCGGAAAGTCGTGCCACCCAGAGCCTTTGGCGGCCTCGCTGCCGTTGGCTCCGTCAAGCAGGTGACGCGCCAGGGGCTTACGAAAATCGATACCTCGGTACGTTGACGCGCTGCCGGCCCGGCGCAGATCGACTTCGAAGAGCCGAGGCTGAGCCTCGATGAGCATGGCGACCGCACCCGCGCCTTGGGTTTGTTCACCGCTCGAGCCGCGGGCGTACTCGGCAATGTCCGCCGCGACGACGATGGCCACCCGGTCGGGGCCTTCGGCCATCGCGTACCGAAGCGCGCCTTTGAGGGCGTACATGCCCCCGAGACAGGCGTGTTTGAACTCCGGTACTTCACAGTGCCGTGACAGGCTTGCACGCCCCTGGGCGGCGAGCGCGTCATCGACCATGCCTTTGACGATCACCGCGCCGGCCGAGTTGTCGGTGGACGACTCTGTGCCCAGCGCCAGCGAGCCCACCCGCTGGGGGTCGATACCGTACTGCTCGATGAGCCGAAGAACGGCGTTGGCGGCCATCGTGTATACGGACTCATGGGTCCCGAGGACCCGAAACGAATCGCCGACGACCGTCTTGACCTTCGGCCATGCTTGTCCCGTCCACGTGCACCAATCCTCGAGGCGCACCCGGGGCCGAGGCACATAGAGCGCCAATCCGCTCAGTCCTGCTGTTCCCATTCCAGCCATTGCTTCCCTGTAGTCACTCGCCATGCTGCGATGCAAGACCCACCACGACCCCGGCGCCATTCCGTTGTTGGTGCTGCTGGGTCTTTGTCGGTCCGCGTCGGTCGGTCTGCGTCGGTCGGTTCGCGTCGGTCGGTCTGCGTCGGTCTGCGTCGGTCGCGCAGGTGGTCTTGCGGACCCATTGGTCGGTTATGACGAGGCGCGTGATCGCGGCTACCGCGGCGAAACGTCCACGACGCGCACATGGCCGCGAACGATCGGGGTTCTACCTCCACTCTGCAGGTTTACACCAGCGCCGTCCTCGGTCATTTACGTCCCATGGCCGGGAAAGCGGTTCTCCAGAAGAGCTTGTTTCAGTTTTTCGTCGAGCTGCGGGCGAACAACGACCGCGCCTGGTTCGCAGAGAACAAGCACCGGTACGAGCGCGAGGTTCGCGAGCCTCTGGTCGCGTTCATCACTGCCTTTGGGCCGAAACTGGCCAGGATCAGCGAACACTTCGTGGCTGACCCGCGGCCCTCGGGGGGCTCGATGTTTCGAATTCATCGGGACGTTCGTTTCTCGAAGGACAAAGCACCCTACAAAACAAACGCCGCGTTACAGTTTCGACACTCGTCCGGGAAAGACGTTCACGCGCCTGGATTCTATCTCCATTTGGCACCCGATCATGTCTTCATGGGGGCAGGTTTGTGGCGGCCGGATGGACCTTCCCTGGCGGCCATTCGCACGAAGATCGTCGACGCACCCGACCAATGGAAGAAGGCGGTCGGCGGAAAGGCGTTCCAGGACAATTTCGAGATGCACGGCGAATCGCTCAAGCGGCCGCCTCGAGGCTTCGACCCCGACCATCCATTGATCGAGGACCTCAAGCGAAAAGACTTCATCGCGGTTCGGAACTTTACGGAGAAGGATGCCCTTCAGCCCGAATTCCTCACCAAGTTCGCGCAGTCTTGCCGCGCGGGGGGGCCGATGGTGCGCTTTCTCACCGAAGCGGTCGGACTCGCGTATTAAACGCAGAGCCGGTCGGTATGGGTGCGGAGCGCGTCGACAGGGGCGAAATTGACTGTCGGGACTTGACCTACGCCAAGGCGCGATCGGTGTCGTGCGGGGATGGGAAAAGGACGCAGAGACCCCGAACCTGCCTTCACATAGCGTCAATCCCGACAGTCGAACACTCAACGTCGGTACATTGAATCGAAATTCCTGGCTTTTTTCTGCCAGACCCATTCGCGGGAAAGCTTGGATCGGCGCGGCTGCTTCTTACTGGTACGAGTGACCGCGGGTCGTGCGGTTTGGGCGAGGCGTGTCGCCGACGCCTTGACCCGGGATGCGGGCGTTTGGGGCTCATTTTCGGCCATGGCCGGGGCAGCCCATCCCAAAGTGGTGATCATCACGACAGAGGCGGCCCAGCGGCGCAGCGAGATACGGCGGATATTCGTAAGCGTGGTCATGCGTCGCTTGAATCCAAGCGGCGTGCCAACCGCACGTAGCTCGATGGGCTTGGTTTTTCGATGATTTTGGGGCCGGTGGCGCAGGATCCGGCCTGCAGAAGTGCAGTGTAGAGCGCTGGGGTCAGATCGGTTTGCCAGCCTTGAGGTCCGCGACGATGCGTCTGAGGTTGTCCTTGTTAGACGCGTCGGGCGCTCGTTCGATCGCCTTTTCGGCGTGCCGGAGGGCCTTCTTCAGCCGACCGACGGCGGAGTAGCCCCGCGCCAGGCCCACGTCGACCGGCCATTGGCTGGGGTGTCGCTGGGCGTTGAGCTCGAATACGGCCAGCGCCTCTTCGTTGCGGTTCTCACTCAGTAGTCGGCGTCCGTACATGTTTGACTCGAAGGGCATCCTGCGCTGGGGCGTAGAAATAGCTTCCCCAAGACTCCGAGTCAGTGGAGAAGATGTTCGTCCACGCCTTCTTACCTGGGACCATGTGGAGGCCATAGGTGCCCGCCGGGAGCACCTTGCCGGCCACCTTGACGTCGTGGGAGACCATGAACACGGTGTTCTCGTTGGCGCCGGCGCGCCACGGGCACATATCGCCGCAGGTGCCAAACATCGCCGCAGGTGCCAAACGAGTCTGTCGTGAAGCCGTAGGGCACCAGCTGGCCCCAAATCTTGCCGGTGCGATCTTCGCCGGCGGGCCCCGTGACATCGGGACTCGAGTAGGTGACGTCGACCCGGACGAGACCTATCCACTGAGAAACCGAAGATTTCTGACTATCGCCGGTCGGTGGGAGCAAGATCGATTGTGCGCTCGCGATGCTGGGCGGCACCATCAAGCCCATCACGAAAAGGAACGATGAGGAATGAACTGAGTTCCAAATGGACTCAGCCCTATCATCGCTAGGTCATAGAATTATAACGGGAAAGGTGGATTGCGCGAGGTGCTCGGCGGTGTCGCTCTTGCCGCCGACGAGCGTCGGTCACCGGTTGGGCATGAGCAGGTCGATGGCGCGTTCGAGGATCGGGTCGCGACCCGACGCGATATCGGCGCTCGTGAAGCCGATCCATTCGTCGGGCTGAATTCCGATGCTTTCGTAGTTGTTGCCGTCCAAGTCTTCTTCTTGCCACTGCGGAACTCGAATCCAGAACCCTCGGGGCAGGGGAGCCCACCGGGGGCTGGACGAGCCACCGCCCGTCGTGTCTCCGACGATGGTGACGTGCGGGCGGGTCCGAAGGGCGATCAGCATGCTCTCGGCGCTGCTGTACACCCGACGGTTGGTGAGCACCACGATCGGACCTAGGTAGCGAGCCGAGCCGATCGGCTCGATGCCGACGACGAACCAGTCGCCGAAATCGTCGCGCCCAGGGCCATCGCGGAACCGAACCCGTCGGTAGTCGCGCGCGACCTCGATGAGGCGCCCCAGGACCGCGTGAACCTCGAAGTCGCTTCCCCCAAAATTGTTGCGAAGGTCGATGATCAGACCGTCGAGGGGCTCGAAGGTGCTGAGGAACAGGTCGAGGGCGGGGCCGTAGTCCGGACCTACGAAGCTCTCGAAGTGCACGTAGCCGATCGTGGCCGTCGACGTATCGGTCGCGCTACCGGCAATGACGCCGTTGGTGAAGGGCACGCCGTCGACCGGGTCGCCCACGTAGCGGGAAATGAAGGTCTCATCGAAGTTCGCGGGGACCTGATCGAACCACCCGCTGTACGTCGCGTAGCCGACCGGACTATCGACGGCAACATGCCCGTCTCGCAGTTCGAGGAGCATCTCGGAGAGCACCTCGAACAGCTCCTGGTCGGTGCTCTGAGGCGTCACCCGGGGTCGATAGGTTTCGCGACTGGCGTCCCAATCGACTCCGCGAATCGAAAAAGACGGATATTCGGTGTCGTAGGTCGACCAGGCCAGCTCGAAGACCAGCGTGGGGTCGGCTTGGGGTTCGTCGGGGGGCTGAGACCCGCAGGCCAGCATCAGCGACCCGAGCAGCGGCACGAGGACGGAACGGTCTAACCTCATCGGAAAGGCGACCTTAACACATGGCGTTACGGACCCGTTAAGCAAGGGTCGACCTGGTTTCAGCTTCGCTCTTAAAGCTGATATGACCCGGTCCGCGAAAGGGGCCCGCGAGCCGCCGCTGTCGGCGCCCGCGCTCGCCCCGAGAACGAACCTATGCCCGGCACTGAACGAACCTACTCATTTGAATCCTTCGGAGGTCAGCAAGAGAGCACAGCCTGGGTGGCCGACCGCGAATCGGCGCCCGTCGTGTTGATCGTCCCGGCCCTGGGGCTGCGCGCTTCGTACTACGCGCCGGTGTGCGAGGCGCTCGCCGCCAACGGATTGAGCGCCAGCGCCGTTGACCTGATCGGCGCCGGTTCGAGTCCCGTTCGGGCGTCGAGGGCCGTCGATTGGGGATATCCGGAGCTCATCGACCACGTTCGGGCCGCCAGCGAGGCCGCGTGCGCCGCCTGCGCGACCTCGCGCTTGCTGCTGCTCGGTCACTCGATAGGAGGCCACATCTCGTTGATGCTGGCCGGTGACCCGCCCCCGAGTCTACGAGGGGTCGTGCTCGTGGCCGCTGGGTCGCCCTGGTGGCGTGGATGGTCAGGGGTTGAGGCCCTGCGGGTTCGTTTGAGCACCGGCACATTGGGGTTGATCACTCGGGCGTTCGGGTACTTCCCGGGGCCCCAGGTCGGCTTCGGAGGACGAGAGGCCAAGACCCTGATGCTGCAGTGGTGCGAAGCGGGGCGTTCGAATCGCTTCGAAGGCGGCGGCTGGTCGGCAGAGCCGCTTTTCGCGGCTGAGGGGCCCAGAGCCCTGTCGATCCGCATCGATGGTGATTCGCTGGCACCGGAAGGCGCGGTGCGCGCGCTGACCGATAAGACCATCCATCGAGGGGTCGAATCCATTCACTGGGCGCCGGTGCCCGAGGGGGTCAACCATAATCGGTGGCCACGCAACGCAGATTTCGTAGTGGAGCGGGTCGCGGAGTTCAGCCGGGCGCTCGAAGCCGAAGGTCCGAGTTGAACTTTTGAGGTATCGTCGTCCGGGTCGCCGGAACGATGAAGAAATCAGCAGGGCCAAAAACACGCCGGGAGAGGGTCGAAGCCCGGGAACAGTCGATCGTCGCCGCCGCTCATGACGTCTTCATGCAGCGAGGTGTCGAGGGGGCGCGAATGGCCGAGATCGCGCAGCGGGCCCACGTCGCCGAAGGGACCCTCTACCTGTACTTCAGAAACAAGGAAGCGCTCCTGTTGGCGGTGGTAGGCGCTTTCTACGAGAGACTGACCGAAAGCGCCGATGAAGGGGTCAGCCGCAGCCGAACCGCGCGGCGCCAACTCGAGTTTCTGGCCCGTCATCACATGACGAGCTGCCTCGATGGGTGGCGGATCCTCGAGCTGCTGACCACCTACCACATCGCGGAGTACCGGGGTTCCGCGTTTCAGGAGTTCAACAAGAACTACGTCGCGATCTTCGACGAGGTGCTGCGAGCGGGTATGGGGCGGGGCGAGGTTCGGCGCGATGTGGCGCTCTCGGCGGTGCGCGACCTGTTTTACGGCGGACTCGACTATGCGTGTCGAACCCACCTCGTTCATGGGGGCAGGGCCGAAGACCACGCTGAGATCGCCAAACGCGCCAAACGGATCGTCGAGTTGGTGTGGCGGGCGGTCGAAGCGTCAGCCCCTCCGTCTGCTGACGGAACCCCTGGCCCCGCCGACCTTGCCGAAATCACCGAACGGCTGGAGGCCGTGGCGGGGGTCCTCGAGAACGTCGCGGGTGCCCGCGACGACGAATAGATGAGACTCTGGCGTCCTCGACAGTGGATCGAGTCGACTGAGGTTGACTCATTAAAAATGAGCTGTTCTCATTTCGTCCGCTTGCGAGTCGAGGAGAGCGATGTCGAAACAATCCGTACGAATTGGTGGTGCCGTCGGTTTCTGGGGTGAGGCGTCGATCGGGACTCCGCAGCTGCTTGCGGGCGGGCGGGTCGACTACCTGGTCTATGACTATCTCGCCGAAATCACGATGTCGATCATGGCGCGAGCGCGCGCCGGCGACCCGCAACTCGGCTTTGCCACCGACTTCGTGAGCGTCGCGATGAAGCACAACCTGGCCGCCATCGCGGAGCAACGCGTGAAGGTCATCTCCAACGCGGGCGGTGTGAATCCCCGCGCGTGCGCAGCCGCGGTTCGCGGGCTTATCGACGCCGCGGGCCTCGCCTTGAGGGTTGCCGTGGTCACCGGGGACGATCTGACGCCCCGCCTGCAAGCGCTGGCGGCGACCGGGCCTCGCGAGATGTTCTCAGGGGCGGAATTTCCGCCTCTCGAGCGTATGGCGAGCGTGAATGCGTATCTCGGGGCCTTCCCGATCGCCCGGGCGCTCTCCGCGGGGGCGGACATCGTGATCACGGGTCGGATCGTCGACAGCGCGGCGACGCTCGGCGCGTGCATCCACGAGCTGGGTTGGGCGCCCGAACAGTACGACGAGCTGGCAGCGGCGAGCATCGCGGGCCATCTTCTGGAGTGCGGGCCGCAATCGACGGGCGGCAACTTTACCGACTGGGAGACCGTGGCCGACTCGCTCGAAAATATCGGCTACCCGATCGCCGAGGTGTTCTCCGACGGGAGCTTCGTGGTGTCCAAGCCACCCGAAACCGGAGGGGCGGTCACCGTCGGCACCGTCGCTGAGCAGATGATGTACGAAATCGGAGATCCCCAGGCGTACATCTTACCGGACGTGATCTGCGACTTTTCGGGCATCGAGTTGGCGCCGATCGCGCCCGACCAAGTGCGGGTCACTGGGGCCCGGGGCTCGGCGCCGACCGATACCTACAAAGTCAGCGCCACCTACGCCGACGGGTTTCGGGGTGGACAGCTCTTGTTCTTCTACGGTTTCGACGCTGACCAGAAGGCGCGCACGATGGCCGAGATCGCCTTGCAGCGGGCCGAGTCGCGGTTGAAACGGCAGGGCATGGTGCCCTATACCGAGACCAGCATCGAGATTGTCGGAGACGAGAGCCACTACGGTCAGGCCCGGCAGGTGAGCTCCGCGCGCGAGGTGACGCTCAAGTTGGCGGCGAAGCACCCCGACCAGCGCGCGGTGGCTGTCCTCTTCCAAGAGGCGATCGGTATGGGATTGAGCGCGCCCCCTGGTTTGACGCTGTTTTCGGCGGGCGGTCGACCTAAGCCGTCTCCGGTCGTCCGGTTGTTCTCGTTTCTCCACCCGAAGACCTCGGTCGACATCGAGGTCGAGCTCGACGGAGTGTCTCTCCCGTACCCGGCCGTCGAGGGAGGCGGCGCCGCCTTCGACGCGGCGTCCATCGTGCGCCCTTCGCCGCCCGCCGCGCCCGACTTGAGCGCAGACACGACAACGGTCCCGTTGATCCGCCTGGCGTGGGGACGCAGCGGAGACAAGGGCAACGCCGCGAACATCGGCATCATCGCTCGTCGACCCGAGTACCTGCCGTACATTTGGGCGGCGCTCACTGAATCCGCGGTTGCGGAGCGATTCGCGCACTTCCTCGAGGGCCGGGTGGAGCGCTTCTTGCTGCCCGGGTCCCACTCGATCAACTTCTTGCTGCACGATGTTTTGGGAGGCGGAGGGGTCGCCAGCCTTCGCAACGACCCGCAAGGCAAAGGGTACGCGCAAGTTCTGCTCGACCACCGTATCCTCGTCCCTCGTCACCTAGCGGAGAGCGCTGCCTGATGACCGTCTTCAAGTCGAAGATCAATCCCCAAGCGGACGTCTTCGCGGCCAACCGGGCCGCGATGCTCAAGCTCATCGAAAAGCTGACCGAGCTCAATGCGAGGGGTCAGCGGAAGTCCGAAAAACGTCGTCCTCGGTTTCGGGAGCGAGGGCAGCTCACGCCTCGGGAGCGGCTCGCCGCTCTGCTCGACCCGGGGATGCCGTTCTTGTCGATCGCCAATGTGGCGGGGTACTTGCAGGACACCAAAGAGGAAGCCAAGTCGTTGCCGGGAGGCAACGTCATCGTCGGCATCGGCTTCGTGAGCGGCGTACGGTGCGTGATCTCGGTCAGCGATAGCGGCATTCAGGCGGGTGCGCTCACCGAATCCACGGCGTTCCGTATCCTTCGGGGGCAAGAGATCGCCCACCGGCAGAAGCTCCCATTCGTGCACTTGGTCGAGAGCGCGGGCGCCAATCTGCTTCAGTACAAAGTTGAAGGCTTCATTGCGGGCGGCACGTTCTTCGCGAACCTCGCTCGACTGAGCGCGGCCGGGATTCCGGTGGTCAATGTTCTCAATGGGTCGTCGACCGCCGGCGGTGCTTACATGCCCGGGATGAGTGACTACGTGATCGGTGTTCGGGGGCGCGGCAAGGCGTTTTTGGCCGGACCGCCGCTGCTGAAGGCGGCGACCGGAGAGATCGCAACCGATGAAGAGCTCGGGGGCATCGACATGCACGCCCGGGTTTCGGGCTTGGTCGAGTACGTGGCGGAAGATGACGCGCACGGCTCCTTCTTGGCCCGAGAGGTGGTGGCCCGCCTCAACTGGAACGAACGTTGCCCGCCGCTGCCTCGGCGTAGCTTTGACGAGCCGGTGTACGATCCCGACGAGATCGCCGGTATCGTCCCGATCGACTACCGCAAGCCCTACGACGTTCGAGAGGTCATCGCCCGGATCGTCGATGGCTCGAAGCTGGTGGAGTTTAAGCCGGCCTACGGGGCGGGCACCGTGTGCGTGCAAGCGGAGATCTTCGGGCACTCGTGCGGCATGCTCGCCAACAACGCTCCGATCGATCCGGAAGGGGCCACCAAGGCGACCCAGTTCATGCAGCTGTGCGACCAGGCCGACGTTCCAATGGTCTTCCTGCAGAACACGACCGGTTACATGGTCGGCACGCGGTACGAGCAGGGGGGGATGATCAAGCACGGCTCCAAGATGATCCAGGCGGTGACCAACATCTCGGTGCCTCGTCTCACCTTGATGATCGGCGCGAGCTACGGCGCCGGCAACTACGGCATGTGCGGTCGTGGGTTCAATCCGGACTTTCTGATGTCCTGGCCCAACGCGAGCACCGGGGTCATGGGCGGCGAACAGGCAGCCACCACGATGGCGATCGTCGCCGAAGAGAAGGGCATGGTCCTCGACGCCGACACCAAGGCGGCCCAGGCCAAGATGCTCGCCGACCACTTCGACAACCAATCCAGCGCGTTCTACACCTCAGGCCACATGCTTGACGATGGCATGATCGACCCTCGACATAGCCGCGAGACTCTCGGATTCATGCTGGAGACGGTCTGGGAAGCGAAGAATCGTGACGTGACCTCCAACAGCTTCGGCATCGCCCGGATGTAGCCCGCCATGGATAACGCGAAGACGCTGAAGCGAGTATTGGTCGCCAACCGGGGGGAGATCGCCTGCCGGGTCATGCGAACCGTTCAAGGATTGGGGCGCCAAGCGGTGGCGATCTATTCGGATGCAGATCTCCGCGCCCCGCACGTCGCGATGTCCGATGCGGCGTATCGGGTAGGGCCGGCGCCGGTGGGTGAATCGTATCTCAACATCGAAGCCATCATTGCGGCCGCGCGGGCGGCCGAGGCGGATGCTATTCACCCCGGCTACGGATTCTTGGCCGAGAACGCCGCGTTCGCGCGGGCGGTCACCGACGCGGGCCTCACCTTCATCGGCCCCTCGGCCGACGCCATCGACCTGATGGGCAACAAGGCCGCCGCCAAGCGGCGGATGATCGAAGCCGGCGTACCGTGCGTGCCGGGGTATCAAGAGGCGGATCAGTCCGACGCCGCGTTCATCTCGGCGGCCGAAAAGATCGGCTTTCCGGTGATGGTCAAAGCGGCAGCTGGCGGTGGCGGCCGAGGCATGCGCCGGGTGGAGACCGCCGCCGACCTGCCGGGGGCCTTGGAGATGGCCCGAGCCGAGGCGCAACACGCGTTCGGGTCGGGCGAGCTCATCCTCGAGAAAGCCGTAGTGCGGCCCCGTCACGTCGAAATCCAGGTGTTCGCCGACCGGCATGGCCACGTCATTCATCTAGGGGAACGCGACTGCTCGGTGCAGCGGCGTCACCAGAAGGTGGTCGAAGAGGCCCCGTGTCCGGTCATGACGCCCGAGTTGCGAGTTGCGATGGGCACCGCGGCGGTCGAGGCGGCCCGCAGCATCGACTACATCGGGGCGGGCACGGTCGAGTTCCTGCTCGACGCCTCGGGCGCTTTCTATTTTCTCGAGATGAATACTCGGCTGCAGGTCGAGCACCCGGTCACCGAGATGATCACGGGCCTCGACTTGGTCGAGGTTCAGCTGATGGTGGCCGAAGGGCGGCCGCTGCCCTTGGCCCAAGACGATCTGCGGCTCAACGGCCACGCTATCGAAGTTCGCCTGTACGCCGAAGACCCGAAAGCAGGCTTTCTTCCCAGCACCGGTTTGGTCGAGCGCTTCGTACCGCCGACCGGCGACGGAGTGCGGGTCGACGCGGGCATCGTCTCGGGGTCCGAGATTTCACCGTACTATGATCCGATGGCGGCCAAGATCGTCGCGTGGGGCCCCAACCGAGAGACGGCTCGACTGCGCCTGGTCGCCGCCTTGGAACGCACCGCCTTCTTCGGCGTGAAGAACAACCGGGACTTCCTGATCAAGGTGCTCGAGCGTCCGGTCTTCGCCCGGGGCGAGGCGACAACCGCGTTCATCGAGACCGAGTTCGACGAGGCTTCGCTGGGCACGGACGTCTCGATGGACGACGCTGCGGTCGCCGCAGTGTTGCAGTACGAAGAGCAGGCGGACGAGGCCCTGGACGCCAGCGTGGGCGTGGCGCGACGGCTGCTAAGGTGGTCGAGCGCCTCCCCCTTGTCGACCCTGTATCGGTACGAAGTGGCGGGTACGCCGACGACGTTCATGGTGTCCCCGGGCGCTGACGGCTACGTCGTTTCCGCCGATGACCGCCGCTGGACGATCAAGGTCATCGAACGCGCGTCGGAAAAGGCGCGGCTGGAGATCGATCGCCGTCGGGTGGTCGTCATGTACGCGCTTACTGAACCGGCTCGCATCTACCAGTCGGTCGCCGGTCGGGCGATCGAACTCGACGACCTCAAAGTGCTGGTCGCGTCGACGGCGGCCGCGGGCGGCGACGGTCAGGTCGCGGCGCCGATGCACGGACTTCTGGTCGAAGTGGCGGTCACCGAGGGGCAGCCGATCAAGCGGGGCGATCGGGTCGTGATCCTCGAGGCCATGAAGATGCAGCACGAAATCCTGGCCGAGGTCGATGGGACCGTGGCCGCGGTTCACGCGACCTCCGGGCAGCAGGTGGCCGCCGAAACCGTCCTCGTCGAAATCACTCCGTCGGCCGAAGCCGAAACGCCCTCGTGATCCAGCGGCTATCGACCCTCGAGCGTCCGCAAGCTGCCGCGGGTGTTGACCCGGCGAACGACCTCGGTGAGCAGCGGCGCCAGGCTGAAGCAGTAGTACCAGGTCGGGCAGTTCTCGTGGGCGATGGTGTCGGTGCCGCAGACCGCGAACCGAACGTTTCGGGCATCGGCTTCTTTCGCGAGCTCCGTCAATCGTGACCATGCGGGCCCCGACATGACGGGGTGCGCACAGGCGACGACGACCCCTCGGGCGCCGGCTTCCCACAACGCACGAACCGCGGCCACCACGCTGCCGGCGGTGTCAACGATATCATCGACCAACAAGACATCGCGGTTTCTCACTTCGCCCATGACGGTCGACCGGACGACGACGCTGGTCTTGCTGTAGTCGCGCTCCTTCGAGAGGGCGGCGAGGTCTCGGTTTAGCGCTTGGGCGTACAAGCGGGCGTTTTCGAGCCCACCGACGTCCGGCGAGGCGATCACGTCGCCGACGAGACCCTTCTGCTGAAGAAACGGCGCATACGCTTTGACGATATGAACCGACTCCAGCACGCACAGCCGAGGGTCGTAGCCGGCGACCAGCGCTTGGTTGTGGGGTTCGACGGTGATGACCATCGACACGCCGCTCGCTTCGATCATCCGGGCAAAAAGGCCCGTGCTCACCCCCTCCCGCAACTTGCGTTTGTCTTGGCGCGTCCCGGGCAGATAGGGGAGCACCAGGGTCACGCGGTCGGCGTCGGCGAGCTTCAGTGCGTCGACCGCATGCAACGACATCATGAAGTTGTCGTAGACGGAGCGGCCGGAGCTAGGTGCCAACGCTCGTTGAAAGACGTACACATCGTGGCCGCGGACATTGTCGCTGACGATGTGCTTGCCTTCGCCGGATGGAAACCAAACGTCTTCGCTCGGAGTCACCGCAACTGAGAGTGCCTCCCCGATGTTCTGCGCGAGGTCGGCAGCCGACTTGCAGGCAATGAGGCTAAGCGGGGCACGAGACTGCTGCACACGTTATTTTCCAATAGTAGGGAGCTGCTCGCAAGCGCAGTCCCGGCCGCAGCCCGAGGGCAAGCATCGATTGCATCAGCCGGAGGCAGGTCGCGGTGGGCTTGGCGAGCGGTCATGCCGGCTGGTTCGATTCGCACCAGCGGCGCTTCTTTCGGTCCGCGGTCTCAAGCTCGGTTCATCCAGCACTTGCGTGGACGTTGAGAATTCGATTCCTGAAGGCGTGGTCGCCCCGTCGGTCCCTGAGCATTCGCGCGACCTTATTCGAGCCTCGAAGCGCACCGGTCGACGGCGCGTCGGGCGGCGCGAACGGCGCGAACGGCGCGAACGGCGCGAACGGCGCGAACGGCGCGAACGCGTCGGATGCCTCGCGTTGTTGAGCGGGCTCGCGGTTGCGGCGATCTCCGAGACGGCGAGCGCGTCTCAGAGCGACGAGTGGGCGGTGTACGCGATTGCCCTCCAGGTCGAGGCGCCCCTGGGTACCGAGTCGAGTCGAGCCGAGATCGTCAACGCGCAAGCCGTGGTGCTCGAGCGGCTCGAGCCCGGAACGTTCGAGGTCGTGTACGCCTACACATGGGTGCCCGGCTTGGCGCTTCGGCTGTCGTCCTCCGCTGCCGACGCACTTCGGAGGATGCCGGAAGTCCGGGCGATCGACCTCGATGTGGGCGGCGAAGGAAGCCTTGCTCAGAGCGGCCCCCATATCGGGGCCGACGTCGTGCATCGACAGGGCGTGACGGGGCGGGAAGTGAAGGTCGGGGTGATCGACACCGGCGCCGATACCGACCATCCCGATCTGATCGATGACCTGGTCGCGGGGGCATGCCGGTGCAATACCGGCGTCGATTGCTGTCCGACCGGCGGCAGCGTTGGCGACACGTTGGCGAGTGCCGAAGACGACAACGGGCACGGCACCCACGTGACCGGCATCGTGACCGGGCGTGGGGTTCGAGCGCCCGTGGGCATCGCTCCGGACGCGAAGGTCGTCGTCGTTCGCGCCTTGAACGATAACCGCTTCGACTCGACCGCGGACATCGTGGCGAGTCTGGATTGGCTGAAGAGCCAGCATCCCGACGCGGTGGCGGTGAACATGAGTCTCGGTACATTCAATCGACTCCGTGCCGACTGCGATCTCGCGGCGCCCGATTACTCGCCTCCCTCGTTCGTCATCAACTTTGGCTCCGCGGTCGAGGTGCTGCGGCAAGTCGGCGTCGTCTCCGTCGTGGCGGCCGGCAATGACTCCGACGAGACGGACCTGCCGGTGCCGGGGTGTCTATCTAACGTCATCACGGTCGGGGCGACGGAAGGATCGACCGACGTCGTGGCTTCCTTTTCGAACAGCAACGCGACGCTCGACGTGTGGGCGCCGGGGGTCGATGTTCGCTCGGCGTACCTGGAGGGAGGAACCCGGCGCCTCAGCGGGACGTCGATGGCCGCTCCGCACGTGACGGCGGCCTTGGCCCTGGTGGCCGAAGGGGCCCGTTCCATCGCGCCGTCCGAAGCGGCAGAGTGCGTGACCACTTCGCCGATGATGATCACCGACTCCCGCAACGGCATCACCCGGCCGCGTCTCGACCTCGAAGCGGCGCTTCTGGCTTGCGGTCAGCCCGCCGGAACGGCCTGCACCTCCGACGTGATGTGTGCGAGCGACAACTGCGTCGACGGCGTGTGCTGCACCGATGCCTGCGGAGGCGACGCGCCCGACGACTGCCAGGCGTGCAGCGTGGTGGCGGGCGGTTCGTTGGACGGTACTTGTACGCCACTGGCGCTCGGGTCGGTGTGCCGTCCGGCCCGGGGACGCTGCGACGCGGTGGAATCGTGTGACGGGGGGAGCGTAGATTGTCCGCAGGACACATTGCACAACAGCGCGTTCGTGTGTCGGGCCGCGGTCGGTGACTGCGACGCCGACGAGGTCTGCTCGGGCGATTCGATCGACTGCCCGCAGGATGCGAAGCGGACCGATGAATGCCGGCCCGCGGGCGGCGATTGTGACCTGCCCGAGGTCTGCGACGGAATCAGCGACCAGTGCCCCGTCGATATCCTCCGTCCGGCGACGGAGATTTGTCGGACGAGTACCGGTCCCTGCGACGTCGAGGAGCGGTGCGACGGCGAGAGTTCCGGCTGTCCCGTCGACTCGGTGCGGTCGAGCACGGTGGCTTGCCGACTCGCCCTCGGGGCATGCGATGTCTCAGAGTTTTGTGATGGCCTTTCCGGTCCGTGCCCGATCGATGTCGTTCGTTCGAGCACGGTGACTTGCCGGGTAGCGGGAGGGAACTGTGATCTCGCAGAGCGGTGCGATGGCGTGGGCGTCGACTGTCCGCTCGATCAGGTCCGGACGTCCACGGTGGTTTGCCGAGGGGCCGATGGAGCATGCGACGTCGAGGAACGGTGTGACGGCGTCGGTCCCGGTTGTCCGCTCGATCGGTTCGCGCTCGACGGTACCAGCTGTGCCGACGGGCTGACGTGCAACGGCGAAGAGACTTGCGCGGTCGGCGTCTGCGTCGCGGGTGCGCCCCTCAGCTGCGATGATGGCGACATCTGCACCGCAGAGGCGTGCGTCGAGCCATTGGGCTGCCGCTCAACGCCGGTCGCGGAATGCTGTCGAGTCGATGCTGAGTGCGACGACGGCGACGCCTGCACCGAAGACCGCTGCGTCGAAAACAGTTGCCAAGCTACCCCCGTCGCGGCGTGTGAAGGAGGCCAATGCGGCTGTTGGGCGATGGTCGAGCCTCGCCCCCGGGCCGTCCCGGTCGCCGGGCTCCTGCTGCTGATCGCCTTGCTCGGTGTCCGGGTCCGTCGGAACCATGCGACGGCGTTCGAGGCCATCGCAAGCCGTTCAAGGGGATGGCCGGATCAGCTTCACAAGGGGGCTGACAACGTCAGCGACCGGCTCTAGGGGGCGGCCACGAACTCGGCCACGAAGGCGGTGGCCGGCGCCGCTTTGAGCGCTTCGAGGCGGCCGCGCTGAACGACCCGGCCGGCCTCGACGGCGATCACCGTCGCGTCGAGGGCCACGACATCCCGAAGGTCGTGGGTCACGAAAATGCACGGGCCGCTGAATGCCTGGAGCCGGTCGGCCAGGAACGGTCGGATGGCCCGCCGGGCCTGGACGTCGAGCGCGGCGAGGGGCTCGTCAAGGAGCAGGAGCATCGGTTCTACGGCGAGGGCGCGGGCGAGCGCGACGCGCTGCTGCTCCCCCCCGGACAGACCGGCCACCGGGCGGTCGAGCAGGGCCTCGCATTCGAGCTCGGCCAAGAGCTGGCGGGCGCGTCGTCGTCGCTCGACGCGCGGCCGCCACGTCGGACCGACCGACAGACCGAAGGCGACGTTGTCGAGGACGCTCAGATGGGGAAACAGACCGTACCCTTGCGGCAAATAGCCGAGCCGACGTCGTTCGATCGGAACGTGGATCGAGCGTCGGCGGCTGGCGAGGACCCGGTCACCGACCTCCACCTCGACGTTCGGTAGGTCGACCGCGCCCGCCAGCGCGCGAAGGAAGGTGGTCTTTCCGCTTCCGTTGGGTCCGATAAGGGCCACGATGTCGCGCCCTCCCTCGACATCGACGTCGAGCGTCACGGGCCCGAGCCGTCCCTTGACCGCCGCCCGCCACATCGTCGCCTCGAGGCGATACTGGGGCGGGGGAGAACGGGTCGTCGACGACAGGCGTCCGGAACCTTCACGCACCGGGGCTCGCGCCAAAGCTCGAGGGTCCGACGCGCTGAAGGCCGGAAGGGGTCGAGGCGCCGTCATGGTGCCGGCGATCCGGAGGATGAGCAGGAGCCCCGCTCCGATGCCCGCTAAGCACAGCGCGAAGACCACGGCCACCCGAACGTCGGATTCGAGGGCCGAAAAGATCGCGAGGGGCATGGTTTGGGTCCTTCCTCGCAGGTTGCCAGCGAACAGCAGAGTCGCGCCGAATTCACCGAGGGCTCGCGCCCAGGCCAACGACGCGCCGGCTACGAGGCCCGGACGAGCGATCGGTAGGGCGACCCGAAGGAACGCGACGGTGGGGGTCGCGCCGAGCGTTCGGGCGACCAGCAGCATGTCGGGGTCGACCTTCCGAAAGGCGTTCGCGGCCGCCTGAACGAAGAACGGCGACGAAACGACCACCTGCGCCAAGACGACCGCCTTTGCGGTAAATGGAATCTCGAGGCCCGCCGCCAGCAACCAGGGGCCGAAGAGGCCGCGGCGACCAAACGTCTGCAAGAGGGCGACACCCATCACTGCCGGCGGGATGATCACCGGGAGCTCGACGAGCACGCTCACCGAGCGGGCGGCAGACGAGGAGGAAGATGCAAGCCACCATGCGAGCGGCGTTCCCAGGAGCACGGTGATCACCAACGCGATGGCGGTCGTGCGGAGACTGAGGCCCAAGGCGGGGAGGAACAAGGGGTGGGCGAACGCGGCCTGGATGTCCGCCCCCGAGCTCGACAGCCCTAGCGCGATGACCGGGAGCACCAATAGCGCGATCAGGACCGCGCTCGACACCGCGCCCAAGGCAGCCAGAGGCGATCCGATCGAATATCGATTCAATCGAGCACCGTATTGAAACCGTGGGAATGCAGGATTCGTCGGGCCTCGTCGGAGTAGAGATAGTCGACGAGCCGAGCCGCGGTCGGGTGATCGGTGGCTCGGGCCACGGTGCCCAGCCAGTAGGTGGCCTGGACGTTCAGGTCGGCGGGGATGGGAACCGCCCTAAGGTGGGTGACGTTCATCGCATCCGTTCGGTAAACCACCGCGGCATCGGCTTCTCCGAGCTCCACTTTGGCTCGGACCAGGCGCACATTGCTCTCTCGGGAGACGACCCGTCGACGAATGGCGCTCACGAAAGCCGTCCCGAGCGTGGTGCGCGCTCGCTCGAAGAGCTGGTCGGTGTAGATCCCAACCGGCACGTTGTCGGCGCCCGTAACGATACGGCTCGCTTCGTCGAGGTCCTCGAAATGTTCGATATGCGAAGGGTTTTCGCTGGGGACGATGACCACCAGCTCGTTACTGGCGAAGGGGCGACGTTCGGAAACATAGCCTTCGGCCTCGAGCGCGGCCACGTGTTCTTCGTTGGCCGATACGACAACGTCGGCGGGTGCACCGTGCTGGATCTGAATGCGTAAGACCTGACTACCCGCGAAAGCGAGATGAAGGTCGATATCAGGGTGCCGCTGCTCGAACGACGCTTCGACCGCTTCGAAGACTTCGGTCAGTGACGAGGCCGCGAAAACGGTCACCACCTTCCGAATTCGATGGGGTCGGTGGTCGCACGCGCTCGCCAGGCCCAGCAGAATGACCGCGCCTCGCCACCAGCGACAACGAGCGACGGAGCGTTGGATCGAAGGCACCTGGACTCCTATCCGGCGGCGACGCTGGTGGCATGACCGGCCATCGAAAGGTCGTAGCCCGGCAGTCGGGCGGCCTCGGCTCGAAAAGAAGGACTGTCGATCAGGTTGATGAAGCGGCAGACCGAGGGCGTCTCGAGTCGAGCCCGAGGCACGATGAGGTCGAATCGTTCTTCGGCTAGCGGGACGAAGTCGAAACCTTCGGACAGCGCGACCGACTCGATCGCCACGCCGACGTCCGCGACGTTCCACCGGACGAGCTGGGCGACTTCATGGTGGTCCGCCGCCCTCGTTCCCGCTGGCGTCACGCGGTTCTTGGGGACGGACGCGTCGATTCGAGCGAGGGTGCGTTCGAGCAGCGCCTGTGCCGCGGAACCGACGTCTCGGACCGCCCACCGGAGACCCGGCCGAAACAGGTCCGGTCCCGGGGCGATGCCCAGCGGATTGCCTCGGGCGACGACAAACCCTTGTCGCCAGCGAGCAAGGTTGATGACCACGGCGTCTTGGCCCACCAAGACGCGCCGCGCCACGCGGACGTGGGCGTCCTGATCGGCCGCTTCGGCGAGGTGGACGCCTGCCACGTGCACTTGACGCCGCTCGAGGAGCTCGAGCGAGCGATGGCTGTGCGCGGGGATCCAGGTCGCCCGGGCGTTCTCGTAGCGTCGACCCAGTCGCGCCGCCAAGACACCCAGCAGCGGGGCGCACCCCGCCACCAGCACATGCTGATCGAACTCGAAAGCCTCGTTGAAGAGCTCGATGGGGGCCGAGCCGTCACCGTCGCCCCGGGCGCCAGCCACGACGCCATCCGCGGCTTCGGAGGCGCTGGTGACGGGGTGAGCCACCAGCTCGCCGTCGATCCGGGCGACCACGACCCGCTGATCGACGGCGTTCGAGGCCACCACCTGGGCGTGGGCGACCGGTCCGCCGGGCAGCCGGAAGAGCTCGTCGACGGAGCAATGGAGCGCTCGCGCGAGCTGCAAGGCCAATCGGGTCGAAGGCATCTGACGGCCCGCTTCGATGGCGCTGAGCGCTTGCCGGGATACCCTTATACGTTCCGCGAGGTCAGCCTGAGACAAGCCGAACGCGGTCCGCTGCTGTCGAACCCGAGAGATGAGGGCACGCTCGCTCATGCTCGAGGTCTAGATTTGTAATGTTGGGTTAACGAATTGTAAAGTACGGGCGACAGGAAGAACGGCGTGGGCACCGAAGGCGCCATCGACCAGAAAGGCGGAGAGGGCCAACGGCGCTGCGCTGCGCTGCGAAACGACGGGAGGCGCTCCGCCCGTTGGACGGGCTCGGGTCGACCGCAAGTGCCAACGCGCAGCGATCGCAGACAGGTGGACGCGCTTCACTCGCGCCCGGGAACCGCAGAGCGAGGCGGGAATTGATCTGCCGCAACTTGACCTGCGGTTGGGATACTCCACGCAGGTGGCGCGACCGACACGAAACCGAGACCTTCCTGGAATCGAAGTGCGAACATCCGTTAGGGTGACGGTCATGGAGATGGGGTCATCAAGGTCTACGCTTCCTCGCAAGGCGCCGGCGGTCGTTCCGGCCGCCGTAGCGCGGCACGCCAAGGTAACGCCGAACCGGCCGGCGATCGTCGGCCCGGATGAGACTTGGACGTATGCGGATCTCGACGCCCGCATTTGCGCCCTCCATGAGCGACTGCGTCACGCTGGCGTTCTCCACGGCGACCGCGTGATCGTGGCCCTCGACCGGGGTCCAGATCTCGTGGCGGCGATCTTGGCGGCGTCCCGGGCCGGCGCGACCTATGTGCCGGTTGACCCCGCCCACCCACCGGCGCGGATCGAAGCGGTCACCGCCCAGGCCGCGCCGCGCGTCGCGTTCGCCGACGGCGTGGGTGTGAGCGTGCTGCCACCGTCCCTGGAGGTCATCCGCACCGACGAACCGCAGTTGCTCGACCCCGTGCCTCCGTCGCCGGTTCCGGTCTTTCCGGAGGCGGCCGCTTACATGCTCTTCACCTCCGGGTCGACCGGTCGCCCAAAAGGGGTGGTGATTCCGCACCGTGCCCTCGAGACATTTTTGTCGGCGATCGCCGAGCGGCTGGGGATGGGGCCGGATGACCGGGTGCTCGCCGCGACGACCTTGGGATTCGACATCTCCGTGCTCGAAGTCCACGTGCCGCTTCTCCTCGGCGCCACCCTCGATATGGTGAGCTCGGCGGTGCGTGGTCATCCTGGGCGATTGGCGGCGTACGTGGCCGACCATCCGCTCACCGTCGTGCAAGCGACGCCCACGAACTTTCGGCTGCTGATCAAAGCGGGATGGAAGGGCCGGCCAGATCTCAAGGTCCTGTGCGGCGGGGAGGCGATGACCCCGGAGCTGGCCCAGCAGCTGCTCGAGCGGGGCGGTGAGGTGTGGAACCTGTACGGCCCGACCGAATGCACGGTGTGGGCGACCGCCCATCGCGTAACCCGGGAGGCCCCGACGCCATTTTTGGGCGATCCGCTCTACGGGACGCGTCTCATGATCGTCGACGCGGACGGCCGGCTCAGCGACGACGGGGAGCTCATTATCGGAGGTTTTCAGGTTGGAACGGGCTACTTCCGGGACCCGGTCAAGACCGACGCCGCATTCATCGAGGATATCGACGCTCCGGGTCAGCTGGCCTACCGCACCGGCGATCGCGTGACCCAAACGGCGGAAGGGCTCGTTTTTCGGGGGCGGCTCGATAGTCAAGTAAAGGTCCGGGGCGTGCGCGTCGAGCTCGGCGGAGTGGAGGCTCACTTGCTCACCCATCCAGCGGTGGCTCAGTGCGCGGTGCTGCATGACGCCGGCCGCGACGAGTTGGTCGCGTACGGAGTCATCGCCGACGGTGCAGATACTCCGAGCGCCGACGAGCTGCGGGCCCACCTCGAGCCGACGACATATCGGGCCGCCTGGCCGGCCCAGTACGTCTGGCTGACCGCGATGCCGTTGACGGCAACCGGCAAGATCGACCGCAAGGCGTTGGTCGGCCATGTCAGTGCCGATATCGACCTATCGGTGGGCGATGGGGCGCCGCCGACCAACGACATCGAGTGGCTGGTCGCCAAAGCGTGGCGGCAGGTTCTCAAGCTGCCTTGCAACCCCAGCCGCAACGACAGCTTCGTAGCCCTCGGAGGCACCTCTCTGAAGGGTCTCGAGTTGGTATTACGGCTCGAGAAATGGATCGAAGTCGAGATCCCAACCGCGGCGTTCATGGTCTGCCGCACGGTGGCCGAGCAGGCTGCCTTGCTTGAAGAGTCGCGGGACGAGCCGCTGAACGCGGTACCCCTGGCCGAGGGCGAAGGCATTCCGTTGTTCGCTCTGTGCGGGGTGCAGCTGTACCAGGCGCTGGCGGGTGCCCTGGAAGGCTTCATGCCGTTCTACGGCATGTCGGTTCCATTGGAGAGGGCGATGCATGAAACGAAGCCCGGGCATCCAGAAATGGCGCCGAGCGTTCAGGATCTGGCTAAAGAGTGCGAAGAAGCCATTCTCGCGGTGCGGCCGACGGGGCCGTATCGACTCGCCGGGTCTTCGTTCGGGGGCGTTATCGCTTTCGAGGTCGCACGCCGGCTGCAGGCTAGGGGGCAAGTGGTCGAAGTCGTCGCTCTGTTCGACAGTCTGCTGCCGTTCGCCCTGCACTCGAGCGTCGCTCGCCGGGTAGCGCTGTACGCTCTCCGCTCGCGCATGTCGCAGCGGGCGGCCGGTTACGTCCGCGCCTGGCTCGGGCGAAGCCCCGCTCCCGAAGTCCGCGCGATCATCCCGGCTGGCGAGACTGGGTGGAACGAGGCCGCCAAAGTGAGTCTGGCCCGTTATCTCTCGACTCTGCACGATACTCCGGACTTGCCGGTGTTGCTGATCCGGGCGCTCGACCGCACCGAAGGGCGAGGGCAATGGGTCGACCCCGACCTCGGATGGTCTCGGTTGATCCGCGGCTCGGCGGTGGTTCGCGAGGCCCCGGGCGATCACTTGAGCATTCTGTCAGGCGACGGCGCCAAGGTTTGCGCGGAAGCGATCGGACAGTTCCTTGGCGTTCGGCGAAGGCCGGCGGATTCCTTTCGAAAGACGCAGCCGAGGCCATCGGCCGGAGTCGAAGTCGCGGCCTAGAAGAGGGCTGGCGAAGGTACGGGCTGCCGCTCGTCCGCAGCTCGTCCGTGCAATCGGTCACAGGTCGGACCGGCCTCGTGATGCATCGCAAGCAATCCTGCGTGATCACAACGTTAACGGCGTCTGGAGACGCCTTCGAAGGCTCCCTGGCTCGTGCCCCTGCGGGCTCCGACCTGTGCTCGCGCGATGTGGCGCACGCTTCGAGTACCGGCGAACAAAATATGGACTATGGCCTGCAAAATCGCTTGACGGGCCGAAGTTGCATACGTAGGAACTGGTCTCGCGAGGGCCGGGGGGGTTCGGTTATCGTGGAAAAGTAAATTCGAACCCCATTGATTTGCCCTCCTTCAAGCAATGTCCCTGGTAGCTCAGTCGGTAGAGCAGCCAATATCGTCTTCGTAAACTTATCCGCTCAGCGGGCCGGATGAGGATGGTTATCGTTCTTAACGGGTAGGTCGTTGGTTCGAAACCAACCCAGGGACGGTGAGGCGAGCCCATTGGGGGCGCCCATTTTCCTGTTTTGCCTAGAGCGCCGATTCACTTGGATCGCACTATTGTCGCTGGTTCTCACCCCGTCT
>CAZFIV010000043.1:0-53235 GCA_964519665.1 uncultured Myxococcales bacterium
AGCGGCAGCACGAGCCTCCTTCCGAGAGGCTCAGCAGATGAGGAGCGGAGCTTCGATTCGGCGCAGTGCCGAATCGAAGCAAACGGCACGGGCTCAACGTGGGCCGGGCCGTTAAGTTAAGGGTGAACTACGGCTTGATCCCTGCTTCCAGAGAACGGGATATCTGCGTGTGGGTCATTGCGGGGCCAGGATCAGCCCGTTTTCCTTTCGGACGCGGGGGGCGTTACCAAGGCCGTGCTCTCCCTAACGGGAGAACCAGGCGCGAACGTGTTCTGCCTGTAACCATCCTCCGGCCGAGCGCGCTCTGTAAGCCACAGTCCATAGACGCTCCAAGGGGTGCGCCGTTGCGAGCGATGATCACCGGCAAGCTGAGCCATCCTGCTCGGCGACTGCGAGGCTGTGAGCAAGGCCGCAACTCCTTGTGATTTCAAGATGTCCCGGATAAGGGCGAGCCACACCATCGACGGTCCTGCCGTCTTGAGCTCGACTGCAGTTCCGTATGCGGTGACGATTCGGCTTGATCGGGTGCTAGCAATGCATGCATTTTTTGCGCATGGCTGCTATCACGGTCCGCAACCTCAGCGAGGAGGTCAAGAGCAGATTGCAGGCGCGGGCCGCCGCAAACGGCCGATCCATGGAAGAGGAGGTGCGTGAGCTCCTTCGGGTGGCGGCCTACGCGGAGGACCATGGCTCCCTACTGGAGAGCATTCGAGCACGCGTGGTGGAACACGGAGGACTCGACGACGACGAGGTCATCTCAATATTCTTACGTCGGCCCGCCGACCGTCCGCCGCCGCAGTTCGACTGATGTACCTACTGGACACGAACGTCGTCTCTGAGCTGATACGGTCTCGCGGTCCCGACGAGCGAGTCGCCGCTTGGGTCGGTCAAACCCCGGCGGCTGAGTTGTTCACATCGGCCGTGACGCGGGCAGAGATCGCCTTTGGCATTTCTTCGCTGCCCGCCGGGCGCCGACGGACTCAACTTATGGCCCTGTCCGACGCCATATTCGAGATAGACTTTCTCGGTCGCGTCTTACCGTTCGATTCAAAGGCGGCCAACGTCTATGGTGAGCTCCTCGCGACGCGCCAGGCGCTCGGTCGTCCAATGTCCGAGCTCGACGGACAGATCGCCGCCATCGCCAAACATCGAGGCCTCGCCGTCGTCACGCGCAACACCACCGACTTCGAGCACTGCGACGTAGAGGTCATCAACCCATGGCACCCACCGCAGCACCACTGATACGTGGGCCGATCTAAAGCCCACAGAGAGCATAACTTCTTCTTCGCGTCCTCGGCATGCGATGAGCGCCGTGCGCTGTCGCCTAACTTCTGGACCAAGTCGCTTGCATTTGCGTTGGAGAGACTCATTGCTAAGTACATAGCGGATCACAACACGTCGATTCCGAGATTGGCGTTGCATGGACGCACTCCGAACGAGGCTTTCCTCGGGCTTGAGGCGGACCTCCGCGAGCGCCCGAGTGCTGAACATGCCATCGCTCGTCGCCGGCGTGTGGAAGACAACCGGTCCCGGGTCTGCGTAAGCTGCAGTCCGACCGTGTGAGGGGAGGGCGCAATTGCAACGAGGGATGCATGGGAGGCTCGACGACAGTGCACGACCTCACGTTGCTGCAACCGGAACTGCGCGTTTTCCTGAGTGGAACACGTTTCGCTTCTCCCCCGGCTCGACTCGTCGAACCAGCGAATCCGAAACTTGCCGTAATGGGGGCTCTGCTCGTGCCCACGCTGTGCTCCTATCCCGAGCAAGTGCGGCGCCTCCCGGCCGCGTTCGACGCGATTACGGCCGGTGGCCCGAGAGTGGCCCGAAACTGGGGCCACCCTCGGTCCGTACCGAATCTTTCTATCGGGAATGCTTGAATAGCGGGGGCGGGATTTGAACCCACGACCTTCGGGTTATGAGCCCGACGAGCTACCAGGCTGCTCCACCCCGCAGCAGAAGGTGGTGGGTACTGTAGTCAGCTAAGCGAGGGCGTCAACCCAAAATCGACGGGCTATCCCAGAATCTGCTGGAGCTTGAGCGCGAGGCCCATCTCGCCCTTCAGCTTGAGCTTGCCGGTCATGAAGGCCATCTGGGGCGCGAGCTCGCCGTTGACCATCGAGACGAAGTCTCCCGAGTCCATAGTGATCGTCACCGCGGGGTCGTCGTGGGTGCCCTCAGCGATGTAGTCGGAGCCTTTGGTGAGGTCGATCGTCCAGTTGCCGGCTTCATCGCCGGTCAGCTCGAACTGGTAAACGCTGTTGATGTCGGTCGCGATCTCAGGCTTGTCGGCGAGGCGGCCCGCGATTCTGTTTTCGAAAACTTCTTTCACCTTGCTCATCGTTCGTTCTCCTGGGGCCGGCGACGCGAGGCCTCGGAGCCGGGGGCGCTCACCGGCGCGGCCCGATTCCCGCCGCGCCGCCGTATTCGGCGCGACCTCGAATGGTCTCTGTCCCGACGATTGATTGACTGCTCAGTCAGTTGCGGCCATGTATCGCCATGCTGCAGAAGCTGTCAAATGACGCGGTGCTGCGAACCCGGGTCACTGGGCGCATTTGATCAGAAGAATCTGGCGTCGGCTTTGACAGAAGCGCCATCGGCTACCTACGGTGATGAGGCGAGCGAACCGCGAGGGATCCCACGGCCCCGAATCCGCTTGAATGTCGGCCCGTAGCTTGCGGTACGGTAGCGGAGCGTACGGTGTACCGTACCCTCAGAAAGGATGGCCACGCGAATGTCAGCCGCAAAGCGAGGCGCAGTGTCAGCCGAGACGACGTCGGACCGCGTTACCGTGTACGAAGTCGGACTTCGAGACGGGTTGCAGAATGAGGCGGCGTTCGTCCCGACCTCTCAGAAGCTCAAGCTGACCGAGATGCTGGTCGCCGCGGGGATCAAACGCATCGAGCTGACGAGCTTCGTGTCGCCCCGCTGGATCCCGCAGCTCGCCGACCACGCCACGGTGGCCACCGACGCTGTCCGTCATCCTGACGTCCGCTACAGCGCCCTCGTACCCAATATGCGGGGCCTGCACGGCGCTCTCGACGCCCATCTCACCGACATCGCGGTGTTCCTGAGCGCGACCGAAGCGCACTCCAAGAAGAACATCAACAAATCGGTGGATGAGGCGCTGCGGGTCCTCACCGAGGTCATCGTCGCCGCCAAGGCCGAGGGTCTGTTCGTCCGCGGCTATGTCTCGACCGTCTTCGGCTGTCCGTACGAAGGAGAAGTCGAGCCGGCGGGGCCCCACCGGCTCGTTCATGCCCTCCTCGCGGCCGGGGTCGATGAGATCAGTCTCGGTGACACGATCGGCGTCGCCAATCCACGCCAAGTGCGAACGTTCATGGAGCGGATCCGCGACGACGTTCCCATGGACCGAATCGCTCTGCACATGCACGACACCCGCGGTACGGCCCTGGCCAACGTGCTCGCCGGGCTTGACGCAGGCGTGCGGGTCTTCGACTCCGCCTTCGGCGGTCTGGGCGGCTGCCCCTACGCCCCTGGCGCGTCCGGCAACCTCGCCACCGAAGACCTCGTCTACATGCTCGACGGCATGGGCTTCGAAACCGGCATCGACCTCGACCGCCTCGTGGCCGCGTCCCAACACGTCGCCGACCTCGTCAGCCGCACCCTGCCGTCGAAGGTGCTCCAGTCCGAGCTCGGTCGCCGGCGAAAAGACGCCGAGCGGGCCAAGAAAGCCAACGGCTCCTAAAGAACGGAGCTACGCGCCCTTCACCTTCTTCGTGTAGTCGTTCACTGCTGCCCATAGCTCCGGCATCTGATGCTCGCGCAACCCTCGGGCCAACAGCTCGGCGGGAACGCCCTTCAGCGAGTCCACGAACGCGCCGATCTCCCGCTCTACCAGCCGAAAGTGGGCAAAGCGCCACGTTCGAAACTGCGCGTCGAGGTCTTGCAGCGCCTGTACGAGGCCATGTTCGACGGCGTACCGGTCGGGCTCGGAGAGGACGTCGACCAGGTGCAGCTGGTGGCGCTCAACCCAGCGCTCGACCGACGGCCAAAGAATTTCCCCCATTTCGAGCAGCTGGTTGAAGCCCGGTGACTCTTGCCCGCTGCCCTGTCCGAGGCCCTCGCGGATGCTCGCGTATTCCGCGGGGGGCAGATGCTCCAGGATCTCGAGTTGTTGGGTCAGGAGGCGCTCGATCAGAGCGCTACGCCGCAGAAGGTTCGTGGCGCGCACGATGTGGTCTTCTTCGATGGCTTGGGCGGCGGTCTTCAGGTCGTGCAGGATAACCTGCATCCACAGCTCTGCGGCCTGGTGTGTGACTTGGAACAGCAGCTCGCCTTGCGCCCGCAGCTGGGCGACCGGCTTCAAACACTCGAACAGCTCATCGGTTCGGATGTAACGTTCGTACTCGGTCTTTGCCATCACTACACCTGTGGCATACCGGCCAGAATGGCCCGGCAGTCCTGTAAGAGTCCGAATGCGGCATCGTCGACCCCATGGGTCTGCTGAAGCCACGTGTGCGCGTGGCCGAGCGAAGTCTCCACCGTGATCCCGCCGCGGCCGCTGCATAGAGGATACAGCTCATCGCCAGGCTCGAGGGCGACCGGCTCGACGCTCGCCCGAATGTTCCCGTCGTCGTTCTTGACGATCTCGGCCACCAGTCGATAGCGCAGGCCCTCTTCGATGGCGGCGCGGAGCTTGTCGTCTTTGACGTCGTCGCTGCCTCGGCGAGCCACGTCGACCACTCTCAGCGCGCCCCCCATCCACACGTTCGCAAGCAAGGCCGCTTTCGAGGCGGCGTCCCATCCGTCGAGGTCGAGAACGCTGTCGGCCTCGGCGATGCCCTGCGCCTGAGCCCGCGCCAACCCCCGAGAGCGCGAACCTCCGCCCTGAATCGTTTCGAGCACCACTGATGACGTCGCGTTGAGCACTCCCCGGACCCGGGTCACCTGAGCGTCGAAGAGCTGGGATACGAGGGTAAAAATGGGTAGGCCGTCCAGAACCGTTGCTTCGAAACGAAACTGGGCTCTGCTTTTGGCCCCCCGGTGCCGAAGGTCACGATAGCCCAGCACGATCGGCGCTTTGTTGGCCGTCACCACGTGCACACCGGCGTCGAGCGACGCGCGCAAGATGCCCAACGCCGGTTCACCGGTGCGAATGTTTTGGGGAATGCACTCGATCACCACGTCGGGACTGACCGCTTCGAGCACCTGCTTGAAGTCGTCGGGCGCCGAGCTCCCCAGGCCCTCGGACTCGACCAAGTTGACCGCCAGCGAAGGTTCGATCCCGTCCGGCGCGATCATTCGACCGTGATGCGCCGTAAGCACCCCCACAAGGTCGACGGGGGCCGGCCGGTCACGAAGACGCCGCAAAAATCCGCGTCCGAGCGACCCGGCGCCAACGAGAACCGCTTTCAGCCGTCGTCGACCATCCGAACCCTGCACGTTGCTCGGGGTACTCACTATCGACGGTCTTACCGCATCGAAGGGACGCCGCACAGCCCGAAACGTGCGCTTGACGCTCTCGGAGGCGAACTTCACTTTCGAGACTATGGGCTATGAACCGCGCGCACGATCATCGGTTGCGTGCCTCGTGTGGCTTGTGTGGATCGCCGTCGGACTTGCGCCAGCTGCGTGTCAACCGGGATCGACAACGCCCCGACCCACCCGCGGCGTGGGCGATCGGCTGAAACCGTTCATCAGCGTCGAGAGCCAGACCGGCCGCCGGTATTGCCAAGTCTGCGCCTTCGGCGGCCGCCCGACTCTGATGGCGATTTTCGATCTAAACGACCCTGACTTCGATGCAGACCTCGCGACGTTCCAGGCCCTCGTCACCCAACACCCCGAGCTCACCGCGTTCGCGCTGTTCGGTCGTCTCGACGATGGACGCTTTGAGCCCCCGAGCGATCCGGAAAGCGCACTCGTGCTCCTCAGACGACATGCCGCGCGTTTGAAAGTCGACTTTCCGTTGACCACCCTGCCCACCGAGCTCACCCCCGGTGAGGCACTGCACTACCGCCCGTTCCGGGAGCAGTTCGACGTGTTCGAAAGCCGCACCGTGCTGCTCGCCGCCGCCGACAACCGGATCCGATTCGCCGAACGCCTGACGACCCCCGATAGCCGCCGACGCCTCCAAAGGGCGGTGGAGGCCCTGTTTTGAAGCGCCAGGGGGCCAGCAGCACTCGGACTGGGGTCCTCGCCGCGGTCGCTTTGCGCCGCGCTGTCGCCGCGCCGGTTCTGGTCGTCGCGGTCGCCGCGCCCGGGTGGGTATCCGGATGTCGGCCCGGTCCGGCGATGGCCGATGCCGACCAGACCTCGCTCAGGGGCACCGCGACGGCCACCACCGCCCGTTGGATGCCGATGCTCACGGCGACCGCCGAATGGCGGGAGGTGAGCTCGAATCGGCTACAGACCAGCGCGCAACCTCTATTGCGGTACCGAGATCCTGAGCGGCCGACCTTGTTCGCGTTTTGGGCGACCTACTGCCCACCTTGCCTCGCGGAGCTTCCGGCTCTGAAAACCGTGCATGAAAGCGGTCGGGTGGCGGTGGTCAGCGTGTCGCTCGACTCCGACCGTCCTGCCCTCGCCGCCGCCGCCCTCAAACACCACGGGGTGGAGCACCGGTCGGTCGTGCTGACCGACGTCGGCCTTTCGACGGTCGGCTCCCGCCTGCCGCGAGGCATCCCGTTCACCCTCCTGGTGGACCGCAACGGCCAAGTGGTTCGATACCGAAGTGGCCCCGTCGACCTCGACGTTCTCGCGACCATGCTCGGCGCGGTCGGCGACAGCGCGCTCCCACGGGCCCGGTAGGGTGTCGCGTTTCGAAACGGCCTCGTGGCCTTTGACAAAGTCCTCGGACCCCGCTGACGTGGCGTCGTGGTCGCCTACGAGCCGCCCGATACCGTCGTCGTGGCGATCGGTGCCGCATACCGGGCTCAACCGCTGTTGGATGCGGCCTCCCGTTTGTTGGCGCTCGCCCGCCAGGACCTCCCCCATCTGCAGCCCTTCGGAGTGAGCGAAACGGATCTGGACGCCCTCGGGGCGCACGTTCGCGAGCTGAGCAACATGCGGTTGGACCGGCGGGCGCTCAAGAACGACACCCCGCCTCAAATGCTGGAGGTGTGCGAAACGATGGCCCACCTTCGGGCCTGGTTGCGGAGCCTCCGGCTGCTGGCCGCCCTGAACCTGGCCGAAGACGCTCCCGCTCTCGCCCGACTCGCGAGTCCGGCCCCCGAGCTGCGCACGGGCTACCCGCGCGACCTCCTCGACGAATGTGTACGGCGGGTGGCGGCCGCTGCCGACCTCAAGCCCCGCCTCGAAGACTGCGGGCTTTCCGACGCCTTTTTGAGCCGAGGTCGCCGACTGACCCAACGCCTGGCCACCGCGATCGGCAAGAAAGACATCGACCCGGCCAGTCTTACGGTGATCGTGCGCCGCTTTTACGTGAGAAAGGGGCAGGTCTTCTTGCGAACGAAACGCCTCGCCAGAGCCGGGGAGCTCGCGTTCATGCGCATCCCGACGCGATCGCGACAATATAGGTTGCCTGAAATCGAGCCCGTGAAGAGCGAACCGCTCCCCGAGGCGGTGACGCCCCACGGCCTTCCTTCGCCATGACCTCGCGCGACGCGCGCGGCCTTCACCACCCCGGGACCATCAAGGCGTTGAGGAGCCCCCGGTTGCCTCAACGTAGGCCGTCGACCGGGAGTCGGCGAAGCTGACCCAGCCCCTCGCTTGACCGTCCTCGGCGACCCGACGATTGTGTTTACAGGACTTTACCATGCGCCGTAGTACGCCTTTCGCCTCTCCGATCAACATCGCTGTCCCGGTCGTCGCGCTGTCGGTCGTCGCCTGTGGAGGCCCCCAAACCCGACCGCCGGCGAACGCCGGCGGTGCGCAAGCGATCGCCGCCGCCAACGCCAACGCGCCCCGGCCGGGCGGCACCACAGGCGCCACGAACGACGTGCGCACCGCCGATATCGATAACGACGGCCGCCCGGAAGTATTCAAGTATTACAAGACGATTCCCAACCCCGAAAAACCGGGTCAAGAGATGACCGTCCTCGTGCGCCAAGACCTCGACGTGAACTGGGATGGCCGGATCGATATCTGGCGCTACTTCGCTCCGAATGGTCTCGCCGAACGCGAAGAATGGGACACCGACTACGACGGCAACATCGACGAAACGCGGTACTTCGAAGACGGCAAGATCACGAAGTCGGAACGCGACCGCAACAACGACGGCCGAACCGACATCGTTCGATTCTACAAAGACGGCAAGCTCGATCGGAAAGAAAGCGATACGAACGGCGATGGCGCCGTGGATCGCTGGGAGTACTTCAAAGGACAAACACTCGACCGGATCGGCGTCGATAAGGATCACGACGGCACGGTAGATGCTTGGGCCAAGGCCGGCGACCAAGAGCAGCCTAGCTGAGAGCCTTTCCGCTAAAGCACGGCGCCGTTGATCGCTTGGCCGCCCTCAGGGCGCGCCAAGGTATCCTGCGGACGCGATGCAGGGCCCGCGTCCAGGGGCACTTCGAACCAAAAGGTCGTGCCCTCGTCGACCACCGACGTGAAATTGATTTCACCACCCATGAGTTCCACATGCCCACGGCTGAGCGCGAGCCCCAGCCCGAGTCCTCCGTAGCTGCGCGCGTTGCTCTCGTCGACCTGGGTGAACTTCTGGAAGACGCGGTGCCGTTCGGATTCGGGGATGCCAATGCCCGAGTCGATCACTTCGGCCCGAATGCCCGACTCGAAACGTTCCGCCCGGAGGATTCGAACTTCTACGAAGCCTTGGTGGGTAAACTTCAACGCGTTGTCGATCAGGTACTCGAGCACGCGAGTGACCTTCTCGTCGTCGCCATGGAGAGCGTCGGGTACGTTGGGGTCGACCCTGAAAGAAAGGCCCACGTTGCGATTTCGGGCGTAATACTCGTACTTCTGTTCGAGTTCGGTTACGAGCTTTCTCGGTTCGACGACCTGCCGCTCGAGGTCGGTAAGGCCGCTTTCGATCTCGCTGTAGGCGAGCACTTCGCGCACCAGGGTGTACAGATTCCGAGAGCTCGTCTGCGCATCGTCAAGGTACCCCATCGCCGACCCGGGGACCTCGCCCTTGAGCAGGTCCAGGTTGCCTAGGATTCCATTCAGCGGCGTGATGAGTTCATGGCTGACCTTGTTGAGGAATTGGGTCTTGGCCACATCGCCCGCCTGGGCCTGATTGCGGGCTTCTTCTATCTTCTGGACGTACGCTTCGCGCTCGGCCTTGTTAACCCGCAACTCATCCTGCATCGTCTGCAGAACCTGCAGCAGCCGGCCGACTTCGCCCGGGGCTGCACGCACCTTTAGCGCGGTGGTCAGGTCGCCCTTCGACACGCGTTCGGCGAGCCTTATCGCTTGTTGAACCGGCCGAACGACCCAACTGCGCAGGGCGGCCAGCATAAAGATGATCGCGAGTGAGAATACTATGGCCTGGGCCAGATATACGTCGCGCCGGGCCGCCGCGATGTGCAGAGCGGCACTCTCGACCCGTTCGTTTCCCCAAGCGTCAACGCCCAACACCACATCGTCGAGCAGGTCGGTGGGCTGGCGGTCGATACCCCGTACGCTTGTATCGACTCGAAACGGATTGGTTCGGTCTCGGTCGAAGAGCTCCAAACCGGCTCGATAGGCCGTCCCGAGGCGTGAGTGAGCGTTGGCGAAGGCGGTCGCCGCGTTGCCGGCCACGCTGTCGGGCGGGAGCAAGTTGAGGAGCTGCCGGGTGGCGCTTCGAACTTCCGCTTCTTCTTCTTCGAACTGCCCGCGGTACTTCTCATATAGCTTGGGATCGGCGCCGCGCAGCAGGACGTTCTTCCACTCTTGAACCTGCTTCTTGAAGTGGACCTGCGCCGTCAAGGCGAGGCGCGTTGCCTGGTGGGCTTCCCGCGTGTCGCGTTCGGACCGAGCGATCGCGTCGTCAACGCGATGCCCTTGGATGAGGGAAGTACCCATGACCGCGATCAGGACCACGGCCAGAATCCCCACCAATCTTAGGGCCAGTGACACGGGTCGATGATCGACGGAGACCACGGTTGCCTATAGTCCTTCTCTATTTTGTCACACGAATTCAAAGAAAGTCTCTCAGTTGGGCTTGATCACACCCCAACCGCGTGTGGGTGCGCAGATTTTTTCGTTTCTTACGGCGGCGTCGCAGAAAAGTTGAGGCTCCAAAAGCCCTCCGGGTCGACGTACAACGAGCGGGCCCGCCCTTGCCGGGTACCGTCGGGATACACCGCTCGCACGGCAATGCCAAAGTGCAGATGGGGCCCAGTCACCCTCCCCGAGCGACCCACGTCACCGATCCGCTGCCCTTTTCGGACCTCGTCCCCCAGCTTCACTCGGCGCTTCGAGAGATGAAAATAGGTCGAGAGAAGTCCGCCACCGTGATCGATGACCAAGGTTCCGCCGGCGTGCCAGCGCATCGCCGACATGACCACTCGACCGTCGGCGACCGCGATGACCGGCTCCCCGACTCGACCTCGGAAATCGACCCCGTAGTGCACCGAAGTCCGTTTTCCATTAAAGACCCGCACCGTGCCGTAGACCCCGGTGATCCGGGTCCGAGTGGGGCGGATCGGTCGGCCCAACGCCCTCAAAGCGGACGGCGGCAATGACCAGACGTCCTGGATCTCCGCCGCCTCCCGCGCGAGGCGCCGCTGGAGCGCCTTGCTTCGCTTCTTCTTCGTGAACTTGGTCGAGACTTTCAACTCGGACCGCTTGAACTCGCGGTCGACGACCTCGATCGAGGCTTGCGGCCAAGCCGCGGGCGGATGCGGATGCTCGAACGTTACGGGGTGCTTCCCGGGCACGAGGTCAGCAGGAATCCCGATGACCGCGCGCAGGGTCCGGGCTCCGAGCGGCTGCAGACTAAACTGGTAGCCGAAGACCTCGACCGAACCTATTTCTCCTTGATGGTCGACCTCGGTGACGTACAGCAGGACCGGGTCACCGAGGCGGGGACGAGGGGGATCGATGACGACCGTCGATGTCGTCACCATCAAGCAAGCTACGAGAAGGGGCGGCACGCCCCGACACCAACAGCGCAGACGAGAATCGTCAAATCCGGGCGCTGGTTCGCATGATCGTGAAAATTTCGCGCGTCGCGGGGCTTTTGTTCAAGGTGTAGAAGTGAATCCCGGGTGCACCACCCTGGAGGAGCCCAAGGCTCTGCACCGTCGCCTGCACTACGCCCAGCTCGTGAACCCGCTCCGGCTCATCGGCCCGAGCCTCCAGGGCCTTGACCAATCCCTCCGGGAGACTCGCCCCGCACATCTTGGTGAACCGTTTGATCTGTTCGACGTTCTGAATGGGCATGATGCCGGGCACGATCGGAACGTTGATGCCCGCCTCGCGCGCTCTATCCACGAAATCGAAGTACATGCGGTTGTCGAAGAAGAGCTGCGTCACTAGGAACTGGGCTCCGGCGTCGACCTTTTCCTTGAGTCGGGCGAGGTCGGTATCGAGGGACTCGCACTCGATGTGGCCCTCCGGGTAACACGCGGCCCCCAGGCAGAAGTCGTAGTTCGAGCGGATGAAGTCGACCAGCTCATTCGCATACCCGAAGCCTCCTTCGGTCCGCACGAAGGTCTCCGCGCCTTTGGGCGGATCTCCTCGAAGCGCCAGAACGTTCTCGACCCCGCCCGCCTGGAGCTCATCGAGAACACGGCGAAGCTCGTCACGGGTCGACCCCACGCATGTAAGGTGGGCCATGGGTTCGATCCCGAGCTCGTTCTTGATGCGGCTCGTGAGCTCGACCGTCTTGGCTCGCGTGGAGCCCCCAGCGCCGTAGGTCACCGACACGAAGGTCGGCTCGAGCGCCCGAAGCTCCGCGATGGCCTTCCAGAGCTTCTGCTCCCCTTCCGGAGTCTTGGGCGGGAAGAACTCGAACGAAAATATGGGGTTATTTTGGACAAAGGCTTCCGAGATGCGCACAGCTCACCATTGTTGTGCGCCCGTAACCCCGTCAACCGAGAAGCCCCTGGCTCCGGGTAGACCCTAGATATGCCGCGAATGGTCCGATGCGCCGATCGGATCCGACCCGGTCGTCTGGGTCGTCGCAGGCCGTTGCGCCGTCTTGGAGGTATCGAAGGACCCAACCGACCAGCGGGTCGTGAGTACCGAGCACGGGGCCGCCCGAACCACCCGCTCGGCCACGCTCCCGACCCCGACCCACGCCCAATCGCTCCGACCATGCGTCCCGAGCACCACCAGGTCGGCCGCTCGAGCCTTTGCGACGTGAATGATCTCGGTCGCGGGATCGCCGGTGCGAACGTCGGTCGCGGTCGGCAAAGACTCCTCGAACGGCTTCAAGAAATGCTGAACATCCTCGCAGGCGCGCCAGTTTGCATAATCGCGTAAAGGGACGACCGGCTTGTCGCCACCGCCCACCACCATCAACTCGGCCAACTCCAGGCTCGGCAACAGCGGCACGACATGAACGAGAAATAGGTCGGCCCCGAAGGCCTTCGCGATGAACGCGCCCCACGAAAACGCGAACCGCGACGGGTCCGAGAAGTCGACGGCGACCAGGACACTCCGGATCCCCGCTTCGGCCCGCCGGGCCACCCAGATCGGCCGGTCGACGTGTCGAACGATCCGCTCGGCAACGCTGCCAACAAAGAGATGATCGATGCCGGTTCGACCATGGGTACCAACCACGACCATGTCGTGGTCTTCGGCCTGCAGCTGAACCCTATCGAGGGGCTCTCCGTACTCGACGCTTCGCTGAACCGAAAGCCCGGGCGGGGGCGGATGTTCGGTCAGCAACCGGTCGAGACGTCGACTCGCGGCGTCTCGAGCGAGCGTCTCGAGCGTGTTGCTGGTTCCGTGCGTAGCCAACCGGACGGCCAGCTCCGGTTCAACGTACGCCGGCAGCCTCGTGGCGTGCAAGACACGCAGGTCGGCTCCAAAGCGCTCGGCGAGCGCATAACCCGCCCGGAGTGCTTCGGCGCTCGGCGGATTGAAGTCGACCGGGATGAGGATCCGCGCCGATGGAGAGACCATGAGTGGCTGGCAAGCACGCGGCAGGCCACCCGCGTTGCATGAGGTAATCGAGGCGACTGCTACCGAAGCGTTCGCCGTGGCGCTTCCCTGTTTCGGGCCCGCAACCGCGCCTCCATCGTCTTCTCGGCCCGTGCAACCCGGTCGCCGGACGAGTATTCTGGCGCCGTCATGGACCCTTTGTTCATCGAAAGCCGGCTGGTGGCGGCCACCGTGCACGGCGATCTGGCCCGGGTCAGTCGCGAAGGCCAGGTCGACCTGGCCGCCGGCGTCAGCCGGGTCGCGTGGCCGGACCTGCCCGCGGACCTCAACCCGTCGGAGGTCAGGATCGAGACCGACCGCGGCTGGATCCGGACCGTCGAGCTCGAACCGACTCCGAGCGCCTCCGCGTCGTCCACGGACCGCCCCACCGACACGATACGGGCCGAGCTGCAGGCCCTCATCGCGAAGCAAGAAGCACTTCGAGCCGAGCTCGAGCTGCTCGACCAAGTCATGCCCCCGCACGTCGTCCACCGCGAGGGCGCGCTGTCCAGCCTGCGCCCAGACCTGTTCCTTCAGGGCCTCGAGACCATCACCGCGCGGCGACGGGCCGCCCTCGCCGACCTGCGCCGCGCTTCGAGCGCTCAGACCGACACATCGAGAGCCCTGGAAAGAGCCGAGACCGACGAGCGGAGCCGCGCCCCCTCGCACCGGCCGATGCTCGTCGCGACCATCGAGAGTGACCAGGCCGGCCCAACCCGACTCCGGATCACCTACGGGGCCGGCTGGGCGACCTGGCGACCGCTGTACCAGCTCCACGTCACTCCCGGATCCGACCGAGTCGAGCTCATCCGGTTCGGCGACGTGTGGCAGAACACCGGCGAGGATTGGGCGCAGGTTGCGCTGCAGCTCTCGACGAGCGAGCCGGACATCGGACTCCGGCTCCCTTCCGTGAAGCCCTGGGTTCTCGACCTCGACGCCGACGTCGAACCCGAGATGCAGAGCTTGTACAGGCGGTCGGACCGACGTCGGACCGGCGTCCAGCCACCCATCGAGACCGCCCCGGATGACGCGCTCGTACCACGGCCGAGCCTTACCCCGATGTCGGTGAGCCCGATGCTGTCGGCTCAGGCGGCCACCCTCGAGATCGCCGGAGGCTTCGAAGCGAGCGATGGATTCGCCGACTACGCGACTCAGTTCGACGAAAACGGGGTGTTTGCCGAAGTGACCAGTCCTGGATTGTCGGCTCGCTCGGGCGACCGAACGCACGCCCTTCCAACGCCCGAACATGTGGCCGAAGACGAGGAGTCGCACCGCGCGCCGTCCAGTTCGACCATCGATCAAGCCCGTCTCCATCGCGAGCCTGTCCCTCGCGAAGCCGCCGGTGGCGTCGACCTAGAGATCCCGGTCGACCGTCGCTTCGACGCTTTGAGCGGCGCTGACCGACACCGCGTGCAGCTCGGCCGACGTTCGTATCCGCTCGAACTCCGGTATGTGCTGCGCCCCGGCCTTCGAAACCATGCGTTCGGGCGGGCGGAAATCTTCAACGAAGAGGTCGACCCGATTCTGGCCGGTCCCGCCTCGATCTTCATCGGAGGCTCGTTTTACGGTCCGACCCATCTAGACACGATCCCCGGACAAGGACGGATGAACCTCGAGCTAGGGGTCGAGCCCCGGATCAAATGCTCGCGACGAAGCGACACGCAAGCCCGTCGCCAAGGCCAGGCCAGCCAAGACGAGATTGAGGCGGTCGACGTGACGATCGACATCGAAAGTAGGCTGACGGTGGCCGCACAGATTCAAGTCGAGGAACAAGTGCCGGTCGCTACGGATCCCCAGGTGCGAGTCCGGCTCCTCAGCACCGAGCCGACCGATGCGCGCCTGGACGACCAGACCGGGCTCGTCACGTTTTCGAGCATGCTGTCTCCGCAGTCTAGCCTGCAGCTTCGATTCAGCTACGAGGTCGAAGCCCCAGCCGGCTTTCGTTTATCGCAGAGCCTGGCCGACGAGGTGAGCCCATGAATGCGACCGTGCAACGAGCGCGCGTCTATCTCGACCAAGGCGCGGTCACCTGGCGAGTTCGGGTCCCCGCCACCCCGGATGTCCCGACGGTGCGGTTCTCCCGGTTGCCGACCCCGTTCGAGCAGGGCACCTTGCGAGCCGAGGCGTGGGTCGTGAGCGGTTCGACAAGGCGCCCGCTCGAGGTCGTCGAAGTCTCGACCCGGCGCACGGCCGCCCCTGGCGACGAACGTCGGTCATCGGTGATGGCCGACCTCGAGCGCCTCGACGCGGAGCTCGCCGAGCTCGACGATGAAGAAGGCACCGATCGCTTCGGCCTCGCCCGCCTCGAACGGTACGCGACGGTCGCCACTCGCAAGATGTCCGTCGACTGGATGGAGGCCCATCCCGGCTTCGACGGTTGGCTAGAAGTCTTCGACCGCCTCCGACTCGAGAGGGAGCGGCTCGTTCGTGGCCGCCAGCAGCGCCAGGATCGACGCCAGGCCCTACAGATCGAGAAGGCCGATCGCCTCGCGGAGCTACAGGCTCTCGGTGAGAACGGAGCGTCGGCGACCGAGATCGATGTAGGCTTGTCGGGAGACCTCGACGGGGAGGCCTGGGAAGTTGAGTTGACGGGTCACACCCCGGACGCGCAGTGGATGCCAGCATATGAGCTGCGGTTATCCGAAGACGCGGCCCCGATGGCGCTCCTGGTCGGCACCGCCATGGTGCGCCAGGTCACCGGCCAAGACTGGTCCGACGTCGAGCTCATCGCGACGACCGCTCGCCCTCCCCAGGCCGACCCGCCCCCCGCGATGCGCCGGCTCGAGGTCTCGAGCGTCCCGAGCGACGAAGATCGTACCGTCATCTCGAGTCACGACGAGGTGGCGCGACTGGCCGGGATGGGTCAGCGAACGGCGAGCCGAGCGATCGTCGAGCACTCGGCCCGGGCAACGGTCGCCGCAACCGGCCGTGCAGTGCGGGTGGAGCTGTTTTCGGTCGAGCTGCCGTTGACGACTCGACTCGAGGTCGCCCCATCGCTGCGGACGACGGCCATTCAGGTAGCGATCATCGACAATCAGGCCGGCGCACCATTGCTGCCGGGCACCGTGTCGGTGTTTCGGGGTTCGAACTACCTAGGGCAAAGCCAAATCGGATTCGTCGAGGTCGGCGAGCCGTTCACGGTGCCGGTCGGTCCGGATCGGCGGGTATGGGTCGAGCGCCGAGTCCATCGGAGCCCGCCCCGACGGTCGTCAGCGACCGGCGCTTCCACCTACGACTTTACCCACTCCACGATGCTCGAGAACCGTTCCGGCGACGAGGTCGACATCGTGGTTCGGGACCGAACGCCGATCTCGCCGGGCGATATGGCGAGCGTTAAAATTATGGAGCGGCCGGCCGAGCTGTCGGTCGACACCACCGACGGCCTGACCGAGGCTCGCCTTCGTCTCGCACCCCAGGCTCGTCGACAGCTCGATCTGGCCTACCAGATCACCGTCTCCCGGGATGTAGGGTTCGAGCCGCCCCGAGACCTCTGATGACCGACGCGTACGCGATCCTGGGCGTCGAAGAGAACGCCGAGCCTGACGCCATCCGAGCGGCGTATCGCCAACTGGCCAAAAAGGCCCATCCCGATCTCCATCCGGATGATCCCCGGGCACATGAGCGATTCCTGGCCATCCAGGCCGCCTACGAGGTCTTGATCGACCCCGAGCGTCGACAGGCTCACGATCGCGACCCGGAGGGCGTGCTGGGCGACGAGCTCCTCGCGAAACGCAAGGCCCAGCTTCGCCGACGAAAAGATCGGTTGCGACGCCTGTTCGACGGGTAGAAGCGCCCGGCGCGGACTCCGTCACAGCGCGTGACAGCCCGCAGCTTTGTGACTACCCTGCGCTTCGCATGCGTTGGTGCTCGTATTTCTTCGTGCGACGGCCGACGGGAGGCTTCACGGTCGCCCTCGTCGCTCACGTCGCTTTTTTGTTCGCCCTCGCCGGCTTGCTGACCCTCGCGAGCTGCGGTGGAACGAAACACACCGTCCAGCAGCATCCGCACATCCGTCTTCGACGGGAGAAGTTGCCACGTCCGTCTCCCCCTCCTTCCTGCGTGAAGGGCGAGCTCGTCACGCCCGCCCGCGTCTGCGGGCTCGGCATCGCGGGTCGTGCGTACCGGTGGAACGACGAACGAATGCGCGCCAACGCCAAGGAGCGGGCGGCGGAGAACCTCGCCGGCATGATCCGAACGATCGTCGTGTCGGCGATGGAAAACGAGCAGACCGACGAGGCGACGACGATCCGATATGAGCATTACCTCGAGATCAACGACGCGCTGGTCGATGAGATCAACAACGCCGCCGACCACGAGATCTGGTTCGACGTGGCCGGCAAAGGGCCGTTTCGGGTTCCACAACTGACGTATGCGTGCGCCTGCGTCGACACCAGCAAGGTCCGAATCAAGATCGATACGAGACAGGCGGCGCAGCACGCCATCGCCCACCAGTCGACGGTCGATGAAGTCCCGGCGTGGATCACCCAGCCACTGGCCAACGAGGGCGCCCTCCGCTGTGCCGTGGGCTCGCAGGGCAACATGTTCTTCACTCAAGACATGTACCAACCGCTCACCGACAGTGTTCGCGCCAATCTGGTCGGGGCCACCAAGAGCACGGTCGTCGCAGAGTCGGTCCAAAACGCTATATGCGCCGGCGACGACTGTCAGACGCGCATCCGAAAATCGGTGGGTGCCGTCAACAAAGGCGTTTCGCGCGGGGTCGTGCTGACGGGGATGTGGCTCGATGCGAAGGGCATCAAAGGTGAGCCCAACACCGCATACGCGTTGGGCTGCGTATTCGATCGCGCCCTCCTGGATCGGGCGCGGGCCCAGGCAGGAGCGAGACGCTGACCGACCGCTGAACCGTGCCCGGACCCACATCGTCTACAAAGGGTAAACAAATGTAGACAACTGTATAAAGAAATGGTCGATAAACCACATATGGTTCAGCCGCTCGCCAAAGGGATTGATCAAGCCGGAGCCGGCCGTCGGGTCGATCTTCGCCCAAGTCTTGCGGATTACCCGCACAAGAGAACCGAGGTGGTGGGAGCGCTGTCGAGCTCGAGCCCGAGCGTCGGCCAGCTTGGCATGTCGCTGAAGCTCGGGACGCACAAGCATCAAGTGGTCCGCGGGGTCGAACGGGCCCTCGGCCAGCACCGAAAAGAGATGGCCGAAAGATCGATCCGCGGGCTCGGAAAATAGCGGACCGCCGTCACAGGCCCCCGACTTGCCGCCCAGACCTCATCGAAGGCGGAACGACCGCCTCGGAGGTAACTATGAAGCGATGGATGCACTGGGCGCTGCTGAGCGCCGTTCTTGGCGTATCGGCCCTCGCCTACGCCTACCCGCAAACCGCCAGCACCTGCGACTGCCGCGAGTGCGAGCGCGACGACCGCGACCGCGGCAACGGATGAGGACGCGAAGGTGACGCCGACCGAGCGTCGGGCGCTCTGCGTCGCGATGCTCCGCCTGAAGCGCGGAGACCGCTCGGCGTTCGACGCTGTGTACGACGGGCTGTTTCCCGTTGCGCTGGCGTTCGCCCGACGGATGGTCGGCGAATCCGACGCCGAGGACGTCACCCAGCAAGCGCTGTTGAAGCTGTTCGCCCAGGCGAGCGCGTACGACGAAACAAAGGACGTCGCCGCCTGGGCGCTCAGCTTGACCGCGTGGGAATGCCGAACGGTTCGCACGCGCATCCGTCGCCGGCGAGAAGTGCCGCTGGAGGCGGAGCTCGAAACGTCGAGCTACGATCCCCGCGACGCGCTCCTCGAGCAAAAGATCCTATCCGAGGCCCGCGCCGTCCTTCGAACCCTGAGTCCCGACGACCAAGCGACACTCCAAAGCGCCTTCGCCGACCAAGGCCGCGGCGCCACTTTTCGAAAGCGCAAGCAGCGCGCCATGCAGCGTCTGCTCAGCGCATGGAGGTTCATTCATGGATGAGACGCGTCAAGCCGTACGAAACGCGTACGAGTGGGGAAGACTGAAGCACGCGGCGGAGCGCGCCTGCTTCGTGCTTCCAACCGGCCTGGCTGCGCTCTGGGTCGGCGCATCCCCTCGAATATCGCTCCTGATGGCCCTCACGATGTTCGGGCTGGCCGCCGCCGGCGGCTGGTGGCGGTCAGCGCTAGGCGAGGGCGCCCTGGCCGGTTCCGCTACCATCTTGATCCCGACCAGCCTCGCCCTGGTGATGCAAGCCTTGGCCGGCGTACTGACCCCCGCGCAGTGTACCCAGTTTTGTCTGATCGGGTCGGCGGGCTTGGGCTCGATGACCGGCTACGTGTTGGGCCGGTCGGCAGGGTTGCGCAGGCGCGACGAGGGAAGATGGTTCGCCGGCGCGGCGCTGACGACGGCGACGTTCGCGATGGCGGTGGGATGCACCGCCCTAGGCTTCGGCAGCCTGTTCGGACTGGCGACCGGGCTCTTGCTGGTCGGCGTTCCGAGCTTTGTGGTCGCCCGTCGGGTCGGGCCGGCGCTGCCGTGAACCCGGGCGGCCACCGCCCCCGAGCCGACGAAACACCCCGCCGACGACCGGCAGGTCGACCAGGATCCCCCGGATGTCCATCCGAGCCGGCGCGGTCGGGCTCGCGAGCCATAACACGCCGAGCAACAGAACATTCGGGGTGAAGTCGATGGTCATCGACAGCTTGGTCATCACGTGAAAACCGATCAGCCCCACGGCCCACAGTCGATGTAAACGAGGCCGAAAGACGGCCCACAATGCGAACAACTGAAGATAGAGGGTCGCCAGCATCATCGGCCAGATGAAGACGCCGTGCTCGATCATGAAGTCACCCAGCACGCTATCGGCGTGGGTCTGCAGGATCCGGTCGGCGACGTGCCGGGCCAGCGAGCTCGGGTGAAGCGACGTCACCTGTCCTTGCGACCATTGATAGGGCGCCGCCAGGAGTTTGCCGAACCCGGCGAGCGAATAGGTCAACGCCAGCGCTACTTGGGCGCCCGAGAAAGCAAGCAGACTTGCCTGCCGTTGGCGGCGGGTCGCTCGACGAGCGTCGAAGGCTTCGTTCGGCAGGAAGAACGCCAGCACGAAGGTCGTGAAGAGCCAGCCGTGCATCAAGTGATGAATCTTCCCAAACGAAAACTTCAAGGCCAGCACCTGCAACAGCGTGATGAACACCGCGATGCGCGCGACCCGCCGCTCCGGAATCCATGCCGCCACTGTCGCCACCACAAAGCTGGCTCCGATGACGAGCGGGGCCGCGACGTCGGGACCCACCCAAGCCATCCACGCCACCGGCCACCGCAGGTCGACGCCCCGCGGGGCCAGGAGGGGCCGCAGTTCATGCAGATGCGTGACCAGCCAGAAGATGGGGAAGACGTAGAGCACGCGGAGAATACTCTCCAGCCGCAGTGCCCCTGCCATCACCGTCCGCAAGGGCTCAACGATGCTCCGAGGGCGCTCGGGGCTTCGAAAGATCCGCCTTAGGGCGCGTACGTCCATGGAATGCTCGCTGCGCCCGCCGAGCTCGTGAATACACCCATCGGTTGACGATTCTGCACCGCGCCCGTTCGCCAACGGTCGAGCACGTCGAAAGTCACCCGGTCGAGGCGGTACCGGTTGGGGGCGGGGATGAAGTTGAGCTCGATGCGCTCACGCAGTCGTCGAACCTGTTCCTGGTCGCCGGACGAGACCGCACGCCCGAGCGCCTGAACTGCGATGTATAAGTCCATGGCCATCGGATCCTCGACGAGATCCATCGATTGATACTCCGTAGGGGCGTCCAGGCCGCGACCGCCGATCTCCGAGACCACGATTTCGTACCGAGTCTCGATATTGGGCGTGACCGGAAACAGAAACCAACAAAAGAACGGAAACACCTCAAACCCAGGCGCCATGGTCGCCAACAGGCCGAGGACGACATACGCCACACCGAGCCGGGGAAGCCATCGGCGCACGGCACGATACTTCATCGGCGAGGCTGTATCAGGACCGACTCCCGATGTTCAAGCGCCCAAACGGTACCGCCACCGCACGGTGACGGCCCGGCCGGGTCCGGCGACCGCTCCACTTAGCGCCACGTTGGCCGGAATCTCGGACGGGCAGATTTTCGAATCGTCTACGCAAACCGACCAGACCTGATGTGCGAAGTCTCTGGGTGGGTACTCTAAGTGTTCTCACTTTCGCCCTCGGTTGCGGCCCTCACCCCCGCGGCCCGGGATTGTTGACACTTCGCGCGGCCGGGCCCGGCCCTGCGCCGTCGAGAGGACCAGTCCTTTCGGCGCTTACGACTTTGGCTCGACCGCGGAGCGTCGATTCGCTGGGCCCGACCGGGACGAGAGCGCTCCCGTCGGTCCGTCGAACCGGCCTGAGACCAGCCCTGCCCCCTCAGCTGATGAACGCTCCCCAGCCCTGGGAAGCCGCGGTGGGGATGAGCGGAACATCGTCGCGAACCGAGCCCCACGCACCGGATCCCCGGGATCGGGTCGACTCGGCCGTTCCTTCGGCGGCCTGCGCGGCGCTGGCCGAGGCGACGCCGGTGGAGCAACTGGCCCTGCTCGAACGATCGCCAAGCTGCGCCGCCGACTTCATGGCTCGGCTGACCGCGACCCCCGACCGCTATCTCGATGCTTTCCTGCTCGGGATTGAATCGCCGGCCGTCTCCGATGCGCTCTGGCAAGCATCCTACGACGAGCTCGCGGCGGGTCGGCTTCGCTTCGAGCCGCCGGTGATCGATGCGCTGCTGGCGCGAATGCCAGCCGCGGTTGCCGCCTGCGCCAACACCCATCGGTGCGACGAATGGCAGACGTGGATTCTCGGGCCTCTCGAGCGCGGGCAGTTGTACACCTGCCCCTCGACCGCGGGCCGACCACCGGCCGACCTGGTCGCGATCCTGCCCTACGCCGATGACGACTGTACGGAGGCCATCGCTCGGGAACTGGCCCCGGTCGCCGACGCCGCCGTCGTCGCCGACGTGGCGGCGGTGGCCCGATCCCACCGCTTCGCTTGGGGCCGGCGAAACGGCCTGCGGGTACTGGGTCGCTTCGCCGAACGAGGCACCACCCAGGGGGCCGGTTTCCACGTCGTGAACGAGCTCGGCCGCACCGTTGCGGCGACCGCCACCGAGGCCATCGCGACCGCGACCTTCGAGGCCGAGGTCCACGACGCGATCTGGTTGCTCGACTCGTACTTCTTCCCCTACCGCGCAACGCAATCGGACCTTCAAAACCGAGCGCTGAACGACGCGGCCGACCCGACCCTTCGCTTTCGGGCCATATCGGCCTGGTCGCGCCTCGTGTGGACGTCCCCCGCCCCGCTCGTCGAAGCGGACATCACGTTCTTCGAGGCGGCCCTCACCTTTGCCGACCCCTGGGTCCGGGCGCAGGTGGCGTTCACCATCGACTATCTGGACCCCGCCCTGCTCACGCCGGCGGCCGAGCGGCGACTCGCCGAGCGACTCCGAGCCGCCTTCGCGTCGGAACGGGACTTGTCCGCTCGCGTGTACGAGGCGCGGGCCCTCGACCGCCTGCTCGGGGGACAGCGCGCCCTCGAGGTGCGGGAGGCCTACGAGGCCCAAGCTCTGTCACGAACGGCGACCACGGCGAACATAACGCTGCGCTCCGGACTGCCGGCGGCCGATCTCCCGTATTGGCTGGGCCGCCTGGATGCGGTTCAGGACGCCTTTTTCGACCTGCTCGGGACCACCGTCGCCACCCCGGTCGCCGACGACCAAAACCAACACTGGACGGTGGTCGTGTTCGCGACTCCACGCGAATATCGAGACTACATGCGAGCGTTCGTGGGCTTCGGAGCGTACGCCGGTGGGCTGTATCTCGAGCGCGAAGCGACCCTCTATACGTACCAACGAACGGCCAGCCAGAGCAGTTATACGCTCGAGGAGCTGCTGCAGCACGAGCTCACCCACGCCCTCACCGGGCGCTTCGTCTTCCCGGGCGTGTGGGGCGACGCCGGCTATCACGACGAACCGAAAGGGTGGCTGGACGAAGGGCTCGCCGAAGTCATGGCCGGCTTGACGCCCGGCTCCGATAACCCTCTGCCGCCGCGCGACGTGCCGTTGCGATCGCTGTGCGCGCAGCCGATCGGATCCCTTTCGAGCTTGCTCGATCGGCGCACGGGATACGACCAACCGGGCACGTTCGACTACGCGCGCGCGTGGGCGTTCGTATACTACCTGGTCCGGCGCTCGCCGGACGTGCTGGACCGGGTCGTCGCCAGCTACCGCGACGGCACCTACTCGGCTTCCGACTTTGCAGCGACCGCCCGGGTCACGTCGATTGGTGATCTCGAAGACGACTGGCATAACACGGTTCAGGCGTGGTGCAGCTCGGAGAGTCCTCACCCTCAGCTTCACGCGCACCATGCGGTCGTTCGATGCCAATCATCCAACGCATGCGGAGCTCTCTGACGGTTCCCCCGGTCGCCGGCGCCACCTCCACCCATCCGGTCACCGAGACGGGCCGTTGGAAACCGCTACCGAGGCGGCGACGGCCTCGGTGATCGCTACCGACTCGGCCTCGGCAACCTCGGCATCGGACTCCCGCTGGCGTCGCTTGGCCTCTTCGGCGACGGATCGCATCTTGGGCACTTCGACGTCGATGATGCGCTGCAAGCGCCGCCGCTCGCCCCGCCCGAGGCTGCGGAATCTGTCGCCGGCCTCGAAGGACCGGCGCACCGGCGTCTCCACGGAGCGCCATAACACCTTGAGATCCGCCGTCTCTTCCTTAAGCGTCAGCTGTTGCGCGTAGGCCTCTTCGAACAGCTCGTCGGCATCACGCACTCGCTTGGTCAGGTAGAACAAGCCCATCAAACCCGCGATGACCCCGACCGTCGTCCCACCGATGGCGGCCACCGTCGAGAACAGCGAGTCGGAAAGAAGATTGAGGGCGCCGTAGATCAGCAGCACCGCGAGCAGCACCGCTCCGAGGCCCCAGGCGGTGTACCGACGACGTCGAGACCGGTCGTCGATCTCCCGTTGACTGATCACCGTAGCGTGCATCTTGAGTCGCCGGGAGTAGCGATAGAGTCGACTGACAACGTTGTCGAGGCGCCGACGAGGTGCGCGCAGAATCTCTGCGATCACTTCTTCGCGCGCTTTGTCGAAGTCTTCGAGGGGAAGACGATGGTCGCTGAGATCCTCGCCGACCGGCAGATAGGTGTTGTAGATATGGGGAAGGTCTTTACGGGGCGAGTACGCCCTCGCGAGATTCCAGCACAGGGCCCCGTACGCGCGAGCGAAATCGCGCATCGTTTGAAAGCGGTCGACCTTGTTGAAGACCAGGAGAACCTTGAATTCGAGCCCGTCGAGCGCTTCCCGCAAGACGTGCAGCGTCTCGCCGGTGGTCCCCGGCTTGTCGGGGTCGAACAGGAACATGATCACGTCGGCCCGTTCACTGAACCACCGAACGACGCGAGAAAAATCATAGCCACGATCGGTCGCCGAGCTTCCTCCGTCGATCATGCCCGGCGAGTCGATCAGTGCGATATTTCGCAGCTTCTCGGAACGGTGGGTGCGCAGCCGTAAGCGACCGACGAGCTCTTCTCCGAAGTTCTTGAGTTCTTCCCAGCCGAGGACCGGGTCGGTCACCACGGCCGCTCCATCTTTTTCGTTGGCATCCTCGTCGTACATGAGGATCGTGAAGCCATCGTCGACCGGCGCGATGCCCGTGCGCTGAACGCTGGAGCCCAGCAAATAGTTGATGAACGACGACTTACCGGAGGAGTGGTTGCCCAAGAAGAGCACCATCGGCATACCGTTGACCTCGCTCGGCCGGGGGGGGCGCTCGAAGAGGAATCGCTTCGCGATCGGTTCGAGCTGCTTATAATACGAGCACGCCTGGTCTTGAATCTCGGACATGGTTCCTATCGTCCTATATCACTCATCGGCGCAGGAGCGCTGGTTGCACAAAGCTCGGGTCTCAGGGCGGTCCGGCTTCAGTCCTGGTCGGTCTTCTCGAACACCACGAAGTAATTCTCTTCGAGCGCTTCGAGCGTCAACCGCTCGACGCGCTTGAAACCGGCGGCCTCGATCTCGGCGACCACCGTCGACTCACCCGCCCGCACGTGCTCGATGATCCACTCGGACGACTCACCATCGATGCGCTTGAAGTCGATGATCACCATTCGACCGCGGGGCCGCAAGGCCGCCCGCATCGACTCCAGCATGGCTTGGGGATACTCGAAATGGTGATACGAATCGCTGACGAAGACGAGGTCGACCGAACCCGCGGGGAGCTCGGACGAACGGGCGGTCCCGAGGATGGTCTCGATGTTGTCGAGCTTCGCCTTTTGCGCCTCCGCGTCGATGTACTCGAGCAGAGGCTTGGAGATGTCGACCGCGTACACCCTGCCGCGAGGCCCCACGGCCTCCGAGAAAAGGCGTGTAAACAGGCCCGAGCCAGCCCCGACATCCGCCACCGATTGACCTGGCTGAAGCTTCAACGCGGCGAGGATCGCGTCGCGGGCCTCGAAGACCTCGCGACCATCCCGCTCGAGCCTCCCAGCGGCCGCCGGACCGCTCGTGTTGAGCCAGCTCTCGTTGATGGTCGGTGACACGTCGGCTCGTTCCGGGTCGGCCTTGGGGGCGCCTGTCCGGTCCGGTCCGGCGCTGACGCACGCCGCCAATATTCCCCACCCCAGTGACCATCGCAACAGTAGCACTCTCGTTCCCAGGCGCATGTGCCTTCTGTCTCGGCGGCGAGGCCCGGTCGCGTCAAGACCTGGACTCGGCCCGCCGCGGCGGCGGGCATCCGAGCGCATCGACGCTTTGGGCCCCGACGACCGAGCTGCTATCGTGATCGAGTCGTGAGTCCCGAAGAGCGGTTCCAACGCGTCAATCGGCTGGCGATCCGCTGGCTCGTCTGGTCGGTCGGGGCCGGCGTGTTCACGGCCGCCCTCGGGGTATTCTTTTGGAGGCTCGAATGGGCGGTCGCCGCCGGCGCGGGCTGTATCGCCGTGATCTGGGGCTTCCTGGGGTCGCTGTCGTGGGCTTCCGCCGAGGGGGCCCATCGGCTGGAAGCGGCGGTCGCGCAAGCGGCCCTCAATCGCCGGATCCGGGCGGGGACCGCGGAACCGGAGCGCGGCTCGATCAGCCTCACCTCGCCCGACGCGACGGCCGGGTTGAGCTTGCCGGAGGGCCGGGCTGCGGTGAGCGAGGGCACGAAGTCGGAGTCTCAGCCTCGACGCCTTTAGCGGCGCTGGGCGCCATCGGGTACAATCGACCGATGCTCTCGATCATTCCACTCGCGGCCGCGCTCGCGCTGACCGGGCAAACAGAACTCGAACCCGGGACCACCTACCGTGGCCCGTTGGCGTTGAAGGTCTCGTCGGAGGGGGTTCGGTTCCGGATCGCTCGCGGCTGGGTCGGTCAGCTGCCGCCGAACGCCGAAGCGATCGTCATGCAACGGCCCGGCGGCCCTGGCGTCATCCTGGCCGCGGTCCAGCGAACCACCCGAAAGGAAGCGCTCGCGCGGATGTCGTCCCCCATACCCGTCGAACCGGGGGTGGTTTTGACGCCCAGTGGAAAGATCAAGGCGACCAAGAACCGGTTGTCGGGGCGATACGCGACCCCGAACCACGAAGGCTACATTGTCGTCCGGCTACGGCCCGACGGGCGGGCGGTGACGGTGATCGGGCTGGCGCCGAAAGGAAACCTCGCGCCGGTTCGGAAGGCCGTCGATCGTTTCGCGCGCAACGTTGCTTTCTACGCTCCGAAGAAAGCGCGGCCGGTCCGCGCCGCCCAAGGGGTGACGGCCTCGCCGCTCGCCGGCCGCAAGCTCCATCGGTTCTACGGCGACTACGGCTACCGGGAGCACCAGATCATGGTGTTGTGTCGGACCGGCCGCTTCTTCTGGAACATGGAAGCCGGGGGCGTGACCCGGGGGGTCGCCTCCGGCGCCGCGACATCGCGGGGCCAAGGAAGCTGGTCGGTCACCGGCGACCAACTCCGTCTGCAGTGGGACTCGGGCGAGGCCCGCACCTATCGCGTCGAGCACCGTCGAAACGGCCTCTACCTGGACGGTCAACGGTGGCTGCGCGAAGCGGGCGGGTGCTGAGCTTGCCCATTCGGCCTAATCGGCCCAATCGCCCCAATCGCCCTAGTCGCGCTGTTCTTGTGGTTCGCTGGTCGGCAACGACGTGATCTCGGCGCCCGGCTCCAGTCCGAACGCGGTATCGATCAGGCCCGGGGGCGGCTTGACCCTCGAGCTTCGAGCGAGATCTTTCGCCTGTTCGACCCAGTCGTCCCGTTGGATCCGACCTTTGAACGCTTCAAGTCGGTCGTCGACGTACTGCACGTCTTCCGGAGACCAACTGGCGACTTGGAAAAAGTAGTACACGCCCAGGTCGTTGAGCAGCTTTTCGAGCACCTCTCCAACTCCGGAGATTCGCTTGAGGTCGTCTTTCGGGCCCAGGGTCGCCGACTTGAACATCGGGGGACCCGGCGCGGGGACCGGCTTCTGCTCGATCGCTCGCAGCCAGTGTTCGAATCGGCTGAGCTGGCGGGCGAGCGGCTGTAGATCGACTTCGTTGGGCGCCGGCATCCGGATCGAACGGACGGCCGCCTCCAGCTCGGCCAGTCGCGCGTCGATGGGAGCGAGATCGACGCACTTCGGTTCGGGGATCTTGAGGTTCGACAACTTGTCCTGAACGACCTTCAGCTCCGATTTGACCGGCTCCGGTTTGGGCAGCCCCCGCACCGCCTTCGAGATCGCGTCGAGCTGAGCCTCTACGGCGGACAGGTCGGTCGGCTCGGACTCTTGCTGCCGCAGCGTTTCCAGCGCCACCGTGAGCGCGTCGAGCCGGGCCTCCACATTGGAGAGGTCGACCGCTTCTCGTTGGTGCTGCTCCATGGCCTCCACGGCCGACAGCAGGTCCTCCAACCGAGACTCGACCCTCGACAGATCGACGGGCTCGGGCTCTGCGGTCCGCAGCGCGTCGAGGGCCGACCCCACCTCGTCGAGACGAGTTTCGACCCGCGCGAAGTCGCCGGCCTCGCCGGACGCGCGAGGCATCCCCGCCACGGCGTCGGCGAGCGCATCGAGCTTCGCTTCCAGCGGGCCGAGGTCGACCGCGTCCTCTGGAGCCGATTCGAGCGCAGCCACCGCGGCGCTCAGCTCACCGAGGCGTCCTTCGACGGATGCCAAATCGACGGCCTCTTCGAGCGCTTGGAGCCGCGCCTCGACCGGGCCCAGGTCGACCGACGACGACGACACCAGCGCCTTCACTTCGGTGAACACCCCGCTCCACTTCGACTCCAGCCCCGAAAGAGTGACCGACGACGACGATTCTGGAAGCGCGCGCACCGACGCCTCGAGGGCGGTCAAGCGGTCGCTGATCGGCGTCAAGTCGACCTGCACCGCACTCGCCGCAGCCTCGGCGGACACGCCCACCGGCGCGCTCAACCACCGACCGTACTCTTCAGTGACATCCTTGTAGCGACGGAGGACAGACCACCTTCCAAGCAGGAATCCGAGGATCACCGCGACCACGAGCAGGATGAACATCTTGGCGAGCAAGTAGACCATCGACCATTACCCCTTCTTCGTCGAACGGACCGGCAGGCAGGGCGGCGCCGTTACAGCTCCGTTCGTTGAATGCGGACCTCGATTCGCCGGTTGAGCGCCCGCCCGCCCGAAGTCGTGTTGTCGGCGGCCGGATGGTCCACCCCCAGGCCCCGCGGATGGAGCCGGGCAGGATTGATTCCCATGTCGGACAGGGCCAACACGACCGCCCGGGCCCGTTTTAGACTCAGCTGTTGGTTGAACGCCCGCGTACCGGAGATGTCGGCATGTCCTTCGACGATCAGGTCTCCCGAACAGTCGGCGGCGATCGTAACCAGTCGAGCCAAGACCTCCTGGCTGCGGCGACTGATATCCGCCTTGCCGGTGCGGAAGTAGATCGTCGAACTGGCGAGAACCTCCTCGAACTCGGCGTCGCATCGATTGATCTGTTCGATCGACGAAAGCACGAGGGAACCGAGGGGAGGCGCGCCTTCGGTTCGATAGAACGCGTCCTCGGCGGCACTCGCGGTGTCGGTGCGAACGCTGCCGTAAACGTTGAGCCGCCGGTTTTGCCATTCGGCAGAGCCGTCTTCGAGATATCCCAAGACTTCGAGGGCCCGGGTGAACGCGGCCGGATACTCGGGCTGCGCCCGATCCCCGGTCACGTCCAGCTCGTCGGACAGCTGCGAGAACGGAAACGCCTCGCGGGCCCGCTCGACGATCGCTCGGCGCGTACCGGAGTCCGGCGCCTCACCCCGCAGGCCCAGCCGTTCGCCGGACCACGCGATGACGAAGTCATGGGACCGCATGAGGGGCGCCGGCGCCGGCTCGATCAGGGGGACTTCGCGCGTGAGTTCGGCCTCCACGTAGGTGGGGCAGATCAACTTGCCGAAGACCAGAGTCGAGCACCGGGTCGTTTCGGCGAGCGCAATCAGGCCCTCCTCGGTGCGTTCCCCCGTGAACTCGCCCTGGATTCTGACCCGCTGCCCGTCGGCGGTCACCGCGACCTTGTTGACCTCCGCGCCCTCGAGGCGGCTTCGGACCTCCCGGGCCACCTGCGCCTCGATCACCCAGGGCGCAAAGAAAAGGAAAGCGTACGCAAACAACAGGACCAGCGCGGCGATGTAGAGAACGCCCCACGGCCACCAACCCGGCGTCGGTGCTGACCGACGGACGACCATTCGGCGAGCGATGACCACCCTTCTCACGGTCGGCTCTAGAGGCGGGTTTTCATCCCCGCTCGATGATTGATGGCTGTCCGTCACCCTGCCCGCTCCCGGTCGCCTCGCGGACCTCTCGGCCCATCCGAAATCATGAGTAATCCTGGCATTCGAAGCAAATAACTGGCCGAGCTCCGCGACTTGCTCGCAAGCCGTCGTCGCAACTCGGTCGACCAGCCCCGACGACCACACAGCAAACCTGATGACGTAATGGATTGAAATGTATTTCGTAATCCGACAATGTAGGCAAAAGAGAGTAACGACAGATGCGCCTCGACCGAAAGAACGAATCCGCACGGGCCTTCGGCCCGGCCGCAGACCGGCCTGGCCCGACTCGGCTTAAGCAGCCGGAGTCGGAGCAGCGACCGGTCGACGTGCAGCGCGAATGGGCCAAGTTCAACGCCCAGACCGCGATCGCACTCCCCGAGGCCAGGACCGCTCGCCGGGGACGACTCGAAGGGCATCTATTGGCGCCGGGCGTTCGGGTGGCCCCGCGGTTCGGGCGCTCCCTCGAACCAGACTTGAGACCTATGTCCAAGGCCGAACGGCGACGGCGACGGCACCAGGCCCGAGCCGATCGACCGGTTCCCGCCATCGCCGAGGTCGAACCGTCCCGGGGCGACCGCACCGACCTCATCCCCGAGCGAGGGGCGGTCGTTCCCGCTCGTTCGTTCGCCGGGCTCGAAGGTGCCGCCCTCGTCCGGGCGATCCGTGACGAAAGTCAGATGACTCGGCAGCTCGGCTACCGTCCGGCCCGGGAGGCGATGTTCCGGGTCATCGATAATGTCGAAGGGGTCGTCGAAGGCGTGTACACCGGCCGAAAAGTTCGTACCAACGGCATTCCCTCCGCCGACGGCGAGGACGGCATGAACACCGAACACTCGTGGCCGCAGTCGAAGGGAGTCCGCGGCACCCCAGCCAAGTATGACCTCCACCACCTGTTTCCAGCCAATGCGTACGCCAACGGCCGCCGCGGCAACCACCCGTTCGGAATGGTGTCCGGTCACGTTCGATGGCAGGAAAGCGGTTCTAAGCTCGGATTCGACGCCGACGGTCGGCTCGTCTTCGAGCCCCGCCCGGGCATCCGGGGCGACGTGGCCCGCGCTCTGTTTTATGTCAGCGCGGTCTATGGACTCGAGCTGCCGGAACCCGAGGAAACCGTCCTGCGCCAGTGGCACGCCGAAGAGCCGCCGGACACCGCGGAGAGGATCCGAAACGACGAGATCTCGCGCTACCAGGGTAATCGGAACCCGTTCGTCGACCAGCCTGAGCTCGTCGATCGCATCGCCCGCTTCGCGGGCTGATCGGGTTCGGCCTCGAACGGAGGTCCCGCTCCACGGTCCTGACGGTTCACATCATCGACAGGGCATGAAGCGCTCACTATGATGGCCGCGATGGCGTCCGAAGATGGCCGTTTCACTCGCATCGCCGCCTACGGCCTCATCACCGCAGCCGATCGAATCCTGCTGTGCCGACTGTCGGCGACGGTTCGCACGCACCGAGGGTACTGGACGCTGCCGGGTGGTGGACTCGACTTTGGGGAGACACCGGTCGATGCGATGATCCGCGAGGTCAAAGAGGAGACCGGTCTCGACGTCGTCCAAGACACCCTCCTCGATATCGACTCGATCTGTACACCGGGGCGTTCGGGCCCGATGCACAGCATTCGAATCGTATATCGGGCCCGGGTCGTCGGGGGCGCGCTTCGCCCCGAAAGCGACAACTCCACGGACCTTTGTCAGTGGTGGCCGAGAGACGAACTCGCCCGGCTGCCAATGGTCGACCTCGTGCAGACCTTTCTCCCCCGGGCCTTCGAGGGCCGCTGACCTCACCCGGTTCCCGGCCGGACCGCGACCGACGCCACCGATCGTTGACCGGGCTCGCCGATGCTAGACCTGACCCGCCTCGAAGAGCTCTTTCAGGCCTATGGCGTAGCCGTTGTACTCATCGCCATCGCCCTCATCACCACGTTGGCGGGCCTCGTCCTGGGCAGCGCCTGGTCGAGATGGCGCCATCGCCGCAGCGATCGCCGAGTCCGAGTCCGACGAGCGGCAAAGGCCCGAAAGGGTGAGGACCGAGCGCCGCGCCTGCTCCGGGCGGCCGGATACCGGATCTTGAAAGTACAGGAGCGCCGCCGTTGGACCTTCGAAGTGGATGGCGAGCCGGTCGAAACGCTCCTGATCGCCGACTTCATCGTCGAGCGACACGGTCAGATCTTTGTCGCGGACGCGAAGACCGGGGGAGCTGCGTCCATCCGCAGCGCCGAGACTCGACGCCAGCTGCTGGAGTATCAGCTGGTGTTCGAGGTCCCAGCGGTATTGCTGGTCGACATGCATCGGGGAGGCATCGAGATGGTCGTTTTTCCCGCCGCTCGGTCAGGTGAGGCTCGAAGCGACCTCTCGAAGTGAGTCCCAGGGAGAATCTCCCGACGGACCGAGGGGCGAAAACCGCGACTGAGCGGCGGTGGGCCGGACCCCGACCCCATTCGGATTGCGGCGGTCGGGCGACCGCACCACAACCGGGGCAGTTGCATTCCGGTCGAGGGCGCCTTCCACCCAAGGCAACGCCGGGTCTTTTCGAAATGTCGACACGATCGGCTCTGGCTTCGATTGGCCTGCGCCTTGCTCAGAATCGAGCTGCTGGCGAACCTGAACGCCCGCCCCTACCGCAATCGAAGCTGCATTCCGCAGCCATCGGACTCACTGCACAATCCGACGTCCAATACGAATCCCAAACTTACACCTGCAACTTACACCAATAAATATTTAACTCAGATCTTATACATATTTCTGACAACTCAACTCGATCGACGCCGATAAGCCCGACAAATGAATCGATCGAAGAGGCCCGACGACCTCCATCACGATAACAACCAGCACCCCGTCGCCGACGGGATATCAAGAACTCTGGCATCGGGCGGCTTCGACAACGAGGAGATCGCTTACTTCATCGCGACCCTCAGCGTGGGAGTGAGCCGGGATGACTTACCGCCCGCGCTCGCCCATACGCTGAATGCTGCGCTGAAGACGGTAGGGATCGAGACGAACGACGACCGCGCCCCTTCTCAGGAAGAGATCACGGCGGCGCTGGTACGCAGGAAGCCCCCCACCGATCTCTTTCGAGCTGTCGACCGCTTTCGACGAAGGCACCTTCCCGTTCTGGTGCGGGAAGAAAAGCAACGCCAGGCCAATGCCTTGCTAGGTCATCGGGCGCACCCGACGGCGGAGATGTTGCCGGCGCAACCGCCGGAAGCGCCGGCCGGGACTTCGACGGTCGATTCTTTGATCAACGAACGGCAGCCTCGGCGAATCTATCGCTGAAGTCTGCATAGGAGTCTCATCATGTGGAATGTTCGCTTCAATGGTTTCAATCCCGCTGACTCGACTCAGCGAAACACCGACCTTCAGCGCCCTGGTTCGAACCCCTTCGACCCGTACGCCGGCTTCGGTGGCGTGGGCCAGATGGCGGGACCGTATCGCCTACAGATGTTGTCCGGCGCTTTGACTCAGTTCTCGGCGCAGACCGGGAGCCCTTTTGAACGCCCTGCCGCCGGCCCGCAAGGGCGGACACCGAACTTCATTCGGGGGACCGACGGCGACGACGTGATTGTGGGCGGCGACGGAGACGACGTCATCTACGGCGGCGACGGCGACGACACTATCGATGGCGGCGGCGGCGACGACCTGATCCTCGGCGGCCGCGGCCGAGATCGGATCGCCGGCGGCCGCGGGCACGACGTCGTCGTCGGCGGCGCTGGCGACGACACCATCCACGGCGGACCGGGCCGAGATACCCTCGTCGGTGGCCGCGGCGACGACATCATTCGGGGTGGCCGGGGCAACGACGTCATCGACGCTGGCCGGGGCCATGACACGGTGCGTGGTGGCACCGGCGACGACGTCATCGCGGGCGGCCGCGGGCACGACGTCATCGACGGCAACCGCGGCCGGGACGTCATCGACGGGGGCGACGGCGCCGACTACGTCACCGGTGGGCGCGGACGCGACAGACTCTGGGGCGGCCGGGGCAACGACTATCTCGACGGCGGCGAGGGCCGCGACGTTATCCGCGGCGGCCAGGGCAATGACTTCGTGGTCGGTGGCCGCGGCAATGACCACCTTCGAGGCGGCTGGGGTCACGACACGTTGGTGGGCGGCGATGGGCACGACCGCATCCTCGGGGGCGCCGGGCACGACGCCATCCATGGCGGAGAGGGCCGCGACATTTTGAACGGCGGTCGAGGTGACGACCTCATCGACGGCGGTCGAGGCGGCGACGTCATTCGCGGCGGCGCGGGTCACGACGACCTGTTCGGTGGTCGGGGTCGAGACCATATCCGCGGTGGACGCGGACGCGACTTCATCCTGGGCGGTGACGGGGCCGACGCGCTGCGTGGCGGCCGTGGACGTGACTGGATCCTCGGCGGACAGGGCGACGACTTCATCGCCGGCGGTCCGGGCCGAGATCGTGTCGAGGGCGGTCCCGGCAACGACTGGCTTCGGGGCGGCGTCGGCAACGATGACCTGCGCGGCGGACAAGGACAAGATGACATCGAGGGCGGTCCCGGCAGCGACTTCATCGACGGAGGCCCCGGCGCCGACAAGATCAGGGGCTAAATCAGTTCTGACGCACGGCCCACTCGTTGGTGCCGACCGACCGCGTCAAGTCGGCGTAGGCGATCGCGGCGTCGATCTGGGCGTTGATGCGGGCCAACCGGGCGCGGGTTAGACCGAGCTCCGCATCGCGGAGCTCGAGACTCGTTCCGCGGCCGGCTTCGTACAGGCCGCGAGCAAGCCGCACCGCTTCCTCGGCCGCTTCGACCTGTTCCCGCGCGAAGACGATCGCCCGCTCCTGGTTTCGCAGGCGTTGAAAGCTATCTTCCACCTCCGCCAACACGTTGCGCTCGGTGTTTTGATAGGCAGCCCGTTCCTTGCGGACCTCGATCTGCGCTCGCTCCACCGCCGCGTCGGTGGCGAAGCCTTGGAACAGGTTCCAGTCCATGGACAGGTCGAAGGTGGCGGTGAAGTTCTCTTCCGGATTGTTGAAAACCCGGTCGATCCGTCGGCTCGACCGGTCGTACGACGCGCTGACGGCCAGGCTCGGCCAGTAGGCGGCGCGCTCGATGGTGACGGCCTTTTCGCGCTCCGCGACGGTCGCCCGCGCGCTCGTCAGCTCCGGGCGATTCTCTACCGTCAGCGCATGCAGGGTCTTCATCGGAGGAACGTAGCGGGCCGGCGCCGACGATGATGTCAGCGCAGCCGGGAGAATCAGCACCGTCCGGGTGCCGGGGGCTCGCCCCAACTGCAGATTAAAAGCGCGATTCGCCTGACCTTCCGTCGTCTCGGCCGCGACCAGGCTCGCCTGATCGCTGGCAAGATTTCGTCGCGCGGTCGCCACATCGGCCGGGCTACCCCGCCCCACCGAAAGCAACGCCCGCGCCCGCTCCACCTGCGCACGATCGACATCGACCTGCGCCTCGATGGCGAGTTTCGCCTGCCGGGCTCGCTCCAGACCGAAAAAAGTGCGCGCCACGCCGGCCCGGACCAGGTTCTCGACCCCGCTCAGGTCGGCCTCCCGCGACCGGCGGCGGTCGTCGACCTGACCCAGCGCGGTCCACCAGCGGCCGCCGTCAAATATGAGCTGTCGAGCGGAAAGGCTCAGCGACAGTTGCGGGTTAAGAAAACTGTTAGAGTCGAAGTCGCGAAATGGGCCGAACTCCACCGCCGGCAGTTCGTTTCCCTGGGGAACCGGCGCACCGACGTTTCGAGTTTCGATGATGCGCTCGTCTGAGTAGAAACCACCCGATGAAAACGCGATGTCGACTCGAGGAAGAATCGTCGACAACGCCGCCGCGTAATCGGCATCGATCAGCAGTACGTCTTCGCGCGCCTGAATCATCTCGTTCGCGTGCGCGAGGGCGATCTCGGTGGCCGCCTCGAGGGTCAGCGGCTCACTCGTTTGTATCGGTTCCGCACCGATGGCCAGCAATAAACACAGCACTCCCGCGGGACTCATCGCCCGCAGGCTCAGCAACTACCAAAGAAATGGCAAGCGCAACAAATTGACTGCAATGTGCATGCAATCGCCTGCAGTGATGGCCCGCTCGATCTTGCGGTGAACACAACTTTCAGTAGACCACGGACGCCAATGGGCCATGATGATCACGTGCGAATGGTGGGCGTTCTTCTTTCTGTTGTCGGGTTGACTGCCGTCGGGTGCGACGCAGCGACGGAGGCTAAAACGAGGGCCGGGTCCGGCAAGACCCGGCCGAAGAAACCTCCGGCGCCAGTGGCGGTCGCCGGGACCGAAACTGGAGCAATCGCGAGCTTCTATGTGACGACCGCCACTCTCGAGCCTGAGAAGACTGCTCCGGTGCGGGCGCGGGTCGAGGGGGTGATCGAGCGGATCGAAGTCGAGGAAGGCGACACCGTCTCCGTCGACGCGCCCTTGCTCCGTATCGAGAGCGACAAATATCGCCTCCGCGTCGATCAGCTGGCGGCTAAAACGGCCCGCCTTGCCGACAGCTACCGTCGGCTCCAGAAGATGGTCTCCAAGAATCTCGTTGGCCGCGAAGAGTTCGAGACGACCAAGCGCGACCTCGAAGCGGCGAAGGCCGAAGAAAAGCTCGCCCGGCTCGACCTATCGTACACGACGGTTCGCGCGCCATTTGCCGGTAGGGTGATTCAGCGGATGGTCGAAGTCGGCCACAGCGTCACCGATACTACGACCTTGTTCGAGATCGCCGACCTCCGACCGCTGCTCGCACGCGTCTTCGTGCCAGCCAAGGCCTTCCGCAGGCTCGAGCGCAAGCAGCCGGTCGAACTCGAGCTCGAAAGTACGGGTCATAAGCTCACCGGCACGATCAAGCTGGTCAGCCCGGTCATCGACCCCACCACTGGGACCATCAAAATCACTTTAGAGATTCCCGACTATCCGCCCGGGACCCGCCCCGGTGACTTCGCGAACGTCCGGATCACCACCGAGCAGCACGAAGACGCCCTTCTTGTCCCGCGGATCGCGCTGGTACAAGATCGCCAAAATCGCGTGGTCTTCGTGGTCGTCGACGGCCGCGCCCAGCGGCGAGTGGTCAAGGTGGGCTTCGAGCACGGCGAGCACGCCGAGATCCTCAGCGGGCTGGCCAGCGGTGAGAAGGTCGTGGTCAAGGGTCAGAACACCCTGAAAGACGGAGATGCGGTGAAGGTCCTCGAGGCCGATTCATGAGAGGCCTGATCGGTCTTGCCGTCCGGCGGCGCGTCAGCGTCTTCATGTGCGCGGTCGCTACTCTCGCCTTCGGGGCCGTGGCCTATCAGCGCCTGTCGGTAGAGTTGTTCCCCAACATCGCCTACCCATCGCTGACGATTCAGACCGAGTTTCCCGACGCTGCACCGCCCGAAGTCGAAACCATGGTCACCCGACCGGTCGAAGAGGCGGTCGGGGTCCTCCAGGGACTCGAGCGAATGCACTCCGTATCTCGGTCCGGGGTCTCGGAGGTCACCCTCGAGTTCGCTTGGGGCTCCGACATGAGCAGCCGAATCATGGACGTCCGCGAGAAGCTCGACCGGCTGATCCTGCCCGACGGTACCGAAGATCCGATCGTACTTCGCTTCGACCCTTCGCTGGAGCCGGTCGCTCGGCTCGCGCTGACCGGCCCCGAGGCCCTGACGACCCTGCGACACATGGCCGAGCTCCGGATCAAGCCCGACCTCGAAACGGTACCCGGGGTTGCTGCGGCCCAGTTGCGCGGGGGACTCGAGGAAGAGATCCGAGTCGAGGTCGATCAAGAGCGGCTCGCTCTGTTGGGAATTCGCCTGTCCGACGTCCGCGCCGCGCTCGGCGCCTCCAACGTCAATCTACCCGGCGGGGCGCTGCGGGGCGAAGAACGGCAGTTCTTGATTCGAACTCTGAACGAGTACCGGACCGTCCAAGACGTCGCTGAAGTGATCATCTCGGAGAACGACGGTCGTACGGTTCGCCTCCAGGATGTGGCCAACGTGTTCCGGGGCAGTAAGGAGCGCGAAGAGATCACTCGTTTCGACGGAATCGAAGGGGTCGAGATCGCCATCTTCAAAGAGGGCGACGCGAACGCCGTCCGCGCCATCGAGGCGCTGCGCGAACGCCTCGACCTCTGGCACGGCAAGCTTCCCGCAGGTTTCGAGCTCAAGGTGTTGTTCGACCAGAGTCGATTCATTCAGTCCGCCGTCAAGGAAGTCCGGGATTCGACCCTGATCGGCGGGGCGCTCGCCATCATGGTGCTTCTTCTGTTTCTCAGGAGTTTCCTCAGTACGGTCATCATCGCAACCGCGATTCCACTGTCGGTCATCGCAACTTTCGTCGCGATGTACCGACTCGATATCAGCTTGAACATCATGTCACTGGGTGGCCTGACCCTCGGCGTCGGGATGTTGGTCGACAACGCGATCGTGGTCTTGGAGTCGATCCACCGCCGTCGCCAGGCGGGCGCTGGCGCTCGCGAGGCGGCGGTCGACGGGGCGGTCGAGGTCGGTCCGGCGGTCATCGCTTCGACCCTCACGACGGTAGCCGTCTTCTTGCCGATCGTCTTCGTCGAGGGGATCGCTGGGCAGCTCTTCAAAGACCAAGCGATCACCGTCGCCATCAGCCTGCTCGCGTCGCTGCTGGTGGCGGTGACCGTTATTCCGATGCTCAGCGGGCTAGGGAGAGCGCGGATGAGAGTCACCGTCGACGACGACGGCGAGCTCCGGACCCTCGGTTTCTTCTCGCGAGCATACGACGGTGTACTTCGGTCGGCGATCCGGTTGCGGCTTCTTACCTTGGCGACAGCGGTCGGACTGTTCGTGGCCGCGGTCTGGGCCCTGCCGCTGCTGCAGACCGAGCTGATACCCCGGCTGACTTCCGGCGAGTTCTATTTCGAGCTCAAGATGCCCGAAGGGACTTCGCTGGCGGCGACCGATCGGATCGTCGAGCAAATGGAGGCCGCGGCCGAAGACGAACCATTGGTCGCCTCGTTCTACTCGACGGTGGGAAGTCGGCAGGCGCCGGGAGGCGTCTCCGTCAACGCCAAAGCCGAAAACCTCGCTCAGCTCAATGTGACCCTGACCCCCGCGACCGACAGCAGAACCGAAGCTGCGATCGAAACACGACTTCGGGACGCCTATCGCAACATTCCGGACGCCGCCGTTCGGCTGGGTCATCCCAACTACTTCACGCTCCAAACGCCGATCGGGGTCGTAGTATACGGCAACGAGTTGGATGAGCTTCGCGACTACTCGGTGGCGCTCGCCGAGCGTCTCGATGCCGTCGGCGGGCTCGTCGACGTTCGTTCCTCACTCGAAGCCGGCAACCCGGAGCTTCAGGTCATCTTCGATCGCGAACGGGTGGCCGCGCTCGGCCTCGACCTCGCCGCTCTCTCGGACACCCTTAAGAACCGAGTACAAGGGGTGGTCCCGACCCGCTTCAACGAAGCGGACCGTCAGATCGACATTCGGCTCCTCAACCGCGAGGAAGACCGCCAGTCGATCCGTGACGTCCAGCAGCTTGTCGTTCCGGGCCCTGGCGAGCAACCGTTGCGGCTGCTGTCGGTGGCCGACCTGGTTCCCGCGCGCGGCCCGGCCGAGATTCACCGGCTGCAGCAACAGCGAGCCGCACTGGTCACCGCGAATCTGAAAGGGGTCAGCCTCGGCGAAGCCGTGCGGCAGGTCGAGGCCGAGCTCGTCGACTTTCCGCCCCCGCGCGACATGACCGCCGAGATCAGCGGTCAAAGCCAAGAGATGCAGGTCTCATTCAGAAGCCTCCAGTTCGCGGTCGCCCTCGCTATCTTCCTGGTCTACCTGGTCATGGCTTCTACTTTCGAGTCGCTGGTTCATCCATTCATCGTGCTGTTTACGATTCCTTTGGCGCTGGTCGGCGTCGTCACCGGCCTCATGGTCACCCATACGCCGATCACGGTCATCGTGCTCATCGGGGTCGTGATGCTGGTCGGCATCGTGGTAAACAACGCGATCGTGCTGATCGACGCGATGAATCGCTACCGACGCCTCGGCTACGAAAAAGTAGAAGCGGTCGTGAGAGCTGGGCACGTTCGGTTGCGGCCCATTTTGATGACCACCCTGACCACGACCCTCGCCCTCATCCCCATGGCCGTCGGATGGGGCGAAGGCGGTGAGCTCCGAGCTCCACTGGCGGTCACGGTCATGTCGGGCCTTCTGCTGAGCACATTCCTGACTCTGTTGGTCATCCCCGCGACCTACGTCCTCGTGCCGTCGACGGTCGAAGCCGAAACGGAACCCGAGATCGAAACGGCCGTCGTCGATGAGAACCCAACGTCCATCTCGCAGGGAGAGCCAACACGATGAGCCTGCCGGACATCGCCGTCAAACGCCCGGTGACGATCAGTATGGTGCTGATCAGCATGATCGTGCTGGGCATCGTCGCGTTGACCCGACTGCCGCTGGCCTTCATGCCCGACATCGAAGAGCCGCAGCTGTTCATTCGCGTCCCGTATCAGAACGCATCTCCCGAGCAAATCGAGCGAAACATCGTCCGACCGGTCGAGGAAGCGGTGGGCACCGTACGGGGCGTCCGACACATGTGGGCACACTGCGACACGAACGGCGGCGTCGTCGGGCTGTCGTTCGACTGGTCGATCGACATGCGGCTCGCTCGCGTCGAAGTGTGGGAGCGACTCGACCGAATTCGACGCGACCTACCGGATGACATCGGCGACATCACCGTGTCGCCGCAGTGGAACGATCGCCGGGCCGACAAGCCGATCCTCGAGGGCCGCCTTTCATCCCCCAAAGACCTATCCGAGAGCTACGACGTGCTCGAGCGCCGGATCGCCCGGCCCCTGCAGCGTATCCCAGGCGTCGCCCAGGTCCGGCTCGACGGCGTGCTCCCCAAAGAGGTTCGAATCAACCTGAGGGTCGATGCGCTAGAAAAACATGGGATCGACGTCCGCGACGTAGAGCGTATCTTGCGGGCCGCCAACTTCGACGAGTCGCTCGGCAAGATCACCATGCATGAGCAGCGAAGAATGCTCCGGACGGTCGCCAGCTTTCGGTCGATCGACGAGATCCGCAACCTCCCCATTCGGCAAGATGAGCTGCGCCTGTCGGACGTCGCCGACGTCGAGTACGAGGAGCCCCCCCGGGAGTACGGTCGGCACCTCGACGGCGACTTCGCCATCGGAATCACTGTAAGTCAGGAGTCGAACGCAAACACCGTCGAGGTCGGCACGAAGCTCGACGAGGCGATCGCCAAAATGGCGGTCGACCCAGAACTCGACAGCGTCAACTTTCTCATCTGGTTCAGCCAGTCGGACGAGATCAAGAACGCGCTCGCTGACCTCGCGATGACCGGGCTGTTCGGCGCCCTGCTGGCATCGGTGGTGTTGTTCGCGTTCTTGCGAAGAGTGAGCAGCACCTTGGTGTCGGTTGTCTGTGTCCCGTTCTCTCTGCTGGTGACCTCCGGGCTGGTGTGGCTCCAAGGCAAGACCCTCAACACGATCACGCTCCTCGGATTGATCGTCGGCGTTGGTATGCTCGTCGACAACGCGGTCGTCGTCATCGAGAACATCTTCCGCCACAGTGAGCGAGGCGAGGACCGACGGACAGCCGCCCTGCTCGGTGCTCGCCAGGTCTCGACGGCGGTCATCGCGGCAACGATGACCTCGGTCATCGTCTTCTTGCCCCTTATCTTCAGCAAGCCGAACCAGATGAACCTGATTCTGCAGGAGCTGGCGATCACCATCAGCATCACCCTCCTCGCTTCGCTGTTCATCTCTCAAACGTTGATCCCCATGGCCACCGCTTCATTCATCAAGGCCAAGCCGAGGCCTCGAGGTCGAGTGATGCGGTGGTTTGAAGAACGATACGTGTGGCTATTGCAGCTCAATCTTCGCCATAAGTGGCTCACGCCGATCATCGGCATCGGAATTCTGGCGTCGGGCTACTACCCGTTTTCCCGCGTCGACAAGAACTTCAGCGCGGACTCGACCGAAATGTTCGCTCAGGTCAAAATCGAATTTAGCGAACCGCTGAGCCTGCCCCAGCGCGAACAAGTCATTTTCAAGATCGAGAGAGCGCTCGAACCCTACCGCGAAGAGCTCATGACCCGCTCGGTGTACAGCTTCTGGAACGAGGAGTTCGCCATCCTTCGCGTCTACCTCAAAGAAGGCGCGGCGAACGAAGACAACCTTCAGCTGGTTCGGCGGCGGATTCGCCGGCGCCTCCCCGAGATCCCCGGCGTCCGGCTCGATGTGGTGAACGAGCGGAACTTTTGGCGGGCCGACCGCGGCAAACGGATCGCCTTTCAGCTGGTCGGTGATGACTCCGGCACCCTCGCCGAACTGGCTCGGCAGGCACGCCAGCGTATCGACAAGATTCCGGGACTGGTCGATTCGTTCAGCCAAGCCGAGGCTGGGCGGACCGAGCTGCATGTCGAGCTCGACCCCGAGCTGATGGCAAAGTACCAGATCCCGGTCGCGCAGCCCCCTCGGGTCGTCGACCTCACCTATCGCGGCCGCCGGTTGCCACGCTACCGGACCGGCGACGGTGAGCGCGAGATGTGGATGCTGCTCGGGGAGCAAGAGGCCGAGTCCGTGGAACAGCTGCGCGACCTCAAGCTCAAGAGCTCTGACGGGCAGACGCTCCCGCTCGCCGCCATCGCTCGGTTTCAGGAGGTTCCAGGACCGTCTCGAATTCAGCGCGACGAACGGCTGACCAGCGTTTGGGTCGGCGCCAGCTACACCAAAGGAACAAAAGACGATTACACCGAGCCCGTCAAACAGGCACTCAAAGATATGAAGTTTCCTTACGGGTACACATGGACATTCGGCCGGTGGCAACAGGAACGGGCTGAAAAATCGAGAGAGTTTCTTTCGAACCTGATCCTCGCCTTGGTCCTGATCTTCGCGCTCATGGCCGGTCTATTCGAGTCGATGTTGCAGGCCCTATCGCTGATGGTCGCGCTTCCGTTCGCCCTTTCGGGAGCGATGTGGTCGCTTTATATGACCGGGACCGACTTCGATCAGCCGGCGGCCGTCGGCTTGCTCCTGTTGATCGGGATCGTGGTCAACAACGGCATTGTCATGGTCGAGCACATCAATATGTATCGGCGGCAAGGCATGCCGAGAGCGGAGGCGATGGTGAGGGGCGGGCGAGAGCGATTGCGGCCGATCCTGATGACGGCCTTGACCACCTTGATCGGGCTCGTGCCGATGGTGATTCAGAAACCATCGCTCGGCGGGATTTACTACTACTCGATCGCCCTCGTTATCATGGGCGGGCTCGCGGTATCGACTTTCCTGACCTCCGTGCTTCTGCCCACCACGATCTGCCTGGCCGAAGACCTCTACGGCTTCGCGACGTGGCCCTTGAGGCGCTGGAGCACCAAAATCTAAACCCTCGGTTGGAGCCGCGGTCGCCGGAGTGTACCCTCCGATCGGGAGGTTATTGCTATGTGCGGCACTTGCGGATGTTCGGACGAACAATAGGTACGGGTCTACGAACCCGGCCCTAACCCTGGAGCTGAGACAAGCTCCGCCGCTTCGGTGTTGAGCCCTCGTCGCCGCCGCCTGGCGCTTCGAAGGACGGCCGGCCCGAGCATCAAGCTCACGGATCCAACGCGCCCTCGGCTTCACGATTCAGGTCGCGGAAAGGCTCGGCGCCCATCTCGAAGAGTCGCCCCAAGCCATCGCCGACCGGACGCCCGAACGCACTGAAACCTGAAGCGCTCGCCTTCGGGCTCAGAGCATCGGCGCAGCGAAAGTGGTCACCCAGAAAACACCGACCGCGACCGCCCCCCAACCCGCCGCGGTAAGGGCGGTGGGAATCCAAGCCGGCTTGCGCACCAGAGCACCAGCGCAGAAGGCGAAACCGGTCATCGCGCCCATGCCGCCAATGAGATAACTCAACAGATAAAGGGGAGCCGCGACCCACCCCAGGGCGAGCATCGGACTGGCCACGACCAGGTGACCGGCTCCCGCCAACCCGTGAATAAAACCGAACCCGAGGGTGGAGTGGTGGTGAAAGCGATGCCTGCCCTCAGACGCGTGATTGGGGGCGTCGACGGTCGGGTCATTAAAGTGAACGTGGGGATGGGCGTGCGAGCCGCCGCGGATCGGGTCCGTCACTTGCCCCTCCGCGGCGGGGGCATCCGGGCGCGAGCGAGGATGCTCGTGGCGGTGATGGTGCACGACGACCACGCGGCTGCGGCGCAGGGCCCACCCGCCGAGGGCGATGAGAAGGAGTCCGACCAAGAGCTCGGAGCCGCTGGAGATCCATTCAATATCTACCACCGTCCGGAGGGTCAGCACGGCCACCCCCAGCACTACGACCCCGAGCCCGTGCCCAACGCCCCATACGATGCCCAACCGGACAGCTCGGCGAGGCGCATCGACGGCGAAGGGAAGAACCGCGGCCATGTGGTCGGGCCCCGATACGACGTGGACTATGCCCGCGAGCAAGCCGGTCATGATGGCGATCGCCACTTCGATCATGCGTGGATCTCCATTTCTTTGCTCAGGAGCTCCTCGCCCTGAGTCATCTGGATCCGGGCCCGCCGCTCGCACGGACACCGAGCCGTAAAGTGGGTCATCGGGACGGAGCGATCGCACTGTACGCATCGCCCTCGCCCTTCAACCTCTTCAACTTCGAGGGCGGACCCTTCGAGGACCGTGCCCGCCGTGCATACGTCGTAACAGAATCTCACCGCGGACACCTCGATACCCGACAGCTGCCCGACCAACAGCCGGACCCGACGCACTCGGCGCGTGCCGGCGCGCTCCGCCACGATCGACACGATGTTGCGGGTGATCGAGAGCTCGTGCATCAGCAGATCCTCGGCAAGGGCTCGCCGACCAGCATGTCGAAGATTCGCTCCCCGCCAAAGCCGGTGTCGATCGTGACCACTCCCGGCGGGGCCGCCCGGCACCGCGCCACGACGGTCGCGTGGGCGCCCAACGGATGGGAGCGCATAATCTCGAGCGCTCGGTCGGCGAACGCGGCCGGAACGGCGGCGACCAGCTTACCCTCGTTGGCCAGGTGAACCGGCTCGAGACCGAGGATCTCGCAGAACCCAGCCACTTCGGGGCGGACCGGGATCGCCGCCGCGTCGACGACCATACCCACCTCTGAAGCCAGCGCGAGCTCGTTGAGAACCGCCGCCAGGCCGCCGCGGGTCACGTCCCGCATGGCGTGCACTTCGATCTCGCCGGTCAGCTCGGCGACCAACCCGTGCAGGGCGGCACAGTCGCTCGGGATATCCGTATCGAGCTTGAGCTCTCCCCGGGCCACCAGGATCGCCGCCCCGTGATCGCCCAAGACGCCATTCACTAGAATAACATCATCCGGCTGGATGCGGTGGCTGGCTACTTCGATGCCTGGGGGGATCACGCCAATGCCGCTGGTGTTGATAAAGAGTTTGTCGGCGGCCCCCTTCGGAACGACCTTGGTATCGCCGGTCACGATCTGAACGTTCGCGCCCTTCGCCGCCTCGGCCATGCTCCGAAGAATTCGGCGGAGAAGCTCAACCTCGAGGCCCTCTTCGATCACCAGACCGCACGACAGATACAGCGGGCGAGCCCCTCCCACTGCGAGATCGTTGATCGTTCCGTTGACCGCCAACTTGCCGATGTCGGCGCCGGGAAACTCGAGCGGCGTAACGACATACGTATCGGTGGTAAATGCGAGCCGATCGCCGGCCGCGACAAGATCCGACAACACGAAACGCGCCTGGTCGTCATCGACCTCGAGGTTGGGATTCGCGAGTTCCCTGACGATCAGGTCGTCGATCAGGTCACGCATTGCCTTGCCGCCCCCGCCGTGGGCCTGAACGATGACGTCTTCGCGGATCCGGCCGGCTTTGCGCCGCCGCTGCTCGATTCGCCGAAACAGCGGATGTGACTCGTCACCGCTCACGACGTGACTCGAAGCCTCCGCAGGGTATTGAGCCGCCCATAGTTGTAATAAGCCGCGCAGGCACCTTCCGACGACACCATGCATGATCCGATCGGTGTTTCGGGCGTACAGCTGGTACCGAACACCTTGCACTGCCAGGGCTTGATGGCTCCCTTGAGCACCTCACCACACTGGCACGCCTTGGGGTCGGCAACCGACAACGACGGTGTCTTGAAACGACGTTCTGCGTCGAACGACGCGTACCGCTCCGTGAGTTGAAGCCCGGAATGGTCGATGGATCCCAGTCCGCGCCACTCGAAGAAACTTCGAAGCTCGAAGACCTGGGTGATCGCTGAGAGAGCCGCTTGATTGCCAACGTCGGAAACCAAGCGCCGATACTGATTTTCGATCTTCGCCTCGCCGGCGACCATCTGCTCGAGAAGCATCACGACCGACTGAAGAACGTCGAGGGGCTCGAAGCCACTGACCACAAACGGCTTTCGGTACGTCTCGGCGATGAACTGGTACGGCGCGAGGCCGATCACCATCGTCACGTGGCCGGGCCCCACAAAGCCGTCGATCCGGAGGTCTGGCGAGTCGAGGATCGCCTTGATCGTCGGAACGATGGTGATGTGGTTTGAAAAGACGAAGAAGTTCTCGACCCCCTCGGCCTCGGCCTCGATGACCGTCAGGGCAGTGGAAGGGACGGTGGTCTCGAAGCCCAGACCAAAGAAGATCACGGGACGATCCGGCGTTTCGCGCGCGATCTGAAGGGCGTCGCTCGGCGAGTAGATCGTTCGAACGTCGGCGCCCTCGGCCTTTGCATGCAGTAGACTCTTTTTCGAGCCCGGCACCCGCATGGCGTCGCCAAACGTGCAGAAGATGACTCCGGGCTCCTCCGCCAGGCTGACCGCGTCGTCGACCCGGCCGACGGGAAGCACACACACCGGGCAGCCGGGGCCGTGCACCAGCTCGATCGAGTCGGGCAACATTTCCTCGAGCCCGAACTTGAAGATCGAATGCGTGTGGCCGCCGCACACTTCCATGATTTTGATCGGGTTGTCGGCGGTACGCTTCGTTTCGAGAAGCAGGGATTCGATCTTGGTGACGATCTTTCGGCCCGCCACGGGATCTCGAAATTCGTTGACGTACTTCATGGGGCGACCTCCGGCGTTCGCTCTTGGGCCAGCAGCGTATGCACTAAGTCCCATAGTATGTGGTATGCGGCCACATGGCACTCCTGCACTCGGTGAATGCTGGTGTGCCCGACTACGAGGCAGTGCTCGACGGTCTCGTTGTTGACGCACCGCCCCCCATCGCCGCCGACGAGGGCGAGCGTCACCATCTGCTTTCGCTGGGCGGCCGCGAACCCTGCCAATAGATTGGCCGAGTTGCCGCTGGTCGACAGACCGAGGACCGCGTCGCCAGCTCGACCGAGCGCACTGATCTGGCGGGCAAAGATCTCGTCGAAGCCTACATCGTTGCCGAGGGCGGTCATGAACTGAACGTCGGCCCCTAAATGGTGGGCGGCCAAAGCGGGACGCCCGACCGTCACCGGGTGATTGAACTCCACCGCCACGTGGGCTGCGTCGGACGCCGAACCCCCATTACCCATCGTAAACAGGCGACCGCCCTTGGCAAAGACCGCCGCCAGCGCCTGCGCCATGTCGACCAACGCATCGGCGTTCGACTCGAAGAAGACCTGCTTCGCCGCCAGTGACTCCGCAGCCTTGGTACGGACCGAGGTCAGGAGCTCGGACCGACTGACCACGGGCCGGCGCTGTAAGCTCGGATACAGCGCCTCGAGGTGCGACGTCACTTGCCTGACTCCCGCATCGCCTCCAGTTCGGCCTGCACCTCTCCCATTTCGGCCATGAGTTCGAGAGTGCGCTGGGCCTCGACCGGGTCGATCCGACTCATGGCGAAACCGACATGTACGAGCACCCACTCACCCACGAGCTCGTCGGGCGCCTGACCGTTGAGCACACATGCGAGGTTGGTGATTCGACGAACGCCGCCGACGTCCACGACGCCCAGCTTCTTGGTCGCGTCTTCGATGGCCACGATCTGACCGGGAATTCCAAGGCACATGGTTCACCTCATCAGTCGGGCGGCCGCGACCGCGGCTTGCCCGAGCGAGATCCCGCCATCGTTGGCCGGGAATCGAGCCGGAGTGAGCACGTGAAAGCCGGCTTTCTCGAGTCCGGTCATCGTCAACTCCAACAGGGTTTGGTTCTGGAAGCAGCCTCCACCGAGGGCCGCGGTGGTCAACCCGGTCTCATGATGGCGGATGCTCTCGGCCACGCGGACGATAGCCTCGGCGAGAGCGACGTGGAAGCGGGCCGATACGCGCCCGACCGGAGTATTGGCGTAGACATCGCCAAGGATCGCTGACCACAGACCCTTGAACTCGAGGTACGGAATACCGAGGGTCGGATGCTTGGGCACTGCGATCGGGTATCGCTCCTCGGCCATCGCCGCCGAAAGATCCTCGGGGCGGATCGCTGCTTCGAGCTCGATAGGGGCCTGACTCTCGTAGGCCTGCTGGTCGAAGCATACACCGACCGCCGCCGACACCGCGTCGAACAACCGCCCCACCGAGCTCGCCACCGGTGACAATGCGGGGTCGCCGCGGGCCTGCTCGAGCAGAGCGGTGGTGCGCTCTTTCAACCGGGCGATCACCGGCAGGTCGCCGAAGCTCAGCTCGAGCTCGGACCAGCTCATCTCGGCGCGAAGGTGGGCCAGCAGATTTCGCCAGGGCTGAAGCGATGCCAAAGCGCCCCCCAACATCGGCACCGGCTTGAAGGTGGCCACCCGCTCGAAGCTCGCGTAGGTCGAGAGCAGAAACTCTCCGCCCCAGATGGTCCCGTCGGCGCCGTATCCCAAGCCGTCGGCAGCGATCCCGAGCACCGGAGGCCCATCGACGGGATATTCGTGCTCCGCCATGACGGCCGCCACGTGGGCATGGTGGTGCTGAACCTCGACGACCGCCCAGGCCCGCTGCTCGGCCATCGCCCGGCCCCACCGGGTCGATCGATACTCCGGGTGAGCGTCGACGGCGACCGCGATCGGCGCGTGTTCGTACAGCTCGGTCAGCAACTCGAAGCTGTTCACGTACGCCTCGAACGCTGCCATATGATCGAGGTCGCCCATGTGCGGCGAGACGATGATCCGCCCCTGACTCGCCAAGGCGAACGTCGCCTTGAACTGCCCACCGCAAGCCACGATGGCCGGCGCCGCGCCCAGGCCCGGGGGCATCGCGAGCGAGCCCGGCGCCAGACCGCGCGCCCGGCGGATCGCCCGGACCCGACCGCCCGCGACCCGAACGACCGAATCGTCGACTCGATGGCGGATCGGCCGCTGGTGAATCAGGAACCAGTCGGCGACCCTCGACAACTTCTCTTTCGCATCCTGGTCGTCGATGCATGGCGGCTCGTCGGACAGGTTGCCGCTGGTGCAGACGATCGGGCGATCGACCCGCTTCAGCATCAACAGGTGAAGCGGGGTATAGGGCCGCATGAAGCCGAGCGTCGGCTGCCCCGGCGCCACCTCGGGCGCGAGGGCGCGCGCGTCGGACGGGGGGGACTCGGTCTTCGCCGGCAGAAGCACGATCGGCGCGGCCGGACCCTCGAAGACTTCGAGCGAGCCCGGCTCGAAGTCGGCGTAGAGCTCCACCATCGCCCGGTCGCGGGCCATCAGAGCCAGCGGCTTGGCCGGCCGGCGTTTGCGCTCTCGAAGGCGCTGGACCGCCGTCGACTGCGTCGCATCGCAGCACAGGTGATAACTCCCCAAGCCTTTGATGGCGACGATCTCTCCCATCATCAGCAGGGAGGCGACCGCGTCGACCGCGTCGAGCATGCTGTACCGCTCGATACTGAACGCCCGACCGTCGGCGCGGTCGAGCCGAACCTGCGGCCCGCAGCGATAACAAGCCATGGCCTGGGCGTGAAACCGGCGGTCGGCGACGTCTTCGAACTCCTCGGTGCACTCGACGCACAGCGGGAAATCGACCATCGTCGTTCGGCCGCGGTCGAACGGCAGGCCCATCGCAATACTGTAGCGAGGCCCGCAGTTGGTGCAGGTCAGCAGCGGATATCGGAATCGGCGCGCGTAGGGGTCGAAGACCTCGGCTGCACAGTCCGCGCAGACCGCGGCATCCGCGGCCACTTCGGTGCAGAGAGCACCCAACTCACTCGACTCGATCCGGAAGTCGCCAGGCACCGCGAGGTTCGGATCGGGCGTCCGGTCGACCGAATCGACCCGCGCTAGCGGAGGCAGCTCGCGCATCAGCGAGGTCATGAACGCATCGCGCTGGTCGTCCGTGCCCGCGACCGCGATCAGAACCCCGTCGCCGTCGTTTCGAACGAATCCGCCGAGCCCCAGCCGTTGCGCGACCCGAGCGACGGTGGGCCGAAAGCCGACCCCCTGCACGACCCCTCGAATGCGGATCCGTTCACCCATCATGCGCCCCGTTCATCCGCCGACGACGACGCCAACGCCGACAGCAGGACTCGGTGATTGCCGGTATCGGAGACGACGACCCAAGATGCGCAGGCGTGAAGGCCGTACGGCCAGGGTGGCGCGCTGCTCGACCGGCCACCCCTCGGCCACGTTTTCGAGGCGGTCGAGGTCCTCCGCCCACTGCGCGAAGCTGCGTTCTCCTTCGCTCATGCCAACCCCTCGGCCGCCTTCAGCTCACTGGCCAGTGAATCGGCAAGTTCGGTGACCATCGCCGCCCGGTCGGAGACTCCATGGGCTGCGAAGACCTCGGCCGACTTTCGCAGCAGTCGGATCGCCTCGATGAGGTTCTGGGGATTGCCCACCCCGCCGGCGGGCGTCGCAACACCCTCGCCAAACGTATCGTGCGGTGAAGGATCCGGCAGGTTCATGAGCGCGTTGGCCTTGTTCGCCAGCGTATTGGCGTATTCGATCGGCATATCGTACTCGGTGCGAACCTTCAGCGCCTCACCGTAGGCTTCGACCGCGCGCTGCAAATTCTCGATGGGGTGAGAAGTACGCATCGCCTGCAAGGCATTACCGAGGTTGTTGTGAAGCATCGCGTACTCGGTCGGATCCTCGTTCAAGGTGACGACTTTCAGGGCCTCTTGAAAGGACTGCACCGCGAGCGCTTCTCGAATGACCTCTCGCTCGGGCGCCAACTTCATCGAGAGATATGCGGTCGCCAGATTGTTGTGAATGGTGGCGAACTCTCTCGGTAAGCGGTCACGGGTAAACGTACTGAGCGCTCGGTGGTACGCTTGCACGGCCTGCTCGAGCGGGGCGAGGCCGAAATTGGCCAACGCCTGAAGGACGAGACCGTAGCTCATCTCGACCTCGGCCACCTCCTCGGCATCCCCTGCTTCGCGTAGGACGGCGAGCCCTTCTTCGAACGACTGCTTCGCTCGCAGGAGGTGCTCACTATCGAGCCCCGGCATGCGACGGAGCGCTCCGCCACGCCCCGCAAGGGCTCTGGCGCGGGCCAACGGCAGATCGGTGGCCCGCGCCAAGGCGTGGTCGTACAGGTATAGGGCATCGTGCAGATCTTGGGGAGATTTCGGCTTCTTTTGGAGGTCGAAAGCGACTTCGACGAGAGACTCGACCATCTCGATGGCCGGCCGACCGGATGCGATAGTCTGGGCTACGGTCGCTTGTACGTGTTCGCTCGCGTTCATGGGCGGACGTTGGGCAGCTCGAACGTCAATGTACCGAGCGCCGGATCCCAGTGTACCTCAACTTCGCCCTCGAAACCTTCGACATCGTGCGCACGAAGAAACTCGGCCCCATGGATTACCCGGTCTCCACGCAGGTTACGTTGCTTTACAATGAGCCCGCCAGCCACCTGGTCGACCGGAACGAGGTGAACTCTGGGCGATCGGTACATGAGAACGGTCGCCACCCCGCCCTTCGAAGTACCGCTCGTATAATTCCTTCGACAACCGGATCGACCCCCGACGAATCTCGAGACTGTCCTTTGGGGCGCCCGATGACTTGGCCGAGTGCCGCTCCGCTGCGTACTCGGCCACCGCCACCAGTAGCCGTCGGTACACTTCCTCGGACGCTTCGCGGACCGGAGCGGACAGCTCCAGCCCATATTCTAGACTCTCGGCCTCGACGAGCCAGACCCGCACACTCTCCGGGAACTCCGCTCGGAAGATCTTCCGTCCTGCGGCGAGCGCGTGGTCCCACCGGAAGTCGTGCAGGGAGTATACGTGGGCGAGTGATCCTGAGCGAGAGCTTCGCCCGGAACTTCGTAGATGAGTCGTGCAGGGAGTACGTGGGCGAGTGATCCTGAGCGAGAACTTCGCCCGGAACTTCGTAGATGGTGCCCGGCTCACGGAGCGGGAAGCATCGAGAATGAGCAGCGCGGTGCTTCCCCGAGCCTTGAACATGACGTCGACGCCGCTGGTGCCGCAGTCGAAAACCTGGACGCGGGGGACGGGATGACGGCGCAGCCGTTCTTGCAACCGCTGCGCTACGAGGACCCCGACGCCATCGTCCCTTCGGTTGAGGTTGCCACAACCGATGACGGTGAGCATCGGGGCCTCGGTTCGTTCGGCTTCAGGCGGTCCGGAACTTCGCCAGCTGTTCGCCCGTCTTGGCATCGTAGGCGTGGACCGTACAGACCAGGCAAGAATCGAACGAGCGAGCAACGTGGCCGACCTCTACCGGATCCATCTTGTTGGCGATCGGGGTTCCGATCAGCGCCGCCTCGATCGGCCCGGGGTTCTCTTTGCCGTCGCGCGGTCCACGTTCCAGGTCGTCGGTGCGACGATCTGGTAGTTCTTGATCTTGCCGTCTTCGACGTCGATCCAGTGGGCGAGGGCCCCGCGGATCGCCTCGGTTGCTCCCCATCCTCGGCCGTCGCGGACCTTGGGCTTGACGTAGAACGGCTCGTCGAGTCGGAACTCCCGCAGGCAACGTTCGGCTTGGCGGTACAGCTTGATGGTCTCGTGCATCCGCGCGATCTGCCGCAGGTGCAAGCTCGGACCACCCAGAGCCTGCTGGCTCATCCCTACCGGAACCTCGTTCGGCAGGCCGAGCGTCGTCGGGGTCTGAAAGACCGTACCCGGCGCCAGGTCGAAGTGGGGAAACTCTGGTTCAGTACATCCGATGCACGGCATACCGGCCCGCGTCTTCGATGACTGTCGGTTCCACAAGATCCGGTGGCACGGCGATCGGGTGAACGGGCCGCGGCAGCCGAGATCATGAACAGGCACCCTTTGCGCTGCCCGAACTCGGTCGTCGAGACCTTGTACGCGAACATCATATCTCGAGTGCAGCCGGTCTGCGTGAAGCTGGTGAAGAACGTGGTTGGCCGCTGGTACTCATCCAGCGCCAGGTCGCCGCCGCGACCGGTAGCCAACGCGACGATGATCTGGGTGATCCAGTCGGGATGGGCCGGGCAGCCGGGGATGTTGATGACCGGCAGGCCCGCTTTCGACCGGAACTCGGTCCCCAAGAAGCCGCCGGCTGACTTCTTGAAGAACTGCATACCGGTCGAATCGGACGGATTCGGAGCCATCGCAGGAATGCCACCGTAGGTCGCGCAGTCGCCGATCGCGACGACGTAGCCGGCTGCTTCGGACAACGCTTGGACTTAGCGAGGCTGCGCCTCAAACGCTCGAGTTCATTCGCGATTCCGTGCTGGC
>CAZFIV010000044.1:0-53199 GCA_964519665.1 uncultured Myxococcales bacterium
TGGCACCGAGCAACAGGCTGGCAACGTCTGGGAGTGGGTGTGCGATGCGTACGACAAAGATGCCTATAGCAAGGCGCCCCGCGGAGATGATCCGAGCGCCGCTATAACCGACCCCTCAGTCGGATGCGATGCCGCCGTTGGCGTGGCGTTCCGTGTCGTCCGCGGGGGCTCGTTCGGCAATTCGGCCGTGTACCTGCGCTCGGCTTATCGGCTCAGGAACGGGCCCGGGGACGAGGACGACCTCTTCCTGGGGTTCCGGTGCGCGCGTTCCCCCCTCCCGAGCATGCCTTGATTCTTGTCTTTTTCGCGCGAAGCGCGATCGCGACAAATTTTTGTCAAGTACCTGACACAGTTTGTCATTTTGTCAGATGGGGCCCCGCTCCAAGATTCGCTTGAACATACGACGTCCGCCCGACCGGCCGGGCCGTGGTTTTCGTCGCCGGCCCCCCGGGTAGAACGCTGTGGTGGGGCTGTGAAGCCAGGTCGACGATCATCGGGCTACCGAGATGATGTAGGCTCCCGCCGTGGCCGAGGTATTCATCAGCTACAAGTCCCAGCGGCGTCCGGCGGCCCGCCATCTGGCGCGGGTGCTCGAGATGAACGGGTATTCGGTGTGGTTCGACTGGGGGCTCGTGAGCGGGTCCGACTTTGGGCCCCAGATCGAGCGGGAGCTGCGGCAGGCGAAAGCGGCGGTGGTGCTGTGGTGCACGATGTCGCGCGACAGCCACTGGGTGCGCGAGGAGGCCGACCTGGCCCATCGACGGGGCATCATCGTGCCCACCTGGATCGAGCGGGTCGACCCGCCGCTGGGTTTCGGCCGCCTGGACACCATCGACCTCACCGCATGGGACGGCGGCCCCCGCAGCCGAGTCCTCGACCGGCTGCTGGTCGAGGTCTCGAAGAAGGTCGGCCGCCCGCCCGCGCCCGACTTTCACCGGCTGGTGGAGTACGAACAGAACTGGTTCGACTTCGGACGACCGTCCCTCGCCAGCTGGACGCAGGAGACCCCGCCCCCCGAAATACTCCAAGCCGAAGCCGCCGGCGGCCTCCGGCCGCCTCCGAACGAGCCCTCGACGCCTCCGCTGAACCGTCAGCCCGAGAACCGTCAGCCCGCGGAAAGACAGGCATCACCCTCGTCGGCGGCTGAGCCCCGTCTGCGCCGTACCCTCGCCGTACCTCGTCCGACGGCGAGGGCGTCCGGGGCGAAGCCTCCAGCCGCGGTGGAGCGGCAAGCGCCTCCAGGGTCGGCCAAAGCACCCGCAGTTGTCCGTACGCCGACGCCGCTGTCCGTACCGCTTCGGCTCCCGAACGGCCAAACCGAGTCGCTCCCCATGATCGCGTTGCCCGGCGGCGAGTTCACGATGGGCGGTGAACGTCACAAAGACGAGAGACCGCCGCACCGGGCGCGGGTGGGGGCGTTCGCGTTGATGACGGTGCCCATGACCCGACGACTGTACGGCGCACTGACGAACGCCGAGCCGCCGGGTCGAGGACCGCTGGAGGCACCGGTCAACGCGGTGTCGTGGTTCGATGCCCTGCGAGCTTGTAACCACCTTTCCCGAGCCGCAGGCCTCGAGCCGGCCTATCGGCTTCAGGAGAAGGAGGCGGCCGTCGAGCGAGTAGAGTGGGTCGACGGGGCCAACGGCTTTCGGCTGCCCACCGAGGCGGAGTTCGAGTACGCGATGCGGTCCGGGACGACGACCGAGTACTTCTGGGGCGATGATCCGGGCGCCGCCTCCGGGTACGCGTGGTTTGATAATCTGGAGACCGAGCCGCAACCCGTGGGCCGAAAGAACCCAAACCCCTGGGGTTTTCATGACCTGGCGGGGAACGTCTATGAGTGGTGCTGGGACGAGTACGGCCCCTACATCGAGTCTTCGGGCGTGACTGACAAGACTGCGGAGACCCTACCGACTGACCGTCGGTTAGTTGACATATCCGCCGATGGCGTGGCGGTCCGTGTCATCCGCGGGGGCTCGTTCATCAATTCGGCCGAGCACCTGCGCTCGGCGAATCGAGGCAGGTTCTGGCCCGGGGACGTGTTCGTCAACCTGGGGTTCCGGTGCGCGCGTTCCCCCCTCCCGAGCATGCCTTGATCTTTGTCTTGTTCGCGCGAAGCGCGATCGCGACAAATTTTTGTCAAGTAGTTGACACAGTTTGTAAGTTTGTCAGTCTGGCCGGCCACCCTCATTCGCTTGAACATCCGCCATTCGTCCGACGCGCAACCAGGAACTCTCCTGGCACATCACCAGGCCATTGGAGCTCACACTACGAGAAGCCGCCACCCGCATGGGCAAGACCGAGCGGCAAATACGCTACATGATCACGCAGGGGACCGTGCGGGCCAAGAAGACCGGCGGTCGCTGGCGTATCGAGCTGTCCGAACCGAATCTCCCGACCGGCCCCCGGCAAGCGCAGGCGCACAAGGTCGCCGCGTTCGAAGCGCAGGTCCACGCCGCCTTGCGCCCCCGCTCCGGCCCCAACGCCAACGACGACGTCCGTAAAGCGCACGAGCCCGACAACCCCGAGCCCGCGTTGCGCCGTGGCTCCGGCCCGAACGCCAACGACGACGGTCGCAAAGCCCACGAAACCGACAACGCCGAGCCCTCCGACACCTTCTCGGTGGGTCAACTGCGCGCCTTTCAAGTCGCCCTGCCCCTGTGGTCGCGCGTCGCGGACCGCCTGGGCCTCGAACATCCGCATCGTGCACCAGGCGTTGGTGGCCGAAGTCGGACCGTGGTTCGATCGGCGCTTCTATCATCACAGCTACGCGCGCGGGACGGGCCGAGGCCCGCACCGGGCCTCGCTTCAGGCCTTGGCGTGGACCCGTCGATTCCAGTGGCGGCTGGCGCTCGACGTGTCGCGGTACTTTCTGTCGATCCACCGGCCAACCCTGTGGGCGCTGTTCGCCGAGCGGATCGTCGACCCACCGACCATCGCGTTGATTTCGCGGCTGCTCGAACACGGAGGACGGGTCTACACGTCGTCCCTCGCGCGGCGAGGGCTGGGCCTCGACGCCCGGCCGGCGCCGCCCGACGCCGGGCTGCCGGTGGGCACTCTGCTGAGCCAGTTCAGCGGGGCGCTGTACCTCGATGGTCTCGATCAGTTCGTGAAGCGAACGCTCAAGATACCGGGCTACGGGCGGTACATGGATGACTTCGTGCTGTTCAGCGACGACCGGGGGCAGCTCATCGAGGCCAAGGCGGCGATCGAGGCGTGGCTGGCGACGCATCGACGGCTGGGTCTAAAGGACGGCGTGGGCGCGGTGGCGGCGCGGCAGGTGCCGTGGGTGTTCTTGGGGTACCGCATCACGCCTGGGGGCCTGGCGGCGTCGAAGAAGCTCCGGCGCCGAATGCGGGCGCGGCTGCAGGCCGCGCAGCGGGCCGGACCGGAGGCCCTGGCTCGAAGCATCGCCGCCTATCGCGGGCTGCTCACGTTTTGACCCGCGGATTGACAACTTTGTCGGATCGCCCGTGGGCGACGGCGTCGTTTGTCAGGTGCTTTGTCAAAAGACCGACAAAACGCGGCGCAAACGGCGGCGTTTGACGGCGTAGCCGGTTCCTTTGTCAGGTAGCCGACAAAGTTTGTCGGCTACCTGACAATCCGCGCCACCCGCAGGGGCGTCGCGTTTGGGCGAGCCAGAGCACGGCCCGCGGTGGCAGTAGAGCCCAGGCGGCCAGATTTCAGAATGATTTTGGGGCTTTGGGTTGTGTCAAGCGAGCCTTGTGAGCGGCCCGAGCCTCTTTGACAAACTGACAAAATCAAACATCAAGGCATGCTCGGGAGGGGGGAACGCGCGCACCGGAACCCCAGGTTGTCGTTCCCGAACCCGGGCCCGTACCTGTCTCGACTCGCCGAGCGCAGGTCCTCGGCCGAATAGAAGAACGAGCCCCCGCGGACGACACGGAGCGCCACGCCATCGGCGGCATCGCATCCGACTGACGGGTCGGTTATAGCGACGTTCGGATCATCTCCGCGGGGCGCCTTGCTATAGGCATCTTCGTCGTACGCATCGCACACCCACTCCCAGACGTTGCCAGCCTGTTGCTCGGTGCCAAACGGCCCTTTGCCAGCCGGTCGCGCATCTACGGGCTCGGGACCAGCGATATAATCCAACCCAAAGCGAGCGCGTCGTTTCGTCGGCTCCGCGTCGCCCCAAGGGTATTTGCGGCTCTTCTTGCCGCGGGCCGCGTACTCCCATTCGGCTTCCGTAGGCAAACGAGCCCCGTAGGCTTCGCACTGACCACGGGCGTCCGCCCAGCCGATTCTTGTCAATGGCAGCCTCGGATCACCCGACTGAGAACGCCCTTTCGCTTCGCCGCGACGAAACTCGTACCGCTGCATCCAGAAGGACGAGATGCGCACCTTGTGGGGAGGCTTCTCATCGCGATCTCCATCGTTCGAGCCCATCGTGAACGCGCCGCCGCACACGTACACGTACTCCAGGCCCGCGATGGTCTGTCGGGTGCCGCACCGAGGCTCCCGCGCGGAACCGGCGGCCGACTCTGAGGCCTTGGCGGGCGGCGGCGAGCGCCGGCGTGGCGGAGGAGGTTCTGCGGGTGGCGGCGAACGCCGGCGTGGCGGAGGAGGTTCCGAGGGTGGTGGCGAACGCCGGCGTGGCGGAGGAGGTTCCGATGGTGGTGGCGAACGCCGGCGTGGCGGCGCAGGAGGCTCCGAGGGCGCGGGCGCGGCTTCCGGTTGAGTGACAGGCGACGACTCCGTGTCTGCGGACGCCATTTTGGCTTCCGCCGGCTCTGTGTTCGTTGCTTGATTTGCGCCATCGGGGGATTCGCTCGATGTCGAGGCAAGGAAGGCGATGAGCCCCAGCGCACCGACCACGGAGACGATGAGCGCGGGCGTTCGCCATTGCGGGGGCTCGTCGGGCGACGGCTCGCGCTGTGGGGTTCGCCGCGGCTTCGGGGGCTCGGATCGTAGTCGCGGCGTCGGTTCGGGGGATGGTGACGGGTCCGGCGCGCTCGGTGGGCTCGCCATCGCGGGCGGCTCCGTGGCCGACGGAACCGATGCGGGCGGCTCCCTGGCGGGCGGCTGCCTGGCGGGCCGCGCCGATGCGGGCCGCGGTACCGTGGCGGGCGGCACCGTGGCGGGCGGAACCGATGCCGGCGGAACCGTGGCGGGCGGGACCGTTCGGAGGCGCTCGAGGGCGACGCGGGAGAACCGCCCCGAGGGCCACTCGCTCAGGAAGGTCGCCAGCTGGGGCACGGTCGGCTGTGGGCCGAGGGCGGCCCAGGCGGCGGCCTCTTCCGCGTCGGCGAGGCGGTCGCGGGCCAGGTTGGCGAACCGGCTGTCGGGATGCGCGGCCACGAAGGCTCGAAAGGCGGCGGGGCTTCCGTCTTGTTCGGCGGCGCTCCACGCCTGGACCTCGCGGTCTTCGGGACGCTCGCGCACCCCCGCGTGCCGAGCGATGCCCCGCACGAGCCGGGCGACCGCCTCATCATCGGGATCGCCGGTCCACCCGACGAGGTTTTCGTAGTTGACGGCCTTGTGAATCCAGGCAACGCGGCCCTCGTCGAGGAGGACGGGCACCAACACGCGGCGCTTGTGGCCCTCGTCGGCCTCGTTCCGCACCCAGTCGGACAGGTAGTAGCCTTCGCGGTCGATGGACGCGGCCGTCCAGACCACCACCACACACTGGGCGGCCTCGAGCTCGCCTCGAATCTTGCGCTCGAACCGGTCGCCCGCCACCAGCTCCAGGTCCCACCACACGGTGTACCCGTGCGCCTCGAGCGCCGCCGCCAAGCGCTCCACCCGCTCGCGGTCCGCCCGTTTGTACGAAATGAAGATATCCGCCAAAGCCACTCCAGCGCGCCGCTGCCGCCACCGACGAGTATCCCGCCCCCTGAGCCCAAAACCAAGCCGCAACCCCGAATCAGTCCCCCCGGTTCGGGGTTGAACCCCCTCCCTGTCGCACAAACCGTCCGAAGGGATGCGCACCACGCTGGCCATCGACGACGAGGCGCTCGACGCGGTGAACGCGCTCGCTGGCCAGCCGAACACGACCACCGGACAGGTCATCTCGGAGCTCGCGCGGCCTTTCGGTCGTCGATGGCTTCAAAGAGCTCTCGGGCTCCTTTCGTCTACGCGACCGACACGGGAAACAGGCGTGTGGGTCACGGCCGGGGTAGGCTCGGCAAGCTCGTCAGTTGCTCCTGAGGTTTTCGATAATCTGAGCGTCCACCCAGTATATATTGGCTTTTCGTTTACCCAAGTAGGTGTGGAAGAACAAGTACTTACCATCCGGCGTCACACTTCCGTATATATCTTCGCGTTCGGTATTTATGCTGCTTCCCATATTGATGGCGGGCCCCCACGAGCCATCTTGTTGACGAAAACTTATATATAAGTCTGAGTCACCGTATCCGCCCTCTCGCTCGCTGTCCCAAATCAGGTAACTTTCATCTGGTGCGATGAATGGATGGGCTGTCCATCTTCCGGAATTGATTTCTCTACCGAATGCCTTCGGCTCTTCGCGCTTGCCGTCAATCCATCGAGAATAACGAATAGTCCCGACCTCTTCTCGTTCATCAAAGACGTAGGTGCCAGCGGCGGAGGCGGTCAGACGCATAATGGGAATATCTTTGAATGGCGCCCCAAGGCTCTTGACCGCCGACCAGCCGGAGCTCGTCCTCTCCATGTATCGATTTCCCAAGTACATGGTGTTGCCATCTGGCGAGATGGTTGGCTCGCCGACGGAAGGCGATACGACAAATTCGGTCCACCGATTGTTCCTGCGTTGAAAGACAAAGAGCGTAGACTTATCATATTTCCCGCCGCCTCGGTGGAAATAGAACTCCGTCAGGTCCGGCGTGAAAACACCGAAGGCTTCAAAATATTCCGTTGAAACAATGCCCGGCGCAAATACCTCCGCTGTTAGTCCCGGTGGTTCTTGTCCGAGATAAGGCCCTCTGATGTCAGAGCGTTTTATCTTGGGTATGGCATCTGCGACGGAGGGCGACGTTTTCTCGGCGGAGTCAGTTTTGTTGGTCGGGTGCAATGCTGAGCATCCGAACAGCGCAACGACAGTGAAGGCGATCGTTACACGTCTCATTTGCGGCTTCCTGACCATAGTCGTGACGGCTACGCAAGGTCGGCAGGAATTGGGCCGCCCTTCGCTAAGGGGCGATAGGCGTGGGCGCGGCTCACGCCATTCACCTTCTTCCCGTTTCTCTTCATAGCCATTCAGTCAATAGTCTATCAGCGGGCGGAAGGCTCGACGGCGTGCTAAAGCGCCATCGAAGGACTGCACGCTGATCGACGCTTCGGGCCCCCGGCACCGCACGGGCGGCGCTCGCCGGGTTCAGTTCATCGAGGAGACGTGCGCCACGAACGCGGGCTGAGCGACGCCGTTCTTGGAGCGAACTTCGGTATGGCCGAGCTTCACGGGAGCCAGCCCGCCCATCCCCGCCCCAACTGGCGCTTGACCGACTCCGCGTTCATTTCTGCGATGAGGTCGATCGACAGGCCTTTTGGACACACCGCCTCGCAGGCGCCGGTGTTCGTGCAGTGTCCGAAACCTTCATCGTCCATGGCGCTCAGCATCCCCGGCAATCGGCGGTCGGTCTCCGTCCGGCCTTGCGGTAGACCGTTCAGGTGCACGATCTTCCCGGCGACGAAGAGCATGGCCGATGCATTCTTGCACGCTGCGACGCAGGCGCCGCAACCGATGCATGCGGCCGCATCGAAGGCACTCTCGGCGACGTCGTGGCCGATCGGAATCACGTTGGCCTCGGAGGCACTCCCGGTGTTGACGGAAATGTATCCTCCCGCCGCGACGATGCGGTCGAATGCCGATCGGTCCACGACCAGATCTTGAATGACGGCAAACGCGCGGGCGCGCCAAGGCTCCACGTAGATCGTCTGCCCATCCTGGAAGCTTCGCATGTGAAGCTGACACGTAGTGCTGCCGGGCACCGGGCCATGCGCGACCCCGTCGATAACGACGCCGCACTGACCACAGATGCCTTCCCGGCAGTCGTGGTCGAAAGCGATCACGCGCTCGCCATCGGCGATGAGCCGCTCATTGAGCTCATCGAGCATCTCGAGGAAGGACATTTGCGTCTCGATTTCGTCGATGCTGTAGGTCTCTATCCGGCCCTCGGCGTCGCGATGCGCCTGCCTCCAGATTTTCAGCGTAAACTTCATTGTCGGTAGCTCCTCGGGGCTGCATCCACGGCTTCGAACGTCAGCGGCTCGGTCGCGAGCTCGGGAGGCGACGAGGAACCCGCACTAGCCCACGCCGAGACGAACCCAAAGTCGTCATCGTTTCGTCGGGGCTCACCCTCCGACGTGGTGAATTCGGTTCGATAGTGGGCGCCGCACGACTCCCGGCGGGAAAGCGCGTCGTGACACATGAGCTCCCCGAGCTCGAGGAAGTCAGCGACTCGCAGCGCTCGCTCGAGCTCGGGGTTGAGCGCGTCTCGACGACCGGGAACGCAGACGTCAGCATGAAAAGAGGACCGCAGCTCGCGAATCTTGGCGATCGCCGCTGTCAAGTCGGCTTCGTTTCGCGTCATTCCGCAGGCGTCCCACAGAACCAGACCGAGCCTCCGATGGTAGGTGCGCACGCTGGTACGGCCTCCGATGGTCAGCAGCCGGTCGATCCGGCCCTCGACATCGGCTTCAGCGGCGGCAAAAGCCGCATCATCCGTGGACGCACGGTCGCCCGGCCCGAGTTTCGCCAGGTGGTCTCCGAGCGTAATGGGGATGATGAAATAGCCGTCGACGCACGCCTGCAGAAGCGAGTTGGCCCCGAGTCGATTGGCGCCGTGGTCAGCAAAGTTACACTCACCGAGCGCGAACAGACCCGGAATGGTCGTCATCAAACCGTAGTCGACCCACAGGCCGCCCATTGTGAAGTGGGCAGCCGGGTAGATGCGCATGGGCGTACGATAAGGATCCTCGCCCGTGATGGTGCGGTACATATCGAAGAGATTGCCGTACCGGCTGGCGATGGCCTCGCGTCCATCGCGCGCGAGCGCGTCCCGGAAGTCGAGATAGACGCCGAGGCCTTCGGGGCCGACGCCCCGCCCTTCGTCGCATACCCACTTCGCGGCTCGGGAAGAGATGTCTCGCGGGGCCAGGTTGCCGTAGGCCGGATAGAGTCGTTCGAGATAGTAGTCGCGCTCCGCTTCCGGAATGTCTTCGGGGGGACGCGCCTCGGCCATGGCGCGGGGAACCCAGATGCGCCCGTCGTTCCGCAGCGACTCCGACATGAGGGTCAGCTTCGACTGGCGCTCGCCGTGCGGCGGAATGCACGTGGGGTGGATCTGTGTGAAGCTTGGATTCGCGAAGTGCGCACCGCGAAGGTAGGCTCGCCAGACCGCAGACGCGTTGCAGCCGAGCGCGAGCGTCGAGAGGTAATAGATCGTTCCATAGCCTCCGGTCGCCAGAACGACCGCGTCGCCGGCGTGGCGTTCGAGCCGTCCGGACTCCAGATCGCGCACGATGACACCGCACGCCCGCCCATCGGCCACGACGAGATCCAGCACCTCGCGCCGGGGAAGCATCTCGACCCGCCCGAGCCCCACTTGGCGCATGAGCGCAGAGTACGCCCCAAGGAGGAGCTGCTGGCCCGTTTGGCTTCTCGCGTAGAACGTGCGCTCGACCTGCACGCCTCCGAAAGAACGGTTCGCCAAGAGACCGCCATAGTCCCGAGCGAACGGGACGCCCTGCGCGACGGCCTGATCGATGACCTGGCCGGACAACTCGGCGAGTCGATACACGCTCGCCTCCCGGGCCCGGAAGTCTCCGCCCCGAAGCGTATCGAAGAACAGCCGGTAGACGCTGTCCCCGTCGTTTCGATAGTTTTGAGCGGCGTTGATCCCCCCCTGAGCGGCGATCGAGTGGGCGCGACGGGGGGTGTCCTGAAAGCACAAGCACTTCACGCGATAGCCAAGCTCGGCGAGGGAAGCGGCGGCGGCGGATCCCGCCAAGCCCGAGCCCACCACGATGACGCTCAGCTTTCGCCGATTGTTCGGCGCGACGAGGCGCGCTTCGGCCTTGTACTGCGACCATTTGGTCTCGATAGGACCCGCCGGAACCGCCGGGTCTAGCGTTGTTGCAGTAAACACTCGGCTATCCTCCAAGGGTCGAGGTGAAATGTACCCATACCGGCAAGAGCGAGAACAGTGCCCCCACGGCGATGGCAAAGGCCCGCCCGAGCCAGCCTACGACCGCCAGGAATCGATGGTGGTGCAGGCCCAGAGTTCGAAACCCGCTTTCGACGCCATGGTACAAATGAATCGCCAACGCGGCCATGGATCCTACGTAAAGCAGAACATACCATGGTCTCGAGAAGGCCTCGACGACCACACCATAGAGGTCCTTGTTCCCGTGATCATCAATACCGATGGCGCCCCAGTGATACGTGAACCAGAAGGTCCTCATATGTATTACGAGGAATACCAGTAAAACCACGCCGAGCAGCTCCATGGAGCGGGCGGCCCACGGCGACGTCGCGGACGGCCGCTCACGGGCGTACCGCACCCGGCCGCGCGCTCGCCGCGCGCTGACGGCCAACACGACGCTGACGGCCGCGTGCGCAATGATGCTGGCGTACAGGACGATAGAGATGACCTTGATGACCTTGCTGCTGGTCAGAGCAGCCGAATAAGCGTTGTAAAGCGAGCGCGCTTCTTCGGCCGGGAACAACAACAAAATGTTGCCAGCCAGGTGAACGACCAAGAATAGGCATAGAAAGAGCCCGGTTACGGACATCCAGAGCTTTCGAGTCAATGATTTCATGGAGACACGGCCGGCCTGGAGATCGAGTTCTACTGGAACGACTCGGCGGGAAGCCTAACAAGCCGGCGACCGCTCCCGCCAGAACCGATGATGTCAAAGTCGGGACAGAACGTAAGGCCCCCCGGCGTCGATTGCGCTCCGATCGTCGGGCTTCGTGCTCTACCCTCTGGCGTTGGACGAGTGCATCGACATGCAGCGCCTGTATGACCTTTGAGCGTACGCCTGATCTTCATCTACAAAAGAGCGAAGATGCGACTCATGCTGACATCCCGCAAAGTCGCCGGGGTATTCCGCGGGGCCGCTGCGCCCGAACCGACAAGTCGTCCGGCGCCCTATTCTTTCAGGATCTGAACGTACTGGTCGTAGAGACTCTGAATATGGGCTACGTACTTCACCGGTTGCTGCCCGCGGCAGTAGCCGTGGCGAGCGCGACGCGCATACTTCGGCTGGCTCAGCAGCAGCATCGCTTTTTCGACGTTGCCGAACCACTTGGAATCGTCGAGGTTCATCCGGGCGGCCAGACGCCGGGCGTCGTGCACGTGGCCAAGCCCGACGTTGTAGGCCGCCAGCGCCATCCGCACTCGCTCGGGGAAAGGGAGCTTCGGATCGAAGCGGTCGAGCAGACGGGCCATGTATTTGATGCCCGCGTGCACGCCATACTCGGGTTCTTCGAGCCGGGTAAAGCCCATCGTGGCGCCGGTGCGGGGCAAGACCTGGAACAGCCCTTGGGCGCCTACCCAGCTCGTCGCTTTGGGGTCGAAGCGGCTCTCTACGTAGGCTTGCGCGGCCATGAGGCGCCAATCGAAGCCATATCGACTCGAGTACTTCTTGATGACGTCGTCAAACTTCGAGAGGCGCCCGCTCTTCGCGACCCGCTCCGCCTTGAATCGCCGAATCGTCCGCTGGTTCGCGAAGTAACGCCGCTTGAGGATATTGTACTCGAGGCCACGATAATGCCGCTTGACGAAGCCGTCGAGGAACGCCTTCAGGCGCCTCTCCCCCGGGCGGACACCGAAAGCGATGGGCTTGTCTGCATCGTCGAGAGCGAAGGCGGCTTCGGCGTCGACGCCGTATACGACCTCCACGTCGAGCAAGTGTCGGTCCGCGACGGTGAGCGCAATGTCGCCCTCGGCCACTCGCCCGATCAGGACCGCGGTCTCGACGTTTTCGTCGACGTCCCCGAACTCGACCGCGATGCCTCGTTTCTTGATCCGCTCCAGCGTGGTGCGATAGCTGGATGAGGGCCGAACGGTCACCGTGCGACCGCCTAGTTCATCGACCGACTTTGGGCCGGCAGCGGTCTTCTTCTTCACCAACATTTCTTGAGTGAACAGGTAGGGCTCGCTGAAGACCACTTTTCGGGCGCGCGACGGGGTCACCGTCATCTGAGCTGCGATGATGTCGCCGCGCCCTTCGAGGAGCCACGGAATCAGGTGCTTGTGGCTCGGCACGACCACCATTTCGTGGCGCACATCGAGCTCCTCGGCGATCATCTTGGTCAGCTCGTAGTCGAAACCGCGCGCCTGTCCGCGATGAAGAAAGTAGCTCGCCGCGTTGTTGCGAGTCAGCACGCGGAGCACCCCCCGTTGTATGATCTCGCCAAGGTCGCCCGTCCATCGTACCTGGGCGCGGCCGGTCAGCGCGCGCTTGATGAAGAACCGGTCGAGCGCGGCCCTGAGCTCAGGATTGTCTTTGCGCACCGCCCACGCGATCTCGCTTTTTTGTGCGAGCACGAAGAGCCGGGCGATTCGGTCGTTGTACTGCTCGATGGCGGCCAGGAGGTGGCTGTCCACGACGGTGAGGCGTTCGCCGGCGCCGTCGGTGATCGTGTCGACGATGGTCGCCGTGTCGAGATGCTCTTCGGCTTCGACGATTTCGACCTCTATACCCTTCTCCCTCGAGAGCTCGGCCAGCGACGATGCGTACGACGAGCTCGGACGGACGAGCACTTGGCGCCCCGCCAAGCCCTCCATGCTGGTGGGCAGGCCGGGCGCCCCCTTCTTGCCGACCACGATCTCTTCGACGCCCAGGGTCGAGCGCGCAAAATCGACCCACTTCTTCCGCTCTTCGGTGATAGTCAGCTGAGCGGCGACCAGGTCGCCCCGGCCTTCGCGCAAAGCGGGGACCAGCTGGTCATACGCCTCGACGAGCACGAACACGGGCTCGACGCCGAGCGATCGGGCGAAGGCTTCAGCGTTTTCGATGTCCGAGAGCCAGGGCATTCCTGTGCGAGGCAAGAATGTCGCCTCGGAGCGTCGAACGATGATCCGAAGCGTCCCTCGCGCTTCGATGGCGTCGAGCCCGCCGACCGCCTTGGCCATGCTGTGGGCCGCCTCGATGCGCCATCCCGCGTCGCCCGTACGATGGAGATCCTCGTTCGACGTGGATGGGCAGGAAGTGAGACCGAGGCTGATACCCAACAACAACCAACGCGGCATTGGGCCAGTCTACAGCAGCGAGGCGGAGATGGTAGCAATGCCGAGGAAACTCAAGAAACCCAGGACGTCGGTGATGGTTGTCAGGACGACCGACGAGGACTGCGCCGGGTCTTGCCAAAGCGCAGTCAGCACCATCGGAATCAGCGCGCCCGACAGCCCGGCCGCGGCCATGGATACGACCATCGAAACGCCGACGACCGCTCCAGAATCGGCATCGCCGGGTTCGACCGGCGCGCCGACGCCGATTTCTTAACGTGATTTGGCCCACCATCGAGTCGAGCGTCGGCTTCCGGATGCCGAGCCCGCTTCGCAGCTTCTCTTCATCGAGCCCCTCCGGCTCCCGCGCCCCGGCTTTGGAGTCCTGCTGAGCTCAGCGGAATGCTCGTCCTGACGCCTTGGCGAGCGGACGTCACCGCAGCCAGGCAGGCTCGTGTCAGCGCCACTGGACGGGCTCTTGTGGCCATCGCCAGACTACATCATCCCCGCGTGCGTACAGAGCGATTGTACTAATATTGGATTGTTGGACAATCGAATGATCGATCTCTACGATCCGCAGCGGAGAGAATTCGATGCACAACCGATACACGTATATGTCCTTTGGTTTAGAACCTGTTGTTGAGCAGATCCGTGAAGTCGTTCGTCGCTTCGTCGACGACAAAATCGCGCCTCGGGCCGAGGCCATCGATCGCGACAACGCTTTCCCCCGAGACCTCTGGCCACAGCTCGGTGAACTCGGCCTGTTGGGCATTACCGTTCCCGAGGCCGACGGTGGCTCGGGCCTCGGCTATCTCGCCCACGTCGTCGCCGTCGAGGAGATCTCGCGAGGGTCTGCGTCGGTCGGCCTGTCGTACGGCGCCCACTCGAACCTCTGCGTCAATCAGATCGCGCTCAACGGCACGCACGAACAGAAGCAACGGTACTTGCCAAAACTGATCTCCGGTGAGCACGTCGGCGCGCTCGCCATGTCGGAGGCGGGCGCAGGCTCCGATGTAGTGTCCATGAAGTTGCGCGGCGAACGTCGCGGCGACCGGTACATCCTCAACGGCACCAAGATGTGGATCACCAATGGCCCCGAGGCCGACACACTGGTGGTGTACGCCAAGACCGCGCCCGAAAAGGGCTCCCGCGGTATCACCGCCTTCATCATTGAAAAGAGCTTTCGTGGCTTCTCGACTTCACAAAAACTCGACAAGCTCGGCATGCGCGGCTCGGACACCTCGGAACTCGTGTTCGAAGACTGCGAGGTCCCCGTCGACAACGTCATCGGCTGCGAAAACGAAGGCGTCGAGGTGCTCATGAGCGGTCTCGACTACGAGCGTGCGGTGCTCGCCGGCGGCCCGCTGGGCATCATGGCATCAGCCATGGAGACCGCCACTGCGTACGTTCACGAGCGAGAGCAATTCGGCCGACCTATCGGTTCGTTTCAATTGGTGCAAGGCAAGCTCGCAGATATGTATACAAATATGAGCGCCTGCCGGTCTTACGTGTACGCGGTCGCTGCCGCCTGTGACCGGGGCGAAACGACCCGTCAGGACGCCGCAGGGTGTATTCTGTATGCATCGGAACGCGCAACGCAGGTCGCCCTCGATGCGATCCAACTGCTCGGTGGGAATGGTTATATCAACGAATACCCCACAGGCCGTCTGCTGAGAGATGCAAAATTATATGAGATCGGTGCGGGCACGTCCGAGATTCGTCGTATGCTGATTGGCCGAGAGCTTTTCGAGCTCACCGCATAGGCAACGGCAGAGAATGACCAGGCACTCGTTCACGGCCATCCGAAAAGAGCCGGCGTACCTCAAGGTAGCAAAGGCCATCGAAGCGGACATCTCCGCCCGACGGCTTCTGCCCGGCGACACGCTCCCTACCGAGGGCGCGCTCTCCGAGCAGTTCGGTCTCAATCGGTCGACCGTGCGCGAGGGCATTCGCCTCCTCGAGCAGCAAGGCTTGTTGCAACGAGGCGACGGCAAGCGGCTGGTGATACGCCAACCGAATATGGGTGACGTCGCCCGGCGCGCCAGCCGGGATCTGGCATTTGGCGGCGTCACCTTCCACGAAGCGTGGGAAGCCTTGGCGATGTTCCAACCGGCGGCCGCTCGTCTCGCCGCCGTCCGCAGCAACCCGACGATGCTCAGTGAGCTGCAAGCCAACCTCGAGACGCTTCGCAAAGCCAAAGCCAAAGATCATGAGACGATCGTCCGCTGCGCGCGGGCGTTCTTCGCCTCCATCGCCGAGAACCTCGACAATCGCGTCCTCGAAGTCATGTTGCACTCCATGACCCGCCTCATTGCGGCCAGTCTACAGCGGGTCATCGACAAGGCCCCCCGTGCCCGGCAGCGCATCATCGAGGCCCAAGGGCAGCTCATTCGCGCCTTCGAGGCCGACGACGAAGACGCGGCCGAGCTGTGGATGCAGCGTCACATCAGCGACCTTCGCCGCGCCTACAAGGTCGCCAAAGTTGATCTCGACGAGTCTGTTCTGTAGCCCGCATATCGCCCGCTCACCTGGGCGCGCTATGACCGGAGCGTGAAGCTCGGCCTGGGCCGGTGATTGTCGAGTAGACGACCCCGAAGCCGCGGTTTTCGCACGCGCTGCCCTCGATCGACCGCAGGCTGGATGGCTCAAAACGTGGAGCGGATGAAGGCGACGGAGGAGGCGTAGACCAGGGGCTTCAGCCCGCCTCCGTCCGGATCATCAACGCGACGAAGGACCGCGGCTGCACCCGGTAGTGGGCGCCATCGACGGCCACCGCGTCCTCGGGGCGGGAGATGTCGTCGGGCGACGGCAGCGCTGTGTCGATGACCCGGCGCCACCGCAACCCGGCCTCCGGCGGCGGGGGGAGCTCGAATTCGAGCGGCTCCCAGTACGCGTTGAACGCGTAGTAGACTTGGATGTTGCCCGACAGGTGCGTCGCGCTTAGGGCGAGGCTGCGCGACGGCCAGCTCAGATCGGGGAGCCCGACCCGGAGGCCGTGCAACTGGACCTGGGCCGCCTTCATCATCTCCTCGAGCGGCATCGAGCTGCCGGTACGCACGTGGTGGCGGAGAGACCGGAGAGCGAGCACCCCCTTGACGAAGCGGTGCACGTCGGCGTGCTTCTCGAGGAAGGTCCAGTCGACCCAGGAAATCTCGTTGTCCTGGCAGTAGGCGTTGTTGTTCCCCTGCTGGGTCCGCCGCATCTCGTCGCCCATCGCGATCATCGGCGCGCCGAGGGACAGCAGGGTGAGGCCGAGGGCGTTCTTGACCTGTCGGTTCCGCAACGCCTCGATCTCCGGGTCATCCGTCGGTCCTTCGACTCCGTGATTCCAGCTGACGTTGTATGTTTCGCCGTCGCGATTGCCTTCGCCGTTCGCCCAGTTCTGCTTCTCGTTGTAGCTGACGAGATCGTTGAGGGTGAAGCCGTCGTGAGCGGTGATGAAGTTGATGCTCTGCTCGGGCTGCCGCGACCTCGCGCCGTAAAGGTCCGGGCTGCCCAGGAGCCGGTCGGCGACGCGCGGGATCATCCCCGGGTCGCCCTTGATGAAAGCGCGGATGTCGTCGCGGAACTGTCCATTCCACTCCCTCCAGAAGTGCCCTTCGAAGGTACCGACCTGGTAGAGGCCCGCGGCGTCCCAGGCCTCGGCGATGAGCTTGGTCCCGGCGAGGGCGGGCTCGGTGTCGATGTCCCAGATCAGCGGCGGGTTGGGGATGGGTTGACCCAACCGGTCGCGGCTGAGGATCGTCGCGAGATCGAAGCGGAAGCCGTCGACGTGCATCTGTTGTACCCAAAAGGCGAGGCTGTCGATGATGAGTCTCCGGGGGACGGACCGTCCTGCATTGACGGTGTTCCCGGTTCCCGAGTAGTTCGCGTAGTACCGACCGTCCTCGACGAGGGTGTAGTAAGTTCGGTTGTCGAGGCCCTTGAGGCTCTGGGTCGGGCCCCACTCGTTGCCCTCAGCGGTATGGTTGTAGACGACGTCGAGGATCACCTCGATCCCCGCGCGGTGCATCGCCTTCACCAGGTCGCGGAACTCGTCGAGGGGGCCGAGGGGCTTTCGGTTCGAGCTGTATCCGACGTGCGGCGCAAAGAAGGAAACCGGCGCGTATCCCCAGTAGTTGAGGAGCCCGTCCGGCGCGTCGTAAGGGTCGAACTGGAAGACGGGCATGAGCTCGACGGCGGTGATGCCCAGGTCGACCAGGTAAGGAATCTTGTCGATGAGCCCCGCGTACGTGCCCCGCCGGTGCTCCGGGACGCCCGAGCTCGGATGCTGGGTCATGCCCCGAACGTGGCACTCGTAGACGACCGTCTGGGCAAAGGGCCGGTGCAGCGGGGTGTCGCCTTTCCAGTCGTACAGGGACATGTCGGCAACAACGCTCTTCATCGCATAGGGGTCGTTGCGGCCCGGTCGGATGCCGGCGGCGCGGTCGTAGGCCTCGGGCACCGCGACCGCACGGGCGTACGGGTCGAGGAGCACCTTGTGCCGGTCGAAGCGGTGACCTCGGAGATGGTCGTACGGGCCTTCGACCCGGTAGGCGTAGATCTGGCCCGACCGTAGCCCAGGGACGAAGCAGTGCCAGTAGTGGCCGGTGCGGTTCCGGTCCGCGTCGAGGGTGAGGACCCGTGATGGCGCTCGGTCGTCCGCGGTGTCGTAGAGCAGCAGCTCCATCGCGGTCGCGCGCTTCGAGTAGACGGAGAACCGCACGCCCTCGGGGGTGACGGTGGGGCCGAGGGGCGCCGTGAAGCTGGGAGCAGCCTCTTCCATCCTCTCATCATACACCAAGATCACTTGCCCACCAATTCGGTCCCGACGGCCCCAGCCCCAAAAAGATGGAGTCGACACCGTTGGGGTTGAGCTCGCATCGGTAGCTCTCGGCCAGCGCATCGACGGCGAACTTGCTGCTCTTTGAGCTACGCCTTCACCGACTTCGTCGGGGCGGTGTCCCGCAGTGGCCTCGCTGCGACTCGCTTCGGCCGGCGGCACGATCTTAGAAGCCACGCGTTCCGCAGGGCGCTGAAGCTGCTCTTCGCCTTCGACGTGCCCGGCGTTCGACCGCTTGCTGGGCCCGTCACCGCAAGTATCAACGACATTTGCATCGTCGCCCCTGAAACCGAGGAGCCCCTTGAGGGCGGCCGAAGGCCGCGCGACGAACGTCGGCGGAGAGCGCCGGCGAAAACGACCCGTACTTCCCAACCGGGACACCAAAGGCAGCTACCGGCGAGAACTCCCGCGTCCAGCCGATGTACGCCGCGTCTGAATCTGGCGGCCTTCACCTCGGAATGCCCGGACTTACCCGCAGCCATATCACCTTCATCGGTTTCGGGACACGTTCGCTTCGTTGCCGGAGCTCGGCGGTTCGGTACTTTCACGAGCCAAGCGCGCCGACACCCGCCCGTTACGGCATCCGCAATTCGTTACCGACCAGACCTGTGCGACACCATGAACGCTGCCGCGTCGATTGGCATAGCCACTGCTCTCATCGAAATCATGGACTGTACACAGTCGACTGACAGAAAGAGAGTACAGCGTCGGTGGGTCGCATGCTGGGCGGTCGTCGCTCTAGCCCTCGGTCTATCCTCAGCATACAGCTGCGCGATGACGGCGCCCTCGACAGTGACGTACGAGGGCCAAGAGATTCCGCTCCATTCGTATATGCAAGAGCAGTTCGTACGAACCGAAGTCATGCACCGAGCGTTGATTGCCGGCGACTTCGAGCGCGTTCGCGCAGAGGCGCGGTGGATCGTCGAGCGACCGGAAGCAGAAGGTCTTCCGGGCAGCTGGAAGCCGTTTCTCAAGCGGATGAAGACCGCCGGGACAGCCGTCGCCCAAGCCACCACCACGAGGAGCATGGCGCATGGTGTGGGCTCCCTCGGAGTCGTCTGCGGCGACTGCCATACCAGCTTGAAGGTGAACGCTGTTCTTACTTCGGACCCGCCAGCGATAAGTTCCGAACCCCGACAGCATATGTTGCGCCACCAGTGGGGCACCGACCAGCTTTGGAATGGCCTGGTGGCCGCCGACGACAAGGTTTGGTTCTCTGGCGCCGAGGTCTTCCAAGATGTCTCGCTCGACACCATCGACGCCACCGAAGGGCAGCGAAGCGATCCTCACCTGCTCGACCTCGAAGACAAAGTACACCGCCTAGGACAGGAAGCCCTTCGAACATATGATTCGCCGGCCCGGGTCGAGCTTTTCGCAAAGTTGGTATCGACCTGCGCCACCTGCCACCACGCTGCCCGACCCGGCCTCACCTCTGTAGGTCGATAGCCAATCGCCACGCCCTCTCGAGGCTCACCCGCCGCCTGATTTCGGTGGCGGCGGCGGTCCACCGGCCGGATCGGGTCGCCCGGATCGCGGCCATTCAGACCGGCGACCTTCGTGAAATGCTGGCGTGGGCCGACCGGGTCGACCGACGACGTTTGATCCGCACTCCGATCCTCGGCCAGCTGTTGGTTCGCTTCACTCGTCGGAGACTCGCCGGCAACGGGTATCGGGTCGCGGCCGGCGATCGCAACCGGGTCGAGCCTTTTACCCGCCTTGCGCTCGATGCGAAGGGATGGGTGCGCATCAGCCCGTCGCCGGAGCTCGCACTGACTCCGTCGAGGGTATACGGCCCGAGAAGCCGGTTACAGAACTTTAGACATTGATATGCAAAACGGATGCTTTATCGGTGACCAAGGGAAGATGACGTTTTGAACGGGGGACGTAGACCGAGCGACGGCCACGATTCAGAGAACCCTAGGCAGGTTCCGGAACACGAGGTCATCGAACTTGCCTGGTCTGACGACGCGCCCTTCGAGGCGATCGAGCGCGTATTCGGCCTGAACGAGGCGCGAGTCATCGCGCTCATGCGACAGCGCCTCAAGCCGTCCAGCTTCCGGCTTTGGCGTGCACGAGTCAGCGGAAGAGCTTCGAAGCACTCCCGTCGTGGGCGTTTGCGCTCGAATGGGTCAGCGGAGATTCGTCAAGAGCACCTGCCCCTTCCGAACAACGAAGACTCTATCGGTGCCGACGAGGTACGGAGGAGATGGCGGGAGCTCGTCGAGATCGACCTTCCTGCGGCGGCGGGACACCGACGCTGGCCAGTGCGGCTCGACCACTGCTTCGCGCGCATCCTGCTCGACGTCACATGCGGTTGCCCATGGCGACAGCGTGTCCGTGCCCCGGCATGGAAAAACGCACCGGTCGCCGTGCTACGTGAGGCCATCGAAACGGGCGAAGCTGTGCTGGCAGGAGACCTCGACCTCGGCGAACTGAACCAGCGGTCGCTGCGGCTTCGGGGTCATGGCGAGCGAGACGGGAGTCTTCCAACCTGAAAAATGGGTTGAGCGGCCGCACCTCGCCAGCCGGAGCCCCGGCGCAACAGTGATCGGTGTTACTTCATGTCGCTTCACCTGCGGAAAGCCAGGCACATTCGGTCGGTTAAACCCGGTGGTCTTGTCCCCGGGTCCGTCGATGCGTCGGAACACATCGTGGACCTGCGTCTTGATCGCCGACAACGACCCGCTAAACACGGCCACATGAAAGCTCGCCTGCTCAAGGCCGCCATCATCGGAGCCGCGGCCAGCACGCTCATCTTCTTCCTCGGCCAGGTCATGGGGTCTACGGTCATTGCGCCCTACGATCTCCCGCCTTCGGCCGTGTACACTGAATGGCTCGGACTGGGCGCCCAGCCTGCCGGGTTCATCCTCGATCTCTTCTATGGCGCGGGAGCGGCCGTGGTCCTGGTCGCGTCCGTGAACTCGAGGCTCGGGCGACGACATGGCGTTTTCCTGGGCGGCCTGCTGTGGCTCGCACTTATGACGGTCATCGGGCCGGTCATCGGCTGGGGTCTGTTCGGACTCATGGCGAACCGCCAATATGAGCCCGACCTCGCCGTCAACGGCCCCCTACCCTACGCCTTAGGGACTCTGGTCCTGCACTTACTTTACGGGCTTTGTGTAGCCGAGCTTGCAAGGCTCTGGCTCCGTCAGCCTACGCATGAGCCACGGATTCACACCTCGCCAGCGCAGCAGCTCGTCGCCCAGTGAAGGCTCGGCACACGGTGCCGGCGTCTTTGACCCCTCAATTGTCATTCTCCTCTCGGACACACCTGCCGTTATCCGAGAGCCAGCGAGTCCATTGCTCGCCGTCCCCCAACTGATTCTCCGACAACGCCAAGTTTGTTGTCTGGTACGAGGGTCTTCCGGCCCGAAAGCAACCTGGAAGGGCGCGGGACAAGGCGGCCGCAACTTCTTGACTAAGCGCTGGTCCTTAATGGGCCGTCCCGAGCGGGCCTCCCCTGTGTGTTCGGTAGCGACCCGAAATAGGCCGGAAATCGACGTTTGTAAGCCCCTTGAATTTCTTCGCACTGAGGTCCCCGTGGTTTCTCCGGCTGCGTGTTTCCTCGTTGGCTTCCACGCCCGACCTCCCCTGCGACCCCCCCCATCAGAATTTTCTAGAAATCCGACCCCCCATCACTAGGGGGAAGGGGCGAACGGTGGCCGGCCGCTCACTTCAGAAATCAAAGAGGTTTGAAATGATCGAAGTCATCGAAAAGTACGCACTGGTAATTATGACCTTCAACGCATTGGGACTGACGCTCCTGTTCGTCGCCATCGACTACCTGTCGCTGCAGCGCGCGATGCGAAAGCCGGCCCGTCGGCGAAGCGCGTCCACGGTGTATCAAGAGGCCCCGGTCGCGATGGCGAGCGGAATGCCGAAGCCCGCTTACTCGGAGTAGTCGTTACGCGTGGGTCCGGCCGCGAGTACTCCCTCGACGGCCGGACACCGCACGCTTGAAGGCGGAAGCGGCAAGCAGCCGCTGATACCCGCTCACGCCGCGAGTTTTCTGCGTGCGACTGAAGTCCGTAGCTTACAGCGGACCCTCTCTCGAACTTCAGGTGGGATGCTCAACTAAGCGACCAGACGATTCGCCTAAGATGCACAACGCAATCTTGAGCGCCAATTCACTTGGAGCGTGCTGTTGTCGCGCCCGATTCGGCCCGTCGGGTCGTCGCGTGAGGAGGGCGCGTATCGGCAATACGCAACCGACGAAAGGCGAAGGCGGCGCGGCGAGCAGACAGGGTGAGAACCAGCGACAATGGTGCAATCCAAGTGAATCGGCGCTCTAGATGACGAGTACGTTTGCACGTACTTAGCAAGGCGTTCACGAAGAGCCGTGACTCTGACCAGAGCCCGTTTTGACTCGACAAGCCGGTTTGGATGGCGAGCGGAACTTCGAAGGCGAGCGACAAGCAACCTACGGCATCATCAAGAGCATGAAGACGAAGGAGAATAAGCCGACGGTCTCCGCGATGCCCATGGCGATAATGCTGAACACGAAAGGCTTGCCTTCGCCTTCGCTCATGGCCCGCACCGCCGCTGCGCCGATCCGGCCTTGCATGGACGCGCTGGCGAGCTGACCGACGCCGCAGCCGAGGCCCAAGCCGAAGTAGATGCCGAGATATTGGACGTCTTCCCCGTAGTAACCGCCCCGAAGCGCTACGAGCATCAGGACGAAGGCGTAGATGGTCTGCGAGAGCGGCAGACCGGTCAAAATGATGTATTGAAAGCTGAGCGGCTTGCCGGCCTTCGCCTCCCGCGCCCAGGCTCCCGCCGCGGCCTGACCGGCCGCTCCGATGCCCATGGCGCTTCCGATAGCCGCCAGGCCGAGCGTCAAACCGAGCCCGCTTTGTGCGAGCCATGCGAGGATCGTTGTATCTTCCATAAGTCGCTCATTCCGAGGCTAAGCGCCCACGAAGCCCGCGAAGCGGGCGGACAAGGTGGTCCGGCTCGGCCGGACCAGGGCCCAGAGAACTCCGATTGTGTCGGGCGCGCGCCCGACGGCGCAGCGGAGCATACGCGAAGCCCGACCACCAAACGCCCGCGTTGCTCGAGAACTCCAGCATGTTGAGTCGGACGCCATGCGCGAAGATCGCGATGACGCACAGGGCGATGTTGAGGGCGTGACCAAAGATCAGGACCGGCAGGCTGGCGAGCCAATGCGACTCGCCGGCGACCTGCTCCGCCAACAGATTGAAGCTCACCGCAATGTACTGGCTTGCCAGCCCCACCGCCATGAGTCGGATGTAGCTCATCGTGTCCGAGAACGTGTTGATCACGGGCAGAAGATTGCCGGCGATACCGGCGCCCGCGAGGCCCGCGAGGCCTTGGCCCCAGCCGGAGAACAGCACGAACATCACTGCGCCGCCGATCAGCAACGCGTAGGTGACCTGCGGCTGCCACAGCGGCTCGTCGGGAAAGAACATCGACCACACGATGCCCAGCATGCCCGTCAAGAAGAGCGCCCACCCGATCTCGGTCCAGCCTCCCGGGCCCGGCAGCCGCACCCAGGCGCGGCTGAGCCGCGCCGCCACGAGGTGGGTGGCGCCGATGCAGAAGCTGACCATGATGATCAATTCTTGGGCACGGGTGCCGTCGGCGCTCCCATTCGCTTCGAGCGGGTACAGAGGCGCCACGGCGAGCATGAGGCGGACGACGGTCAGCAGAACGCCGGATCCTCCCTCGAGAAGACCGCGCACGTCGCCGACCGCCTCGCCCGATTCCTGGACGGTAAAGCCGGCCCAGCGGGCGAGCGTCTCGGGAGACACGCCGGCGTAGTTCGCAACGAGCACCCCCCATACGACGGTGACCACTCCCACGACGATCATCAGGCTCATGAGCGCCGGCATCTGCTGACGGCGTCGTCCGACCATCCCACCGATCACGAAGAGCAGCCCGTAAACCGCGTCACCGATCAGCAAGGCGGCGAACACCGGCAGGGCCACCATGAAGAACAGACCGATGTCTGGCTCACGATAGCCGGGCCGCGTGTTGAGCAGGTCGAGCAGGCCGGCGACCGGTCGCGCCCACAGCGGGTAGCGAACCAGCGTTGGCGGCGACTCCTCGTCGGTGGCCGGCCTGAAGATCAAGGCAAGGGGGACGTCGTGGTCCGCGGTCGAGGCGGCCTGAAGCGCTGCGACGCGATCCTCGGGCACCCAGCCCGTGTACGCGACCAGCGCCTCGTCGCACAGCCCTGCCCGCATGATCGCGCTGTCCTCCGCCGACTCTTCGAGCTCGGCGACATGGTCGCGCACCACGGTGAGAGCGTGAGCCAGCTCGGATAGCCGTCGCTGGTCGGCCTCATCGGCCGCGGCGAGCGCCGCTGCTTCTTCTCGGAGGGCGGCTCGGTCGCTCGTCGGCCACGGGACTTCTTCTCCTCCTTCGAAGTCGAAGTCTTGGGCTTCGTTCGAACGCGCGCCCGACACGAGCAAGACTTCGGCCCCGCGGGCATCCCGGCGCAGAACCTCGCTGGTGCCGATGTGCGCGGCGCGCTCGAGCCAACGATCGAGTCCGTCGTCGGACACCCGAAAGAGCCGGACCCGAACGCCGCGACGGGCGAGCGCCTCGAGGTCGTTGGGCGCCGTGTCGCGCCAGGGCCCGGTCCGCTCGACCTGCTGCGCGAGGGCCGCGCGCTGCACGCTTCGTTCCGCCTGCAAGCGAAGAAGGGTGTCGACCTCTTCGACGACCGCCTCTGCGGACGGGAGAGCGACCGGGGTGTCGCTCGGCGTCGCCAGCTCGAGTCCTCGAAGCGCTCGGTGCCCGCGCTCGAGGCGGGCCGACGCGGCCTCGTCAGGCCGAGCGCGGCTGGGGTCGACCGGCGTGACGTGCACGACGCCGAAGTCGCGCAACCGCGAAACCACGCCCTCGGCGTCGCGACGGCGCGCGGCGACGAACACTCGCTGCATGGGCACGATCAAACGTCTGCCTCCTCGCTCGCGGCGGCCGGCGCCGGCGGCCCTTGCGCATCCTCAATCTTGCCCTTGGCGATCTTCGCCCGCCCGACGGCCGCGGTCATCTCGTCGCCGAGCCGAATTCGGATCCGGTGAATGATCTCTTGGGCCTCCGGGATCTTGCGCTTCTCGAAGAGGTTTACGCGCTGCGTGACCCGGCGGAGCGCCATCGCGATCGCCTGGCGCTGCGCCTCGAGCACCGCCCGTTCGGCCTCGGCCACCGCGATGGCGCGGCGATCTTCGATCACGCGGTCGACCCAGGGCGGCGTCGAAAACAGACTGTATCGAGCCTCCGGGAAGTTCACCCGGTCGAGCACGGGGACGATGACCCCCGCTACGTTCCCCTCGTGGGTCTCCACTGCCGCCGGGCGGGTCAGCGCGTCGACGTCGATGCCCGCGCGATCGCGCTGAACCGAGGCGTACGGGGCCAGGCGCGCGCGCGCCGCCGAAACCCTGGCCTCGGCCTCTTGCAGTTCTTGCTGCAGTTGGCGCAGCCGCATCTGCAACTGCTGTTGCTTGAGCTTCAGCATCGGCAGGTAGCGCTTGAATCGAACGAGCGCTTCGCGCTGCCGCCGGAGCTCCGGCCGCGTGAGCTTGACCTTCGTCTTCACGCGCCCCTCTTCGTCGCCGCGCGTTGCGCGACGTCGTCCACCGACGGCGGTTCTCGCTGGGTCGCATCGCCCGGCCAGTGTTTTTCGAGGATCTGGCGCCGAATGCCCACCTCGGCCGGCGCGAAACAGCCCTCGAGCAGCGACCAGCAGCGATCGAGCGCGGCCTCGAGGGGGATGTTGACCTCTAGGCTCATGATCTCGCGTTCGAATCGCTCGCCGTAGATCAAGAGGCGGCGGTCCCAGTCGCTCATCTCGAAGCCCATGTCGCGCTTCTCGCGGGTCTGCTGGCAGTCCGCATACAGCTGGATGCAGGCGTCCATGATGGACCGGTGGTCGTCGCGCGTGCGGCCATTGACCTGCTGCTTGAGGCGGCTGAGCGACCCGAAGGGTTGGATCGCGCCGCCGCTCAAGAAGAATTGGCCCTCGGTGATGTACCCCGTGTTGTCGGGCACGGGATGCGTGACGTCACCGCCCGGCATCGTCACGCACGCCAGGATGGTCATCGAACCGGCGCCGTCGAAGTCGACCGCCTTTTCGTACCGGCGCGCCATTTGGGTGTACAGGTCGCCCGGATAGCCTCGGTTGGACGGGATCTGCCCCATCGTGATCGCGATTTCTTTGAGCGCGTCGGCGAACGACGTCATGTCCGTGAGAAGCACGAGCACCCGCTTGCCCTGCAGCGCGTAGCTCTCACCGACGCTGAGGGCGAGGTCGGGAACGAGCAGCGCCTCGACCACGGGGTCGGCGGCCGTGTTGATGAACATGATCGTCCGACCGAGGACCCCACCCTCAGCGAATCGGGCCCGGAATTGCAGATAGTCGTCGTGCCGCAGACCGATCCCACCGAGCACGATCACGTCGGCGTCGGCCTGCAGACCGATTCGAGCCAGCAGATCGTTGTAGGGCTCACCGGCGACGCTAAAGATCGGGATCTTCTGAGATTCGACCAGGGAGTTGAACACGTCGACCATCGGGATGCCGGTTCGGATCATCCGCCTCGGCATCGCGCGTCGAACCGGATTGACGGTGGGCGAGCCGAGGGTGACCGGCTCGCCCCGGATCTCGGGGCGGCCGTCGCGGGGGCGGCCGGATCCGTCGAAGACCCGCCCGAAGAGCTCACTTCCGAACTTCACCTGCATCGAGTGTCCGAAGAACCGAACCCGAGCGTTCGTGGCAATGCTCTGCGTGCCCGAAAAAACCTGAAGAGAGACCTGGTCGCCGGACAGATGAATCACCTGCGCCAACGACGCGCCCTGATCGCCCTGGACGACGGCGAGCTCGTCGTAGCCGACGTTGTGGGCGCGAACGGTGACGACGTTGCCCGCGATCCTGGTTATCTCGTCGTAGTACTTACGCATCGGTCTTCGGGGGCGCGTTCGCCACGTCGGCGGGCCGGCCGCGCCGGGCCAGAAAGTCATCGATTTGAGCGCGGTGAAAGTCGAAGGCTTCTCCCCGATGAGTATAGTTCCAGCTACGCAACAAGTCTTGCGCTTCGATCAAGACTCGGCGGGCCAACTCGCGGGTCTCGAATGCAAAGTCGGTGCGGAGCACCTCGAGCACCTTGGCGAACACGATCTCTTGCCGCTCCCGCGGCGTCGAGCCGTCGACGTCGTCGAAGGCGTTCTGCTGGAGATAACAGTTGTCGAAGAGGTCGGCCTTCCGCATCGTCGTGTAGTCTTCGACCGACGTCCCCTCTTCGCCGACGACCGTCATCATCTGGCGAACCTCGTCGCCCCGGCGCAGCAGCCGACGCACCTCGTCGACGTCGTCGGCGTCGAGGATTCCGGAGTACTTGCTCCACGACGAGAGGGGATCGATCGCCGGATAGCGCCGGGCATCCGAGCGGGCTCGGCTGAGGCCGTGAAACGCGCCCACCACCTTGAGCGTGCTCTGGGTGACCGGTTCTTCGAAGTTGCCGCCCGCGGGGCTGACCGTGCCGCCGATGGTCACGCTCCCGGTGCGCCCGTCGCGCAGGTGCAGGATACCCGCGCGCTCGTAGAAGCCGGCGATGCGACTCTCGAGGTAAGCGGGAAACGCCTCTTCGCCGGGGATCTCTTCGAGGCGTCCGCTGACCTCGCGCATGGCCTGCGCCCATCGGCTGGTCGAGTCGGCCAACAGAAGCACGTGCAGGCCCATCTGGCGGTAGTATTCGGCGAGCGCGGCGGCGGTGTACACCGACGCTTCGCGGGCCGCGACCGGCATCGCCGACGTATTGCAGATGATGATCGTCCGCTCCATGAGCGAGCGGCCGGTGCGCGGGTCTTCGAGCTCCGGAAACTCTCGGATCGTTTCGACCACTTCGCCGGCCCGCTCTCCACACGCGGCGACGACGACGACGTCGACCTCGGCGTGTCGCGAGGTGATGTGCTGCAATACGGTCTTGCCGGCGCCGAAGGGGCCTGGGACGCAGTACGTGCCGCCGCGAACGACCGGAAACATCGTGTCGATGATCCGCACGCGGGTCACGAGAGGATCCTGGGGCAGACCTCGCCGACCGATGCTCAAGGGCCGCTTGACGGGCCAGGTCTGCGTCATCGTCACGCTGTGCTCATCGCCCGACTCGGCCCTCAGGACCGCGACGCCGTGCCCGATCGGAAAAGAGCCCGCTTCGGCGATATGGGCGACCTCGAGCCGGCCGGGGAGCCCGAACGGGACCATGATGTGGTGCGTGAACAGGCTCTCGGGGACGGTGCCGAGGGTGTCGCCCGCCTCGACGTAGTCGCCGACGGCCGCCGTTGGTGTGAAGTCCCAAGTGCGCTTCGTGTCGAGGGCCTGGACGTAGACTCCGGGTTCGAGGAAAAACGATCCCCGGTTCGCGACCTCTTGCAGCGGATTCTGAAGACCGTCGTAGATCTGCCCGAGCAAGCCGGGCCCGAGCGTGGCCGACAGCATGCGTGGCTCCAGCTCGACCGGATCGCCGACTCGGAGGCCGCGGGTCTCTTCGAACACCTGCAGGTCGGCCAGCGGGCCGCGGACCCGGATCACCTCGGACAGCAGCCGGGTACCGTCGCGGCGACAGCAGTAGCCGATGGCGTTCTGGACGACCGCCGAATCGCACTCGGCGGTCACCATGTTACCGAAGACAGCGAGAATTCGGGCCCGGGTCATGGTGCGTCCTCCGTCGGCGCGGCGCGCGATTCACGCGATGCCGCGGGCGTGGGGTCCTCGCGATTGCGCCAACGTTCGAGAAGCATGAGGCGCAGTGCGTAGGCGACGAGCTCGGTGCGACTGAAGCCAAACCAGTCGTCGCGCTCGGAGATCCACGCCCACCGAGCGCGCTCGAGTCGGCGTTCACCCTCGAGGGGATCTTCGGCGTGGAGCCATTCGCGCACCACGGGCGCGACGTCGGCGCGACCGGTGCCGAGATCGGCCGCTAAGTCTTCTCGGCCCGAAGCGCGGCCCAACCGCTTGGCGCGCACGTCAGCGAGCGCCTGTCGAAGCGAGACCTCGTACCGCGCCCACTCGCCCAGGAGAGGGACGCCCGTTCGCCCGCCCGCCTCGACGACGTGCGCAAAATAGCGGGCATAGAGCCGGTCGGCGGGGTCGCCGTCGTCGAGCGCGTGGTTGCCGTCGTCCAGCGGCTCGGGCAAGCGGAGTCGGCCGCGCAGCTGAGCGACAGACAAAACCGCTGGTGACAACGCGATCGTCTCCCCGGCCAGGAAAGACACGTGCTGGGCGAGGTCGTCGCCGAGCAGGACGGCGTCGACCGCGTCTCGGTCGTCGCCTTCGAGAAGGCCTCGCAAGGCTGGCGCGGCCAGCGGCGGCGCTGTCCCCAGCTCACCGAGGGGAGGCAGCGCGCTGAGCAGGAAATACGCACTCAAGTCGTCGGACCTTTCTCGCCCGCCGCGGCGACGTGGACCAGCTCGGCGACGCGCGCATCGACCATGGGGCGAAGGGTCTCGACCACGCTCTCGACCGTCACCTCGACGTTCGCGCCTTGCACCCGATACTCGAAACCGGCTCGCTGCAGATGACCCCGTAGATTGAGCGAGATCCCGAGCTCTCGATAGCGACTGTCGGCGAGGGCCCCGAGGGCCCATCCCACCAGGGCATCTCTTTGCTGGGAGGGCAGGTCGACGGTGAACGTGCCCTCGTTCAGAGCGTCGGTCTCGACGTAGCGATCGATGATCGAGCGCAGGACATCCTGCAGGAAGGTCGGCGACTCGAGCTGCTGCCCCATCCCGGCGGCCACGGTAGACGAGATGGCCGACTCGAGCGCCGAACGCAGCTTGATCACCGTGTCGCGCGCGGCCAGCTCCAGCTCGGACTTTGTCCGGGCGGCGATCCGGGCCTGCTCGGCTTCGGCGGCTCGCACGAGCGATTCGGCCCGCGCCTCCGCCTCCTCGATGAGTCGAGAGGCCTCGGCCTTGGCCTGTTCGAGCATCGCTGTCGCTTGTTGTTGCCCGGCCTCGATCCCTTCGGTTTTGAGCTGCTGAACGAATGCTTCGACTGTCTTCGTCATACGTAACTCGCGAGCGCCCCGAGCTTACCAACCTCTCGGGCTGGACCTAAGTCTCCAGGCGACAACGACGACGAAGGTGACTTCAGGGATTTCGACCCGCGCATCCTGCACGGGGACCTCGCCTGGCACCAGACGCCACAGGGTATATACCACACACCCCAGCTTGGCTGGCCCCCGGCCGGCTGTGCCGGGGCCGCATACCACATAGTCGTGGACCCTCCGCCCCTAGCCGCGACCGAGCCCGCCGTCATTCGCGCCAACGGTGCTCAACTGCACACGAGAAACCTCCGTCTATGGCCCATCAAGAGGACCTATCGCCGTTGGCAGAATCGGGCTAGACTTGGAGCGTCCTAGTGGAGGTCACGTATGAGCCAGAGCGTTCCTGAAGGCCTTGGTCGATTGCTAGAGATGGCAGGGCTCCGCGCGGAGCTTGAAAGGCGCCGCGAGGCCAAGCCCCCCGCTCCGCCGCGTCCGGTGGTGACGATCTCTCGGGAGTATGGCGCGCTCGGTGCCGCGATCGGTCGGGCTGTCGCCGAGCGCCTCGGTTTCGCGTTCTGGGACCGGGAGCTCGTCAACAAGGTCTCGTCGAGCCTGTCGAAGCCCGCCGGGCTCCTCGAATCCCTCGACGAGCGCCAGCACTCGGTCGTCCTCGACTTCCTCGCGGCTCTCATGAACAAAAAGGAGAGCCACGGCGGCGAGTACCAGCGCGAGCTCACGCGGATCATCCGGACGGTGGCTACGGAGGGTTCGGCGGTGATCGTCGGTCGGGGCGCGCAATTCATCGTACGGCCGAAGATGGCTCTGCGGGTGCGGGTCATCGCGCCCTTCTCGGTTCGGGTAGAGGGCATCGAGCAGCGCGAACGCCTGTCACGGGCCGATGCGGAGCGCCGGGTGCGCGAGGTTGATCAGCAGAGAGCGACCTTCGTGAAGGACGCGTTCGACGGAGCGATCGAGTCCACGACGACCTACGACCTCGTCCTCGACTCGTCCAGCTTCGGTGTCGAGGGCTCGGCCCTCCTCGTCGAGCAAGCCTACCGAGCCAAGTTCGAGACCGCCGAGTAGCGTCGAGTCGGAAGGACTCACACCATCTGCTCGGGCGGGGCCGGGCGGCGAGGTTTCGCAGCGACGCGAAGCATCCGAAAACCTAGGTCGGAGCGTACGAACAAGTAGAGGCTCCCGAGGATCATCAGCAGGAGCGCGATGATCGCGATCCGACTAATGCGCGTGCGAAAGAAGATCTCACCTTCGCCGACCGAAGGTGTCTTGAGCGGTGCCTCCGGGAAGCCGTAGCGGCGAGCGAGTCTGCGCACGTTGATGACGTGCACCACGGGAATGCCCTCCGACAACATCCGCGCCATCACCGAGTCCGTAGGCAAGTTGACGGTGGGGTTCGTTCGGTTGATACCGACTCGAAACGATCGCTTGCCGCTCCTTCGGCCGACCGACACCGCGCCCCCACCGACGTTGATGTACGCCCGGATGGGCGCGTCACCCGCGAAACGCCGGTAAAGATTCATGCGGGTCTCGATGCTATCCGCAAAGTCCTTGGGCTCGATCAGCTCGAGCCCGTGCTTTTCGATGCTCTTCTTCAGAAGCTCCTGCCCGGCCTTGGTCATCCCAAAGCCCCGGTCTTCGATGCCGCCGATCGACGCGGCGACCGAGCGCTCGGTAAACACGCCTCGGGACACCAGCGCCTGCTCCATATCCAGCCACAGAAACTCCGGCTCGTTGGCCCCCCACTGCGAAGAGGAAGCGCTCGAGATGATGACCGGCTTCAGTCCGAGCGCGTCGACCGCCGCTAGGACCGAGATGTTCAGCGCTGGAAACGAACCGCTGTAACCTACGGCGACGGTGTCTTCCTTTTTGAGTCGAAGGTCTCGCAAGAACTGAACGACCACCGCTGCGTAGTTCGGATTGACAGAGGTCTGCTTGGCCACCAGCGAACCCGCGTTGGTCGTCACGGGGGTCACCAGGCTGCCGAGAAGCCCGGACTGCGCCGGGTCCGACTCGGCGTCGATCGGAAGCTTCAGGGCGATGCGCTCGTCCCGGATGGCCTTGAACGCCTTTTCGGCCAGCTTCGCGGCCCGGCGCTTGGACGTATAATACGGTTCGCGGGCCCGCACGCGAAGGCTCTCGATAGCCGTGTACCCAGCGACGGAGAGGCCCGCAATGAGCATGAGCGCGGTCTGCGACACCTGGCGGGGCCGCCAGTAGAGTCGCTTCATCGAAGAGCCTCCTCACCGAGGACGAGCAACAGCACGAGCCGCACGACCACCGAAGCCGTGAGCAGGGTGCTCAAGGTCTCGACGACGCCCTGTCGGTCGAGCCAAATGGCGATCAAACCTGGGATGATGTATCCGACGACGGCGGAGTCGAGCATCGGCAATTCCGGCTGCTCTCCGACCAACCCTCGAATGAGAGCACCCAAAATAAAGCCGACCAGCACCATGAGCACCGTTCGACGGCGCCCGTAAATGATGACCAGCGAGCTGAGCGCATGGACGACCAGGTAGGTCAGTAACGCCGTCGCCAAGGTCAAGACGACGTCGAGCGGCGCCGACATCGCGATGGCGATATAACCCGGCACGACCATGCCTCCCGCCGCGAGGCCGAACAGCTCCGTGAACACCAGGCTGACGGCCAGCCCAATGCCGATCGCGAGCGTGAGCGTTTCTATCATGGACCCTCCTCGACCGGCGCCGTGCTTCGCGCAGCGCCGCGCGCGGACAAGACGACCGGCTTCGACCGGTTGCGGAAAAAGCGAACGAGCTCGAGACCCTGGCCCCCGATATTGGCGATGCCCACGACCAGCGCTTTGGGTCCGGTCAGGTCGGCCACGACCTCGAAGATCTCCTCGACGGACAGACCCTCGGCATAGTGGATGAGACGCTGGTCGAGCCCCGTATCGACCGCTGCCTTGGCAAACAGGTACGTGCCATCGCCCATCAGCACGAAGTGATCCGCACTGAGCCCGCGGCTGGCCAGAGCACCCAGCTGCCGGGAACGGTCCGGTCGGTCTTGCCGGCAGTTGGCGATGATGATGCTCCGAGGATAGTCGTGAAAGCGCTCCTTCGCCATCGTCCAGGTGCGAAGCGTCGAGTCCGGGTCATTGGCGGCAAACGCATTGACGAAGGCCAGCGACCGGCCGAAGAACGACAGCTCGTAGGCCGTCAGCGCCCCGGGGTCGGGGTTGGCCGACCACATGCCCTGCAAGGCCGTGTTCCGATCGACGCCGAGGTCCGCGCACACCTTGAGGGCCGTTGCGACGTTTTCCGCATGTTCGATGTAGGAGAAGCCATCGAGGTCTTCGTCGGAGATGCCGGCAACGTCGGCGGTGTCGACTTTCTCCACCGCGCAGCCGCGGTCGTCCGCCGCGGTCTTGAGCGCGGAAAAGTGATTCGATTCCGACGTATACAGCTTGCCGTGGACGGGCACCGTACCGGCGAGCGCCAACGCGACGTCCCCGTCGGTCGGGCCCATCACATCGAGGTGGTCTGGTCGTGCGTTCGTGATGACCCCGTGAGTGGACTGAACGAGCACGAGCTCCGACAACGACTGCAGCAACGGCTGGACGGCCATGCACTCGATGACGAGCGCCCGAGCTTCGTAATCGGCCGCCGCCCGGACGATGCGCAGCTGCTCGATGACGTTGGGGCGCGACGGCCGGAAGACCGGGAACTCGCGGCCGTCCGGGAGGATGATGCGGGCGAGGGTGCCGGTGGTCTTGGCGCAGGTCCGAATACCGCCCGCCCGTAGTCCGGCCGCGATCAGGCGGGTGACGCTCGACTTTCCACGGGTGCCGTTCACGTGAATGCGTATCGGGATACGCATCAGTCGGAGACGGTGTCGCCAGCGCTCGGCGATACCGAGCGCGACCAAAGCTCCGGTTATCGCGAGCAAGAGAGCTAAACCCGTCATGCGGCGACGCCTTTATCAGCCAGGACTCCGCGGCGATAGCCGTTTCAATGCCGTGCTGGACCAATCCGCGCCGCGATGGGGGCTGAAGTGCTCGTGCTTCACTCCAGCAACGAGTCGATCGAAAGGAGCCGAGTCGAGCATGCGACACGACCCCACATGGTGGCGTCTTGCTCTTGCCTCCTTGGCGAGCCTTGGCGACGCTGGGACTGGGTTCAATGAAGGTCGCTGTTGTCTACAATCGCGAGAGCACCAACGTCATCAACCTGTTCGGGCAACCGAACAGAGAGAAATACGGGCTCAACGCGATCCGCCGCATCACTGATGCCCTGAAGAAGGGTGGTCACCAAGTCATCGCGCTCGAGGGCGACAAAGACCTCATTCGGCGCCTCGAAGAATTCATGCCCAAGGTGCTCCACCATGAGCGACCAGGCATGGTCTTCAATGTATCGTACGGAATTCAAGGTCAGGCTCGCTACACTCACGTACCGGGCATCCTGGAGATGGTGGGCATCCCTTACGTAGGGTCCGGTCCCTTGGCGCATTCGTTGGCTCTCGACAAGTTGGTCGCCAAGATGATTTTTCGGCAAGTTGGATTGCCTACGCCCGACTACATCGTCCTTCAGTCGGCCGATTCGCCCATCCCCGAGTTTTCGTATCCGGCGATCGTCAAACCCAAGAATGAGTCGGTCTCCTTCGGGATCAAGGTCGTCCACGACGCCGAGGAGATGAAGGCGGCGGCCCAGGTCATCTTCGAGAAGTTTTCTCAGCCGGTGTTGGTCGAACAGTTCATCGATGGGCGCGAAGTCAACGTAGGCCTTCTTGGTAACCCGCCTCAGGCCCTCCCTCCCGTCGAGCTTAGATTCGGCACCGAGGGGCCTCGCATCTACACTGAGGAAGACAAAAAAGGTAAGTCAGGCCGTACGATCGAGAAGGTCTGTCCCGCGCCGCTGGGCGAAGCGCTGACCGCCAAGGTGAAGGACGTCGCCGTGCGGGCTTTCGAATCACTCGGATGTTTCGACTGCGCTCGGGTCGACTTCCGCATCGACGCGGACGACACCCCATACATCCTCGAGATCAACAGCCTGCCCAGCCTCGGCGAGCACGGCTCCTTCGTCGAGGCGGCGGACGCCGCGGGCTTGGACTTCACCGGACTGGTCAACGAGCTGGTCAAGGTCGCGAGCGCCCGCTATTTTGCAACACCCACCGTCAGCGAGGTCGGCTGGGACGCCACTGGCACTCAGGACGCGATGGTGCGAACGCTCATCCAGAGCCGGGACCGCCTCGAACGTCGAGTCAAAGAATTGGTGGCCATTCCTAGCCGGACCGACGACCTCATCGGCCTCCGCGACATCGTCCGAAGTGTCGATAAACCCTTCCGCGAGCTTGGTTTGGCCCGCACCCGCGACCTCACCGACGATCGATACTGTTGGACGTACGAGACGGAAAAAGGGCTCGATGGCGGCACCCTTCTCGTGGTGCAGATCGATGTTCCCTCCATCAACGGAGACCTACGTACGCCGTTCCGCCGAGACCCGGAGTGGCTCTATGGTGACGGAGTCGGCGTCTCGCGGGCCCCCCTCGCCGTCGTCGAGTTCGCGCTGAAGGCCCTGAAATCCCACCGCCGGTTAAAGACTCAAAAGCTAGGCGTTCTATTGTATGGCGACGAAGGTCTGCTCGCGATCCATAGCGGCGATAAGCTCAAAGCGGCGGCCGCACGGGCCAAGAATGTGCTCGTCATCCGGCCGGGTACCGCCGGTGGGCAACTCGTCACCGAGCGCCGGGGTCTGCGAACGTACCGCCTGAGCGTAGAAGGCAGTCCTCGACGCCTTGGGCAACAGGCCAAGAAGCCCGAGCCCTTGCGCTGGACTTGGCAGTGTCTAGAACGTATGGCCGCACTCACGAATCGAAAAGAGCGCGTCGCCGTAGCGGCCACCCGGATCGATGCCAAGGGGCTACCGGGCCAATTACCTCACACCATTCGGGCCGAGGTCCAGGTCTCCCACCCTGGGGAGGCTGAGCGAGACCGTATCGACGGCGAGCTTCGCAAGATCCTTGGCAAGGACGGTCATCGCTGGGACCTCGAATCCATCGCTGACCGTCCGGCCTTCACCCGGCGCAGTTTATCTCAGGCACTACTGAAGCGGGTGGAGACCGTCGGCGAGCGCTGGCAGGTTCCCTGCGAGTCAGACTCGTCGCTATCGCCGAGCGTGGCGGGGCTGATCCCGGAACGGACCGGAGCATTGTGCGGCTTCGGTCCCACGGTACACGACCCCTACACACCCCAAGAGGCCGTCCAGCGAATCAGCCTCATGCAGACGACCCTCCTCCTCGCCGGGACTCTTGCCGAGCTCGGCACATGAAGAAGGTACGTTCCCCCGACGACACCGACCTGATCGACCTGGGCGACCCCAGACGGGTTCAACCGCAGCGGCTGGCCGCCTCGAAGAAGGGCATGGTCTCGACCGCGCATTGGGCGGCCTCCGAGGCCGGTGCCGAAATCCTGGCCGAAGGCGGCAACGCCGTTGACGCGGCCGTGGCCGCGGCTTTCGCGCTCGGCGTCTGCGAACCGGCCGCCTCGGGTATCGGCGGCCAGACCATGATGCTTATCCACGTCGGGTCGCGAAGACGAACCGTGGCCCTCGACGGCTCGTCCCGGGCTCCCAATCGAGCGGTGCCGGGCCTATTGACCGCTCACGACCGCCGTCGCGGCTACCGAGCGACGACGGTGCCCACGACCCCGGCCACCTTGGGCTGGGCGCTCAAGACCTACGGGTCGATGAAGCTGCGACAGGTCCTGCAACCCGCCATCCGACTCGCGCGAGATGGATTCATCGTTAGTGAGCTGCTGCATCGGCTCACGAAGCGCGAGCTCTCCGCGCTGCGTACCCACAATGCGGGGAGTTTCTTTTTAAAGGATGGAAAGCGCCCTTTCGCCGAAGGCGAGCGATTCCGGCAACCGATCCTGGCCGGCACCCTGGAGCGCCTCGCGACGAAGGGCGTCCGAGATTTCTATCGGGGCGAAATCGCTCGAGCGATCGACTCCGATATGGCGGCGTCCAACGGCCTCGTTCGAAAGGACGACCTGGCTCAGCTGCCGTGGCCGGTCGAGCGGCGGCCGGTGAGCGGCCACTTCGGTCCGTGGCGCGTCATGACCATGCCTCCTCCAGGCGCCGGGCGCACCCTCATCGAGATTCTGAACGTCATGCAGCAGCTTTCTTGGCGGCGTCGCAGCATCGACACACCTGAAGGCGCGGTCGCCCTGGCGGCCATCTTGGAGCGCGCTCTGATCGACCGAAAAGATCGCCCCTTCGATCCGGACTTCTTCTGGCAGGCGCCGGACAAGCGCCTGATGACCGAAGACTACGCCAAAGAGGTCGCCAAAGCCGTTCGCAAGCGGGTCAAGACCGCCGGCGAGACGACGCACCTGTCAGCGATGGACGCCCAGGGCAACGCCGTCGCACTCACCCAGTCGATCGAGCGTGTGTTCGGAGCGTGCGTGGCGACGCCGTCCCTGGGATTCCTGTACAATAACTATATGATGGCCTTCGAGCACGAGGATATCAGCCATCCTTACTACCTTCGTCCGAACGCTTCCCCTTGGGCGAGCGTCGCCCCCACGATCGTCAGTGTTGGTCAGAAGCCATGGATGGCGATCGGTTCTCCGGGTAGTGAACGAATCGTATCGGCGGTCGCCCAGGTGATGCTCAGGCTACGCCTTGGGCAGCCGCCGCTCGAGGCGGTCGCGGCCCCTCGGCTGCACGCGTCGCTCAAAGGCAAGGTCTCGTTCGAAGCACCGCGGATGAGGTCCGACATTGCCCGAGCGCTCGAGCGAGCGGGCTTCACCGTCGATCCGCGAGAAGCCTATTCCTTTTACCTGGGCTGCGTGCAGCTCGTGATGCGCGACGGCGACGAGCTGATCGGGGTCGCCGACCCTCGTCGCGACGGCGCGGCGAAAGGCCCATGACCATGTCTGACGGAAAACTCCCCATTTTGATCTCGGTTCCGCATGCGGGGCTCACCGTCCCGCCCGAGGCTCTGCCCTATTGCCAACTCTCACCCGACGAGATCGCAAAAGACGGCGACGAGCAGGCGCGCCAGATCTTCGCTCCGCTCGAATCCATGGTGGCCCGCTTCCACACCACCGAGGTCGCGCGCGCAATTGTCGATATGAACCGAAGCCGTGACGATCGACGCAAAGATGGCGTCGTGAAGACCCATACGTGTTGGGACGTCCCAGTGTACGAACCGTATCCGCCGGAGGAAGTCCTAGCCTCCCTGCTGGACAGCTACTACGAGCCCTTTCACCGCGAGCTCGCGACCTCGGTCCAGGCCGGTGGCTGTCGGCTCGCGATCGACTGCCACACGATGGCGGCGCACGGACCACCCGTCGGTCCGGATCCGGGAGCCGAACGACCGCTCGTCTGCGTCGGTACAGGGCACGGCACGACGTTACCCAAACCCTGGATAGACACGATTGTCGAATGCCTAGCCGACGCCTTCGACACGCAACCATCGATCGATCGCCCCTTCAGCGGCGGGTACATCGTTCGACACTACGGGGCTCAAATGCCCTACGTCCTTTTGGAGCTCTCGCGAACATCGAGAGTGTCCGTCGACGACAAATCGCGGGCCATTGTCGACGCCGTCTCGAAGATATCTCAACGTTTGACGGAATGACTTCGATCGCGCTTGGGCGCCCGCAACCCCGGCCGGTCAGTCCCACCAGTGGGCCCGGCCGGATGGACCACTCTACAGGGTGAACTGAATCGTCCATTGAAAGCGGAGGTCGGTGCGCTCCACGTCGGTCGGCGGTTCGCTATCGAAAAGAACCGAAAACGTCCCGCCCAGCGCAACCGACCTCGTCACGCCAACCAGTACTTCCAAGGTGTTGAGCACCCGTAAGTCCTTAAACCGGTCAAAGCGGGGCTGAACGTAGAACGTGTTCTGGGCGAGGAGGCGACCTTCCAGCATATCGACGCGCATCGTAGCGAGGTTGGTCCAGCGATGGTTGAGCTGCAGTGCACGGTCATCCGCGCCGTCTGGAACCTCGATGGACTCCCGCTCGATCATGTACGCAGACCCAGCGTCGACCATGAACGACGGCGTCCGGATCGCGTTCAATCGCAGTCCGCCTCCGGCGAGCAGTCGAGACTCGAGATTGAGAAAACGGTTGTACTGTAGCTGAGCGAAGAGGTCGGGGCCGAGCCACCGGTTCAGCATGCGAATCCACCGGACGTGAACAAAGGTCTGTCCGATGAACGCCTCGCCACCCTGTTCAGCGAACTGACCATCCGCACGGAGCACGAAACGGTCACGAACGAAGGGTGTCTCAGCGGACCCGTCCGATTCATCGTAATCGAACAGCCTCTGATACTGGGCCTGTACCGACCCGCCGATATCAACGAGGACGACGTTGCCTCGGCTCAGAGACAAACGCCCCCTAATGGTTCCCGACCACCCGGCCTCGAATGGGTCTCGCACCAGGAGCTCTGCGTTGACCGTGGCCGAAGCCGAACGAGTCGTACAAACGACGACCGCCATCATAAGCCCGCGAACGATCAGTGACCCCGTATATCGACCGGCACCCACGAAGACCAGTTTACACGGGATGAACCTAGGTTCCACTTCGTCCGCGAGTCGACCACCTCACCCCTGGTGCCAGAAGTTAGTCGGGCCGGGCCGAGAAGGCTGCCGGCACCGACGAGGCGATGTGCAGCGTGCGCGTGGGGAAGGCGATATCCAGATCTCGTCGACGAAGCTCTTCCAAAAGGGCGAGATTGATCGCCTCCTGGCGATCCATGAAGGTCGTGTAGTCATTCGTATCGACGTAGTAAACGGCCTCGAACATCAGCGCCGAGTCTCCGAAATTGCGGAAGTGTGCGCGATCGAATCGGCATCCCGGGGTGTCTAACACGGCGTTCTTGACGATGCCGGGCACCGCCCGGAGACTCTCGAGAGACGTTTGATACAGGAGACCAAATTCGAGCACGACTCGACGCTCACGCATCTTCTTGAAGTTTTGAATTCGACTTCCGAGCAAATCGGCATTGCTAAAGACGAGCTCTTCCCCTTGCAGCGCCACAACCCGGGTCGTCTTGAGACCAACTTGCCGAACGACCCCGAGCTCATTACCAACTTTGATGAAATCGCCGGTTTGAAACGGCTTATCCAATACGATCGACAACGACGCGAAAAGATCACCCAGAACGTTTTGAGCCGCCAGCGCGATCGCGATACCGCCAACCCCCAAGCTCGCTACCAGGCCCGATATGTTGATACCCAGATTGCTGAGGATGGTAAGCAAGATAATGGTCCAAATAACGGTTTCGGCGATCGTACCGAGTACACCCAGCGACGACCCTGCGGAATCGTCGGCCGGCTTGATGACGTATCGGTGGAGCCATCGCCGGGCGACGACGACCGCTGATATCCCCGCCTGGACTCCGATCCCCACCGCCACCGCACCGAGCAGAAGCCGCTGCAACGACGGCGTGACCTCCAACCACCGGCTTGCCAGAAAAAGCGCGACGGCCAACATAGGAAGGCGCCGAATGCTGGCCAGCGCCATTTCGATGTCTCCGAGGATTCCCTGCCGGAACGGCTCACGTCCGGCCCGATAGCGAATGATCGACGCAACCAACATGAAAACGAGGCCGGTCACGATTGCGGCCACCCATCGCCACATGGCTTGCCCAAATAGCGGAGTGCTGACGAAATCTAAAACGGATGCCATAGGGCGAAAGTGCAGAATCGGTGCTCCTTTTTCAAGCCGGCTCTCATCGATGCTTCCTTCCAATGGAGAGAGCGCTCACCGATCCGACGACGGTGGTCGCTTGAAGTCATCAAGGATGGATGGGATCGATCTTGTTCGCCGTGATCGAGTGAGCTCGGTCGGATAACCTCGCGCAGCGGGTTCCGACCATGATACGACCGCGTCGTGACGAATTTCTGTGAAGACTCGTGGGCGAGAAACGCTGGCCTGATCGACTCCATTGACAACCACCCATTCAACCGTGAGCTCGCCGCCGGTGAGTTGTCGCCCGAGCGATTTCAACGCTACGTGATTCAAGACAGCCTGTATCTCAAGCGATATGGCCAGGTGCTGGCGCTCTGTGGCGCCAAGGCGTCGAGCCAGGACGACCTCGCCTTCTTCAGCGCCTCGGCGAGCGAAGCGATACGCGTCGAGCAGTCGATGCACAGCGATTTTCTCGACCAGTTCGGAGTGCCGGGGGCCGAGCTCGCGCGTGCCGAACCTTCTCCGGTGTGCCAAGCCTACACCGATTTCTTGCTCGCGAGGGCTTGGGGCGAACCGTATCCCGTTGCCGTGGCGGCGACGCTCCCGTGCTTTTGGGTCTACGGGCACGTCGGTTCCAACATCGCCCGCCGCACCGTCGACCAGAATCGCTACCGCGCCTGGGTCGACACTTACTCTGACCCCGGTTTCGTCCAGGCCGTCGATCACATCAAAGCGATCACCGATCGCGTCGCGGGCCAAGCCGACGACGACACCATCGCGGCCATGCACGAGGCGTTCCGACTCTCTACCCTCTACGAGTACATGTTTTGGGACTCCGCATATACGGGGGCTGACTGGCCGCTGCGAGGCTAACCGGAGGGCAAGCTCTCGCCGGCCGCTGCGACACGGCGTTACCCGTCGCCGATTCATCGGTTCTTCCTCGACACCTCGACGGATCCGCACGGAATGAGGGGCGGGGACCAACTCCACTGAGACGAATTGGAGCTGGGCTTGCTGAACATCGCCCGGACGTCCGGGCTCGAGGCCGCTCTAAGAGGGTAAACGCGGCATACTTGTCTGGTCAGTTCGGTTGAGCCATGAGCCAGGCATGGCGAAAAAACGAGGCTGTTTGCGGACGGTGATCATCGCAGTGCTGGTGGTCGCCATCGTCGGCGCGGCGGGTGCTGCCTGGCTGTGGAGCGAATACGGTTTCCTCCTGAAGATGCGCCCGAGCAAACCATTCGCGCTGGAGGCGGCGCCGTCCGCGCCCGACTACGACCAGGACGAAGCGTGGGCGGCCCTGCCGACGACCGCCGACGAAGGCGATCTGCTGCCGAACGATGCGTCGCTCATCGACGCGCAGGCAGACGCGCCGGCGGATGTGTTCTTCATTCACCCGACCACGTTCCTGGCCCCCGAATGGAACGCTCCGATCGATCGGTCGACCCGGGCTTTCGAGGGCGTCGAGCGTTTCGTGGCCGGCGAAGCCAGCCCGTTCAACGGCTGCTGTCGGGTCTATGCCCCCCTGTATCGACAGGCCACATTCTATGCATTCATTACGGAAGAAGCCGACGGGCCCCGGGCGCTCGAGCTTGCGTACAGCGATATCGCCCGGGCGTTCAAGGTCTTCCTCGACAAGTACAGCCGGGGGCGGCCTTTCATCGTCGTCGGTCATAGTCAAGGTGCATTGCACGCCTTTCGGCTGCTCCGCGACGAGATCGACGGACGTCCGGTTGCCGACCGGCTGGTCGCGGCCTACGCGGTCGGCTACCCGATCTCGGCCGAGCGGTGGCAGCGACAGTATCGCCGCATCGGCATCTGCGACGCCCCCGATGCCGTCGGGTGCATGATCACGTGGCAGACGTGGGAAACGGGGTCAAAGCCCGACTACCCCCACTTTGGCTGGGATGGCGACCGAGCCGTACGATCGACCGGCTCGGTCGAGTCGGTGTGTGTGAATCCGCTCAGTTGGACGGCCGACGACACCAGGGCCCCTGCGGAACTACACCTGGGGGCCGTAGCCCTGCCCCCGATGCCCACGCCGGACCACTTGCTGCGCGGACTCGACCACTCGGGCTTCAAGATCGATGCGCTCCCCGCCCCTACGCCCAACCTGACGTCGGCACGGTGCACGCCGACCTCACTCGAGGTCGACCCGCTCCCCAATCCGCCCTACCGACCGATGTTGGTCGAGGGGAACTATCACCCGCACGACTTCACGGTCTTCTACATGAATATTCGAGCGAACGCTCAGCGTCGCGTCGAGGCGTGGCTCGCCGCCCGAACAAGGCGGCAGACCGAGCTTTGAGCCAGTCTCGAAGGCACTCGCGGTGGAGGCGTCCACTCAGTGGAGCGTCGTCCTGAACACTCTCCAATAGAACGAACTGACGCCGCCCTTCGGTCCGCATAGGGGCCGGCCCCGCCCGAGGCGGGCTCATCTTCATCGCCGGTCGTAGCCGACCCAGGTTGAAGCGGTCGCCCTGCAGAACAAATTCGGAGAAGGTCAGGGGGTCGGACCGCCCACCCCAAGATGAGGAGCGCGACCGGCCACCGCCCAGACCACCGACTTCCGCGGGCGCAGGTTCCTTTTCACCTCCTCGCTGCCCCGGGGTCCGTGAGTGGATGTGCTCAGCGATGGACTTAGGTGCGCCGGCCTCTACGCCCGAACCACCCGCTCATGACCGCCTACGGCCAGCCTGGTTGGTCGGTTCGAGGCTCGATAGGGAACTACAGGCCTATTCGGTCCCTCGAAACCGCTATACAAACGCAGCCGAGAGTCCGGCCGCCGCGACCGGCGACCTGCCGAGACTGCCAGACGAGGTTCCGAACTATGGACGTACGAGCCCCAACCGAAACCAATGAGAAGTGGCGCCAGCTAGCGCTTCCGACCGACACCCGCGCCGTGCTCGAAGCGGCCCCATCCGTTACGGTCGCATCCACCGTCGAAGACCTGGTGTCGCTTGCCATCAAAGACCTAGCCGGCGGCTACCATGACGTCGCCTATGACGTACCCGGGCGTGGAAAGGTGCTCGAAGCCCGGGTCTGCCGAGTTCGAAACGGCATCTCGGCAAACTACGTCGAGCCCTACATGCGACGACGGGATCCGGAGTGTTTGCTCGTTGGCGACGACCGGCCCACCAACAAGGTTCGTTACTCGGATCGATTCGGTACCCCGTTTACCGGCGTTCGCCACGAAACCTTCGAGTGGCTGAAGGGACAGCCCCTCGCGATGTTCGCTTTTACGGCTGGTGTCGAGGAAAAAGGCGTCGACGCCGTCGCCGTCGCGCCGGCGAACGCCGGGTTTTTCGCCATGGGGCTCGCGCTGCTCCAGGGCATTCGGCCGATCGATTCGCTCGACGGCTCGTTTTCGCCGCGTGCGGTCATCTACGTGGCTCCGCCGTTCCGCCATACGCACTTCGATGGTCGTCAGGTCGTGGTTCACAATCGGACCGATGAGCTCCACGAGCTGTTCAGCTACAATCTCTATCCGGGCCCGAGCGCGAAAAAAGGCATCTACGGCGTTCTGATCAACCTGGGTGAGCAGGAGGGTTGGATCACGGCCCACTGCTCCACGGTCGAGGTCACGACGCCGTACGACAACTCCGTCACCATCATGCACGAAGGCGCCAGCGGCGGCGGCAAGAGCGAAATGCTGGAGCAAGTGCACCGTGAAGAAGACGGCACCCTGCTCCTCGGCCAGAACGTCGTGACCGGCGACCGGTCGCATGTTCCGTTGCCACGAGCGTGTGATCTCGCTCCGGTGACCGACGACATGGCGCTCTGCCCTAACCACATCCAGAGCCGGACCCGCCAAAAGAAGCTGGTGCTCATCGACGCCGAGGATTCGTGGTTCATCCGCGTCAACCACATTACCCACTACGGCACCGACCCGCATCTGGAGCGCCTCACAGCGCAACCCCCGGAGCCGCTTCTGTTCTTGAACATCGATGCGGCACCGAACAGCCGAGCGCTCATCTTCGACCACATCTACGACGCGCCCGGGGAGCCCTGCCCGAACCCGAGAGTGGTGGTCCCCCGTCGAATCGTACCTGGCATCAAGGATGGGCACGTCAGGGTCGACATCCGGAGCTTTGGCGTGCGGACGCCGCCGTGCACCCGAGAGCAGCCGAGCTACGGCATCATGGGGCTCTTCCACATCTTGCCGCCGGCGTTGGCCTGGTTGTGGCGGCTCACCGCCCCTCGAGGCCACGCAAACCCGAGCATTACCAACACGGCGGGCATGACTTCGGAGGGCGTAGGCTCGTACTGGCCCTTCGCGACCGGGCGGCGCGTCGACCAGGCCAATCTTCTCCTTGGGCAGATCATGCGGACCACCGACACGCTCTTCGTTCTGTGCCCGAACCAGCATATCGGGGCATGGAAAGTCGGCTTCATGCCTCAGTGGATCGCTCGTGAATATCTCGCTCGCCGCGGGATCGCCCGGTTCCGGAGCCGGCAACTCGAGCCGTCGCGATGCCCGCTGCTCGGCTATGCGCTGAGGTCGCTGCAGGTCGAAGGCACCCGGATCGACGGTGGCTTTCTGCGGGTCGAAACCCAGCCCGAAGTCGGAGTGGAGGCCTACGACGCCGGCGCGAAGCAGTTGACGGACTTCTTCGCCGAGCAGCTCGAGCTTTATCGACACCCCGACCTCGAGCCGCTGGGCCGCGACATCATCGACCGGTGCCTCGATGGCGCCGGCGTGCACGAGTACGCGAAGCTCAGCGAGAATTCCGCCCTGCCGCCCGCCTTCACCAAAGCCGCCCCTCACGCCTGATCGTTTCGCGCCTGGCTTGGCGCGCCGCACCGCAGGTACCCAGTGGGGACCGCAGTGATGGCATCGGCGACAATCACGCCTCAGGCCTATGGCTGGCATAAGCAGCGGGAGATACCAGGTCCCTCGTCCGATCTGTAAGAGGCTCAAGACGCCGAGTCTTCGGCGACGGAGGAGACCACGATGAGATTGATGAAGGGCTGGGCCCTGTTGCCTCTTTTTGCCATCGCGCTGGCCTGCAGCGACGACGACGACAGCAACAACAACAACGACAATACGAACAACAACAACGCCGCCAACGTCCTCTTGACCAACGGCCTTCTTACGGATGGAGACGGAAGGACCCTCTATTACTTCACTCCAGACACCCCGGGCCCCAGTGCGGCGAGCGCCTGCACCGGTGCCTGTGTCAGCGACTGGCCGATCTTCTACGAGGCCCAGGTGAATCCCGGCCCCGGGCTGGACGCGAGCCTGTTTGGTTCGATCCTGCGTTCGGACGGTGAGCAACAGACCACCTACCGCGGCTGGCCACTGTACCGGTTCAGCGGAGACAGCGGCTCCGGTCAAACCAACGGCGACGGCGTCGGCGGCCGTTGGTTCGTGCTCCCCGAACCGTTCTACACGGTCATGCTCCGCCGGACCGAAGCGCTCGGCGATTTCCTGGTGACCACCGACGGCAGCACGCTCTACCGATTCGCGCGCGACCTGCCCGCCGGCTTCGGTGATGCGGCCGCCGTATCGAACTGCAGCGGCGGCTGCGCGAGCAATTGGCCCCCTTACGCGGCCAACGAAGTGATCGTACCGTCCACGCTGACCGCGAGCGACCTCGCGCCGGTCTCCCGAACCGACGGATCGGCTCAGTGGGCCTACCAGGGTTGGCCGCTGTACACCTTCTCGAACGACCAGAACCCGGGCGATCTGAATGGCGACGGCGCACAGATGGTGTGGTTCGTGGCCGGCGACTACGACATCGCCCTGATGAGCAACGATGACCACCCGGCCTACCTCGCCAATGACGCGGGTCGGACCATGTATTTCTTTATTCGGGACACGGCCGGAACCGCTGGCCAAGACCCGGTCAGCGCCTGCACGGGCGACTGCCTGAACAACTGGCCGATCGTCGGGATCACCGACCCGCGCGTGGTTTCGCTGCTGTCGAGCGATGATTTCTCGAGCTTCACTCGCCCCGACGGGGCCGAGCAGGCGACTTTCCAAGGCAACCCGCTGTACTACTTTGCCAACGACACGACCGCCGGCGACACCAACGGCGACGCGGTCGGTGGCGTATGGTTCGTGGCAGATCCCACGAGCCCGGTTCCGACCGCGAATGTAACGCTCAACAGCGGCCGGCTCTCCGACGGCGATGGGAACACGCTGTACTACTTCACCCGCGACACGCCCGGACCGACGCCCGCCAGCAACTGCACCGGCGACTGCCTCAACAACTGGCCGGTATTCTATCAGGAGAGCATCCGCCCTGGTTCCGGCATCGACGCCAGCCTCATCGGCTCTTTCATGCGGGCCGACGGCACCATGCAGAGCACCTACCGTGGCTGGCCGCTGTACCGTTTCGCCAACGATAGCGCTCCCGGCGCCATCGACGGCGAGGGGCTGGGCGGCGTTTGGTTCGTCCTTCCCGAGCCGTTCTACACGGTCATGCTGCGCCAGACCGATGACCTGGGCCGGTTCCTCGTCGACGCGGAAGGCCAGACCCTGTACCAATTCGCTCGCGACATCCCCGCTGGATTCGGTGGCAACCCCGCGGTCTCGAATTGCAGCGGCGGATGCGCGACGAATTGGCCGGTGTTCTCGGCCGGCTCGACGCCGATCGTGCCCTCCGCCCTGAGCGCCAGCGATTTCGCGGCGGTCACCCGGGGTGACAGCGCGGCCCAGTCGAGCTACCTCGGTTGGCCGCTTTACCGGTTCGCCACCGACGCCGCCCCCGGCGACATCAACGGCGATGGCCAGGGCGATGTCTGGTACGTCGCCGACAGCTACGACGTTCAGATCATGGCCAACGCCGACGCGCCACTGTACCTCGCGAATGCGGGCGGCCGGGCGATCTACCTGTTCCTGAACGACACCCAAGGTACCGCCAGCGAGGAGCCGGTGAGCGCCTGCACCGGCGGTTGTGTCACCAGCTGGCCCCTGGTGCCGATCACCGACCCGCGCGTGGCGTCGCTGATCGGTACGAACGACTTCAGGGTCCTCGACCGACCGGATGGGGAAACGCAGGCTGTGTTTCGCGGTTGGCCCCTGTATTACTACATCGGCGACACGACCGCTGGCGACATCACGGGCGACGGTGTGAACGGCGTCTGGGAGCTCGTCGACCCGACGAGCGTGCAAGCGCCCATCGGCTACTGAGTCGGGGCGAGCCTATCTGTAGACGCGGGGTCGGTCCGGACCTCGGATCGCAAGCGATGGCCGCCCTCTCGACCCGAGGCCGGAACCGACCCGAGGCCGGAACCGACCCGAGGCCGGAACCGACCCTCCCGCCGAAAGGTTCGGCGCGCTCGGTCGGCACATGCCCGCACCCGGTCGTCACATGCCCGCTAAATTTAGGACTTTTGGCTGCGGTCTCTCGAACCGAAGCCCCAGGTGGTCGTTCGGTTGCCGATCCTTTTCCATCTTTGATACATCCCTCTGCGCAATTCATCGCGCGCACAGACGCATCAAATCCGATTTGTGTTAGGAGCGCGCGAAGGGCTTGGAGGGCCTCCGCAGACACGCGCGTCTGGCCCCGTTTCATGCCCGCGCACGTCGATGAATCAAACATCCAGGTCGGAAGCAAGCCTCGGCCGCCGTCGGGAAGGACGCAGATAGCGACCTCCTCCCCGCGCCGTCGTTCAAGATAATAAACATGTACGGTCGATCCATGAGCAGGATGCCACGGGTAGTGGACCGTGAAATCGCCGACATGGGCAGAATGAGCGTCAAACTGTGTTGTGGCGCAAGGGCAGCTTCGGTAGCCAGAGTGAGCGCGGAGAGCGTTTCGCGGAACGGCTGATGACCGCGGCGCACACCGCACGCAAGCAGGGCAAGTCGGTCTTGGACTTCGTGGTGAGCAGCGTGGTCGCTCATCTCGACGGCACGACACCGCCGAGACTCATCAACACCTCGGTGGCGGGCTGATCAGACCTCCGATTTCGAGCGCCGACCGAGCGCCGGGAAGTAGCGAGTCATGTTGCGCTCGCCCACGCAGCGAACCTTGCCCTCGGCTCGGAGCTTCGACATCGGCCGCTGCAGGCTGCGCAGGGGCAAGCCGAGCGCTTCCGCGATCACGGTCATCGGCTCGCCGGCTCGGGCACATACCACTGCGTAGAGCCGGTCCTTCACATCGATGATCTCCGCCGCGGACCGGCGGCGTCCCGGCGAGGGGGGCTGCTCGCGCTGCGGACGACGACGCCCTCGGGGCGCTTGAGAAGTGCGCGCCGGCGCACGAGCGAACGCGTCGTTGACCGCGACGCGCGCGACTCGGCGCGCTTCGTCGACGTAGGAGGCCACCAGCATCTCGATTGCCTGGGCCAGTTGGTCTGGGGTGGTTGGGGTCTTCTGAGAAGCCATGCCCTCCGGTCGCACATCCGCGATCACGCCTTCAATCGGGGACGTGAACGGTTACCGAAGATCTACCAGCGTTCGAACCGCGTCTTCCGGGAGCGAGAGCTCACCATTGAGTACCGGGCTGCATGTGAGGTACGCCGAATCATCTCGAACAGACCTCTCAAATGGCGTGGCCATTTCCTGTACGTCAATTCGGTGCTGACCGGTCAACCCATCGGCATCCGTCAGACCGACGATGGAATCTTCGACTTCTTCTATGGCCCGATCCGTCTCGGTCACTTTGACGATCAACTGCCTCGGCTCGGTCCTATATGCCCGCCTCCGGCCAACAGTAGGGCGCATCTGAAGAAGAGCGGTGGCGGATCAGTTCGACGCCGCAACGCGTCCAAGATGTGACCCATGTGCCCGGTCTAAACTGTCACCCATGTTTCCGGTTGCACACCGCCCCTCCGACATTGACCTCCGGCGGGTCTCAAACAAGGCTAAGGCGGCCGTGACCACAAGCGACGAAGACAATTCCATCAGCCCCAAAGGGAAACCCAACCCGACCCAACCCTCGGCAGACTGGGACGTCTTTCTGAGCTTTCATGGGGTCGACCGTCCGAAAGCGAAGATGGTCTTCGACGCGCTATCCGCCGGTGGCCTCAAAGTTTTCTTCGATGCTGACACTATTCAGCCCGGCGAGGTGTGGTTGCGGGTCCTGGAACGCGGGATTCTAGAAGCCCGAACATACATGGTTCTGCTGTCCGACCACGCGCCGCGTCGCTGGGTTGAGGCGGAAGCCGCGCTCGCCATGGTGCGTCAGCAGAACGACCGCACTTTCGCGATCGTCCCCTTGCTGATGGACAACTTCGAGTTCAGCTCGGAGGACGGATTCTTGTCACTGTTCCAAGGAATTCGGCTTGCCGGAAATCCCGCAGATTGGGGGGACGTTTTGTCCGCCCTCGGACAGAGGCTCCGGTACGACCAAAGCGCTTTTCGATCCCCAGAAACGCCGCAATCCACGGAACCGGCGAATCCCTATCCCGGATTGATGGCTTTTGACGAAACCAGCGCACACTTCTTCTTTGGTCGATCGACCGAGATCTTGACCTGCCTCGATCGGGTGAGTGCTGGTAGCCGTTGGCTCCACATCGATGGTCCGAGCGGTAGTGGCAAGTCTTCGCTTGCGCGCGCTGGCCTCGTGCCCGCTTTTCGCCAAGGCCGGATCTCCAACGCTCCCAACGAGTGGAGGGTCGCAATCTTCCGACCGGGTCACGAGCCCCTGGTGAATCTTGCCTTTGCGATTCGTACTGCATTGCTGGCTCCGACCGACGACGCCCCTCCCCGGCCGTCGACCTCCGAACCCGCGGTTGCCGCAGAGGCGCCGAGCACCTTGGATGTTCTCAACGACCTCGAAGCCAATCCGCGGGCTCTCAGCTTGATGGCGAGGGACGCTCTGGCTCCCGGTGAAGGCCTGCTTCTGGTCATCGACCAACTCGAAGAAGCCTTCACGCTCGCTTCCAAGGGTGAGGCTGCGTCCGGTCAGCTCTCGGTGCCTGGCGATTACAACCCCCATGCCAGATTTGACGGCTTGATCGCCGAGGCCATCACCAGTGATGCGCCCATCTACCTGATTACCACGATTCGAAGCGATTTCATGGCTCGATTCCTCGAACTGCCCAGACTCGCCGCAGCACTCAATGAAAAGGCGGCCCGGTACTATCTCGAGCCGATGAGAAAGGGACTGCGGCAGGCCGTTGAAGGGCCGGCGACCCTGGCCGGAGTCAGATTCGACCCCGGCCTTGTTGACCGGATTCTCGACGACGCCCGGGCGCTCGAAGGAGGGCTCCCGTTGGTCGCTCACGTCCTGTCGGCGCTTTGGGCTCGACGCGACAAGGGCCTACTGACAGCCGCAGCATACGCCCAAATCGGCGGCGTCGCCGGCGCGCTGGCCGGCGACGCCGATAAAGCGCTCTCCGGGTTATCGGCGGAAGACAAAGATCGAGCTCGAAGGATGCTGATAAGCCTCGTCCGCATCGGTCGGGGTAGCCAAAGTACTCGCCGACCTCTGCCGCGGGCCGCCGTGCTCGCGGCAGCCCGCAGTTCGATCGGCGACGCCGAGAGGGTCTTCGCACGTCTATCCGGAGGCCGACAAATGGACGAATACGACGGCGCGGCCCCGGCACCTCGCCTCCTGCAGGTCACCGATGCCCAGAGATTCGATCATGCCCTCGATATCGACGAAAGCGCCTCCAAGGCGCCCGATAGCCGCGTCGATATTGTCCACGAAGCGCTGCTTCGTACATGGCCCACCCTCGTCAAATGGATCGATGAAGACCGCCGCGCGCTTGAACGCCGCGATGACGTTAAAGCGGTAGCCGACGCGTGGGACAAGTCGGGCCGACCGACCGAAGGCCTCCCGAGCGGCGCTGTCCTTGCGCATCTGACGGGCACCGATCTTTCCCCCACCGTCCGGCAACGTTTTGAGGGGATTCTCGATTCAACCAGTCAACAGTTTCTCGAACAAGTAAAGAAAGAAGAATCGACGCGACACCGTAAGCAACGATGGCGCTTCGGGGCGACCGCATTCGGATTTGCGGCTCTGTCGGCCGCCGCGGCCGTCATTGGGGTGATGGCATATGGCCAGACCCAGATCGTCAGCGTCCTATCCAATCAGAACTCCCGACAGCAGCGGGAGACGACCGCCCTGTACATGGAGCTCGGCGATCTATATCTTCGCTTAGACGACCCGAGAAGCGCCCTCCGATACTATGGTGAATGTAAAAGAGCTTCCGCTGCCTCTTTGACTAAAGACCCGTCGTCGGACGACTGGAAGCAACGCTCTGCTCTTGGCCATTTCAAGGCTGGCGAGGCTCATCGCGAATTGGGCGAGTTGAAAGAGGCTCTCCGAGAATACGAACTCAGTATCGAACTCAGGCAGAAGCTTGTGGAGGTCGATGATGCGCCCACTGAATGGAAGCGGGAATTAGCTCAATCGCATGAAAGTTATGGCCATACTTTGACGCTGACTGGCTCGAGCGCGAAAGCGGCCGAGCCTTTCAGTCAAGCCCTGGATCTGCGCAAGATAGTTCTGGAGACCAAACCTGAGAATATCGACTTTCAAAGGGAAGCTGCCCGCGCCCATGAGCAACTTGGACGGGTCTACCACGACGACGGGCAGCTGCCGCGCGCGAGAACATTATTTGAGCGGGGTCTGGCTCTCCGCTGGCAAATTGTCAAGACCGCCCCGAAAGACATCAAGGCACGAGAAGCTCTCGGCGTAACGTACTCGAACCTGGTACCAGTTTCCGAGAAGGGCAGCTCTTCGGCCGTCAAGTACGCCTGGTTGGCCGTGGCGGCGTACGATTGGTCTCAAGCCGACACTACGCCGAAGGTCCTCAGTAGCAGAAAACGGCTCGACATTGTCTCGGCTGACGCACAGCGGACCATGGCGGAGACCGACCTCGAAACCGTTAAAGCTGGCTTGCGCGAGGCCGCGGCTGAAGCTGAGCGCCTCTCAGAAGAGGAGACCGAGGCATTCAGAATCATCGTCGCCCAGCGACTGCTCGAGGTCGCTTACAAGAAACTCGAAGACCCTGCCCTTGGAATGCAACTTGGCAGCCCACTCGTCGGAGCGTCGCGTGTGGATCCAAGGGTAGTGTGCACCCTTGCCGAGGTTACCTCGGCCGCCCGCCATCCTCACGACCGCATCGAAGCGGCGTGGCGACGCTGCCTGAAAACGAACGAAACCGATCCGATGATCCAGGTCGTCGCGCGTGCCACGCTTACGACTTCGTGCCTTCTTCGGAGGCACAAGAGGTTTTGCAAGGAAGAAGGCAGCGAGCTACAGCGCTCCGTCACCCGGCTGGCAGATAAGAATGTTCATCTGGACTTAGCCCCCGCTCGAGTCGTTCTCTCGAAGCTCAAAGGTAGAAAGGCCAATCTCCTACGGTCTTTGCTCACATCCCTCGAAGACTCGGAGCCGACGCGTCGGGTGGATAGAGTCCGTACCTCGTTGCGAAAACTCGGGCTTTAGGGCATCGCCGCCGAGCGGCGTAATGAACAGTACGGAACCTGCACGCCCGACTCTTCGGAGTCTCTTCTGGTTCCTCACGAATACCCTTCGATTCCGAGCGATAGGTATGTTTTGGAAGTGCCGTTTAGTGCGCCATTTCCCGAGCTGACCCGACACCGATGGCGATCTC
>CAZFIV010000045.1:0-28110 GCA_964519665.1 uncultured Myxococcales bacterium
CAACTGTCGACGCGAGGCTGCGCCAGCACGGAATCGCGAATGAACTCGAGCGTTTCAGGCGCAGCCTCGCTAATGTCTCGGTTGGGAAGTACGGGTCAGAATTCGTCGAGTCATTTACAGGCTCTGGGTCACGAAAGAGTCGAGCACGGCCGCGAAGTCGGCGCCCGGGATCGTCTCCCCCAACCGGATGTCCGAGACTTTGATCGACGTCACTTTCTCGCCCGCGCCTTTTTCACCCCACGCATACGTATCGAGGGTATTAGCGAAGTTCAGGCCCTTGACCGTCTTGTACTCGGTGTACCGCATGAGCTTCTCCGGGGTGTGCATGCCCGGCTTCTTGAAGAAGCCGGGATAGGCCACGATGTACCGGAGGGCTGCGACCTGATGAGTCTCGGGGTGGATGTAGAGGATGTAGTAGTCGCCGGGCGAATCGCCGGTACCGGCTTCGAAGGTCGCCTTCACCATGCGGTAGTTCTGGCCGTCGAGCTTTTCGTCAGGCAGCTGCTCGAACTTGACGCCCGGGTCGGCCAAGACAAACGGCATACCCAAAAAGTAGTACGGCGTGGTCGACCAAAAGCGCGGAGGGGTCGGGAACGCCTTCGGCCCCGGCTTGATCCAGGCTTCGCGCCCGTCCCAACCGAACTCGGCATCGGCGTCCGGCCCGAGCTCTTTGTGCACGGCCCGCGCACGCCACAGATCCACCCGCTGATGGGTGAACATCCGACGCTCCGGCTGCTTGAGGGGCTGATAGTCAAACGTGAATGAGATCGTGCCCTGAGCGAGCCAAGACTCGATGCCCCCGTGGGCTTTGATGGTCTTGGCGATGAGCTGGCCCGCCGGCGTGGCTGCGAGCCGCTGGTGGGCCGCCGAGGCCCGAGCCGACACCCAGTCAGCCGAAATCGGGCCTGCGTCGACCGCCGCGGCCGGCTGCGATGCCGCGCCCGGTTTCGAAGCCGCGCCCGGCTGCGAAGCGGGCGCCGAAGAAGCGCCATCCTTCGTGGAAGACGTTGAAGACGCGCACGCGGCGATTGAAACGATCAGAACAGTGAACAAAACTCGCATCATTTACACCTCGGTGCCGACGGGAGCGAACGCCGCCCCCGACCAGCATGCACTGGGATCATTCTCGCGGTTCGCAAGAGCTCCTGCGACGTTCCGGCAACGCTGAAGTTACATCCGATCGCAACGCAACCGATATCTGGATCTGATCATCCGCATCCCTTTCATTCGATACCATGGAAGGGATTCGAATCGCCGTGGTTCCAGCCCCGTCGACGCCAGCGGCGTCGGGAACGAGCCTTCGGGTCCGGCTGGTGCCCGACGCCGTCACCCATTCGGTGGACCGCCGCTTCCTATCGGTGTCGGTCGACCTTGGGCGACTGCTCGAAACCGCCCCGTTGGGATCGGCCCCCACCCGGCTGGACCTGGACCGCCCTCGCCTGCTGAACCTCGCCCGCGCCCTGAGTCCCGCCTACCTCCGCATCGGAGGGCCCCTCGCGGATCGCACCTATTACGACCTGCAGACCCGCGCCAAGCCGGCGCCCGGCGGCTACGCGGCGGTGCTGACGGCCGCCGATTGGGATGCGGCCATCAACTTCGCTCAAGACGCGGGTTTGGCGGTTATATTTACCCTTAACGCCGGCCCCGGAGTGCGCGGCCGGTCGGGCGCATGGCGAACCGACCAAGCCCGGACCCTGGTCGACCATGCTTCGGCCCGACGCGACCCGGTCTTGGTGTGGGCCTTCGGGCACGAATCGACGGCCCAACGACCCCGGTTCGGGGGCGATGAGGTCGCCCATGGTCAGTACGCCGACGATCTCACCGTCGCGGCCGAGCTCATTCGGATCCGGTCGCAGGGCAGCCTGCTTTCGGCCTCCCTCCCCGGTTTCGAGGAGACGGACGACGCCCTCACGAGAGCGGCCTCCGCGGTCGATATCATCACCTGGCCCTTCGGAAGCGACCCCGCTCCCGGTTCGGCTTCGACGCCGATGCCGGACGACCTGTCGTCTTCCGCCGAAACGGCCGAACGCATGCGGGCGGCGGCGGGCGCCGAGGATAAGCCGCTGTGGCTCGGAGACACCGCAGCCGCGACCGGCGGGGCGACCGCCCCGAGCCTCGACTGGGTGGAGCGTCTGGCCCGATTGGCCCAGCGTGGGCACTCGGTCGTGGTTCGACGGGGCCTGACCAGCGCCCCGTCGGGCCTTATCGACGACGAAGACCTCCAGCCGCGCGCCGACTACTGGGCCTCCGTGGTGTGGAAGCGATTGATGGGGCGAGAGGTGTTGATTCCCGAGGTCGAACCGACCAGCGATGTTCCCGTCAGCGCCTACGCCCACTGGACGCCAGCCGGCGGCGGCATCCCGGAAGACTGCGTGACCCTCTTGCTGCTCAATCGCGCGAACGCGCCGGCGCAGGCCGAGCTTCCGGGCCTCGCGTGCCACCAGGCCTTGGCGTTTCGGTTCTCGGCGCCCACCGGCGCCGCTCCGATCGTCGTCAACGGTCATCCCGTGCACATCGACCCCGACGGCCGACTCTCCACGCTGGTTGGCCATCTCGAGACGCTGGACCCTCAGCGCGCCTGCGTCGGCTTGGACGGGCGGTCGTTCGGATTCTTCGTGCTCGCCCCAACCGGCGCCACGTTTTCGGACGACCCCGCCGCTCGCAGGTCGTAGGGTCGCCACATGCCGCTCCCTCCTGATCCCACCGCTTTGCACCCGATTGCCGGCGTCACGTCGGTCGCCTTCCTGGCCCCGCTGATCCGGAACCGGACCAAGATCCGGGTCGGAGACTTCACCTACGTCCACGCGTTCAACGAGCGGAGCACCACCGAGCCCGGCGCGTGGGAGGACGCATGCGTTCGGTACGCGTTCGACTTCATCGACGACGCGCTCGAGATCGGTCCGTTCTGCGCCCTGGCCGACGATGCCGTGTTCATCCTCAACGGCGGCAATCACGAGACGGCGACCATCTCGACCTACCCCTTTGCCATCTTCACCCCGGCCCACGACGGCGAACCCGGCGCCTGGGCGGCCGCGGCGCCCGAAGCCCACAACCGCAGCTGGCCCAACAAAGGCGCCATCCGAGTGGGCCCCGACGTCTGGATCGGACACGAAGCCCGCGTCATGCCGGGCGTGTCGATCGGCGCCGGCGCGGTGATCGCGACCGCGTCCGTCGTCACCGCCGACGTCCCGCCGTTCACGATCGTAGGGGGCAACCCCGCGCGCGAGATCCGAAAGCGGTTCTCTGAATCCGACGTCGCCCGCCTGCTCGAGATCGCCTGGTGGGACCGCGGGCTCGACTGGATCACCGAGCACGTCGACCTCATCGCCGGAACCGATATCGATGCCTTGACGGCGGCCGCGGGCCTCGAGCCGCCTCAAGATACGGTATTCTGACCGGAATGATGAATACCTTGATGATATGGGCGGCTCTGGCCCTCGCTGCCCCGTCGGGCGAGGGATCGCCTGCCGAGGCGCCCGAGGCGAAGGTCGAAGCCAAAGACGAGGCCTCGGTGACCCAGGGTGAGGTGCGCATCGGCCGGCGAAAAATTCGGTACGAAGCCACCGCCGGCCTCATGGTGCTGAAAGACAAAGACGGCAAGCCGAAGGCGACGTTCGGATATACGGCCTATCGTCAGCTCAAGTCCGCGCCCGCACGGCGTCCGATCGTCTTCGCGTACAACGGGGGCCCCGGTTCCGCGTCGATCTGGCTGCACATGGGTGTACTCGGACCCCGACGAGTGGTCATCGACGACCCCAAACACACCGGACCCGCGCCGTATCGCTACGTCAACAACGAGTACTCGGTCCTCGACGTCGCCGACTTGGTGATGATGGATCCGGTCGGCACCGGCTATACGAAGCTCCTCGGCGAAACCAAAGGCACCGAGTACTGGGGCGTCGATCAAGACGCGGCGGCGGCGGCCGAGTTTATCGCGCGCTACGTGACCGAGAATCAGCGCTGGTTGTCTCCGAAGTACGTGCTCGGCGAAAGCTACGGCGGCATGCGCACGGGCGCGGTGGCGTATCGGCTGATGACCGTCCACAATATGGACCTCAACGGCGTCATCTTGGTGTCTCCGTTCATGGATGCGGTATCCGGCGTCGACGGTGTTCGGAACGACCTCGCCCACACCGTATACCTGCCTGGTCTCGCGGCCGTCGCCTACTACCACGGCATGTTGGCGACGAGAAAACCGAACCTCGAGGCCTTCCTGCAGGAAGTCGAGATCTTCGCCGAGACGGACTACTTGCTCGCCCTCCGTCAAGGGAACCGGCTGGACCCGAAAGACAAGCGCGCCGTCGCCAAGCGGCTCGCTCGATACACGGGGGTAGAGCCGAGCTACTGGCTGCGAGCGAACCTCCGCGTTTCTCACGGACAGTTTCTTCAGGAGCTCCAACGACGCAAGGGAAAGACCACGGGCCGGATCGACGGTCGCTTCAGTGGAACCAGCACCAACCTCCTCGCCGAAGACATGGACTACGACCCCTACTTTTCGAAGGTCCGCGCCGCCTACACGGCCGCGTTCTTCGACTACTACAATAGGGTTTTGGAGTTCGGTGGCGACCGAAAGTACAAGATCTCGGCGGGTCTGTTCGCAAGCTGGGACTGGGGGCACACCAGCCCCGAGTCCGACGGCTTCAAGTTGCCCTTCGCCAATACCGCGATCGACCTCGAGTACGTCATGAAGCAGAACCCCACGATGCGGGTGCTGGTGCAGCAGGGCTACTTCGACCTCGCCACCCCCTACTCCGCGACCGACTATTTCGTCGATCATATGAACATCAGCCCGGATGAACGAGCCCGCATCGAGATCAAGTACTACGAGGCCGGCCACATGATGTACGTGCATCCCGGCTCGCTGCCCCGTTACGCCGGCGACCTCCGCGCGTTCATCAAGTAGACCGCTCCCCGGCGCGAGGCTCAGCGGGCGCAAAGTGCGCCGCCAAGTCGGGGACCATCTCGGGCATCGTTCGACCGCTCCATCCGAGCACCTGCTCTGCCGGCTCGGTGCAGACCTCGAAGTGTCGGTCGGGCCGAGGACGTAGGTCGGGTTGACCACCGACAGCTCGAGCCCGCGCCCTTGCGGGCTGCCTACGAAGTCCCAGGCCGCGCGTTCGGCGAGGAGCTTGCTGCGGTGGTACGCCCGGCCCCGACTCGGGTCGCCCCAGTCGTCTTCGCTCCAAACGCGCTCGTCGACCGGGCGCCCGCAGATCGCCGCCGCCCCCGAAGAGGTGACGACGACCCGTTGCACGCCCTGCTCGGCCGCGGCGCGAAGGACCCGTTGGTCTCGACGACGGTGGTCTGTAGGCGCCGCCCACTGGGTCCGACCACACAGAACGTGCAGCTTGTTGTGTGAACATCGAGGCCGTATATCGTTGCATGCTGGACATTCTCCTTTCGGCTCGAAAGCCAGGTTGCGTACACTGATGGTGCATCGAGTTGAGGCGGATGCCATTCCTGTGCTTGCACAGGACTCGAAACCCACAACCCCAGCCGGAGGCCCGGGCGAAGCAGAGGAGGGACCGGCCTTCGAGACCAAGCCGACATCAGGGGAACCTGCGAAGATCCCGCCGACCTCCGCGCCCTCCCCAGAGGCCAGCTCACGAACGGCACTTCCGTAAAATACCTATCGGTCCCGTTTGACGCTTTGTCAGTTTGCCGCGCGCGGCGGAGGCGTTTGTCAGGTGCTTTGCCAAAAGACTGACAAGACGCAGCGCGTACGGCCGCGTTTGACGGCAAAGCCGATTCCTTTGTCAGGTAGCCGACAAAGTTTGTCGTCTACCTGACAAACCGCGCCGCCCGCAGGCGTCGCGGTTGGGCGAGCCCCGATCGCACCCTGCGCACGCAGTTGAGCCAAAGAGACCGGATTTCAGAATGATTTTAGCGCTTTGGGTTGTGTCGAACCAACCGCCCGGGCGGCCCAAGCCTTGTTAACAAACTGACAAAATCAAACATCAAGGCATGCTCGGGAGGGGGGAACGCGCGCACCGGAACCCCAGGGAGACGACCCCGACCCCGGGCAAGTAGCCGACTCGATACGCCGAGCGCAGGTTCACGGCCGAATCGAGGAACGAGCCCCCGCGGATGACACGGAGCGCCACGCCATCGGCGGCATCGCATCCGACTGAGGGGTCGGTTATAGCGACGCTCGGATCATCTCCGCGGGGTGCCTTGCTATAGGCATCTTTGTCGTACGCATCGCACACCCACTCGTCGACGTTGCCAGCCTGTTGCTCGGTGCCAAACGGCCCTTTGCCAGCCGGTCGCGCATCTACGGGCTCGGGACCAGCGATATAATCCAACCCAAAGCGAGCGCGTCGTTTCGTCGGCTCCGCGTCGCCCCAAGGGTATTTGCGGCTCTTCTTGCCGCGGGCCGCGTACTCCCATTCGGCTTCCGTAGGCAAACGAGCCCCGTAGGCTTCGCACTGACCACGGGCGTCCGCCCAGCCGATTCTTGTCAATGGCAGCCTCGGATCACCCGACTGAGAACGCCCTTTCGCTTCGCCGCGACGAAACTCGTACCGCTGCATCCAGAAGGACGAGATGCGCACCTTGTGGGGAGGCTTCTCATCGCGATCTCCATCGTTCGAGCCCATCGTGAACGCGCCGCCGCACACGTACACGTACTCCAGGCCCGCGATGGTCTGTCGGGTGCCGCACCGAGGCTCCCGCGCGGAACCGGCGGCCGGTTCTGAGCGCTTGGCGGGCGGTGGCGAACGCCGGCGTGGTGGCGGCGGAGGTTCCGAGGGTGGTGGCGGAGGTTCTGCCGGTGGCGGCGAACGCCGGCGTGGCGGAGGAGGTTCCGAGGGTGGTGGCGAACGCCGGCGTGGCGGCGGAGGAGGAGGTTCCTCTCCTTTTAATTCGGCCCACGCACGCTCGGCGCTTTGGCGAAGACGGTCTTTCACCCCCGCGCTGAGCTCCCGGAGCGTGGCGATCTGCTCAAAAAAACCAGTGAGATCGAGGCGCGACAGAGCGTACATCGTGCCATCGGAGGGTTCGATCCAGTATTCCGCAACCTGGACTCCATTCAGTGCCTCTCTCGAGAGTCGAGTGACTGCTTGCCGGACAAGCTGTTCGTCCGACGGTGCGGATGGGTCTCCGATGCTCGTAGTCGCCCCGTAATCACGCAGCAGGCTGCCCCTAAATACGTCAAGCATTTGCTGCATTTCTGCCCGGGCTCGTTGAGCGGCGGCTTTGCGCAACAAGCCCCGATTGCTGATGCCCGACGCGGATCCCACCGCGTAAAGGACGTTTTTCTCGCTGGCGGAGACCCCGGATCCACGGGTAACCCAGGCCGGCGCCCTGACTCGAAGAGGAATGTCGAGGGTGGGCGGAATATCATCCTTTGAAGCGAAACGAACCTCATATGGCTCGTGTCCAGATGCCTCGACCCGCAGATAGACCTCGCCGTCGGGTACGTCGGCCGTTGAAACATCGACCTGTCGACCTTGTCCGATCGCTTGACCGTTCATGATCACCGTCGCCTGGACGGGTAGCAGAACGCGAAAACCGATCAGGTCCAGCGTGACTTCAATTTTAGAAGGAAACTGTCCGGAACGCGGTACGATATACTCGGCCGGCCGATACCCGTCCTTCTTGATTTCTAAGCGGCTCTCACCGGTTCGTTGAAACGTCACTCTGACCGGCGTCTGACCGAATTCCAACCCGTCGAGCAATACGGTGGCGTTAGGCGGCCGCGAACGCACTTCCACCTGTATCTTGGTAGGTGGTTCGTAAGACAAGACCGCGAATATCCACGCGCAGCTCATGGCCGCCAGCGCGTACAGGGTTCGAAGGGTTCCTCGGCTCCGTTTTGCCCCCAGGGCGCGGCCGAGGTCGGAGCGCAATTCGAAGGCGCCGGTCGCCGCGGAGCGGCCGGCCATGAACTCGACCAAAACCGCGTCGCGGGTCGACTCGACGGCTTCGCCGCGACCATCGTCCGCCACCGACAGGACCTCGAGGCCCCCGGTTCCTTCGCCTTCGTCGCGAAGGAGAAGCTCTTCGAGGATGACGCGAACTTCGGCTTCGTCCTCGGCGCTCATGGCCGAAAGGAGCGCTAATCGAGCCCACTGCGGAATCCAACCCTGCTGAAACCAGGGCAAGTTTACCAATCGGAGCAGTCGACGGTCACTGCTCAACGGCCGTCCAAGTTCGTCTTTGAGCGCCGCCCCCAAGTGCATGGTCAACGACCACGACAATTCGGGATATACGGCACAGGCGCACAGCCAGCGAAAGGTATTCGCGCCCAAGCTCCGCCGCAGTTGAGTGACCACTTCCTCTATGACGTGGACGGGCGGTCGGCCCTCGCCCACCCGGTGCAGAATACGCGCCGCCGCCTTCATCGGCGGCGATACGGCCGCCGAGCTTGCACGGTCGCCGCCGAGCTGCAGCGCGCCCGCCCATTGGGTGAGCGCCGCCGTTTCGAGGGGCACCACGTCAAAACCGTGAACCTCGCTCAACTGGCGTTCGAGCGGCCCCCACGTGGGCTGAGCCTTGGACGTCAGCAGGATGCGTTGCGGCCAGTGCTTCAAAGAGTCCAGGACCGGGTCGGGCTCGCCGGTCACCGCATCAAAGAAACTCTCGCCGTCGGAGCATAGTATCAGGCGATCATCGGGATACTTGGCCAGCAGCGCGTCGAGCTCGAGCGACTTGTTTCCTTCCCACACGGGGTCGGGAACCTGCTGGAACCAGAACTTGGTGGTATGCAGGCCGGCCGCATCAAGGGCATCGACCGCCGACGCGAACAGGCGCCCGCGGTGGTCGGCCGAGCTGGCCCCATCGATCAGCACCAGATATTCGGGCGCCGACTTTCGCTCCGCCCATATCGGTCTGAGGAGGCCACCGGCCTCCGCCGTCGCCTTGGCGGTGGCCTCGGCATCGAGCTCGGCGCTGCCCATCGCTCGCGGTTGCCGCAACGCCTGCAGAGCTCGGCGCAGCCCCTCCGAAGCAAACAGCCGCCACCGATTCGGGCGCCGCATCACGCGCGAGAATTGAGCGCCCTGCAGCACCCGCTCTCGGCGGAGCTTCGCCCGAAGCCGACGAATCAGCCACACACCGTACAGGGCGAGCAGCACCGGCAGCGCCGCCGCCAAGCCGAGCTGGCCCGGCGACACCACAAGGTCGAACGCCGAGGTCTTTGCTTCGTCTGCAACCTTGTCGCCTATCCCCGCATCGGGTTCAGATACCTCCGCATCGGAGCGCGCGAAGACGGCGTCGGATTCGCCGACATCGTCGATGCCCGCGTCCGAGGGCGCGAAGACGGCGGGGTCAGTGGCCTCGACGTCACCATCAAGTTGTTCCAACGGGCCACCGTCGGATTCGCCGACATCGGCGACACCCGCATCTGCAACGCTGGGAACGGGGGGGCGCGTCGCTTGCCATATTCCGAAGAGGACCGCGGCTAAGACCAGGACCGCCAACAGCAGCCCATACATCCTCCCCGACCCGCTCGGCGGAGGAACGGTCTGCCCTGCATCGGGCGTTTCGGTCGATACCGGCTCGATCAGCCGAGTGCGCGCCCAGGCCCGTACATCCGCCCGGTAGCGGGTCTGCTCGTCTTCGGACGAACAAACCAACGGCGCAACGTAGTCGGGCCAACGCTCTTCGGGCTCTCCGCGCGCCGCAAGTTGGGTGACAATGGCCAAGGCGCGGGCACGCTCATCGACGCCCACGCGATAGCCGCGAAACTCCAGGTGATCGAGCAGCGACTCGAAGATGGCGCCCTGATTCATGACTCGCCGTCTTGAATGAACTCTTCGAAGAGCCGAACGATCTCCCGCTGGTCTTCCTCGATCTTGCTGAGCGTGCTGAGTGAACGCTGAGCAGCATCTTTTTGCGCCCTCAACGATTGTGCGGCTTTCGCACCCAGCTGAACCATCACCACCAAGAAGTCGAGCAGCTCCGCGGTGCTGGGTCGCTTGCGCAGGTCGGCGTCTTCTCTTAGATACGTCAGAAATTCGATCGCGTCTTTGACCAGCGGGTTGTTCGCCGCCACCAGGTGCGGCAAACGCGCGGTGATGATCGCTTCCAGGCGTTCCGCGTCGGGGAACGGAAGGTGATAGAACACGCACCGACGCAAAAACGCGTCCGGAAGTGCCTTTTCGGAGTTGCTGGTGATCACCACGACCGGCCGCTGCTCGGGGGGCGCGGTGAGCCGGCGTCCGCCCAGCTCGGGCATGGTGAACGTCATTCGGTCGAGCTCGTTCAGCAGGTCATTCGGAAAGTCCCGAGGCGCCTTGTCGATTTCATCGATCAACACCACCGACCGCTGAACCCCCGGGTGCTCGAAGCCGTCCGGCAACAAGTCCTTCACTTCGGCCGGCGGGTAGGCGCGAATCAACGCCAGCCCGAGGGCTTGAAACGTCATGAATTGCCGCGGGTCGACCTGTTGACCGGCCTGCGCAGCATGAAAGCGCCCCAGAGTGTCGAACAGATAAAAGAGATCTTTGGCCGCTGATGACGTCTTCGTCTCGAAGAGAAGGGGCGATTCCCATCCGAGTTCCCAGGCCAGCGCATGCGCCAACTGCGTTTTGCCGGTGCCCGGCTCACCAGTAAGCAACAGAGGTTGCCCGAGCATCAATGCCACATTGACCGCATCGATCAGCCCTTCGTCGGCCAAATAGGTGTTCGGCGCGGGGCGGCGAGTACCTTCCGCGTTCGGCACATCGACCGGCTGGGTCGGGCGCGCGATGTTCGATTGTCCTACGAAGAGTCGATTATACATGTCGGGTTCCAGTGGATTCCTTTAAAAAGTCGGCCAACACGGGCTCGATTTCGATCATGGGATAAGCGCGACCGGAGCGAGGCACCTTGTCGAGCATGCTGCGCAACTGGCGAACCATGAAGCCGCCCGTGCCTTGATCGGCCGTCGACGCTGCTCCGGGGCCCCCACCCATGCCCCCACCCATGCCCCCGCCGCCCCCGAGCCAGGGCACCACCTCTTGCCTGACCCACAGCTCGATGTCTTCAACGGGGATGGGTTCCAGCTCGGGGACCACCACCACCTGTACTCTATCGGTCGAACGCTTCATGAGCTCGCGCATCGCCGACCGCGCGCGCCGGGCGCCGCGGCTGGCCGCCGACCACGGCCACCACGAGGGCGCATACTCGACCACGACGGTGCTGATCAGTAGCCCCCGCCGCGGCCATCGCGGCAGGGCCTCCAACTCGCGGTGCCAGGCGTCGAAGAAGGCCAGCTCGTCGCCACTCCAACCCTCGGCCGGCGCAAACATGCGAATCGCTGCGCTTTCACCCCGCTTGGAGAGCGCGCGATGCACCTCGCGCAGATCCTGACGACCCCGGGGCGCGACCTCTTTGCACAGGCGGTGCCGAAGCCGGTCGATCCGTCGCTCGACCGAGTCCGACGGGTCGTCACAGGTCGGCCATTTGGGCTGACACAGATGAATGGCGGAAGCGAGCTTGCGGCGCTTTAGAAATCGATTGAGGGTCGAGCCCACCACGCGCTCGGCGTACATCGTCAATCCCTCAGACACGGGCCCCGGCACGATGACGCTCAGCGGCCGGCGGGTCGCTACCGCATCTTCAAAGGCCGACTCGAGCGCTTCGTCTTGCTTGGCACGGTCGACGAGAAACGGCAGGATTCGCGGCACGTGCTTGGCCGGCGGCGCCGGAGGAGTCGTGGCAGGTTCGGCTGTACCCGTCCGTATCGTGCCTCCCGGCAATACGCCATGCCTTTGAAGAGCGTGGACGATGGCTTCGGCGCCATCCTCAACAAAGATGTACTGCCACCGCCCCAGTCGATAGACCCACTTCGCCGGCAGTTCGACGTGCTCGAGGCACACGGGGAGGATCGGCATTCGCTGCTTGAATGCGATCGCCACCTCGGACGCGACCTCGGCCGAGTTCAGAGAGTGCTTGGATAGAAAGAGCAACAACGCTCCGCACTTGTACACGAGCGCCTTGCCGATCTCTTCGGCGTAGTCCTGCCCCTGGTGAATCTGCTCGGGCGCCACCCACGCGCGCACGCCGTGCTTGCGCAGCGCTGGGACAACCCCCGAAGGGCCCAGCACCGCATCTTGGTCGTGAGAAGCGTAGCTCACGAACACATGAAATTCTGGCTCCCTCGAAGTGCTCACGCGTATTCGCCGACACCTGTAGCACAATCAACGAACCACAAAAATATAGAGCTCGGTGACGTTACGACCAAGGCTGCCGCGGCCGGACCGACGGCCCCGACCAATGGTGGAGACCGCCGACGCGTGGCAAAGCGACGACCTCCGCCCCCCTCCCGGTCGCGACTCGAGGGCTCTTGGGATTGGACAATCCTTCTTCAATCCAAGGTGCGTCCGGTCCTCATTATGGTATTCAATGTAAGACCGGAGGATCTTACGGAGGTGGTCTTCACCGAAGGGGACGACATGGTCCAACAGCTCTCGTCTGAGGGAGCGATCCCATCGCTCGCAGATTCCGTTCTGCCAAGGACTTCGGACGCCTGTCCGCGTCGGCTTCGTACCGAAGGACTCGACCGGCCGATCAATGGCCGCGGACAACTTGGCGTCGTGGTCGTAGATGAGGTATTTTCGCGCCACACACGGTACATCGTCGCCTCGGAGGCGAAATACACGCCGCGCTCAGCCCGTTTCGGCACGAGCTGGCTCGGTGGCAGGTCTCGGAACTCCTCGCTGTTGACGACCTGCCAGAGCTTCTCGGCCCCTATGGTCACGGCATCCAATAGCCGCGGGCCGTCGAAGACGACGCGATCCGCGGCGTGCTCGAACTCGAGGGACTTCAACCACTGCTTGTGCTTGCCGTGATAGGCTCGAGCGCATGACTTCGTCGACCATCGCCCTTCGGTTCGAGGTCCCCGAGGCCCCGGAGCCATGGGTGATCGAGGAAGAATACGCGCCCGACATGCCTCCGCACGACGCCATCGTCGAGCCCATCAACCCCGCCCTCAAGCCGTGGGTACGTACCGTAAGCCGACCTGCGCTCGTCGCCAGCTACCTCGCTGGTCGATGAGATCCTCACCATCCTCGCCGTGCCTGATTCGAACCTACGCCACCATCGACTGCAGCGCCTCGCGGTTCGGGTCAGTCTCTGGGTGACCGGGCTCCTTCTGGTGACCAAGGGTGCGGGATGGCTCGTCACCGGCTCGGTGACGTTTCTGGGGGCCGCGCTCGACTCGTTGATGGACCTGATCGCATCGTTGGTCACCGCTTTCGGGGTCTACACGTCCTTGCAGCCCGCCGACCGCGCCCACCGGTTCGGCCACGGCAAAGCCCAGGCGATCGCCGCCCTTACTCAGTCCTTCCTGATGATCGCGAGCGCTGCGTTCGTTTTCCACGAGTCGTACGGCGCCGCCATCGATCAGCGCTCGGTTTCGCGGCCCGAGATCGGCCTGTCGCTCATCGCGGCGGCCACCGTGCTCCTGCTGGGCCTCGTCGCCTTTCAGCGGTGGACGGTTCGAGCGACCCGCTCGCTCGCGATCGAAGCGGAGTGCGTTCACTTCACCGGAGACTTGGTCATCAATGGTGCCGTCATCGCCTCCCTGCTGAGCGGCCAGCATCTGGCATGGCTGGACGCCCTACTCGGGGCCTCGATCGGTGGCTACCTCGTGGCGAACGCCGTCGGTCTATGGCGGCGGGCGGTCGACGAGTTGATGGACCGCGAGCTACCGACCGAGGTACGCGCTCGTCTCTTGGAAGTGGCCCAAGCCCATCCCGACGTGCTCGGGGTGCACGACCTCCGGTCGCGGCGCAGTGGCGACACGACCTTCGTCGAGCTGCACTTGGAGCTCGACGGGCGGCTCTCACTCAACAAAGCGCACCAGATCGCCGACGACGTCGAGCGCCGGCTCCGCGATGCCGAGCCCGGCGCGCAAGTGACGATTCACCAAGAGCCCTCGGGGATCGAAGACCACCGGCTCGACGATGTTATCGAGTAGGCCGGTCGTCCTGCCCAGCGAGCGGCTACCGTCCCCCTTTGAGGAGCTCGAGGAGCGGATCGGTGCCTTGCGACCTGTCGGGCGGTGAGGGAGGGGGGCCGGGCGCCTCTACCGGTACCCGAGGTTCGTCGGGCGGGGGCCGGCCGGCCGATCGACCGGGCATGCCGAGGGTGTTCTTGGGCGCGTAGGTGCTGAAGAAGGTGTCCCCGAACTGGCCGGCGCGGATCACGGTGACCCGCTGCCGCACCGCCAGTCGCACCCGCCCGCCATCGACTCTGACCTCGGTGATCAGCTGGCTCGGCTTTTCGACTTGAAAGACGCTGTTGAGCTCGACGTTCAGAACCCTCAGCGCCGACATTCGGACATTGCCGCCTTCGATTCGGTACGCCCCGTACAGAACTTGGCCCTCCAAAGCCGGACAGGTCGGCAAAAACGCGAACCGGCGGTTCGGCGAGAACTCCCAGACTCCGTACGCGAACCGGCAGGTCTCGACCGCGGCGAGGGGCGCGACGGCCGGGCCCGGGGTGAGGCTCTCGACCTCGGGCAAGCCTTCGGCCACGATGGTGAGCCCTTCGTTGCGCAATTGCCGAAGCGCCGGCAAGTCGACGGTGTCGACGAACGGGGTCGAAATGACGTCCCTCGGGGGCGGGGCCTCGGCGACGTCCGTGTTCGCTCCCCCGGGAGCCTGGATGGGCGGATCGGCGGCCGTAGCGAGGTCATTCGGGGGCGGCGGGTCATCCAGCAGAAGATTCACCAGGACGAACGCGAGGCCCCCCAGCCCCACGAATAGCGCCACCACGACCTGAAGCGCCCGCTGCTCGGCCCGGCGGTCTCGCTGGCGTCGGAGCGTCCGCCGCGACGAGCCGGCGAGCTCGGTCGAGCTCGGCAGGTAGGCGGGCACGGGCCCCACCGGCTGGGGCGGATCGACGAATTCGTCGTCGGCTGCCTCTTCCTCGACCGCCTCTACCAGGGGGGCCTCGGCGGGATCCGGAAACCGGGTGCGCACCCGCTGCGTGCGGTCGCCGGGGAGGTCGGCGAGGCCTGACTGGAGGTCGTCGCCGAGGTGGGGGTCCGTCGGATCGCTCATGGCCTATCGCCGCTAAACCACGACCCGCCCCCTATTTTCCAGCGCGGCGGCGACGTTGGCCGGGAGAACTCAGCCCGCCTTCGCGGACGCCCCGCCCTCGATAGGCGGGCCCGAATCGGCCGAATCAGCCGATTTCACCGGCAACAGGGTCTGGGTCGCTGGACCAGCGGTCTGGGTTCGCCTCACGTAAAGAGACAAACCGATGAGGAAGATCGGAATCGAGATCAGCTGCGAGGTCGAGAAGATGCCGATGTAGCCGCGCTCTGCGTCGCCGCGCAGACTCTCGGTCAAGCTTCGAAAGATGGGATAGACCATCAGCAGGATCGCGATCAGCTCACCGTCGAAGCGGCGGAACCGAAAGCGCCACAACAGGAACAGCGCAAGCAACGCCGCGATGGTCGAGTCGTACAACTGCGTGGGATGGACCGTCGTCATGACGTAATCCCATTCCGGGGGTTCCTGGGACGTCTGAACGAGCACCCGGAACTCCATTCCGAGCGGCCACGGGAGGTCGGTCGCCTTGCCATAGCAGCACCCCCCCATGAAGCAGCCGAGGCGTCCGATCGCCGCGCCGACCATGATCGCCGGCGTAAATGCGTCGGCGTATAGCCACGGATTGAGTTGCCGCCGGCTGCGAAAGTAGAAGACGGCGGTGGCGAGGGCCCCGATCATCCCGCCGTACCAGACGTATCCGCCCTCATCGAGACGAATCCAGTGCCATGGGTCGTACCAAAGGAGCTCGAGCACCCCGGTGATCTCGTATCCGTCCTCGGTCCGGTGGCCCGGCGCCTCGAAGAGCACGTGTCCGAACTTGGCCCCGAGCAAGGACGCGATCAGCATCACGATGAACAGGTCGAAGGCTTGGCCGCGATTGAAGCTAGGAACGGCCGTGCGTGACCGAGGCGGAATCAGCAGCCCGATCGAGAGCAGCGCCAGGACGTAGCCGAGGACCATCATCACTGGATAGGCCAGCACCTTGATCCCAGCGACCTCGAACAGGACGGGGTACATGACCCAAACCGTACACCATCTGCCTGCTGCGCTCGGGTTATTCGACGCCGTCGCCGGTCAAGCCGGGCACATCCGAGGCAGACACGACCCGCGACTGGAACCGCGCCAGCCCCGCGGTGGCCTGCTCGAGAAACGGCCCCAGATAGGGATCGATGAAGTTGAAGACCGAGGCCCTCCGAACGGAGTTGTTGACGGTGGGAATCACCCACGCGCCGCCCAGCACCCACGCCGAGACGATCCGGGGCGCGAACAGGATGGTGTCGAGCGCCAACCACCACGGCGCGAAGTCGTCGAACCCGAGCACTCGCTCCCACTCGAACTGAACGTTGAGCAGATTCTGCGCGACCCAGAGCTTCGCCGAGACGGGGCGGACGGCGGCGATCTCCGAGTATCCGAGCGCCTCGGCGGCCGAGCTCTTGCCGGACGGATCCATCGCCCCGAACAACCGCTCGACGAGCGGCTTACTCAGCCGCACCACGTCGATCTGGCCGTCGAGCACGTTCTCGTTGAGACCGAACTCGAAATCCATGATGCCGCTGGCGAGGTATTCGGCCTTGTCGCCGGGGTCGCTGACCGGCTCGATGTTCTTGGCCTTCGCGTACGGAATATCGAGGTTGATGTCGGTCATCGTTCCCCGCAAGCGGGTCTTCACGTCGAGGTCGGGGGTGACCTGAACCGCCAAGTCGAACAGGAGGTCGCCTTCCCACAGCTCGGCCTGGAAGCGGTCGATCCGGAGCACGCCTTCCTCGAGGCGGGCTTCGGCCCGCACGTTGGTCAGCGGGGTCTCGACCAATCGCAGCTCCGCGGCCACCAGCTCAGCGTCCACGGGGTTTCGGTACGGGCCTAGCGCGTAGTAGTCGGCGGTCCGTGGCGCCGCGGCGAGGATATCGGTACTCGGATCCACGACCAGCTGGGCTTGCTGCAGCCGGCGGGTCAAGACAGCGAGCTGAACCTCCATGTCATCCCCCAGCCGACCGCTGGGCGCTTCCGAAGCGTCGGTCAACGGGGGCAGATAGAGGGTCTGCGCGACCGGAATCGCCCCTGTCACCGAGCGCACCGACCACGCCGGCGTGCTCCAGCTCAGGGTGTTGGCGTTCATTCTCCCGTCGAGTCGAAGCGTGTTCGCCGGCCCCGGCCGGGTCGACAACTCGGCCCGAACGCGGCCCGTTCCGGCCCGAAACATCGGCACCAAGGCTGACAGCCGGCTGAGGCCGACGTCGGCGTCGATGTCGACCTCGGGAACGAAGCGGGCCTGTTCATCCCGGCGCATCCGGCCTTTGAGACCGATCAACAGGCCCGCCGACGGTAGGCGCGCGTCGAGTCGCTCGACCATGAGCTCCCCCCGGGGCACGTATCGTGCGTCGAGATCGAACGAAGCGGCGTCCGCGAGCCGCCGCCCGTCGAGTTCGGTAACGATCTCGACCGCCTTCGCGGCGGTTATCGCCCGCCAGACACCGTCTTCGAGCCCCACCGTTCCATCCAGCCGAAGCCCCGCGACGGCCAGACGCTCCTGATAGGCGAACCGAGCGACCTCGGCCCGCGGCACGAACGACGCCACGCCGGGCGACAGCCGAGCGGCGACGGTCGCCGTCATACCGTGCAACGAGACCCCGAGGCGTTCGCTCTGGGCCCTGAGATTCCGGGCCCGCGCCGTGAAGGCGACGGTCGCCGGGGGCTTCGACCAGTCCATCTGCGCCGGGAGGGGCGCCGGCAGCCGTCCGCGCAGCGACAGCGACGCCGACAATCCACCTTGCGCCTCCAGATCCGTGGCTCCACCCCGAAGCTCGGCGGGGACCTTGCTCCACACCCGGCCGACATCCGGGACGTCCAGCTTCGCGCGGACGCCCCCCCTCAACTGGCCTTCGAGCAGCCGAAGCAAGCGACCGGAGAGGTCGAGGCGGGCGTCACGGCCCAAACGAACCCGGCCTCGCCTGACCCGCAGCTGACCGTCGACGAAGTCGAGGGTACCGTCGAGATCGACCCCGAGCGGCGTCTTCAGGCCTCGGTATTGGGCCGGTTTCGCCCGCGCGGCCAGATCGACGCTGACCCGGGCCGGGAGCGTCACCTTCGATCGCGGAGGACCGGATTCGCGGCGAGGGGGAAAGCTCCGCCGGCGAATCTCGTCGACGGCGACCGTTCCCTTGAGCGTGAACCGCGGGCTCGTGATGCCCACCGTCTCGACTCTGCGCAGCCATCCATCCACTTCGAGGTCGGTCGAATAGCCCGGACGCCGAACGTCGCCGAGCTTGCCAGCGACCGCGAGCCGGCCGACCCCGAAGCGGATGGCCGCCTGCCGAAAGCGTTCGACGTCCGCCTCGATGCTGACGGCCCACGGGCGGCGCGCCGTATCGACCAAGCGATCGGCGGTCAGTGACGCCGTTATCTCCGCTCGCCGCATCGACAACACCGACCCGATTTCGACCTTCGTCGCTTCGACGGCGGCCTTGACGTCGACCGGAGCCTCTTCGGCGCGCTGTCGCTGCAGCGGGTCCCGGCCCCGCAAGTACACGTGGGCGGACACCGACGACGCGCTCACCGCGGGGCTCGACAGATCGGTCACCGCCAGCGAGACGGTGGCCGTCGTAGCCCCGGTGGCCATATCGAGCTGGTCGACGCCGGCCGCGAGGGCAAGTCGTCCTTCGCCGATCTTCTGACCCGCTACCGACAACCGCTCGGCTCGAAACTGCCCCTGCGCGGTGTACGCGCCGGTGTCTTGCCGGCCCGCCGAAAGACCACCGTCGAGCGCTTCGAGCAGCAACACCCCCGGCCATACACACCGGACGTTCTCCGCCCGAACGTCGCCGGAGAGCACCGGGGGCCGTCCTCGACCGAGCGCGTCGACGCCGCCGGCCACCCGAAACGCCCGTGCGCGCGCCGAGCCCTTCAACTCGACCAGCCCCGGCAATACAGCTTGCGCGAGCGGGGCAAGTTCGGTCAGCGGGAGGTGGAGGGCCACGACCTCGGCTTCGAGATGATCGGCGGTGTCATCGGGCTGAAGGCCCGCCGTCGTCGCGAGGGCGCCGGCGCGCTCTTCGTCCATGATCCGGTGAAAGAGGGTCCACAAGCCCTCGGCCGACGCATGGGCATCCAAGAGGGTCCGCCCGTCGAGCGCCAACCGCAGCCGGGACAGCGCGGCCCGTTGCGCGGCCGGTTCGGCGCTGGCGGTCAGGCCTGCCACCAGCTCGACCGGCGGGACGGGCCCTTGGGGGCGGTCGATGGTCCCACGGATGGCGAGATCGAGGGCGACCGAGGCCCGCCCTAATCGAAACCCCTGGGCGCTGTCAGCGACCAGGTCGATCGGCAGTCGGGCTCGGGCCATCAGCTCGCCCGAAGTTCGGCCTGCTGTCGGGCCCGACCGCGGACCGGGCGGGGCGCCGGAGGATGCCGCGTCGGACTCGGCGGGAAGCGCGAAGGTCAGATTGCTGGCCGGGGTCGAGGGCTCGATGGTGGCGGTGACGCTCGCGGTGAGCGTCTGAGAGCCGATCTGGCCCGTCCCGCGCACCCAGACGTCGGAGATCTTGGCGTTGGGACCGTCGCCGGCCACCTCGAAAGTGAGCGGTCCCAACGCCAGCGACTCCAGGCGCACGGCGATCGGAGACAACGGTCCGGCCGGTTTGGGCTCGGCGGGGGGCTTCGGCTCGCGGGGGCCGAGCGCCTCGCTGATGTCGGACAGGAGCGCATCGAGGTTGCTTCGACCATCCCGATTCTCGAGGACCACATGGGCGTTTTCGAGCACGACGGTTCGCACTGCGGCTTCGCCCGTCAGCAACGGCCAAACGCTGTAGCGCACCGCGATTCGGTCGGCGCGCACCGGGTCCCGGTCGAAACCCGCCGGAGGTTTCACCCGCACGTCGGTCAACTCGACCCCCGTCAGCGGGTGGTAATCGAGCCCCCCGATCTCGGCATCGATCCCCAGGTTTTCGGTGAGCGCGCTCACCACCGTCCGACGCAGGGACTCGGGCGGAAAGAACCAAGGCAAGGCGACGACGATCACCACCAAGGTCGACACCAGCACGAGCGGAACGCCCACCAGCAGCCGGATCAGCCATCGTCGTCGACGGGAGCGGCCGCTGGGCGCCTCGACCCTAGAATCGGTCATCGCCCCCGGAACCTAGTACGCCGGAACGTCGATTTCGAGCCATCGTATCGGGACTTCGCAGACAGGCATCGTTTACGCCGGGATTCGCCGGGACGTCGATTTCGCGCCATCGAAACCGGACGGGGCGGCGAACACCAGCGCAGCGAAGCGAGCGATCTTGGTGCATCCCAACGGCATCGGTCGAGGTGGGGCGTCCGACCATCGCGTTGACGATATTGTTCGGCGTGGTGTGAAGTTCGGTCGAGGCGCGACCGTCCAACGGGCGCCCGGGAGCACGCATGTCGACCGCCTTCCATCTCACGCCGTCTTCACCTCACTGTCCGCCCCACCAGCCGCCCCACCGGCCGCATCAGCCGCCCCACCGGCCGCATCAGCCGCCCCACCAGCCGCGAATGGTTTCCCAGCTTGGAGCCGAGAGCCGCCGGGGTGGCTGGCGCCGCTTGGTCGCCGGAGCAACCATCACCCTGGCCAGCTTCGGCGCCACCCTCATCGCCTGCGAACCGCTCGAAGAGGCCACCAACAACGGCAACTCGAACAGCAACAACAACGCCAACAGCAACAACAACGGCGGCAGCTGCCCCGCGACCCTCCCCACCGCCGAAGTCACCTGCACCGTGCCGAGCTGCCAGCCGTCCATGGGCACCCGCACGGTCGGCTTCGCGACGCTCGACCCCGCGGTGGCCGACCGATGGTTGGTCATCGCCAGCGCCGCCTCCAACGACCTTCCGGAGGCCGAGGAATCGATCGACCTGACCTACACCCGCGAAACCGTCGGCGGGCTGTCGGCCCTCGTGTCGAGGTCCGACGCGGCCGTGGACCTAGACGCCCGACGCGCCCAGGTGTTGCAGACGCTGCGGCAACGGTGGGGACCGGACACCTACGAGCGGATCTTGGGTGACCGTCGCCAACGCCGGATCGCCAGCGAAGCGCGGTTGCGGGCGCGCAGACCGAAGGGCCCAATGGCGCTGACCGGTCGCGAGGGCACCGCCATCCGCGCCGACGGCCCCACCGACGTCTTGGCGCAGCAGGCGTCCTGCTCTCGCGCCGCCCCGAGCTGCGGAACCACCGCCCTCTGTATCATCCCCGAGGGCTCGGACGTCGGGTCCTGCCAAGGCGAAGACCTCATCATCAAGTTCCGCGATATCGAGGAGCCGGGGACCGTAGAGTCCGTGACCGCCGACGTATGGGCGGTTGGGACGTACGGCGCCATCGTGATCGACGACGACTACTCGGCCACGCGGCCGCAGGCCGAGGTCGCCGAGATCGCCAACGAGCTTCTCGACCGGTTCGACAACCAGATCGCGCCGCTCGACCACGCATTCTTCGGCCTGCCCCGCGACGAGCAAGGCCGAGACTACGACGGCAACGGGGTCGTGATCCTGTTCCTGACGCCGCGGGTCGCGACGGAAGAGACCGGGCTGCTCGGCTTCTTCGATTCGACCGACCTTCAGCTCGCGTCTGAGGTTCCCAACAGCAACGCGGCGGACATCCTCTACTTGAACCCCCCCGGCGGGGATATCAGCCTCGACGACCTGAGCGGAACGATCGGGCACGAGTATCAGCACATCATCTATTACTACGCCAAGGTCATCAACGGTGGCTCGACCCCCGACGATGTCTGGCTCGACGAAGGCATGTCGACCTTCGCCGAAGACATGCTCGGCTACGGCCAGGACGCCTTCAAGAACATCGCCGCGTATCTGCCGGTGGTGAGCGACACGTCGCTCACCGGCCTGGGCCTGACCGCCATCGATCCCAACGAGGGCGACAGCATCGAACGGCGGGCGGCTGCCCACCTGCTCGTACGGTACTACTTCGAGCAAAACGGAGGCGCCCGCTTCTCCACCGTCAACCGGGGGGAGTTCGTCGACGACGGGGGCGTCAGCGCCGTGCGCGACCTCGTCGCGCGGTCGGAAACGGGCATCACCGCCTTCGAGGGCACCGGCCGCACCTTCTCGCAATGGGTACAGGACCTCTTGACGACCGTCGCGATCGACGGCCGAGACATCCCCGATGTCACCTGCAACCCGAGGTTCACGTTCGGCGACCCCGAAATCGACGCGTTTACGGGCATTCAGCGGGGCATCGACCTGCAGCAAAACATCATCCTGCCCGGCGGCGAAACGATCCCCCTCGACGGTCCCGGCTTGGTGGACCTCCAAAACGAGTCCGTACCGGTGCCCATCAACGGCGGCGAGATCCGATTCATCGAGACGAGCCAGACGACCCGGATCGGGCTCACCGGTTCCGCCGCCGACCTCATCGACTTCCTCGAGTTCGGCCTCCGGGTCGTTCCATGGCCCCGGTGACCGATACGCCGCCGCACCCTGACCAGCTTTGACTTCGGAGGTTTCATGACTGTTCTGACCGCCTGCGTCCTCGCCGCGACCATCGCCGGCCAAAGTTCTCAGCCCGCTCCGCCCGACCGCGCGGCGCCTCGGCCGGTCGCGCTCGAGGGCCGAGTTCGGGAGGTCGCCGGAGGCCCTGGCGGCCGGCCACAGGCTTTGCTCGTCACGGAAGACGCTCAGCAATACCGCCTGCACGCGCTCGACGCCGGATTCCGAGGCGAACTTCGACGCCTGGCCGGGCTGCAAGTCCGAATCCACGGGGTGCTCGGCGACCCACGGGTCGCCCGCCCGGAGACCGTTCTCGTCGACCGGTACGAGATTTTGGCCGTCAGTCGCGGCAAGGCGCCCCGGATCGGCCGCCTCGCGATGCTCGCGGTCGGTGACCAAAAGCGGCTCGTCTTCGTCGATGAGTCGGGACGCGCCGATCTTCTTCCCAGGGGATGGTCTCGAAAGCTCAGCCGCCACGCGGGCGCCAAGGTCTGGATGATCGGCCGACACGCGAAGGACGGCAGCTTCCGGCCGCAGCGGTTCTCGATCTTGCGCGCGGCGCCCAAACCCGAAACCGAATCATCGAAGCCCTAGCCGATCACCGGATCGTTCAGGGCGAAAGACTCCAGGAGGATCGACAGATGCGTATGCTCAGCTCGGCGCTGACTCTGGTCGCGCTCGTTTGTTTCACTTCGCTCGGCTGGGCCGAGCCCCTCGTAGCCCTCAAAGACGGCGCTCCCAGCCCCGGGGTCGTCATCGAATGGTCGGGAGCTGGCCGGAAGGTCGAGCTCACTCTGAAGGCGGGGACCGACCCGGCGGAGGTCGCTACGCTGATCGAAACCAGCGTTGACGGCGTTCGCCTGGTCAAGGTCAACGCGGGCAAGGTCGTGGTGATCGGCCTCGACCAAGACACCCTCCTGCAGGCGCTCACCGACGTCGACCTAGGGGGCGATGACCTCGACATCCTCGCCGCCGCCGCGATCCATCAAGACGACTTCGTCACCGGCTCGTCGATCCGAGCCAAGAAGCGGGCCGAACTGCAGAAGCTCCTCAAAGACCGCAAGACCGTGGCATACGGCCGAATTGTCGCCGTCCAAAGCGCCGACTTTCCGCGCACCCGCCTCAAGGTCCGGATCCTCCGGGCCCCCACCGGCAAGTTCGGCGATAAGACGATCCGCCGGGGTCGAAACGTCATCTTCGCGCCGATCGTCAAAATGAAGGACGGGCGGCCCGACTTTGAAGACGAAGGAACCCTCGCCAACATCGGAGCCTGGTTCTTGAAGAAGGGCGACAAAGTCCGAATCCGGGTCGGCGAGGCCACCGACTTCGGCTTTACCGCCACCGCCGTCCTGCGCTGAAGTCGTCGCGGCCGCTCAAGTCAATCACGAAAATCCGGCCCTAGAGCGCCGATTCACTTGGAGCGTGCTGTTGTCGCGCCGGAATCGGCCCGTCGGGTCGTCGCGTGAGGAGGGCGCATATCGGGAATACGCAACCGACGAAAGCCGAAGGCGGCGCGGCGAGCAGACGGGGTGAGAACCAGCGACAATAGTGCGATCCAAGTGAATCGGCGCTCTAGCCCCCGACCAGCGCGGGCGACGGCCGATCGACCGTTCCGCTCCGCAGTCCAGCCACGAATAAGACCCCGGCCCCGCTCAGCGCCCGTAGCGCCCACACGAATCCGGCCACCTGGGTCACGCGGAAATGAAACAAGGGGGACTGATCCAACCCGAGCGTCGACGTCACGACGGCGATCAGACTCAGCCCCAGCATGACGAGCGTGGTCCCTCCGATCATCACGACCGCCCCGGCTCGGGTGCCGATGGAGGAGAGGTACGGAAAGGTCATCGCGAGGACCAACCCCAGCACCGAGACCTGAAGCAGATCGACCACGGCCGCTACGGCATACGAGACATAAGCCACCGTCTTTAGGTCCTCGGTGGGGAACCACATGAAGATGAAGCCCTGGAGCATGAACAGGACCGGAACGAAGATGCTGATCACTGCGGCCAGCCAGGCGAGGCTTCTGCGTTTCGGGAGCGCGAATGCCAGCAGGGCGAAGCCCATCGCGGAGAGGACCGCGAACAGGCTCAGGCTGCCGAACCTCAGGCGGCTGAGTGACTGCATGCGCGTCAGAGCCGCGTCCCGAGCGCCCGGGCCGCCGCCGCCCACCAAGATGGCCTGCTCCTGGAGATACAGGTGAGAGGTTACGGTGGCCACCACCGCGTGAATGAGCATCAACACGGCCAACGCCAGAAAAGCGATCTGCACCCACTGAGCGGCGGTCGAATGCGGATCTCTGGCCGGCACGTTCATCCGGAGCGGATAGTAGACGTCCCCGGCGGTCCCAGCAGCTGGAACATACCCTCACCATTGACAAGCCTTCCTCCGGCCGGGACCGTGACGTCGTGATCGAGCTGTTCACGTTTCTCGAGCGGAACAAAGACGACATCATCGACGACCTGATGGAGACGATCCCGGCGACCGTCCCAGCGTATCTCAAGGTGCCCCGGACCGAGCTTCGCCAGTCGCTCGAACACTTGTTGGAGGCGTACGGCGACTATCTCGTCACCGGTGAGCCCGACACCCTGACGTCGGTCCTCAGATACATCACCAAGGTCCGCGCCCAACAGAGCTTCAAGCTCTCGGACGTATTGCGGTCGCTGCTGATGCTTCCGCCGGCGTTCCGTAAGCGTCTGCAAGAAGAGTTTCGCGACAACCAAAGCCCCGATTCCCGCGAGTCATTCAACGACGCGATGGAGAAGCTCGAAGAGACGACCTACAACGCGGTATGTCTGTTCGTCGATATCTTCCAAGAGTACCTGATGAACATGGTGAGTGAGCACCAGGACTATCTGAAGAAGACGAACCAGAAGTTCGGTGTCGACCTGTCGAAGTTCATCTTGTTCAAGGGCTGAGTCCTGAGCGATGGCCGTCAAGCCCCCAAGGTCGACCGACCTCCCGCCTGGCCCCGAGCCCGAGCCGACCGCGGACCCCGACCGTCCCGGCGCCGCTCGCGCCGACCGCCCCGAACCTGACCGCTCCCGACCCGACGGAGTCCCCGCGACGACGACCACGCCGGCGCGCTTGAGTCACGACGCCAACTTCTATCGGGCCGCCCACGCTCGAAGCCTGGGGCTCGACGGCGCGCCGGACGCCGGCGACGTCCTCGAAGGGGCGCACGAGGCCGGGCAGTCGCTGGCCGAGCTGCTCCCGAGCGCTCGCAGCCACGGTCATCCCGACCTGCCGGAGGTCGACACCCGTCCGCCACCATTCCTGAGCCCGCTGGCCGCGATGAAGGACATCTATCTGCGGGTGAAAGGGCGAGCCAGCCCCAAGACGACCGACCTGCTCGAAGGCGTCGATCTCGAAGACCTGCTGGCGGCCTTGAAGGCGTTGTTCGAGAGCGATTCCTTGCTTCTCAAGGCCGAAGCGCGAGTCGCGTCGCCGATCTATCGAGAGCTTCGCGATGAGCCGGGCCCTCTGCTGCTGGGGCTGAACGATCCGCGGTTGACCGAACTGTGGCGACTGTTTCTCGACGGCTGGGACCTATGGGTTCCAGAAGGCCATGACGCGGGCGTCGAGCTCTTTTGGGAAGGGGAAGCCGAAGACGACGCCGGGCGCCCGGTCGAAGTCATGCAATCGCTGACCTACATCGACGACGAGGTAACGCTTCACACGAAGCTCGGCGAGGTCGAAGACCACCTGACCTTCGATGGGCAATCCTTCTATCGCCTGAGACGACGCGGACCCGACGGTGAGCGCGAACTGTGATATGATGCACCTGCTGCGGAGCGCCGATGCGCTCCGAACCGTCGTGCGATGGAGTGCCCCGCCTGCAAAGCGTTGGTCGCGGACGATGTTTGGATCTGCCCTCATTGCGACCACATCATCGACACTTCGTTTCTGGTCGATGACGGAGGCGACATTCACGAAGAGAAAACAGGCCTCCTGCCTTGGAACAGCACCGCGCAGGCCGACGAGCCGCCCGATGCGGTCATCCTGGGCGATGTCAATGTGAACGAAGCCGAGTTCTCGGTGATCCCGGGCCCGGGGGCCGACAACGAGGGGCGCACGTCGACGTTCGTCTACTACGCCCCGGAGTCCTCGACCCGGCTCGTCCATCCCGATGCGGTGCCGCAGCTTGTCACACCCCCGCCGCGCTCACCTCGCACTCCGTACGAAGAGGTGTTGCTGTCGCTGATCGACGGTCGAACCACGGTTCGCGAGCTCCAAAGCAAGTCCGGGCTCGAACCCCAAGGCGTGGTGGTCAGCCTGCTCACGCTCATCGATCGGGGCGCGGTCCGCGTTCCGGACACCCAGGCGGCTCCTGGCGGGGCTCGCCGGCGCCGACCGGCCAGCGCCGCCGCTCCGACCGACAACGGCTGGCCCGAGGTCGGCGGTAGCGGTTCCGGGGGCCGTCGGCTCACCGCGCCCCCTTCGACCAGCCGACCCCCGGAGCGCGTCCCGCTCCGCTCCGGCAACCCGATCGACATTCCCGACTCCATCATCGAGCCCAGCCCGCTGCGAACTTCCGAACCGCCGACCTGGCTCGCCGCCACCGAGCCGCCGACTCGCCTGGCCGAAACGCCTCAGTCGTCGATGCGCACGCAGGCGCACGATCTCGAGATCGCAGCTCCGCCAGGGTCCGCCGTTCCGGAGGATTTCGACGATCTGCCCAGCATCTCGGACGTCAAAGAGATTCTGGTCGCTCCCGCCGAACGCTCCATCGGTTCCACCCCCGTGCCGCGGAACTACAGCGACGTTTGGGCCGAAGACGAATCATCGTCGGCCATCAACGCCGTCGGCCTGATCGAAGCCGAGACCCCCATCTCGAGCGTCAGCGAGCTCAACCACGAGCTCGCAGAAGACGTTCCGCTCAACGATTTCCCGGAGGAAGTCACGGCCGCGCTCGAGGTCGCGGAAGGCCGACAGCATCCCAGACCGACGCGACTCGAAGACCGAGACCCTCGATCGATCGCGCTGCCGGAGATCAGCATGACCACCGGCGACGGCCTCGTCGAGCGGCTCGCCAGCCAGGCCCGCCTCGAGCCGCTGGCCCCCGATATGCCGGCCGCCGCCGTGCCCTGGCTGGAAGAGGTGGCGCCCGACGCCGACCCGAACCTCCCGGCGGTGGTGCCGGTCGCCGACCTCGGTGCCCCCGATGACGTCGCCCAGACCAAAGAGATCCCAGTGCCGCTGGGCGAGCGCTATCTCCTCGAGCTGACCGTCGACCCGGTGCGCGCCGACCGCCCCGGCGCCGACCATCCGTCCGATGGAGACAAGGCCGCCGGGGGGCCGGCCGGGGGGGCGGCCAAGTCCGGGGGCCCCCGCCGGTGGCCCAACCCCTATCGCGCACCGGCTCAGGAGCGCGACCGGCGTCCCGGTCGGATCCAGCGCGCCATCGATACGCCCGGCATCCGCCTCAAGGAAGATTCGCCCTCCTCCGATTCAGATAAACCCCATTCGAATACCCAGCGGCCGGAGCGGCCGGAGCGGCCTGACCGCCCCCCCAGGCCCGAACGCCTCGAGCGTTCAGAGCGTTCTGAATGGTCGGGACGACCCGAGCGATCTGAGCGACCGGCGCGGTCGGAGCGACCCGAGCCTTCTGAGCGACCGGCGCGGCCGGAGCGATCCGAGCCGTCTAAGCGACCGGAGCGGTCGGAGCGACCCG
>CAZFIV010000045.1:28210-52107 GCA_964519665.1 uncultured Myxococcales bacterium
GCGCGGCCGGAGCGATCCGAGCCGTCTAAGCGACCGGAGCGGTCGGAGCGACCCGAGCCTTCTGAGCGACCGGCGCGGCCGGAGCGATCCGAGCCGTCTAAGCGACCGGAGCGGTCGGAGCGACCCGCGCGGTCGGAGCGACCCGCGCGGTCGCAGCGGTCCGAACCACTCGACCGGGCGCACCCCGCCGAGCCGGACGGCGCCCCCGTCGACAGTGTGCGGATGTTGAAGGCCCAGCGGCTGTTCGAGCAGGCGCTGAAGGACAAAGCCGAAGGCAACCTGGTGTCGGCCCGGATGAACATGAAGCTGGCCCTCACCTTCGACCCCACGAACGACCTTTACTCGACGGCCTTCGAGGAGCTCAGCCGAGACCCGGCCGCTCAGCCGCGATCGATCACGAACATCCGTGAGGAGGCTCGCGAACACTACGAGAAGGCCAACGAGGCGGAGCGGATGGGCAACGCCGACCGGGCTATCGAGCTGCTCGAAAAGGCCATATCGCTCGCTCGTCGAGCCCCGTACCTCAACCGCCTCGGCGTCCTGCTGGCCATGAAGAAGCGGGCTTTTTCCCGCGCCCAGTCGCTGATCGAGGAAGCGATCCAGCTGGTCCCGTCCAACACCAACTACGAGCGAAACCTCCAAAAGGTGCTGGCGATGGCGGCGGCCGCCGAGGTCAAAGCTAACCCGGCCCCCAAGAAGAGTGGCGGCCTACTCAGCGGTCTGCTCGGGCGGCGAAAATAAGCCGGCCTCCGCGCTCATTCGAAGAATTTGCCGAGCGCCGGCGCGAACAGGTCGACCAGCGCCTGGAGGGTGGCCGCTTCGTCCTGGTCGAACGCGCCTGCTTCGTAGCGCTCCACGGCCAAGGCACCGGCCACTTCGCCTCCGATGCGGACCGGAACGGCGGCCGAGAACACCGGTTCGGGCGTGTCGGGGTCGTCTCCCCCAAAGGCCGGCGAGTCGCTGCCCACCGCCTCGATGGCCGTCGCGAAGGTCGGCGACTCGGCGAGATCGGCGAGGTCATCGGGTTCGACGCCCGGGCCCGGATAGACGACGAATTCTTCGTCTTCGTCGAGAAGGAGCACGAGGGCGAACGCGGCCTGAACACGCTCGGTCGCCTCTTCGGTGAGCAGGTCCCAAAAGGCCTCGGGTTCGGTTTCGGCGTCGAAAGAAGACAGCCTCTCTCGAAGCTCCTCCGAGTTGCGCATGGCGACGAAGACTAACAGCCGGCCGCCGATTCGGCGAGGCTGGCTGATAAGTGACTCATAGGAAGCCGCCGGTGTCGCGGGTGACCGCTTGCAGCCAGTCGACCATTCGCCAGACGTCGAGCGGCTTTTCCAGCACTGCGTCCGCGCCGAACGCCACGACGTCCTCGTAGGCTCCGTCCCAGCACAGCTGCCCGGACATCACCGCGACCGGCAGATGACGATCCTGCGCCTTGAGGGCACCGAGGAGCTGGCGGCCGGGTATCTCGGGGAGCATCCAATCCATGACCACCGCGTCGACCGAATGCTCGGACAGCTTCGCGAGGGCATCGGGGGGCGACGGCGTGACCTCGACGTCGCAACCGAAACTTCGCAATCGCCTTTGCACCATTTTCAGGAGGTTCACGTCGTCGTCGATCACCAGGACCCGGCGACCGGACAGGGGCTGGGCATGCTCGGCGCGCCCCGGCCGGTTAGTGGGCGCGAGGGCGGGTTCTCCTCGAGTCCAGGCCGCCAGCGCTTCGACGACCGCCGGAGGGGCGTCGGCGGCCGCCTCGAGGCGTACGCCGCGGCCTCGGACCCAGGTGGCCACCTGAGCGGGCATCTGAATCTCGCGGACATCAGCCCGAAAAAACGTGACCACCGCCCCGCCCGAGTATTGGAGATCGGGGTGGTCGGTGAGCACGAATACGCCGCCCGGCCAGAACGACTGGATCACCGCGTCGAAATGGGGCCCGTCGTTCAGAGCGACGTGCGCGCGTTCCGGAACACCGTTGGACTCTTCGTTCATCGGTTGGGCCCTTGGGGCCCTGAATCGGCCACAGTCCCTAAGAACATGAGTCATTCACTCAGTTTGTATGATTGTGCCCCGTCGGATCATTCGATCTTCTCGGGTTTGCCCATCCTCGCAATGACTCGCCAATGCGCCGCGTCGACCGGCTGAATCGACAGGCGGGCCCCTCGCTTCGTCACCATCAGCCCATCGAGATCAGGGTGAGCCTTGAGCGCCGGCAGGTCGACGGGCGCCGAGAACGCCTTGGTCGCCTTGACGTCCACCATCAGCCACCGCGGGTCGTCCGGGTCGGATTTCGGGTCGAAATACTTCGAGTCGGGCTTGAACTGCTCCGGGTCCGGATAGGCTTCCTTCACCACCTCCGCGATCCCCATGATGACTGGGGGGTTGATACGAGAGTGGTAGATGAAGACCTCGTCCTTCAGCCGACACTCGTCTCGGAGCAGGTTGCGAGCCTGGTAGTTGCGGATGCCTTCCCAGGTGGTGGTCAGATCTTTCGCTTTCAAAAGGTCGTCCCACGAGAAGACATCGGGCTCGGTCTTAAACAGCCAGTACTTCTTGGGCACGGTCGGTCCTCGGGGCGCGGGGCCCCCGGTCAATTGCTATGCAGGCGCGGCTCCTCTGGCAACGCCTGAATCACGGCCGCCTCGTGATCGGCCACTTCGGTCAATCTACGTTGCACCGCGGCCGGGTCGCACACCCGGCGCGCGAGGTCCACGTAGATCCCGTGATGCCGGGCTTCGGCGACCAGCAGCCCTCGGTACAGCTTCTTGAGCTCCGGATCCGTCAGATGCTCGGATAGCAGGCGCATGCGTTCGCAACTGCGGGCTTCGATGAACGCGGCCACCAGGAGCGCATCCATCAGGCGATCGGGCTCCTCTCGGCGAACGACCTTCGTCAACCGCTCGGCGTACGCGCTCGGTCGCTGCCGACCGAACGGAATACCCCGTCGTTCGAGCAGCGCAAACACCTCTTCAAAGTGGGCGAGCTCCTCTTTCGCCAAGCGGGCGAGAGGGGTCATCAGCGCAGGGCAGTCCGGGTACCGAAACATCAGCCCGACCGCCGCGGCGGCCGCCTTCTTCTCGAGGTGGGCGTGGTCGAGCAGCATCTCGGGCTCGAGCCGGGCCACCGCCCTCGCGCCCCACTCGGGGTCGGTCGCGTACGCCAAGCGCAGCACGGATCAAGCCGAAAGGCGGTCGATCTTCGCGGCCAGGATGAAATCGCTCTCGGTCAGGCCGTCGATCGCGTGGGTCATGATGTCGATGCGAACCCGCCCCCACGTAAAGTAGATGTCGGGATGGTGCCCCTCATCTTCGGCCACCGCCCCGACCTTGTTCACGTAGCTCAACGCTTCCTCGAAGTTCTTGAAGGTATAGGTCTTCGTCAGGTGGTGCTCCTCGACGATCGTCCAGCCTTGGAGCTGAGTGAGGAGCGGCTCGAGCGCTTCCCCCTTGAGGGCCGGGACCCCGCCCGAGCACGGGACACACTTCTTACTAGCCAAATCGGTCATGAGCAGGACGTAGCCGCCACGACGGCTTCAGTCAAAGGAGCTGTCCGTTAGCATACGATCGCAAGTAATGAGGTTGGAAAAGGAACGGCCTTTGCACATGGTGCGCGCATGTTGACGATTGCACGCTCAGCCTCGGCGCTGGCCTGGGGTATCGCCCTCGGCTTCGCGGCGGCCGCTGCGCAGCCCCGGCCAGGGTGGGCCGATTTCGACCCGGCCCAAGGCAAGGTCGTTCTCGACGATGAGACGTTCGTCGTAGACTTCGACGAGCCCGATTCACTCGCCACCTTGGGGCTGGTGGGCGCCCTCGACCCCCGCGGCGTCGCGGTCACCCAGATCCCCCCCTCCGACTGGGTATCCAGCCCGGTCTTGGCCATCGAAGGGCAAGGCAGCCTGCGTATGGGCCGAAACGTCTCGACCCTGTTCTTGGGGCTCGACACGGTCGCCCCCGGCCTTCGGGGTCGGCAAGTCAACTTCACTATGTGGGTCCAGCCAAACGGGATCCTGCCGGTGGTCACCGTACACTACACTCCACGCCGTCTCGCCGACGCGACCGGAGAAGACTTCATTCACCCGCTGGGGGTGGTTCGACTGCATCCGACCGGACGCGCCACGTCCGACGGCTGGCGCGAAGTATCCACTGGCCCCGTTGACTTCGATCTGCACGCCGCCGTCGAAGCAAGATTCATCGTCATCGAGGACGAACGGCAGTCTGAACCGTTCTTCTCGGGCCGCATCAGCAACGACGACTCGGAATTCTTCGTGGATGGTCTGAGTGTCTCCGATGTAGGGCCCCGCGTGGTACCCGATGCCGCCTGCAGCCTCGTCAACGAGGCGACCGTGTGCGGGGACAACGGAGCCTGCGCCTACGGCCGATGCGCCGATGCGCGGGCCGTCCTCGACAACCCGCCTCCGATCGGCCCCGTTCGCGAGCAATACCTCGAACGCCTGATCGCCCGGGTCGAGATCATGGCCGGGGGTCGGCTCACCCAAGCGATCACCCCCGAATTCGCGTCGGCGCTCCGAAGCCTCACCACCGAGACGCGCGTCGCGCAGTACTGGACCACGTTCACTCGGGCGTTCGATAACCTCGCCGACGGACATGTATCGCCCCCGGAGTGGCGTTTTCGATTTCCGCTGGCCACCGGCATGTGCCTGAACCAAGGGCTCGCCGACCTCTTGCCGAGCCCCGCCCCGGAGGCGCTCCCGTTGGTCTTCTCGAGGAACACGGGCCATCCCGCCGGTGGCCGCCTCGAAGAAGGCGATGTGTTGATCGCCATCGACGGTATCGCGCCATACGACTGGCTCGAAAGCGCCGACCGATACCTGAGCTATCCCGGAGACCCGGCCGCGCGCACGTACATCACGACCGAGCAGATTCCCCGCGCGACCCTGAGCACCGGTGCCGTGCTGACGTTCGCGCGGTGCCGCGGCACCGACGGCGCCGCGTGTGAGCCGGCGCAGGTCGAGACCTTCGACATCGACTGGGCCGCGCTGAGCGCGCCCCTCTGGCAGGGGGTCGCTCTACCGTGGACCAACGGACAGCCTTGCGACTTTCGATTTCGCCGGGACGTGAACCGGTCGGGCGGCACCAACTTCCGCACCGACTTCGTCGGCTTCTCCAACCTCGAAGGGGGCACGATACGCAGTATCCTGTTGAATAGTGTGCTGGGAGAAGGCCGGTGGGAAACGCAAGCCCAGCGAGCCTTGACCGACCTTCCCGACCGAGTCCTGCTCGACGAACGCACCGGGATCGGGGGGCGCTTCGAAGGCGTGACCATCGTCACCGACCCCTTCTGGCCTACCAATCAAGAGCCGAGGGTGCAGTTGGTACCCCAGCTTCGACCCGACCTCGACGATACCCGCCTCGCCACCTTCTTCTCGTGCGTGGAGGAGCCCGCGACATTCCTGTGCGGCAATTTCCAGTTTCTATCCCTGAGCGATAACGACAACCCACGCCGAGGGACCGCAGCCGACGTCCGACTGGCCGTAGTCAACGCCTTCGACGTGTCTGGAAACGACTATCTCTCCCGCACGCTCAAGGAGCGCCCCCGCGGGCAGACCCGAATCTTTGCGGCGACGCCGACCTACGGGGCCTTCGGCCCGGTCTTTTCACTCTCTCGCCTCCTTCAGGAGTTGGGGGGGGGCAACCTTCAGATCCAGGACACCCTCTTTTTGCGCGATGCCGGCGACCAGAACTTCGAATATTTGACCGGCATCGGGGTGCCACCGGATGAAGTTGTCTTGCAACGCCAAAGCGACGCCGTGCTGGGCACCGACACCCTGCTCGAGGCAGCCAAGGCTTGGCTGCGTGGAGACCAACCGTGAAACCGTGGACGCTCCCCATCCTATCGATCGCATTGCCGACCGTAGTCGGCCTCGCCTGTTCGTCCGAAACGACCAACGGCGGGGTCGACAGCGCCGACGCGTCCTCGCCGGACTCCGGCATCACCAACGCCGATGCGGCCGCCGACACCGGCACCCGCGGCCTCGTCGAATGGCGACCGTTGGGCGAGCTGCCCGTCGACAATCTGGTCCTCAGCCCCACGCTCGATCCGCTGGTCAGCATCGGTCCTCAGCCGTTCGCCCCCGACGCGCAGCTCGACCGCTTCATCTTCCGAGACAGTCCCGCCAAGACGCCATCGGTATCCGTGCCGATCGACGACGGGATGTTCCTGCTCACCCAGACCCACGGCAACCGGTTGCGCGCCGAGATCTGGATCGGCTGGCCGGACACCCAGCCCAACGAGGGCGTCTTCGTGAGCATCATCGGCGTGAACGAGGCCGGAGAGGAGATTCAGGCCCTGCTCACCCCCTTGACCGAAGCCTCTTTGGTCATCGATGGCATTCGGTGGATTCGTTTCGCCGGAACGATCGAACAGCGTTTGTACGGTCTCGGCGTTCTCATCGTTCAAAACATCTCGACCGATGTCGTGTGGGCCAATGGTCCGGTGGTCGTCCCGGTCGTCAGTAACTTCCTGAACGACGGGGAGCCCCGGGCGTGGGCACCGTCGATTCAAACGACCCGCGTATCCGAATCGTGGGCCCCCCTGGTTCGATACGTACACGAGTGGGCCGAAAGGCACGCGAAAGACAACCTGCAGCGGCCGCTCCAGTCGCCGCAACGCCGGCCGATCCGGCGGCGCTGATCTCGACCGCCGAGACCGGCTCGGGTCCCGAAACCCGCCCTCAGATGGATACATCGCGGGCGTAGGCGGCTTCTTCCATCGTTCAGTCGGCGACCCAGCCATGATAGAGCCGTCGGGTGTCGGTTCTGTACCTGACTTGGGACGGGCCCAAGAACGCCTACCTCGAGTCGTTGTATTTTCCCATCTTCGCGCGCCTACCGAGGCCCGTTCACGTCCTGCAGATGAGCTACGCAAGCACCGAGGAGGGGGCCCGAACCGCCGCGGTCGCCGAGTCGTTGGGAATTGGCTACGATCGGATCGCCATACCGAGGTGGTCGAGGATCAGCGCGTCGACCGCAGTCGGGCTCGCGATGGGGGTTCGGGGGCTACGCCAGCGCCTCTCCCGGCTGCAGGTCGAACTGCTCATTCCCCGCAGCACCTTGCCCGCGCTGGTCGCCCTGCAAGGGGCCGGGGACAAACCCATGCTCTTCGACGCCGACGGCCTGCCGCAGGATGAGCGCGTCGACTTCGCCGAATGGTCGCCGACCAGCCCGGTCTACCGGCTGATGCGGGACGCCGAAATGCGGGCGCTGCATCGCGCTGTCCGTACGGTGACGCGAACCGAGGCCGGCAAGGCGATTCTCCTGGCCCGCGCCGGTCCTTCCGTGCGGCCCGACCGAATCCGAGTCGTCCCCAACGGCAAAGACGAAACCCAGTTTGCGCCGATGAGGGGCCCCGACCGGGCCGAGTTCCGCCAAACCGCGGGACTGCCCACCGACGGCCCGCTCGTGATCTACTGCGGCTCCATCGGAGCTCAGTACGAGCCCGAAGCCATGCTGGCCTTCTTCGCCGCCGTGAAGCGGCGCCGCCCGGCCGCGCACCTGGTCCTGTTGACCGGTCACGCGTCGGAAGCGCGCGCGGCCATCGCCGCCACCGGCGTCGACGACGCTTCGTTCACCGTTCGCAGCGTCCCGCCCGACGCCGTGCCCGCCTATCTCGCCAGCGCCGACGTCGGCATCGCGTTTCGCCGGCCATCGTTTTCTCAGCGCGCCGTCTGTCCGATCAAGGTTGGCGAGTACCTCCTGTGCGGGCTGCCGATCGTCGCCAACGCCGGCGTTGGCGATCTCGACGCGCAGCTTGCGGACTGTTCGGGCGCGTTCGTCGGGCCGTCGATCAGCCCCGCGGTCATCGACGCCGCGGCCGAGTGGTTCGTCGAACACGTCTTTCACCGGCCCGAGCCCCGCGATGCCGCCCGCGAACGCGGCCTCGCGCATTTCTCGCTCGAGCGCGCGGTCGAGGGTTACGGCGCCGCGATCGAAGCCGCGACCGCCGCCCGAGGCTAGCGGATCATCGGGGCGGTTCCTTACGACCCGCGGGTCTCAGGGCCGACCGGGGTCCGCGGCTTCGTCCTCGAGACCGAGGCGTTTGGCCATCGCCCGCGCCTCCGCGTGCTTGGGCTGTCGACGCAGGATCAACCGGACATCGGTCCGCGCCCGTCTCAGATGACCTTGCGCGACGAGCAACCGCGCTCGCACCAAACGGAGCGCGGTACTCGCAGGGCGACGCGCCAGCGCGTCGTTGAGAACCTCCAGCGCATCTTGGGGCCGCTGTCGGGCCTGCCGAAGCCGAACCGCCATCAGGACCAGGTTCTCGTCGAAGGTCCCTCCTTGCCGCTTGTGAGTGAGCGCAAGAGCGCTTTCCGCCGCCTCGAAATCCTGGGTGGCCAGACACACATCAAACCAGAGCGCGAGGCCCGCAATCGGCAGCTGGGCCGCGTCTTCCGCCAGAAGCGCCTTGGCCTCGGTGACCCGACGCAGACGAAGGAGGATGCGTCCTTCGGTGAGGCGAAGGGCGACGTCATCCGGATCCTGGGCCCGCCGCCGACGCACGGCCCGCAACGTCGCCTCTAGCAATCCATGACGCCTCCGGGCGACCGCCAAGGCATCGAGCTCGCGAGCGCTGGCCGCCGCATCGTCGTAAGGCCGCTCGAGGAGCGCGACCGCGTGCGCATCACGATCCTGCTTGCCCAAGATCTTCGCGGCCAGCGCCAGGGCCCGCCCGTCGGGTCGATCGAATACCGGGTCGGCGCGGGGCAACGTCTTCCATACGTCGCCGTCGTCTCGACAAAGGGAAATGATGTGGGCGATGACGTCCGCTCGGCCTCGAGCCATCGACCATGCGGTTCGGAGACTGGACAGGCCGTCATCTCGGTATCCACGCCGGATGAGCAGGCGCCCCAGCAGCAGGTGACCATCGGCGTAGGACGGGGCCAGATAAACGGTGAGCTGGGCCGCCCGGAGGGCGCCGTCGTCGTCGGGCGGTACAGACGTTTCGCGCGCGTACGCCACCATCACCGACACCAACGGATTGGCCGGGTGACGCCGCCAGACGGAGTCGATGTCGTCGGCGCTCAGCGTCCGCGACTCGGCCCGGACCTCGCGGGACAATCGCTTGATGTCGAGGTCGAGGTCACCGATCCAAAACGCCAGCCCGAACCCGCCCCCCAGCCCGACCGCCGCCATCGCCGTCAGGAGCCATCGGGTACCGAGGGACGACACGTCGACTCGGCGGCCCCGTCGCGAGGCCGTCGCGCCGATGATCACCGCCACCGGCACCGCCATCCCGGCCAGCTCGAGGCTGAAATCGACGAAATTCTGGACCACGATCGCACTCACCCCAGCGATCGCGCCCAAACACGCCGGGTCGCTGGTACGCAGCCGCGCGACGACCGCCCACAGGAGCCCTCCGAACGCGACGAGCCCCACTAGGATCCCCCACTCCGCCACGAACTGCGCGACCAGGTTTTCGGGAAACGCGTACGTCAACTGAACCGGCGAGGTCTTGTACTGGGGATATACCGAAACGAAAGCTCCGCGCCCGATCCCGAATCCGGGGTGGTCTAACACGAGGGGCCATACGTCCTTCATGCCATCGAGCTTGACCTGAAGACCCCACGGGTCGCCGGGCGCCCACCACGGACCCCGCAGCAGCCCCCAGACCAGTCCCACCGCTGACAGCGGAATAACGACCAGCACCGCGACTTGCTTGCGCCAGGCGCCCCCCAGCCCCTGGGGGCCCCCGCCGGCGCCCCCATCGGACAACAGAAGGGTCCGGGAACCCCAATAGACGGCGCCGGCGACCGCCAGTCCGGCCAGGCCGCCTTTGGACAACAGCCCGACCGCGACCGCGGCGCAGACCGCCGCCGCCAACCGCCACCCGGTGCGGGCGGCGCGATCGAAACGCTCCGCGTCCGCTAGCCCAACCGCGACCGACGCGCAGAGCACCATGAACCCGGCCGCGTGATTCGGGTTCGTGAACGTCGTCAGCATCGCCGCCGTCGGGGTCGCGGTTTCGATCAGGCCGAAGAGCCGTTCGATACCGAGGACCCGGTGCAACACGGCGATCCCGGCGCTGACCAATCCGGCGAGAACGATCGGCCGAAACAGGCGCCCGCGGCCGAGGCGTCGGTGCGCAAGGCCGCACGCCACCCAGGCGACGAGGCCGTACGTTACGAGCTTGCCGGCTTCGCGCAGAGTCGCGGCCGACTCGTAGCTGAGGGCGCCGCTGCCGTGGCCGAGTACAAAGGTTCGAACTTCTTCGACCTTCGGCGACACCCAGGAAAGCAGACCGGACGGCAAGGGCACGACTTGGGCGAACGTCAACAGGGCCAGGCCAAACAGGCCCAGGACGACCGGGGGAACCAATACGCCCCGGTGGTCGGTCGTGCTCGACCACAGAAACGCAACGAACGCTACCCAGGCGCCGACGGCGACGACCGGCAGGACCTCGAGCCGCCAACCACCGGCAGCCAGGATCGAGGTCGCCACGCAGCCCGCGAGTGACCACTCCGCGATGATCCGAGCCCCCGGCGCCCGGCTCATGCGCGACGCCTCGCAATATCACCCGCCGCGAAGATGAACAGAACGGTCATCACCTGCGCTCGATGGCGGTACGCCGTCCCTTCGTTGCCCGAGACCAGGCCGTACGCGGAAACCATGGCCAAAACGAAGAAGGTGAGCAGGGCGATTCGGGTGAAGTTCTTGGCCGCACTGACGAATATCTCTCGCCCCGCACGAATCAGCAGATAGTACCAAATCAACGACTCGGGCACCGTCATCAGCTGACGCGCGCTGCGAACGTTCCACGGGAAAGGCGAGCACAAGAACCGCAAGATTCCTTCCGGAAGATAGGTGAGCGCCCCCCCGATCGTGGTGGTGTCGACGTCTCCGCCGTACGCCGACCCGCCGTAGGCCAGGCCGCGCCGCATGGTATCGATCTTCTCCAGGCTCTCCGTCGACAGAAGCTCGGGCGAAAAGCCCGCGCTATCGCCATAGGTTCGGATCAAAAAACCGGTCACCACGAGCCCGACCGCCGCAAACGGAAGTTGTCGGACGCGAACGACCACCATCGAACAAATCACCGCTACCAAGCAGATCACCACCAGGTATTGCCGGATCGAATAGACCCAGAGGATCGATAGCGCGAGCGTCATCAACGACGCCGGGCTGAACGCCTGCCGGACGGTCAACGCCGCATTCAAGAGAACACCGATCGCCAACAACGCCCACACCTCGCGGATGTTCATCGACGTCCAAACCATCAGCGATGGAAACAGGGCGACCAAGAAGAAGGTCAGGCGCGCCGCCCGTCGGCCGTAGATCCGGTACGCAATGTGGCCGTACAACAACGCCGCCAGAATCCCGGCCATCGTGTTGACCACGCTGAGCGGATAGCGAACCGCCCCCGTGAGCAAGTACACGACCGCATTGAGAGCGTAATAGAACGGAACGAAGCCGCCGGTTCCGACGACCCCCGGTTTCACCAAACTGGCGCCGACCCACCAGTCGGCGACGAGCTCGCCGTGCAGCGCGTACCCCGCGGCGTCGGGGGCGAAATACCGCCAGATGAAGGTCGCGTTCAGCAGCATGACCATCACCAGCCGAACGACGACGATGCCGATTATCCAGCGCCCAAGACCCTCCGCCCACGGTTTCGACTCGTCGTCGGCCGATGGTAACGCGGTCGAAGCCGGCAGCGCGAGCGGCCCCCAAGACGATGGCGATCCCATCTCGCCCAGCGAAGTCACTCGCGGAGGCTCTATCGTCCCCCGAGACACGAGCGCGACCAGCAGCGCCAACAGAACCGCTCCCGGTACCGCAGCGGCGATCAAAGGGCCCCACACTGCGCCGACCACCGCGGTCACGAAGACCAGCCCGACCGCGGCGACGGTATTCATGGAGCCCACGCCGCCCATGGCCACGACTCAGCGATCGCCGTACTGCCGCGCGTAGTACTCTCGATACGCCCCACTACGCACGCGCTCCCACCACGACGGGTTGCCGACGTACCAATCGATGGTCTCGGCAAGTGCGGTGGCCGGGTCTTTTTCAGGCTTCCACCCGAGCTCGCTTTCGATCTTGTCGGGCTCGATGGCGTAGCGACGGTCGTGACCGGGTCGGTCTTTGACGTGCTCGATCAGGTCTTCCGACTTTCCGAGGTGCGCGATGATCTGCTTGACGATGTCGATGTTGAAGCGCTCGTTTCGGGCGCCAATGTTGTAGACCTCGCCCGGTCGCCCCTTCTCGAGCACGGCATCGACGGCGGCGTTGTGGTCTTCAACGTGGATCCAGTCCCGAACCTGCATCCCGTCGCCGTAGACGGGCAGCTTCTTGCCCTCCAGCGCATTGATGATCATCAGGGGGATGAGCTTCTCCGGGAACTGTAGCGGCCCGTAGTTGTTGCTGCACCGAGTAACGACCACGTCCATCCCAAACGTGTGACCATAGGCCAGCGTGATCAGGTCGGCGGCCGCCTTGGAGGCGCTGTACGGGCTGCTGGGCTGTAGCGGCGACTGCTCGGTGAAGGCTCCGGTCGGGCCGAGCGACCCGTAGACTTCGTCGGTCGAAACCATCACAAACCGCTTCACGCCGTGCGCCCGCGAAGCGTCGAGAAGAATCTGGGTACCGAGAACGTTGGTCTCCGTGAACACCCGCGGTCCCAGGATGCTCCGGTCGACGTGCGATTCGGCCGCGAAGTGCACCACCGCATCCGGCTTCGACGACTCGAAGGTCGCGTTCACGGCATCGGCATCTCGGATATCGACCTTCTCGAACGCGTAGGCCGGGTTGTCATGCACGCTGACCAAGCTCTCCAGGTTGCCGGCGTAAGTGAGCGCATCGATCATCACCACACGCTCGTCAGATTGCCTGAGGCGCCTCAGGACATAATTGGCGCCAATGAATCCGGCGCCTCCGGTCACAAGAATGGTCACGCTTATTCCCCCGTCGTCATTCAGGTCTGTTGCTTGATCGACCCAGCACTCGTCGGCTCTTCTGCGGGCCGAGTGGTGTCTCGCTAGGCCTTGGCTTCCTCATCGGCCTCGTTGCCGTATCCGTAACTGTAGCCGCGATAGTAATAGTAGTGCTGGTATCCGTAATCTCGCGCCTGCATATCGTAGTCGTTGAGAATGACGCCCGCGATGTGCGCACCGACGTCCCTCAGCTGCTGAACGGCTCGGCGAGCGGCTTCTTTCGGGGTCTCATGGGCCTGAACCACGAGGACCGTGCCATCGACCATCTGCGACAAGATCGACGCGTCGGTCACCGCCCCGACCGGCGGCGAGTCCAACAAGACCCGGTCGTACTTCTCGGACAACTCATTCAATACGGCCGAGAACTTCTGAGAATGCAGTAGCTCGGCCGGATTCGGCGGCAGAGGCCCGCACGGTAGAATGTCGAGATCGGGAACGTCGGTGCGCTTGATGACGTCGTCGAGCTGTTGACCCACGAACACCGACGTCAAGCCTTCTTCCCCTGATACGCCGAACGCTCGGTGGAGGCGGGGTTTGCGAAGGTCGCTGTCGAGCAAGAGCACCCGATTGCCCGCTTGGGCCATGGCGACGCTGAGGGCCACCGCGGTGGTCGTCTTGCCTTCGGCGGGTCGCGCGCTGGTCAGCAGCAGCCGGTGCAGAGGCCGAGTCGTGGCCATGAACATCAGGTTGGTGCGAACCGACCGGGCGCACTCCGCAGCCGCGCTCTTGGGGTTGTGGAACACGTAGAGGTCGCGGTCGCGGCTGAACAGGCGCTCCCCTTTCTTCTTGCCTCGACGAGGCAAGCTGTCGGCAACCCGGGGGAAAACGCCCAAAAAAGGAAGACGCAACAGGTTCTCGACGTCGGACTGCCGGTGCACGGTGTTGTCGAGCAACAGGCCGCCCGCAACCACCACCACGCCGAGCATGAGCCCGACGAGCAAACCGATCGCAGTGTTCTTGGGAACCGAGGGCCGTACCGCACCCCTCGGCACGCGCGCTTGCTCGAACCATCGTACGAAGTTCGCTTCGAGCAGGGTCGAAAGGTCGGTCTCGGTTTGTCGCTTGAGGAGCGTTTCGTAGGTCGCCTTAGTGGTCCCGAGGTCACGGGTGAGTTTGTTGTACTCCAGCCCCAATGAGTTGAGATTGAGGGCCTTTTGCTTTTCTTCACCCACCGCACCTTCCAGACCCTGGCGCGCGGTTTCGAGCGCCCGGATCTCGCCGTCGAGGGCTTTGAGCACGTTCTCGATCTGGATGCGCAGCGCCAGTCGGGTCTCCTCGAGCTGCTTCACCACCGCCACCATATCCGGGTGCTTTTCGCCGTAGCGGGTGCTCAGCTCGGCCCGCTGCTTGTCGAGATTCACCAGCGAGGACTTGAGCTCCTGGATCACGGCATTGCCTTGGATGAGGGAGACGGCGTCGGGATTGGGGCTGTCGGAAGCGAGGACCTCGTCGATCACTTGTCGCTGGGCACGCTTTTCGATCAGTGTGGCCCGGTTTTGCAGCAGACGTTCGTTGAGCATCGACAGGCTCGCCGAGATCATGTTTTGCCGGTCTTCCAGGGACACCGAGACGAGGAGGTTCTTCTTCTTATATTCGGCGAGCGCCGCCTCCTGCTTTTCGATGCGCTCCGCGAATTCGGCCACCTGACGGTCGAGCCACCGCGAGGCCCGCCGGGTGCTCTCGAGCCGACTCTCGAGCGTATAGTCGATGTATGCGTCGCCGAGCGCATTGGCGACCCGCGCCGCCCGCACCGGGTCGCGGTCTTCGACCATTAGATTGACGACCCGGCTCTTGCCCTCCTGCTCCACGGTGACCGCCGACGATAGCCGACCCACCACCGTTCTTATCCCCACCTCGGGGTCGGTCGACTGGAGGCCGACTTCGGCGCGGAAAGCTTCGTCTTCGTGCAAGTTCAAGCGACGGGCAACGTCTTCGAGCACCTTACGGCTGGTGATGATCTTGTACTGCGTGTTGTTGAAAGCGCGCTCTTGGCGGGCGCGGGTGCTCATATCGTCGATGTCGACGCTATCGCCGAGCACCTTCGGCAAGACCGGCTCGATGAGGATCTGGGCCTTTGCCCGGTAAATCTTGGGCTGCCGGACCGTTCCGGCAGCCACCGCGCCGCCGACACTGAAAGTGGCCAACAGGATGAGCCACTTCTTGCGCCACAGGGCGTTGAGGAGCTCAGCGGGGTCGATCGCGAAGGTTCGGCTCGAAGTCGCGGATTCGGTGGTTTGGGTCAATGGTCTCTCCCCGTGGCCGGGCACGGCGCTCAGAATAGGGCCTCCGGCACGAAGATGATGTCGCCGGGTTGAAGTTCGATATTGCGGGCGGTCCCCTCGCCAATGTCGCCGACCGCGACCTTGAACCGCTCTTCGTTGCCGGAACTCACGCGCGTCAACTGTACGCTGTTCCTGGACGCAAGCTTGGTAAAGCCACCGGCATTGGTGACCGCCTGGATCACCGTCATGCCGGTTTCGTAGTTGAACGAGCCAGGTCGGTTGACCTGACCCAGAACATGGACCTTCTGAGAATTTCGTTCTTTGACGAAGACCGTGACTTTCGGTTCGACCAGGAAGCCGGCCGCCAGGCGGCTGCGGATGTCTTCTTCGACCTGTTTGGGCTTACGAGCGAGAAGCTTGACCGCGCCGATCAGCGGGAAGTCCACCGAGCCTTCGTCGCCGATTCGATATTCGACGGCCAGGTCTGGCTCCCGGTAGACTTTGATGAGGACGACATCTCCGGGACCGAGCGTGTGGGCGGGAGTGGGCACGACAACGCTGGCCATCGGCGGAGGGGGAGCGCTCGTACACGCCCCCAACGCCGCGATCCCCAGCATCGCGACCGGCAACCATCCCCGGCCGGACCTTCGCCGCAACATCACAGAAGGCATCGATAGCCTAGTGCCGCAAGGCAAGCCACAAGTTCACGCCTGACGCGCTCGTCCCGAGACGGTTCAGACATTTCTTGCGTCGACCGGCAACGCAGCTGCTACGGAACCGACGCGCTTCGTTCACGCAGTTCGGTCCGGGTAAGAATTTTTGCCCTCGGGGCGTGAACCGAGCCGGCGGTCGAGCTTCGCTTGAGGGGTCACGCTCGAGTGTTCGGCGGCGAAGACAGGCGCCCGCCCGGGTCGTCGGAGGCGAGAGAAAGAGCCCCCAGCCCCTCTCGAACCCGCGACCGCACCCCTTCGAGGGCACGCTGAGCCGCCCGCCCCACGGCCCCCCCGCGGCGAGTGACCGCGCCCAGCGGACCGATGGCCTCACGGCCCCCGACCCGACCGAGGGCACCGATGACCGCGATGATCATCGGGTCGTCGACCACATAGAGTAACCGGATCAAGGCGGCCGTCGATACGTGAGCGTCGACACGGGCGAGCCCGTCGAGGGCCGCATTGCGAATACCGGCCCGCGCCGAGTCGGCTCGGATCACCCGGGCCAGAGCATCCGCGACCGCTGAAGCGGGCTCGAGCCGCGCCATGCCGGTCACGGCTGCGGTCGCCACCGACTCGGAACCGCGACAAGCGATCTTGACCAAGGTCGGCAACAGATGCTGGTCGCCGAACCGGCGCACCATGAAATCGACCGCCCGGATGCGGTCCTCCGCCGCTAGCGAGGCGTCGAGCGCCAGCTCTCGCAGAGTCGCGAGCCCTAAGGCGCCCACCGCCGTTGCACCGAGGAGCCGGATCTTGGGGTCACGATCGACGAGGGCTCGAACGGCCACCCGCACCCGCGCCTCTGGCGCCTCGCATCGAAGCAGGACCGTCAAACAACGAGCCCTCGCGACGGGGTCGCGGTCGGTCTGCGCCCCCCGCCGCAGAACCGCTTCCACCCGGTCGGGCACCCGAACGCATTCAGCCGCGTTCGCCAACCCCTCGAGCAAATTCGCCAGCCAAGCTCGGGGCCGGATCAACGCCGAAGTCTCGTACGTCAACGTATGACCGTCGAGTCGACATCGGTCCCCCGCCGCGGCGACCGGGCGCAGACCGACCGCGACCGCGACCGCGAGCGGCTCCGGTCCGTCGACGACGGTCAGGTCGAACGGGCCGATGTCCAGCTGCGAGGACTCGGCCGAGGGTCGGAAATGCCGGCGGATCGCCAGCATCGGGCGACCGGCGGTCGCCATCAGGGTCACCGTGACCACGGAACCGCGGTGGGTCGCATGCACAGTGTGGGCCTGGCGATCGGCCTCGGGTAGGCGGAGCGCCGCGCTCCACACGGCGCGGCTCTGCCATCGGCCCAGACACCAGCGAAGCCAAGAATAGGGTCCAGCGATCGTGGACGGAAGCACTACTCGAGCTCGAGGTCGGAGGTCGACATCATGCCCGTTCGAGCCAGGACCACCCGCTCGACCATCGTCTTCGTCTCTTCCTCGCCTGGCCGAAAATCGAATTCGCACCCCACCCATGCGGTCCCGTCGCGGCGCTCCTTGACCATCCGGGTCCACGCCCGCGCTTTTAGCATTTCAGCGGTTCCGGGGGTCCTGAAGTATACGGTTAGGCCCGCGCCCGGCGTCAGGCGGCGACCGTCGGCGCTCACCACCAATCCGCACCCCGACAGGGATAGGTCGCGGGTCTCGGCGTCGATGGCCGAATCGACGTCATCCAGCCTCATCAAGGTCGGTAACCGAACCCGAACCCGCTCGTGACGCCGCAAGGCGAGCTGTTCGATGCGCCCCGGGTACCTGAGGAACATCAGGCGCTCGGGGGAGGCTTGCACCTTGAGCGTCTCGGTCGAAAACCCGAGCAACCGGCCGTCCAGCAGATAGCGGACCCGAACCGACGTCCCGGGCTTGATGACCATCGCCCGTCCGTCGTGCAAGGGCAGCTCGACCAGAAAGAATCGGGCTGCTCGGTACCCCAAGATGACCGAATACTCCGACATCACCTGGCGACGCTCATGAACCGTCAGCTGAACCGGCGTCCCGACCCGAAAATAGTCCGTGCTGACCGGCAGCGCCTCTAGCATATGGGTCACATTGGCATTGACCGACTCGCCGGACTCGCCGTCGACTTCCGGCGCTTTTGAGAGCTGATTCACGACTGCACTTCCATCGAGGTTGATCGGCGGGGGCCGCGACACTTGAAGCGGACCTTCCCGATCGGCCCCGATCCCGCGCTAGGAGTGCTTCTTCCGAGGCGGCTCGTCGACCTTGCGCTTCACGGAGGTCTGCCGGGTGACTTTTTTGCCCGCCTTTCGGGCGCGCTTGGCGGCCGTGGCCTTCTTCTTGGGGTTCGCCAGGGCCCGCGCTTTGCCTCGCTCGACCCGCTTGGCCGGCTTGGAGTCATCCTTGTGGGAGCGGTAGCCGATCAACAACGGCACCCCGGCGAAGCCGTAGGCCTTGCGGATCTCGTTTACCAGGAATCGGCGATAGCTGTAGTGAAACAGCTTCGGGTCGTTCACCGACACTAGAAATCGAGGCGGCCGCACGTCGATCTGGGTGATGAAGTAGATTCGGCCGTGTCGGCCTTTCTTCGATGGCGGGGAGTGCCGGGCGTTCAACGCCTCGACGAACTTGTTGAGTTTCGAGGTGGGGACCCGCCGCCCATACTCGCGGTGAACCTTCCTCAGCAGGGGCATCAGCTTGTCCATCCCTTCCCCGGTGTGGGCAGAGGTGAACACGATCGGCGAGTACTGCAGGTGGGGCAGCTCCAGCTCGAGCTGCTGGGTGATCGACTTCTTGGTCGTACCCTTGGGGGCCGCATCCCATTTGGACACGACCTGGATGACCGCTTTGCCGCGCTCGTAGGCGAACGCCGACACCTTGGCGTCTTGATTGGCGATCTCCTGATTCACGTCCATCAACAGCAGGGCCACATCGGACCGCTCGAGACCTTTGAGCGCGGCCACCACGCTGAATCGCTCGACGCGAAGAGCGATCGAGCGCTTGCGCCGAATCCCCGCGGTGTCGATGAAGAGGTATGACTGACCCTGATATGCGATGAGGGAGTCGACCGCATCGACGGTGGTGCCGGCGACCTCCGACACGAGGTGCCGATCTTCGCCGAGGAGCCGATTGACCAGAGACGACTTGCCCGCGTTCGGCCGCCCGATCACCGCCACTCGGATCGGAGCGCTGACCGACGGATCTTCGCCCGCCTCGGGAGGCTCCTCGATACCCTCGATCTCCACCGCCTCGGGGCTCGGGAGTTGATCGGCGATGGCCTCTCCCATCTCACCGACATTGCGGCCGTGAGCGGCGCTGACCGGCCACAGGTCACCGCCCAACCCCAACGCGTAGAAGTCATGAAGGAGATCGTCTTGAGTGGGGCCGTCCAGTTTGTTGACGGCCACCACCACCGGCTTGCCGCTCTTGCGCAGCAGGCCCGCGATGTCGTGGTCTTCGGGCATGACGCCGGCCCGACCGTCGGTCAAAAAAATGATCGCGTCCGCTTCGTCGATCGCGAGCTGAGTCTGCTCGAGCACCCGGCGCATGATCGGGTCTTCGTTGGTCGGGTCGAAGCCCCCGGTGTCGACCAGCACCACCTCTCGGTCGAACGTCGACCCCGACAAGACCGCGTCGGCGTAGATTCGGTCGCGGGTGACGCCCGGCTGGTCGGCCACGATCGACCGCATCTGACGGATCAGACGGTTGAACAGGCGCGACTTGCCGACGTTCGGACGGCCTACGATCGCCACGATCGGTTTGACCAGAGTGCTCACCCGTCCTCCTCGTCGTCTTCTTCGTCCTTGTCGCCGCTGAAATCCAGCTCGTCGGGGCCCTCATCGGCGAGCGCCGACAGCTCCTGCGGACTGAGCGCGGCGCGAATATCGAGCACCGCTGGTCCGTCGTCGTCGTCACCACCGCCGCTGACCGGCCTCGACGATTCCACCTCGGCCACAGCGAACCCGCTCCCCATCCCGCCGCCATCGTCAGCGTAGCCCAGTTCGGCCAGGCCGCGGGGATGATTCGACCATTCTGTGGTCACCCGAACGTGCAGCTCCAGGTACACCTGGCACGAGAGAAAAAACTCCAGGTCGCGGCGAGCGGCCACCCCGATGCGCTTGATCCGGTCGCCCTGCTTGCCGATCACGATCGGCTTTTGCGAAGCCCGTTCGACGTGAATGGTCGCGATGATCCGGACCAGACGGGGCCGGGCGTCTTCGAATCGATCGATCGTCACCGCCGCCGAATACGGGAGCTCTTCCTGCGTCGCGAGGATCACTTTTTCGCGCACGAACTCGGCTGCCACGGCCTGCTCGGTCGAGTCGGTCAGCTGGTCATCCCCAAAGAACGCCGGTCCTACGGGCAGGGCCCGCGCGAGCTCGATGACCGCCTCTTCGAGGCCGGTGCCCCGATAGGCCGAAATGGGGACCGCGGCCCGCATTCGCTCTTTGAGCCGATCCGAGTAGGCCTTCAGCTGGTGCAAGATCCCTGACTTGTCTTTGATTCGATCGGTCTTGTTCAGCAGGAGCACGACCGGCTTTCGCGACGATTGGAGCACTTCGAGGACCCGTTCGTTCCCTGGGGTAATCACACCGTCGGTTCGCGCTTCGACCAGGTAGCCGATGACATCCGCGTCGCTGATCGCCTTTTGGGCCTGCTCGACCATGTACCGGTTGAGCGGTCCTTTGGCCTGGTGGTAGCCGGGGGTGTCCAGCAACAGGAGCTGACCACCCGGCGGGTGCAAGATACCGAGCAGATTTTTTCGAGTGGTCTGAGGCTTGTGAGTGGTCGCGGCGAGCTTGGTACCGAGGAGCCGATTCAGCAGCGTCGATTTGCCGACGTTCGGCCGCCCCACCAACGCGACGTAGCCCGACCGGAAACCGCCTTCGTTCTCGATCCGGGGCTCGATGGGCCGGCGCTCGAAGGGCGAACTCGACCGTCGCGGGTCCGAGGCGCTCGTTGCCCGCTTCGCTTGCGGTGCCCCCGATCCTGATCCGGCCGAGCTGGATCGCCCGGCTCCGCTCTTTGCCGGTGCTCCCCCCGACCCTGATCCGGCCGGCCTTCGACCGGAACGCGATGACCGGGCCGCCGGTCGGGCGGAAGCCCGGCGTGAACTGCGCCGCGGGTCTCGTCGGGGCACTGCTAGCCTCGCTCGAAGGTAACCGACAGAACCTGGACCGGTTCCTTGGGACGGTCGTCCTCGCCCCGTTCCACTCGAGCGATCTTCTGAACGACGTCGAGCCCGTCTACCACCCGGCCAAAGATGGTGTGTTGGCCATCGAGATGAGGCGCGGGCGCATCGGTAATGTAGAACTGCGAACCATTGGTGTTCGGGCCGGCGTTGACCATCGCGACGACGCCGGCTCGGTCGTGTCGCAGGCTCTCGTCGAACTCGTCATCGAAGACGTAGCCTGGCCCTCCCTTTCCGTCGCCGCGGGGGCAACCACCTTGAATCATGAAGCCGGGCACGACCCGGTGAAAGGTCAGTCCGTCGTAGAACGGGCGTTGAACCCATTCGCCGGTCTGCTGATCTTTGAAGGGCCGCTGGCCGCGAGCCAGCGCCACGAAGTTGGCGACGGCCCTCGGCGCCTTCTCGTCGTACAGCTCGACGATGATCATGCCCCGGGAGGTGACCAGTTTAGCGCGCAGGGGCCCTTCGCCACCAATTCCGGCCACGGCTTCGCCGAGGGTGACGCTCAACGTGGCGGGGTCGGGCCGCACACCCGCGTCGGGGTTCGCGGTGTCGTTGGCGCACGCTGATAGACCGGCCGAAACACCGAGGGACAGGCCGGCGAAGACAAACAGATAGGCAAAGGGGCGGCTGACGCGCATCGCGCTCCTTAGAATTCCTCTGCAGGCGGGTGGTCAAGCGATCCTGCGTCATCGTCGTCGGTCGTGGCCTCGGCGTTCATCCGCTCCAAGACCCGGGCCGCCGCCTGCTGCTCGGCCTCTTTCTTGCTGCGACCTTCTCCGCGGGCGAGCACTTCCCCTTCGACCGAGAGCTCGACGACGAAGATCTTGTCGTGGTCGGGCCCCGACTCGCCGACCATCCGATAGCTCGGCGTGACGTGCCGGTTGGCCTGCACTCGCTGCTGAAGCTCGGTCTTGGCGTCGCCGCGATGGATCGCCGTCGACGTGGGAAATTCGAGGCAGCGCAGCAACGCCTGGGTCGCCGCGCTGAACCCTCCGTCGACGTAAATGGCGGCCATCAGGGCTTCGAACGCGTCGCTGAGGATCGAGAATTTGTCGCGACCGCCGGACATCTCTTCGCCGCGCCCCAATCGAAGGGCGTGACCGAGCTCCAGGCGTTGGGCGACCCGCGCGAGGGCCTGCTCGCTGACGATCGACGCTCGGAGCTTCGACAACACGCCCTCTCGGGCATCGGGATACCGGCGCATGAGCTCCGTGGAGACGACCAGATCGATCACCGCGTCACCGAGAAATTCGAACCGCTCATTGTCTCGGACGTCGGGGTCCTCGCACTCATTGACGTACGAACGATGGGTGAGCGCTTCACGGAGGATCGTCGCGCTGTTGAATCGATAGCCCAGCGCCCCCTCGAGCCGCTTTTCGGGATCTTTCGACGCGGGTTCCGTCACCGGGCCGCCTCGATCCAAGCGCCCCCCAGCACCTCGTCGCCGTCGTAGAACACCGCCGCCTGTCCGGGGGCGATCGCCCGCGCGGGCTGTTCGAAACGAACTTCGACCCGGTCGCCATCCGGCATCACCGTGGCCGGGGTTCCGTTGTCCCGGTAGCGAATCTTGACCGTGGCCCGGACCGGTCCGCTCGGAACGCCGGCCGGCCACGAAGCGCGGCTGGCGACCAAGCCCTGCTTGTCGAGGGCCTCGGCGGGCCCGACGGTGACCGTCTTGGCCGATGCGTCGATGCCCAGCACGTGAAGCTTGTGACGGTGGGCCACTCCGATGCCCCGTCGCTGACCGATCGTGAAGTGCATGACGCCCTCGTGCTCGCCGAGGACCTTTCCGCTCTCGTCGACGATCTGCCCGCGGTGGTCACCCTGGGCGGCCGGCTGGCGCATCACGAACTTTCCCGCGCCCGCGCCGCCCACGAAACACACTTCTTGGCTCTCGAGCTTGTGGGCGACCGGCAGGCCCGAAGCCAGGGCCTCCGCCCGCACTTCGTCTTTGGTGGTCGCACCGAGCGGAAAGCAGAGCAGGTTCAGGACCTTGGGATCGGTCCCGAACAGAAAATAGGACTGGTCTTTGACCCGGTCAGTGCCCTTGTACAGATGGACGCGACCCGCTTCGTCTCGGCGCAGTCGGGCGTAGTGGCCGGTCGCCAGTCGAACGCACCCGAGCGCCGCCGCGCGGCGGGCCAGGCGGTCGAGCTTCACGAAGCTGTTGCAGCCGACGCAGGGGTTCGGCGTCCGACCCGCCAGGTACGACGAGACAAACGGTTTGACCACCGCACCATCGAACGCATCGCGCGCATCGATGACGTAGAACGGCATCCCGAGGCCTTCGGCCACCCGACGGGCGTCCTGAAGGTCTTCGGGCGGGCAGCAGGCCCGCGGCGCCAACGGGTTGTCGGGGTCGGGGTCGTGCAGCCGGAGGCTGAGACCGATCACCTCGGCGCCGGCCTCTTTCAATCGGCGAGCCGCCACCGCAGAGTCGACCCCGCCGGACAGGGCCACCGCCACCCGCTGCCCCGCCAAGCTCTCGGCTTCAGCGACCAGTTCTTCTTTGGAAGGTGCGGCAGGCCGTTGATCAAATTTTGGCGTACTCGTCGCCAGGTTCGGGCCCATCATCGTCATCGTCGGCGTGGCTCAGCACGCCGCCTCCGTGGGTAGGCGGGTAATCCACCCGTTCCTTCAACTCTTTGCCGACCTTGAAGAACGGCAGTCGCTTCGCGGGAACGTGAATCGTCTCGCCCGTCCGAGGGTTGCGGCCGGTGTAGGCATCGTAGGACTTGCTGGTAAAGCTGCCAAATCCCCGGATTTCGATGCGCTCCCCCCGGCGAAGCGCTTCCGTCATCTGCTCGAACACCAGATTGACGACCTGCTCGGCCCGCTTCTTCGTGATTTTTGCGCGTTCGGCCAACTTCTCGACCA
>CAZFIV010000046.1:0-2192 GCA_964519665.1 uncultured Myxococcales bacterium
CCGACGGGGTGAGAACCAGCGACAATAGTGCGATCCAAGTGAATCGGCGCTCTAGTGTCTCGCTTGGCACAGGATTTTCGGGACGGCGCGGGGCGTCGATGCGGGCCGGCGGTGATCGGGCGAAGAGGGGCGCGCAACGGAGTTACTTCGTTTTGGAGTCAGCCGGATCCGCGGGTTTGTGTTTGTGGAACCACGCGAGAATGTACGCGACTTTCGACATGAGCTGACTCGGTCGGCGCGCGATCGAATGGCTTGCGCCCGGTATTCGCACCATGACCGTATCGACCTTCTGCGCTTTGAGTGCCATGTATAGCTGCTCGGCCTCGGAAAGGGGAGTCCGATAGTCCGACTCTCCGGTGAGAAGCATCGTCGGTGTCTTCACGTGACCGGCGAGAAACAGGGGCGACCGCCGGATGTATTCATCCGGCTTTTCCCACGGGCGCCCGGAGAACCAATACTCCATTAAATAGGCTCCCAGGTCGGAGGTGAACACGAAGCTAATCCAGTTGATGACGGGCTTCGCCACCACCGCGGCCCGAAAGCGCGTCGTCTTACCGACGATCCAGGCGGTGAGAACGCCGCCGCCACTGCCTCCGGTGACGTACAGCCGGTCGGGATCGATGAAGCCCTTGCCGATCGCTTCGTCGACCGCCGACATCAGGTCGTCGTAGTCCTCGTTGGGGTAGTCGTGGTGAATCTCGTTGGCGAACGATGCGCCGTAGCTCGTGCTGCCCCGCGGATTTACGTACAGCACCACGTATCCGGCGGCGGCGTACAGTTGGCATTCGGCAGAGAAACGGTCGCCGTAGTTCGCAAACGGGCCGCCATGAATCTCGAGGAGGAGCGGATACTTCTTCGTCGGGTCGAAATCCGGCGGCTTCACCATCCACGCTTGAATGGGCAACTGGTCCGCTGACGATTTGAAGTTGATGGTCTCGACCGCGCCAAGGGTCTTGCGGGCGAACAGATCGTCGTTGAGGCGGGTCAATCGCCTTACATCCGCACCTCGCCGCGGCCGTCGGCCGAGTACAACGTCGGCAGGGTGGTCGGGCCGGGTCATGGTCGTCGCGAAGGCGCCGTTCCTGGCCACCGAGAACGAACCGCTCGCGTAGGGGCGTCCGAGGCTGGTCCCACCGACGTTCGCGGTCAACTCAGTGATCCCACCTTGGCGGTCGGCGAGCACGAGCTTGGTGTTGCCGTGATCATCGTAGAGCACATAGAGGCCTCGTCCGTTGGGGGCCCACTCGAACGCGCGAATACTCCGGTCGAGCTTCGGCAGTAAGACCGAAATCTTTTGAGTGGCGCGGTCCAACACGTGCAGCCGTCGCGTCTGAAACCCGAGTTTTTGGTCCTCGAATCCGGTGAACGCGATCGTTCGGCCGTCGGGCGATACCGACGGTGAGTCTTCAGGGCCGTACCGGACGGTGAGCTGAGTCATCCGGCCGCTCGCCACGTCGATCTCGAAGAGGCTGCTGTCGTTCAGGTGGTACGGCCAGTCCGGTCGCCGATTCCCGGAGATGATGAGCGACCGGCCGTCCGGCGTCCACGCGGGGCGGTCGTCGTGGTTGAAATCGCCTTTGGTCATCTGAAGCGGCGTTCCACCCAGGGCAGGAACCACGAACACGTGCTGATACCCGGCCGGAAGGTAGCCTCGACCGTCGAAGCGGTACAGGAGTTGGTCGATGACCTTCGGCGGTTTCGCCCACCGAGCGCCTTTGGGCTTCTTGGGTAGCGATACCAGCGGCTTCGGCGGGCGAGGCACGAACATCGTGAAGGCGATCGTCTGACCGTCGGGAGACCACGAGAGATTGGTCGGCGCCTCGGTCACCCGGGTCACGGCGGTCGTCTGGCCGTCATCCATCCATCGCACCATGAGCTGCGATCGACCCTCCACCTTGGTCGAATAGGCGATCCGGTCCCCCGACGGCGACCACCGAGGGCTCGATACGTTGCCATCGGTCACGAGCGGGCGATGATTGCGTCCGTCGGCGTCGACGATCCAAAGGTGGGCTCGCCGAACGTCCTTCATTTTGTCCATGAAGCGGCGCAGGTACACCACCCGCCGGCCATCGGGGGCGATCTGAGGGTCGGAGGCCCATTCGAGTTCAAAGATGTCGGTCAAGCCGAACCGCTCGAGGTCGGAGCGCTCGAGGTCGGAGCGCTCGAGGTCGGAGCGCTCGAGGTCGGAGCGC
>CAZFIV010000046.1:2292-51200 GCA_964519665.1 uncultured Myxococcales bacterium
GTCGGAGCGCTCGAGGTCGGAGCGCTCGAGGTCGGAGCGCTCGAGGTCGGAGCGCTCGAGGTCGGAGCGAGCCTCGAGCTGACCTTCTGGGTCAGCCGGCGCGGTCACCGCGATGGGAGGCACGACCGTCGCTGGGCGCTCGGGAGCGTCGGGCGCCGAGGTCGCGTCCATCGGGCCTCGACACCCCCACACCGTGGCGGCGACCAGCGCGGCGCAGGTAAAGATGCGGTCCATCGCCTGTCTTTTGCATAATCGCCGGCGGCTGGGGAGTGCGGAGGCGTCACTCGCGCAACAACGTTGCGGCCGCTCTCCGTCGTCGACCGCGAGCCACTGGGGAGTGATTTCATGGCGCCGAACGACGTCAATCGTGCTTGAATCGACGGCCATGACGCTCTCGACCTTTAAGCTCAACGACGGTCATCAGATCCCGGCCTTTGGATTGGGTACCTGGAAGTCGAAGGACAACGAGGCCTATCGAGCCGTAAAACATGCGATCGAGGTCGGCTATCGACATATCGACTGTGCCTGGATCTATCAGAATGAAGCCGAGGTAGGCCGGGCCCTCGGCGAAGCGTTCGACGCGGGCACGGTCAAACGCTCGGACCTCTTTATCACCTCGAAACTCTGGAACTCTTTTCACGCTGTCGACGCGGTCGAAAAGGCGGTTCGCCAGAGCCTATCGAGCCTGCAGCTCGACGCCCTGGATCTCTATCTCATGCATTGGCCGATCGCCTTTCGTCCCGACGTGGTGTTTCCGCGCTCCGACGAGGGATTTTGGCCGCTGTCCGAAGTACCGTTGGCGCGGACGTTCGAAGCGATGCTGGCGCTGAAGGAAAAAGGGCTGGTCAAGAGCGTGGGGGTTTCGAACTTCTCGGCTTCGAAACTTCAGGCCCTGACCGATGCGGTCGGCACCGTCCCGGCGGTCAATCAAGTCGAGCTGCATCCGCATCTTCCTCAGCCCTCCTTGGTCGAATACTGTTGCCAGGCCGGTATTCATCTGACGGCTTATTCGCCCCTCGGTTCGGCCGACCGGCCCGCCAACATGAAAAAGGCGGGTGAGCCCCCGCTGCTGGAGAACGAAGTCGTTCGTTCGGCGGCGCAAGCCGAGGGTCTGACCCCCGCCCAACTGCTGATCGGATGGGCCATCCACCGCGGTACCAGCGTCATTCCGAAGTCGGTCAATCCGGCCCGCATCGAGCAGAACATCGCCGCGGTCTCTCATGCGATCTCGGATGCCACGATGACGGCGCTCGACAATATCGAATCAACATATCGGTACGTTGATCCGCAGGGCATGTTCCGACCGGGAGTGACGCACGATGGCGACGACTTCTGGGCTTGATGAACGGGGAGGCGATGGCGTCAACGGATCCGCCCACACCCGCTATGGACCAACCGGTTTTAGGGACTCGAGGACCTTTCGCGCCGCCGCCGCGAGAACGTCGTTGCAGGGGTCACATCCCCCCATACAGCAAGACGGCCAGGAGGACGGGTCGTCCTTGACCCACTGTTCGACGATGTTGGCATCAAAGCGGCTCAACCCCATGTGGCCGCACACCTGGTCAACCAGAGGGCGAATGTCGTCCGAAACCGAAGAACTCAAGATGGCACCCATATGCTTTCGACGTTAGGGTAGCAGACGTTTCGCGAGCGCCAACCCGAACGCGACCGCGCCTTGGCCCATGTTCAACGCGAGCGCCAGGAGAAGCAGAGTGGTCATCGGCGCCGTGACCCGAGCTAAAGTCGCGGTGGCGGCGGTGGGGTCGGCCCCCGCCAGGATCGAGATGACGTTGGCGCCATACGCGAGGATCGCGACCACCAAAAAACCCCGCATGCCCCCACGAAGGTCGGCGCCCGACGGCGCGAGGTGGGTCCCGATCGCCAACGATATGTATAGGTAAAGCCACATCCATACGTCGGTCATTCCCAAGCCGAAGATCGGCCGGTAACACTCGACGATCAGGCTGAAGAATCCAGCCGGTAGCGAGGCGATGGGAGCTGTCGGCCACGCGGCCGAAAAGCGTTGCACGGCGTCGATGAACGGCTGGTCGGCGGTGCGGTCAATCAGGGCGAGCCGGACGCCGTACAGCGCCAAAGCGCCGCCGAACAGGGGGGCGATGCCCATCAGGAAAGTGCCGACGATCGGAAGCAGCTCGGCCAGGCGGAGGCGGGGCACTCGATACCGGACGTAGCCGAGCACTCCGCTGCGCTCGTCGGGGGCGAACAGTTTGAGCTCGAGGATGTGAACGCCCAATAGCTTGCCGACGATCCAGTGAGAAAGCTCATGAATCGGCGTGCCGAGCCAGCCCGTCCAGAAGACCACGCCCCGCCAGCCGATCACCCGTGACAAGTTCAGTTGCGTCCAGCGTTGGCTCCAAAACAGCACGAAGGCGACGAAGAAGAGGGGACCCAGCCCACCGACCGCTTGGCGAAGCCAGGCTTTACCGGCTGCCGATAAGATCTCGAGCATGGCACCAGCATACCTCGAAGCGAGCTGTCGCGATCAGACCCGATGCCGGTGCGACCTTGGCCGAGCGGCTTGGTGGCTCGGAGGCCGGCGTAGGTCGACGTCAGTGCGTGGGCTGGGGGCGAACCTCTTCGACCGGAAGCGCCGCCGCGGCTCGGAGCTTTTCGAAGAACGCGTCGGGATCTTCGAGAACCAGCGCGTGTTTGAGCACTTCGTCCATGTGGTCGACGCAGATGATCTCGAGGTCTTGCCGGACCGACTTGGGGATCTCGGGAATGTCCTTTTCGTTTTCCTTAGGGATCAGGACCAATTTGACCTTGGCTCGGTGGGCCGCGAGGGCCTTTTCTTTCAGACCGCCCACCGGGAGCACTCGACCCCGGAGCGTGATTTCACCGGTCATGGCCACGTCACGCCGGACGGGCACCCGAACCAGGGCCGAGACCAGCGAGGTGGCCATGGTGATGCCGGCGGATGGCCCGTCCTTCGGCATCGCGCCTTCGGGCACGTGAATGTGGGCGTCGATCTTGTGGTAAAAGTTGTGGTCGACCCCGAGGATTTCAGCCCTCGCCCGCACGTAGCTCATCGCGGCTTGGGCCGACTCTTGCATGACGTCGCCGAGCTTGCCGGTCATGATCAGGCGCCCCTTGCCGGCCATGATGGTGACTTCGGTGGCCAGGATTTCACCGCCGACCTCCGTCCACGCCAAGCCAGTAGTGAGGCCGATCTCGTCCTGCTCCTCGGCGACGCCGTACCGGTACTTGGGCACCCCGAGGAGCTTCTCGATCCGTTTGTCGTCGACTCGATGGCGTCGGCCGCGCCCCTTCTTCACGACGTCGCGTGCGATTTTTCGGCACACCGAGCCGATCTCGCGCTCGAGGTTGCGAACGCCCGCCTCGCGCGTGTACCGCTGGATGATCATCGTGAGCGCCGGATCGCTGATGGTGATCAGCTCATCATGGAGCCCGTTGTTCTCGGTCTGCTTGGGCACCAGATATCTCCGGGCGATGGCCATCTTCTCGGGCTCGGTGTACCCCTCGAGCCGAATGACCTCCATCCGGTCTTGGAGCGGAGCCGGAATCCCGTTGGTCGTATTCGCGGTCGCGATGAAGAACACCTGCGACAGGTCGTAATCGAGATCGAGGTAGTGGTCGGCGAACGTGTTGTTCTGCTCGGGGTCTAGGACCTCGAGGAGGGCCGACGAGGGGTCGCCCCGAAAGTCGGTGGACATCTTGTCGATCTCGTCGAGCAAAAACACCGGGTTCGATGATCCGGCCCGCTTCAGCGACTGAATGACCTTTCCGGGCATGGCGCCGATATAGGTGCGGCGGTGACCACGGATCTCGGCTTCGTCGCGCACCCCGCCGAGGCTCACCCGCACGAACCTTCGGTCCATCGCTCGAGCGACCGAGCGAGCCAGGGATGTCTTGCCGACCCCCGGAGGCCCGACCAAGCACAGGATGGGACCTTTGGGTCGCTCGACCAGAGCCTGTACGGCGAGGTGCTCGAGAATGCGTTCTTTGACCTTCTTAAGTCCGTAGTGGTCTTCGTCGAGCACCTCTTCGGCCCGAGTGATGTCGAGCTTGTCGCGGGTATACTCGTTCCAAGGAAGGACCAGTAGCCAGTCGATATAGTTACGAACGACCGTCGCTTCCGCCGACATCGGGCTCATCATCTTGAGCTTGCGGAGCTCGGCGCGCCCGCGCTGTTCGGCTTCCTTGGGGAGCTGCTTGGCGGCCAGCTTCTCTTCGAGCTCCTGTAGCTCGTTCTTGAATTCGTCGCGCTCACCCAGCTCCTTCTGGATGGCCTGCATCTGCTCGTTGAGGTAATACTCTTTTTGAGTCCGCTCCATCTGCTTCTTGACGCGGGTGCGGATCTTCTTCTCGACCTGCAGAATTTCGATCTCGGCCTGCATCAGCTCGTGCAAGCGTTCGAGACGGCGGGCCGACGACCCTGTTTCGAGAAGCGACTGCTTGTCCTGCAGCTTGAGGGTCAGATAACAGACGATGGTGTCGGCGAGCTTCGACGGGTCCTCGATACCGGAAACCACAGATAGGGTTTCGGTCGGAATACGTTTGTTGAGTTTCACATAGGCTTCGAAGGTCGACTGCACCGAGCGGATGAGGGCCTCGAGCTCGATCGATGAACCGTATGCTTCGCCAAACTCTTCGTAGCGGACAACGTGAAAGCGGTGGGTTTCGACGAAGTCGACAATGCGGGCCCGCCGCTTGCCCTCCACGAGGACCTTGACCGTTCCATCCGGAAGCTTGAGCAGCTGGATGATCGCGGCGACGGTGCCGACTTCGTAGATGTCGTCGGGGGTCGGTTCGTTGGTCTTCGCGCGCTTCTGAGCGGCGAGGAGAATCTCTTTCGAGCCCTTCATCGCCTCTTCGAGGGCCGCGATCGACTTCTCGCGTCCCACGAACAGTGGGACTACTTGGTGCGGAAAGACGATGATGTCCCGAAGGGGGAGCAGTGGCGCGACGCTGTTCGCCATGGCTAGTCATCGTGGCATCGGGCAGCGCGGTTCGCAAACAGTTCGTCGCCAAAGCGCCAAACCGCTTGCCGTCGCGCGTCCGACGCGTGCCTCATCTCGGGAGTCATGCCCTTCCTGATTCTCAAGAACGGGCGGCCCGTTTCGCCCGAGCACGCGGTGGTCTCGGTCTTCGATCGGGGCTTTCTGTATGGTGACTCCATCTACGAAGTCATCCGAACGTACGACGGCGTACCGTTCGAGGTCGAAGCCCACCTCGAACGGCTGGCCGCGTCGGCCGCCTATATCGGCATGTCCTTGCCGGTGAGCATGGCGGTCCTGAGGGCCGAGATTCTCGAGGGCCAGGGATTGGCTTCAGAGGGGCTGGAATGGGCGCCAGGGGAGCTCTATTTCCGCCTGATCTTGACTCGAGGCGCCGGGCCGATCGGGCTCGACCCTGCGCTCGCGGTCGATCCCGTCCGCTTTCTCATCATTCAACCGCTGCCCGCGCCGACGGCCGCTCAGTACGCGGAGGGGGTCGCGGTCGCGACCACCGCCGTACGGCGCAATCTCCGGACCGCGCTGAGCCCCCAGGCGAAGACCGGCAACTATCTCAACTCCGTTCTGGCGCTCCGGGAAGCCCGAGGTCGTGGGGCGTACGAGGGGGTCATGCTCGACTACCAGGGCCGGGTGACCGAGGGCTCGACCTCGAACGTGTTCATCGTTCGAGACGGTCGCCTCGAAACCTCGCCGGTCGATATCGGTCTACTCTCAGGCATCACCCGATCGGTCCTCCTGCAGGTCGCGGGCACGGCGGGCATCACCGCCGTTGAAACCCCACTATCCCAGGCCGAGCTGGCCGAGGCCGACGAGGTGCTCCTGACCTCCACGGTTCGGGAGTTGCTCCCGGTCGTGCAAGTGGACGGCCATCCGGTCGGCGACGGACGTCCCGGGCCGGTGTATCACCGGCTTCGCCGGGCATTCGCCTATTACGTGGCCGAGCACAACCGCCGGCATCGAGCCGAGCTCTTCGCGCCGATGCCCCGACCATCGGAGCCGAGTCCCGAGGTGTGACGACCGGGCGGTGGTTGCAAGTCAAATTGCCGGCCCGAACGGAATTCCTCGGTCGGTGAGGGATGCACCGGAGTCGGCCGCGATCCAGGCCGGAAGAAGATTCGAGGGAGTGATGGCGGTTCCGGGGGCCACGAGACCCACCGACGCAGCGAGCCATCCCACGACGGCCTCCGGTCGCTCCCCGGCGGCGCGGCGTTCGGCGATCGTGAAGCCGCCGGTGCGTTTTGCGATACGTTGACCGTTCGAATCCCGAAGGAGCGGCAAGTGAAGGGTGTCCAAGGGTGGGGCATCCGAGTATAGGAGTCGACGAAGTAGGAGCTGTCGCGCGGTCGATGCGGCCAGGTCGTCGCCGCGAACGAGGGCGGTCACCCCTTGCAGAGAGTCGTCGACGGTCACCGCTAACTGGTACGCCCAGTGCTGGTCGCTGCGGCGGACCACGAAGTCGCCCACCTCTGCGTAAACGTCCTGGTCCAGGGGGCCGAGACGACGGTCTAGGTGTTCGATCCGGTCGTCGGGCATCGTTTTGAGGCGGAGAGCGGGGCGTCGGTCAGGCCTGGAGGGCGGGGTGAACCGGCAGGTTTCGGGGTATCTCGGCCCTTCATCGCTGGGGCCGTGGGGCGCTGAGGCCGCTCGCGCGATCTCCTTCCGACTGCACGTGCAAGGGTAAACACGATCAAGTCGCTGAAGCGTGTGGATAGCGGCTTCGTACAGATGGACGCGCTCAGACTGAAGAAACGGGCCTTCCGGGCCCGGTCGATCGGGACCCGCGTCCCAGTCGAGCCCCAACCACCGAAGGTCTTCCAGTATGAAGCCGGTGGCTTCCGGCCGGCAGCGAGTCCGGTCGATGTCCTCGATCCGAAGCAGAAGCCGGCCGCCGCGAGAGCGTGCGTCAAGCCAGGCAAGCAGGCTGGTGCGCGCGATCCCCAGGTGGAGTCGCCCCGTGGGACTCGGGGCCAATCGGCCTACGTACGCCACCCGATCAACTGAGCACTCTCAAGGATCGCCGTCTACCGCCGATCGAACGGGAGAGCAGGCGACCGCGATGACCTCCATACCTCTTCTCGTATGTTGCGACGCCGGCTCCGCCGGCCGTGAGCTCTTGGCCCGCCGGGATATGATCATGCGGTGGGCGTTGACCCCCGCCGAGGCGGCGGCGGTGATCGGCCACGATCCCCCTCGGCTCGTTCTCGTGCGAGAAGAAATGGCCGATGACGTCCTTCGGAATATCCCTGCGGGCATTCCAGCGGTGGTCCTGCTCGAGGCCGACGGCTGGACGCGGCACCAGCGGTATGCCGAGGCCGGCGCTGCCGCGTTGGTGCGCGCCTCGAACCGGGAGCGCATTCTGGAAGCCGTCTCCGAGCTTACCGGGCTCGCGTTTCGAGTGCACCCGCGCGTTCCGCTGGCGGAAGTCTTGAGCTTCGACGTCGAGGGCGATCTGCAGTTCCTAGAGGCGGTCGAGATCAGCGCGTCGGGCATCGCAGTTCGAAACCTGCCCAACGCGCGCGTGGGGACGCGGGTCATCGTCGACCTAGACTTTCTCTTGCCGGCCCGCCAGCTGTCCGCGCTGGTCGTCCGCTTCGGGCAGGATGACGGACAGTCGCTCGCGGGTCTCGCCTTCGATGCCCTCACCGATGACGACCGTCGGGCTCTGATGGCCTTCATCCGAGAGCGGGAGTCGATGAATGAGCTGCCGGCGCCCGAAAATCTGACCGTCGACATCGGCACTTACACCCTCGATCTCTTCCAGAACTCAGCTGCCGACACTCACATGTTCAAGGACATGATCTCGGCCTCCATGTTTCCCCTCGAAGGGGCGCTCGGACCCCGGATGCCTTCCTGGCTCGAACGGGTCGCCCGCAACCTGACCTCGCTCGAGCGCACCGTCCTCAAGGGTGAATCGGCCCCGCCGTTCATCGACGCGGCCTTGGATCTCCGGATCGCGCTGGCCCAGGCGCGCGCCGGCGCGGGGGGCGAGGCGGTGCGTCAGGTGTTGGGACACCGGGTCTTGGAATTCGCTCGCACCCTCGCCAATGAGGGCACGGGGCTCGAACCGGAAGTGCTGCACCAGATCACCGAAATCCGGGCCGCGCTCCTGGTCGAGGCCTACGCGGGGCCCCGCCACGGGGCGAATGGGACCGGTGAGGTCCTCGATGATCCGCCCTCCGCCTCACCCTCCGCCTCACCATCCGCGATCGAACCCCAAGTGGTGCCCTAAGCTGAGAGCTCCCAGGCCCCGGCTCCGTAAAATGCAACGCGGAGATCGATGGACGCCGTTCGTTCAGCAGCAGAGCTCATGGCCTTGCTCCAGGTTGGACATGGCGGGTCGCGGGTTCGAGCGCGCGTGGGCAGCCTGAACTACGGTGGCTGAACTCGACACAGTTTGACTGATCGTCTAGAGAATGATGATCGCGGCTCTACCTCCATCGTTTGATCTCTGTCTCAAGGTCAAACGAAGGACACTGAGCCGGGTTGGCGAAGGCTGGTAGGATTCCGAGATGCCTTCATCGTTACTCATTCGGGGGGCCGAGATGGGCGGACACCGTATCGATGATGGTTCGCTTCTGAATGCCGGACACAGTTTTGAGCGGCTCGATCACCTGGTCCGGTCGGTTCACCGCTAAGGATGTCTGATCTTCTCGAACGATAGGCCGAAGCGCCGGAGATATTTGCGCAGGCGGTCGGAGTCATTCGTGCTGGCGCGCTTCGTTCGGGAGACCGAGAACAGCTGGCGTCCGGCCTCGCTCATCGAGGCGGCTTGCTCACACACTTTGAGTACGTCGGCGAGCTGTACGCGATCGAACCGGTCGAGCGAGGAAGAGACGTCCGAACCCAGATGACGAGCGACGATGTCGCGAGCGCTGGTCTCGGCTTCGACCGGTTGCCAACTCGCTTGCAATCGCTCGATTTCTTCGTTCACCGTCGGCACGTCGATTCGGCCCCCCGGGGCGAGAGTCGCCATGCGGATCACCGCGGCGTTGAAGTCTCGAAAGTTGCGGCGCCAGGCAGCTCCCGGGCTCCGGGCGAACGCGAGGAACTTGCGGAGCGCTTCCCGGTTGAAGGAAGTCCGGTGACCCTCGGCCTCGGCGAGCCGTTCGAGCTCGTAGTTCAGATTGGGCTCGATGTCTTCGCGCCGGTCGGCGAGGCCCGGGAGGCGGAAGGTCCACAGATTGATCCGCGCCAGCAGGTCCTCGCGAAATCGGCCTGCGCTGACCGAACGCTCGAGGTCTCGATTCGTGCCCGCGATCAGCTGAAAGTTGCTGGACGCCTCGCGGTCGGCGCCGAGGGGCAAGAATCGTCGCTCTTCGAGCGCGCGCAGAAGCATCGCCTGCTCATCGACCCCCAGCTCGCCGATCTCGTCGAGGAACAATAGACCGCCGTCGGCGGCCCGCAGCAGGCCCGGACGGTCGGCGACCGCCCCGGTGAAGGCGCCCTTCTTATGCCCGAAGAGCGTCGAACTCGCCGTATCTCCGCGCAGGGTGGCGCAGTTGACCTCGACGAACGCGCCCTGGAGTCGGCGGCGAGCTTGCTTCAGGGCGTAGATCCGGCGAGCCAACTGGCTCTTCCCCGCTCCGGTGGGGCCCGTAAGCAGGATCGGGGCCGACGATACGACGGCCACCTTCTCGATGCGTTCGATGAGCGCGTTGAAGGCATGGTTGCGGGTATCGATGCCCGACTTGAGGAAGGACACCGCATCCTCGGACTCCCGACGGAACCGGCGGGCGATGCGGTCGTACTTCGATAGATCGAGATCGATGATGGTGTGCGGGCCCACGTCGGTCCCCCTCGGCGGCGGCGAGGCTTGAAGGAGTTCCGACGGCAGATAGCGGGACTCGGTCAACAGGAACCAGCAGATCTGCGCGACGTGGGTGCCGGTCGTCATGTGCACCAGGTACCGCTCGCGGTCGGTCCTAAACCGATAGCCGAGCGCGAAGTCGAGCAGGGTGGCGTACACCTCCTCGAAGTCCCAAGGGTCGTCGAAGGCGAGGGGGATAGGGTCGACCTGGGTGTCCGGAGACACGACCCGGATGTCGGCCACCGTCTGCTCGAGGAGCGCCTGGTAGTCGGGGGGATACAGCAAGACCAACCGATCGATGTGAAGGTCGTCCTGGCGACAGATGTCGACGGTCGGCCGCCATCGCTCCCAGCGCTTCTTCCCCGAGCCCGCCCGGTCGAGATGGGTGCCCAGCATGCCGATGACCACTGTTCGCTTGGCCACGGGACACTCTTAGCAAGCCCCGCCGTGAACGGGTGGCATATACAGATGGCGAGTCCAATTATCTTTGGGGCGCATCAGTCGAGAACGACCCGACCGGGCGGCGGTTTTTTGGAAGTGACGGGTTGGCCCGCCATTTGCGAGGGTCGAGGGCATGTATGAAGTGATTTCGACTCCCACCCGACCCATCAAGGCGTGGATCAACGGCGTCGAGATGGAGGCGGAGGCTCGACAGCAGCTCACGAACGCGGCTCAGCTCCCGTTCATACACAAGTGGATCGCGGCCATGCCCGACGTTCACGCCGGGCTGGGCGCCACCATCGGCTCGGTCATTCCCACCGAGCGCGCGATCATACCGGCGGCGGTCGGCGTGGACATCGGTTGCGGCATGATGGCGGTGGAGACGTCGCTGGTCGCCTCCGACCTGCCCGATGACCTCAAGCCGATGCGCCGGGCGATCGAGCGAGCGGTCCCCCACGGCCGAACCCACAATGGTGGATCCAACGACCGCGGCGCCTGGCGAACGCTTCCCAAGCCGCACGGAGAGGCTTGGAAGAGTCTGGTGCGCCGATTCGAGGTGATCGTCGACAAACACCCGAAGCTCGAGAAGGGTGCGTCGGCGAACCACCTGGGGACGCTCGGCACGGGGAACCATTTCATCGAGGTCAACCTCGACGAAGCCGACCGCGTGTGGGTGATGCTGCACTCCGGTTCGCGTGGGGTGGGGAACCGGATCGGGCGGTACTTCATCGAAAAGGCGAAAGAGGAGATGCGCCGCTTCTTCATTCGGCTGCCGGACAACGACCTGGCGTATCTGCCGGAGGGCTCGACCTACTTCGACGATTACGTGGAAGCGGTCGCGTGGGCCCAAGACTACGCGTTCACCAACCGACAGCTCATGATGAAGGCGGTGTTGACGGCGCTGTCCGAGCTCGACGCGTTGCCTCCGTTTTCGACCGAGGCGATGGCCGTCAACTGCCATCACAACTACGTGGAGCGCGAGCATCACTACGGTAAGAACGTGTGGGTGACCCGCAAGGGGGCGGTGCGGGCGCGTTCGGGCGACCTGGGCATCATCCCGGGTTCGATGGGGGCGCGGTCTTACATCGTCCGAGGAAAGGGCCACCCCGAGAGCTTCAATAGCTGTAGCCACGGGGCGGGCCGGACGATGTCGCGAACGGCGGCCAAACGGCGCTTCTCGCTCGACGATCACGCGCGGGCGACGGCCGGGGTCGAGTGTCGAAAGGACTCGGGGGTGCTCGACGAAACGCCGGGCGCGTACAAGGATATCGACGCGGTCATGGCCGCTCAGTCCGACCTGGTCGAGATCGTTCACACCCTTCGTCAGGTCGTGTGTGTCAAGGGGTAGCCGATGAAGCGCATCGACGGCGCGTACGGGGAAGGGGGCGGGCAGATTCTGCGCACCAGCCTGAGTCTGGCTGCGGTCACCCGAACCCCGGTCGAGGTCTCGAACATCCGGGCCGGTCGCACGAAGCCCGGCCTGCTCAAGCAACACTTGTGCGCGGTTCAGGCGGTCAACGCAGTCTGCGGAGGTCGACTGCAAGGGGCGGAGCTCGGGTCGCCGCGGGTGGTGTTCGAGCCGGGCGCGATCCGCCCGGGTGACTACCACTTTGCGGTCGGATCGGCCGGCAGCGCTTCGCTGGTGCTGCAGACTCTGATTCCGCCCCTGTTAACGGCGTCCCGCTCGTCGCGGGTGGTGATCGAAGGGGGAAGCCACAACCCCGCCGCCCCTCCGTTCGAGTTTCTCGACCGCGTGTTCGCCTCGGTGCTCGAACCGATGGGAGCGAAAGTCGACCTGCAGCTGGAGCGCGCGGGGTTCTATCCGACCGGAGGGGGGCGAATCGTCGCCGCGATCGAGCCGGCTCCGGCGGGCCTCGGGGCTTTCGAGCGGCTCGATCGCGGGGCGCTGACGGATCAGCGAGGCGAGATCCTCACGTCCGGATTGGCCGCTCACGTGGCCCGGCGAGAGCGAGCAGAGCTTCAGACTCGGCTCGGCGACGACTTTCCGGTTCGGGTCTGCCCATGCGCGGCGGTGGGGCCCGGCAACGCGGTGATCGTCGACCTGTCCTTCGAGCACGGGCGCGCGGTCTTCGTGGGCTTTGGCGCTCGCGGCAAACCGGCGGAGACCGTGGCGGCAGAGGCGGCGGCGCAGGCTACCGCGTTCGTCGAGGCCAACGTGGCCGTCGACGTGCATCTGGCCGACCAACTGATCATTCCCCTCGCGATGGGCGCCGGGGGCGCGTTTCGAACCGGCCGGCTGAGTGGGCACACCCAAACCAACATCGCCGTCGTGTCACAGTTCTTGCCGTCGGAGATCCGAGCGCGACCCGATGGCCCTGACCGGGTCGTCGTCGAGGCTTATCCGCGCACCTGACCGGTTCCGTAGACCACCAGTTTCTCGGCGGTCAGATCGATGGCCGACATCGGGCCGTAAGCGTGCATCTTGGAGGTGGAGATTCCGATCTCGGCTCCGAGCCCGAGCTCTCCTCCGTCGTTGTAGCGGGTCGATGCGTTCCACAGGACGCAGGAGGCGTCGACGGTAGAGAGGAAGCGCTCCGCGGCCTCGGCGTTCTCGGCGACGATGGCGGCCGTATGATGCGTGCCGTGGTCTTCGATGTGGTCGAGCGCTTCGTCTAGGCCGTCGACCACGCGGACCGCCAGCACGAGGTCCGAAAACTCGGTGTCCCAGTCGGTTGCCTGGGCGGGGGCGGCGGAGACGCCGGCCGCGTGTAGCGCGGCCCGCGCACGTCCATCGGCGCGCAACTCGACGCCGCGGGCGTGAAGGCGCGGCCCGAGCTGGCTGAGCAACGGCACCGCTTTGTCGACGTGCACCAGGAGGGTCTCCATCGCGTTGCAGACGCTCGGACGCTGGACCTTCGCGTTTTCGGCGATCTTCGCCGCCATCTCTAGGTTTGCGCTCGCGTCCACGTAAACGTGGCAGATCCCTTGCCCGTGCCGAATGACGGGCACCTTGGCGTGCTCGTCGACCATGGCCATCAGGCCAGCGCCGCCGCGCGGGATCACGAGGTCGACGGAACCCACGGCGCCGAGGAGTTCGGCGACGACCGCCCGGTCGAGGTCGGTGATCAGTCGAATGACGTCTTCCGGCAGACCGGCGGCGGTGATGCCGGCGGTCATCGCCGCCGCCACTGCGACGTTGCTGTTGAGCGCTTCTTTGCCGCCCCGAAGAACGATGCCGTTGCCCGACTTGACGGCGAGAGTGGCGCATTCGGCGGTGACGTTCGGGCGCGCCTCGTAGACGACCGCGATGACCCCCAAAGGGATCCGGCGACGGGTGACTTTGAAGCCGTCTCTTCCGGCGCCGACCACCCGGCCTTCGTCCAGCGGGTCGGGCTGGGCGGCGACGTCCCGCACCGATCGGATCATCGCTTCGATCCGACGATCGCTGAGCTGTAAGCGGTCTCGAAGGGCTGACGACAGGCCGCTCGCCGCTGCGAGGTCTCGCTCGTTCGCTTCGAGGATGGCCGCTCGACGGTCGGTGAGGGCGTCGGCGGCGTACGACAGCGCTTCATTACGCTGGGCGATGTCGCTCGTCCGGAGAATCCGGGCGGCCTTTCGGGTCTTCTGCAAAAGCTCTAAAACGGCCACCGCTCGCCTTTAGCGCGATTTCGCCGAACGAGCCATCACCTGTCTCACGAAGTCTTGTTGGCGCGGTCGAGCAGCACCAGGTCATCGCGGTGGATGACCTCATCTCCGCTCGAAAAGCCGAGCGCGCTCCGGATACGGGCCGACGGTTGACCGGCGATCTCTCGAACCGCCTCCGACGAGTAGCGGGTCAGACCCCGGGCGAACGCCTTCCGGTCCCCGGCGAGGACGACGTCGACGGCGTCGCCTTCGTGAAAGGTACCGTCGACCCCGGCGACGCCGGCCGGCAGCAGGCTCCTATTGCTGGCCCGAAGGGCGTCGGCGGCGCCGGGGTCGACCAACAGCCGTCCGCTGGGCCGCAAAGCGTGGGCGATCCAGTGGGCGCGACTCGATAGCTTCGCGGCGCCGGGGACGAGGACGGTGCCGACGTCGCCACCCTCGAACAGGTCGGTGAGGGCGCCGGGCGTTCGGCCGGGCAGGATGACCACGTGCGCGCCGCGGGCACAGGCGGCGCGGGCCGCCTGCAGTTTGGAGATCATGCCCCCGGTTCCGAACCGCGAGGCGCTGGGGCGCGCGACCTGGTCGAGCTGGGGGTCGTCGGCGGCGGCGGCCGGGATCCGGTCCCCGGCCTCATCCAGAATACCGGGGGCGACCGACATCATCACGAGCAAAGGGGCGTCGACGACGTTGCTGACCAGGGCGGCGAGCTGGTCATTGTCGCCGAACGCGATCTCTTCGAACGAAACGGTATCGTTCTCGTTGATGATCCCGATCGCGCGACGGCGTTCGATCTCCCCGAGGGCTCGTCGGGCGTTCAAGAACCGGCGGCGGTCGGAGAGGTCGGCATGGGTGAGCAGGATCTGGGCGACGGTCAGGTCGTACCGGCGAAACGCGCGCGCCCACGCTTCGACCAGTTTGCTCTGCCCGACGGCCGCCGAAGCCTGGAGGCCGGCCATCGTGCGCGGCCGGCTCTTGAGGCCGAGCACGCCCATGCCGACCGCGATGGCCCCGGACGACACCACGAACGGCCAGCCCCGGGCGCTCGCGAGCGGACTGATCTCGTCGGCCAGGCGGCGAAGCGTTCGGGTTTCGAGGCGGCCCTGGCGGTCGGTCAAGACACCGGAGCCCACCTTGATCACGACCCGTCCTGCTCGGGCCAATCCCCGGAGCGTCGGACGAAGCGCGGCGCGTTCGAGGGGCGTCGCCACCGTGGATGCTCCGAGCGGTCAGTCGTCGCCGCCGCCGATCACCGTGCTCGTGCGGGTGTCTTCCTCGAGGAAGCGGAGGGGGTCGAGCTCGACTTTGCGGTGGGCGATGGTGGGTACGTACGACTCGGGTTTCAGTTCTTTACCTTCCGCCGGTGAAATGACCGCGGTGTAGAAGACCTTCAGGATGCCGGGTTCAGCGTCGGGCTGGGCATCCGTGGCGACCGGGACCCGAAGCTCTCCGCGCAGCTTCACTTTCAAGGGGATGCCGGTCTTTTCGTCTACGTAGAGGTTGCCTGAAAGCGCGACCGGGGCCTTGTGACCCTTGATCCCCGGTACCGCCACGAGCTCGGGGCCATCGAGGAGGCCAAACCGGTACCGGACCGCTCGTCGCCGACCCACTTTCGCGCCACCGACCTGTCGAAGACCGAGCCGCGGGCCGAAGTACCCCGTGAAGGCCTTGAGCGGAGCCCACGCTTCTTCGCGCAGCTTCAAATGACTGTCGCCGATGGTTCCCTGCACCCGCATCTTCCCGGTGTTGCCGTTTCGAATGTAAAGAACGCCGTTGTTGTAGATGAACTCCCGGGTGACGTGTTCGTCTTTGTCCTGCTGCACGACTCGAAAGGTGCCGTCGAGGCCATGCTCGACGACCGTCTTTTCGAATACGGGAATCCGGAGCCCGTTCCGGCTGAGGTCGAAGCTGGCCGTGGATTCGAGGCGAAGAAAGCCGAAGCGGGCGACCAACTCTTGGAAGCTCATCGTCAATATGCGCTGGCGGATCGCGGGATTGGCATCGAGCTGGTAGGCATCGATCGGCTCCATGGCCCGAGCCTTGACCTCTTCATCGAGCTTCTCGCGGCCCCAAGTACGTTGGCCGAGTTTGGCGAGCCCGTCGGACTTGGTGCACCCACCGCTGGTGAAGGAGGCCCCCAGCAGAACCAAGGTGATGATTGCGGTGTACCGCGGCACGACTTCGTCTAACACGGCCCGAAGCGCCCGGCCACGGCCGGAGTCAATCATCCAGGGGCGCGGGGAGGGCCGGGGGCGGGAGCCCCGCGTTTTCTTCGGGAGCTGGGCGCCCAACCAGAGGTGCCAGCATGGTGCCCATAACGCCGGTCATGGTCCCCATCACGATGCCGTCGTACAGGTCGTACATGAGCTCCAGGAAGAGCGTATCGGCCGGAGTCATGAACCAGGTGATCAGAGCCTGCAGGAACATGAGCGTGAAGCCGAACCCGAAACCGGCGCCGAAGCTCCGGACGAGCGCCATCGCGAAGCCGCGGACCCGTTTGCGCGGGGTCATGGCGCCCATGTGGTCTTTCATCCCTTGAACGGCTGCGTTCTCCCAGAGGCGGCGTCCGATGAACCAGGCGAGCGGAATCGGCAGCAAGAATGCGCTCGCGGCCAGCCAGCCGAACCCGAGAATGACCGCGTAGGCCTTGAACAGCCAGCTCATCCATAGCGAGGCGACGCTCATGGACACCACCGAGCCGAGCAGGCCGGTCTCCCGCATCTGACGCCATGCGGGCCGGCTCGCCAGAAGGGATTTGGTCTCCGGGTCTGGGGCCCTGTCGACAGCATCCACCTGGCGGACCCGCTCGATCTGCTCTCGCCACTCGGCGTACTGATCGGCATCGCCGCTCAGAACCAGGTGCGTGAGCATCATGGGCTCGATGGTCGCCGGGAGGCGATGAGGGGGTTCCTGCAGGGCCTTCGGGGGCTGAGGGTCGCGCCGCTTCATCCGTTTCTCCGTACTTATACCGCGTCCGAGCCCGATTTGTTTCCGAAGGACGGCCATGACGCGGCTCGCTTCCCCAGTTCAGGGATGGGGCCGGGGGCGCGCCCGTCCAGCCCCCCATTCAGACGCCCATTCAGACGCCCATTCCGTTGTTTCATAAGCGGACGAGGGCGGGGAAACAGGGTGGGGTCTTTTCAACACTGGGGAGCAAGGTCCGAAGGCATGTGCTGACGAGGAGCATACGCAAAGTGGATATCGGAACCTTAGTTGGTATCATAGGGGGATTCGCGCTCATCTTCGGGGCCATCGCGATGGGCAGCGGGTTGAGCGCGTTCATCGATGTCCCGTCGATCGTCGTGGTTTTTGGCGGCACCGTCATGACCACGTTGGTCTCCGAGAAGCTCCCCAACGTCATCAACGGCGTCAAGGTCGCACTGAAAGCGTTCTTCGGGAAGTCCGAGGCGCCCGAAGAGACCATCAAGTCCGTCAACGAACTTGCGGTGGCGGCTCGCAAGGACGGCATCTTGGCCCTCGAGGGGATGAAAGTCGGCAACCCCTTCTTGGCGAAGGCGGTTCGATTGGCCGTCGACGGTATTGCGCCCGAGGACATCCGGGCCAGCCTCAACACCGAGCTCACCGCCATGCGGGCCCGGCACAAGCGGGGTCGTAAACTGTTCCTGTTCATGAGTGGCACGGCCCCTTCGATGGGAATGATCGGGACGTTGATCGGTCTCGTGCAGATGCTCCAGAGCTTGGATGACCCTTCCACGATCGGCCCCGCGATGGCCGTCGCCCTCCTAACGACCTTCTATGGCGCGATCATCGCATTCGTGGTCTGTGCGCCGATCGCCGACAAGCTCGCGGTCAACTCCGACGAAGAGACGGAGAGCATGAAGATCGTCGTCGAAGGCATCGACGGAATCCTCAAAGGAGAGAACCCGCGAATGCTTCAGGAGAAGCTCGAAGGCTTGATTGCGCCGGCCAAACGAACGCCGGAGAAGAAGTAGGGCGACCGATGAGCGACTTAGAAGACGGCGATGACGACGAAGGAGGGGGAGGCGCACCGGCGTGGATGGCCACGTTCGCCGACCTGATGAGCCTGCTGCTCACGTTCTTCGTGCTGTTACTGTCGTTCGCGAATATGGACGTGCAGTACTTCCAGCTCGCGCTCGGGTCGGTCAAGAACGCGCTGGGCGTGAAGACGAAACACGCTGGCTACATGGAGGCCCGGAGTACGACGCCTATCGAGTGGGAGCACGAGAGCCAGAAGTCGCAGGGGACGGTCGGCGAGCAGCAGGCTATCATCAAGATCGAAGCGATCATCCGGCGCCGCAACCTCGAAGACAAGGTGAAGCTCGAGGTCACCGAAAACACGATCGTGTTGAAGGTCTACGACTTGTTCGAACCGGGGGCCGCCGAGCTCGACCCGCGAAAGTTCGACGAGTTGAGCGTGATCGTCGAGCTGTGCAACCTCTTTCACCAACCGTTGGTGGTCGAGGCGCACACCGACAGCCGGCCGATTCGATCCGCCCGGTTCGCATCGAACTGGGAACTGTCGGCGATGCGGGCGGGCGCGGTGACCCGGTTTCTGATCGAGGGGGGGGTCGCGCGCGAGCGGCTGACGGTGGCTGGCTTGGCCGACCTTCGACCGATCGGGAGCAATGAAACGGTCGAAGGACGAGCCCTGAATCGGCGGGTCGCGGTGGTCATGGCGCGCAGGCACACGACCAAGGCGCAGATCACCAATACCGACGTCTGGAAGTAGCCCTACTGGTCTTCGACCAGCTTCAGGGTACTTCGCGGCGGTCGGCTCGGGGGTTCCTCGCCCCGCAGCCACGCGGCCCACGCGGGATGGTAGGTCGGATCGATACCCTCGGCCTGGGCCCGCCGCTGCAGGAAGGTCTGCAGGTCTTCGAGGATCTCGTTGTCGAGGAGGTCGGGGTGGTTTTGGAGCTGCCCTTGCAGAACTCGGTACACCAGCTTCAGGTCGGCTTCGGGATACTCGCTGAGAACCTTCATGGCGACAGCCTACTCGATCGCTCGCTCCTCACCCACAGACGAATTCTCGACTCCTTGCGGTCGAGGGTCACTTCATCTTCGTCGATCACCCCCGTCCATCGCTGGGTGCGGACGTCCGAGGAACCGGCCTGCCGGAAACAAGCCCGGCCGGGCTCTTGCTCCACGGTTCGGGAGGCTCTCCCTTCGGCGAGCGCAATCGTCGCCGCGCCGGCCTTCCTCGGCACCTTCGACGGGGCGTCGACCGGCCCGAAGGCCTGCTTTTCTTCCCAGATGTAACGGGCACCGGCGGGGCCCGCCCTCGCGTTGGTCAAGACTTGAACGGCGTAGTCGGCTTCGTCTCGCACCCGGCTAACCGGCTCTGACAACGGGGTCACGCCCGCCAGGGGAACGAGATACGTGGCCAAGCGATCGTCACTCAGAAGCGTGTCGACGCGGCCCTGATGGTGCGGCGATCGTCTCGGCCGAGGCGGGTGAAGGGCGAGCATCTCGGCGCGAACGGCTTCGCCGCCGTCGACCGAAACGAGGCCCCCGTCGTTGTCGACGACCACCGTGACCGGGTGCCCCAACAAAGCGAACGGCATCACCATGTCGAACAGCAGGGTCGTGTCAGCGCCGCCCGTGACTCGGCGGAGGTCAGCGGGCCGGTCGCTGTCGAGCTTGACTGAATAGGTGTCGCGGCGGCCGACCCCCCGAACGTGCTGCACCTGCACGGTGTACGCGACATTCGTGTCGACGCTCATCCGTACCGTCGCCTCGTACGTCACCAGGAGCACGTGGCCGGTGACCAGGTCGTCGCCGATGATCTCGGTGTAGGTCTCCCACAGCCGGTAGATGCATGTTTCGGGGCGCGTCACTTCCCATTGAGGCACGCCTTCGACCTCGGGGCCCGAGAGGGGGTCGAGCGGGGCCAGCTGTGGAACGTCGAAGGGTTTGGTGGACGACGAAGGGCCGCCCGCGGCTACGGACGACGACGCCGAATGAGCGGCGTGGGGTCGGGAAACCGGTTCGGCGGCCGGTTGCGGTTCGGTATCCGACTCGGTATTCGTCGTCGCCTTCGTGCAGGCGGAGGCCGCCAGCGCGAAGGCCGTCGACGCCACCACCCGGACAACGGAAGAGGTTGCGGTCGGCTCACCCATTGCGGGCGTAGTGTTCAGCAAGCGCGCGGGGTGTCAAAGCCGACTTCGAAGGCCGGTCGGTCGGCGGTGCTGCTGGGCTGCCGCGTCGATGGGGGCGCCGGATTTGACCGACGCGGCGGACGAGGATAGCACCGGTACCGTGCTTGCGTCGGGCGTCATCGCGGCGTTGGGAACCATGCTCCCGGCCCTGCCTCCGCCGCTGTGCCGCGGGCGCGTCGTCAGCGCGCACTACGACCCTCGGTTCGATCGTCCGCCGAGCACCCGAGCGCTGGAAGAGGTCAAGGCGGCCTACGCCGCGCTCTGCCCCGACGACACCTGTGGACGAGGGCAGCTCGTCAAGAACGATTCGGTGGGTCACAACGCGGTCACCTGGGTGTCCGGCCTTCGGGATGGGGCGAGCACCCACGTCAAGATCGTGTACGGTTCGGCGTTCCTGAATAGCCTGAACGACGCCTTTGGGCCGGGCGCCTCCTTCGGCGTGCTCGCCCACGAGGTTGGGCATCACGTGACGGCCGCCAAGAGCCTCCGGATGCCCGGCGAGTCGTCCTGGAACGAAGAGCTGAGGGCCGACTATCTGGCGGGATGCGCGCTCGGACGGGCCGGGCGACCGTCGGCCGAGCTCGAGAACGCGCTGCGCGCGCTGGCCAGCGTTGCGACGAAGTCCCATCCTTCGTTTCGGGAACGGGTGCCCGTCGTGCGGCGTGGCTATCAGGATTGCCAGGGGCAAGCCGGCGAATTCGCTCGGTCGCGGGATACGTTTGGACTGGGGCGGATGCGGCAGAACTACGAGGCGTTGGCCGGCTGCTGGGGCTACTGGTATCGACTGAACAGCGACATCGGCCGGGTCGGGCCGGTCGCGGCGCCTCGCCGTCGAGCGAGAGGTTTTACGGTGCGCGCCGAGTGCGAGACGGCGCGCGCCGAACGGGCTACCGAGCGTGCCACTGAAGCCTGCACCTGCGAACGACCGCCATGAACAGGGGCTCAACGGGTCGCAGGATGATTCGAACGGTCAGTGGGTCACCGTCTTGGCGATGGCGCGGACCGCACGAGCACCTCCGCCTCCTCCGCCCCCCGAGCTGCCGGCCTCCGCGGTTCGAGCAGCCGATCGGACCGAATCCGATGACGCCCGCCGAGTTCCCCGGCGGCGACCATCGAGAAGCGGCGCAGTTCTTCCTGCGAGGTCAACGATTCGAACGCTTGATGCGACCCGGGCGGTCGGCCGCGGCCGGGCCTGGAGGATCGTTCAGGATGAGCGGTCGGGGATTCGATGCGTCTCGCGATGACCATCGATTTTCGCCGCTCCGGCCAACATTCCGCGGGTGACGATCTCTGGAGAATCCGTGGTGACGTGAGCCCCGGCACGCGGGTATTCTTCACCTGAGGGTCGGATGGAACGGTCGATTCGATTGGGGGCCTACCGCATCACCCGGGAGATTGTGCGTTGTCCGGGGATGATACTCGCGGAGGCGACGGGGCCGGACGGCCGGCGCAATCTCCTGCAGACCCTTTCGCTCGTGCCCTCCCGGCAGATCTCGGAGGCCGCCATTCCGGTCGGCGCCCGGATGACGCACGAGGTCCAGGTGGTCCGGCGCATCGAAGACCACGGCGCGATCCTCCGTCCGGATGGCGGTCATACCTTGTACTGGGCCGTTTCGTGGCCGGAAAACTACCTTCCGGGCTGGGAGGGCGACTGGTCGTTGGAGCGGATCGCGAGCGTCGGCGCGTCGATCGCGGAGTGGCTCGCGGACCTGCACGAGGAACAGCGTACCCATCCCACGCTTTCCGAAGCGGCCCTCATGGTCGACAATCTCGGAGGGGTCATCGTCGGGAGCCTTCCGATCGCATTCGACCGTCGCTGGTACGCCAAGCCCACCATCCCGCCGCCGTGGGCTCCCGAAGAGATCCCCGGCGGCAATGCGACCCCCACCGGCGATATTTGGCGACTCGGCCACACCCTAGAAGCGCTTCTCGAGCGCGTGCCGCCCGGCCGAGATGAGGAAGACCTACGGTCGGCGTTGGCCCAGATCGCTCGGGCATTGACCGCACCAAACCCGGACCACCGACCGGATCTCCTGCTCGGCGTCGCGCGTCCGCTCGCCATCCCCTCTTCGCAGGCCTGGGGTGTGACGACACCGATGCCCATCGTCAACACTGCGGATCATTTGGACGAACTCATCGATCTGGACCTCACGGAGACCGTCCAGAACGGGAACGTCTCGTCCGAGATCAAGTGGGCCATCGAAGCCGCGCTAGAGGCCCCGAAGCAGCTTCCGATCTCGCCCGAAGTCGCGCGCGGCCCGTCGGCGAGGCCGAACTCCAAGCTGGCCGGGCGAGGATCGCCGCGGCGCACGTTGGCGGGTGCCGCCGAAACGACGAACGCCCGCTCGTCGAGTAACCGAGTGGTCGCTGCGAGTCGACCGAGGTCGATCATCGAAGTCGCATCCGGCGTCGCGTTCGACGATATCCCGGCCTCCGCGGAGGGGATGCCCACCAAGCCGGTCCTCGTCACGCCGAAGAGCAGGCCGATCGCCGCGCGCCGGCCCGATCGGTTACCGCCTTCGACGTTGCCGCCCGCGCACGTGCCGCCGGAGCAGTTGCAGATTCGGGAGTTACCGTCTTCGCAGGTACCGCCGGGGCCATCGGCGTTGCCGGCGGCGCGTGCAGGTGCTTCGGCGCCTTCCATCGGACTCAAAGCGTCGCCCACCGAACCAGGCTATCCGATCCATGACGAGCTTGACGTATCGAGCGTACACCGGCCTGCACGCCGGCGAACGGTCGCTTTTTTGCTCTTTGCTTTGACGCTGTTGGGGATGGCGGTCATGGCCGGTCTCCTTCTGTCGGCTCGACCCTCGACAGTGCAGTGGCCGGGGTACGTGACGTCCACCCGAGAGGTCGTCCTCCGGTCGGTCCCAAGCGGGGCGGATGTGATCGCGGAGGTGGACGGACGACGGTTGGGGCAAACGCCGCTGCACATGCTGACCCCCAGTGACGTTACCCTCGCCGTGATCGTCGATACGCCGGGCTTCTTGCCGGTGCGCACGCCCCTGCCCGAGGCCGGGGACCTTCGCATCCCGATGCGTCCAGCCCCCGACGAAAAGTGCACGGCCCGCGCGGTTGGGGAGACCGACGTTCAGCTCACCGAACATCGCGGGCAACAGACTGTACCAGGAACGGTCCGAATCCCTGGCGCCGCGGTATTTCGAGCGAGTGCAAAGGGTCGCCGCATGGGCGCGCACATCGTTCGTTGCCCGGCGGCGATCAACGCGGCGCCCGTCGCTTTGAGTCTGCGGCCGTCCAAGCGCCGGACCATTCGATTGTTGGTGACGCCCGGCGCCCAGGCGTATGTCGACGGCCAAGCCGTCGACGATTCGACCCGGCCGATCGTCACCGACCGAGGGTTCGTCGAGCTGCGGGTGCGGTACGCGAACGGCGGCGAACGTCGGTGGATGGTGGGCCTGGCCGACCGGACGGTGATCCGGGTCGAGGCGCCGGCTCCGCCTTCAAGTGGTTCGAACACGAACGACGAGGCACCGGGAGACCCGATGCGGCCAGTGACGACCGCTACGAAGAGCACGACGATCGAACCTCTGCGTTTGTCGGCGTCGCTGCCGGTCTCCGGACCCGCCCGGGAGCGGGTTCTCGCAACCCTTCGGCGTGGGAGGAAGGCCTTGAAACGAGGACGCCTTGGGGTTGCGCGCAGGCGATTTCGAGAGTGTATCGAGCTGGACCCCGAACAAGCCGAATGCCACCTCGGGCTCGCGGATACCTATCGCCGGCGCGACTTCCCGGAGTGCGCGACCAGCCACTACCTGCGGTACTTGGCGCTTCGACCCGAGGGAAAGGCGGCCGACCGCGTACGGGACGCTCTCGGCGCGTCTCCGCCCGGCGCGAGGTCCTGCAGGCTCGGCGAGGCCGGTAAAGGCGGATCCTGACGTGTTGGTAGCGACGCTGGTCCTCGCCGTCGAGAGTTCCTGGTGGCTGAGAACTCACTCGGCCGAGTACTCGCGTCAATCTGTCGATTCGTCGGGTCTAAGGTATCCAAAGAGGCCGATTCTGAGAATCACACCATTGAGGTCCTCGTTGAACCGCGGGTTGTACACGTAGTTGACTGATATATCGATACCAAACGACCGGACCGGAAACACCGCCACCCCGAGGCCGGCTCCCGCGCTCAAGAAATCGGAATGGGTGCTGGTTCCGTCTACGGTTTCTCGGGCGTAATTGTAGCCGATCGTCGCGGCTGCGAATGGCTTAACGGAGCCGCTGCCGACGTAATATCGGACCAGCGGGGAGATCCCGATCTTAAACGCGTTCGCGTCGCGGTCAGGCGTGTTGCTGTAGGCCAATACGAAACCCGGGCCCACGGCGAGATTGTCGAGGATAAAATAGCCTACGATCGGGTTGAGTTCTACCGCGTAGGTATTCGGTCCGTCATCAGGAAACGCGCCCCGAACCTCTGCCGTTCCACCGACGAGTAGAGTGGTCTTTTCAATCTCCTGCCCGTAGGCAGGCAAAGCGAGAGAAACAAAGATGGAGACGAGTGCCGATACATGCGGCTTCATGCAGTCCTTCCTTTCACAAGTCTTTGCAAGTGTGGGTGGGCGCCGTCCTCGGCGTCACCGGGGGTTGAGTCTGGTCGGCTCTGGAGGGCCGGGTGCCTCAGGGAGCGGAAAATCGGATGCCGATCTTTCGGCCTGCGATCGGACGTTCAGCGCCGCTCATTCACTCGACCAGGTATAGCGGAAGTCGCCGTACAGAGTGAGGCCGCCGTCCGCGAAGATCGTCTGCCCAGTGATGTAGGCAGCTTCATCAGAAGCGAGGAAAGCGACCAGGCTCGCCTGTTCTTCGGCCAACGATGCTCTATTCAAAGGAATATGCTGTGCGACCTGTTGGAGTTTGTTGGGGTCATCAATCCACGCCTGGTTGATCGGCGTGATCGTCGCGCCGGGCGCAACCCCATTGACTCGAATGCCCTGGCTTGCATACTCCAGCGCCATGGTGCGCGTCATATTTTGCATGGCGCCTTTACTCATCGAATAGCTCACGAATCGCGGCTTCGGGATGATCTGGTGAACACTGGATACGTTGATCATCACTCCGGGAATATCGTTGTCCAGAAAGTGCCGCAAAGCCTCACGGCCACAGATAAAGGCCCCCCGGATGTTGGTGTTCATGACCCGGTCCCAGCCGTCCATCTCTACTTTGTGGGTGTCTTCGGGGTACTGGATGCCGGCGTTATTGACGACGATATCGATTCGTCCGAATGCGGTCGTGGCCTCCTTCATCATCCGCTGTACGTCCGCTTCCTGAGAGACGTCCGCCTGAACGATGAGCGCCTGGCTTCCCGCATCGCGAATGACCTGGGAGCAGTTCTGGACCGCCTTGTCGATTTCCTCCTTGGTGTGTTCGGCTCCGATCTGGCTGCTGTGGTAGTTGATCACTACGTTCGCGCCCTCGGTGCCGAATCGGATCGCGATCGCCTGGCCGATTCCGCTGCTTCCCCCTGTCACCAGGACTGTCTTGTTCTTGAACCGCTCAAAGTTATTCATGTGTACGATGGCCCTTTCTTCTGGCTGCATGGGGGACGCCGCTCGCTTCAAAGAGGTTACGCCTGCCGCACCACATCGGCGTTCGGGTTTATCGGTGGCCGATGGCCGGGGGCGGCGCGCATGAAGATCGGTCGTGCCCACTCGCCCACTTCGCCGTGTCTTCGTTCCACCGGGATCGATAGTTGACGGACGATTCGATCAGCGGACGCCACGTCGACCCCGGACGCCGTCGCCTATTCCTGCTTGTTCGTACTTGTCCCATGCGAGTGTTCTGGGCTCGGTCGCCCGGCACTACATGCGCATGGAAGTGGACCGTGAGCGGTTCGGTCACATCATTGGGTCTTCCTGCTTTTCGAGGATTGGTGACTGTACGTTCGAGTTCGATTCTGGAGTACGGGTACAGATCTCATTGTTCGCCGCGAACCTCAACGGAACCACGTTCCGGGCTGCTGCGACGGAGTGGCCTCCGCCACTCCTCCCACCGGATGAGACTTCTTTGCCGACGATGGATCATCGGTCTTCTGGGACGTCCGGAACCATCGCCAGAAGGTGCGTCTACGAGGTGACCTGCGGCGCGGATGGAGTCGTCATCAATAATGTTACATGTGTTGGAATGCCGGGTGCGGCAAGCGACTTTCCGGTCCCTCCCAGCGAGCCTGGCCTCGGATAGCAAACGCCCGTCAGACGCGCCCGCTCATTCGCCGGTCGGTCCTGAGTTCAAGTAGGTCTTCGCGGCTTCGATTCGCTGCTGGAGATCGAGCTGGCGAGCGTACTCTGGATTGTCTCGGGCGAGCGCCTCCCACGCCTTGATGGCTTCGTCGGTTCGTCGCTGCGCGCTCAGCATGACTCGACCGAAGACCCAGCGGGCCTGAGGGTCGGCCGGATCGATGCTCCAGGCTTTCTCGATCGTCGTGACCGCCTCGTCGACCTTACGCTGGGCAAGCTGAGCTTCGGCCAGGCCCGACAGAGCCGACACATCGTTCGGTCGAATCGAGAGCGCCTCCCGGTAGGCCGTCTCGGCGGTGGACGGGTCATTGTTGCGATCGGCCGTGAGCGCCCTCTGAATGGCCTGGCCGAAGGGATTGAGCTCACCGACATCTTGATCGGCGGTGGCGCCCGCGTGGCCGGGAATCGTGGGGGGCGAAGCGCCCTGACCGTGGTCTGTTTCCGAGGGTGAGTCCACCGCTTGCGCTTGGGGCGATGAGCTGCCGCTGCCGGCGGGCTGGCCGGCTGCGTCCGCGGGCTGGCTCGCGGCGCCGCCGGGTTGGCTGGCCGCCCGCCCCGGGGGGCCGAGCTGCTGGTCGAGCCGGTCGAGGGCGCTTCGAACGTATGGGGCCTTCGGGTGGTTGGGGGCGAGCTTGACGAAGCTGCGCCAAACCGTTCGGGCCGCCTGAAGAGCAGGTTCGGACCCGATGAGCATCATGAATTCTCCGGCGGCGTACAGGCAGAGCTTTTCGCGGGGACTCCGCTGAAAACACGCCTGCAGGTTTCGATCGACCTGACGGTAGTAACCCAGGGACAGGTACACGACCGCGAAGCCCCCGAGCACGCGGGGATCTTCGCTGGCCCCGCGCTGGCGAGCGAGGTCGAGGGTTTCAGCGGCCTCGAACCATCGTTCACCTTCGATGTAAAGCTCGGCGAGCTGGATGACCGGCTCAGCATCTTGGGGCCGCTGACGCAGCTCATCACGCTTTTGCGCGATGCGCCGAGCCAGCCCGTCGGGCAAGGTCTTCTGGGTCTGAAACTCCAGTTCGCATCCGACCATGAAGATTTGAGAGAAGATCAAAGACGCGGCCCAATACCACCCGATGCGCACAGCTGCGACCTTCCGAGGCGTTATGGAGCCTGTCAAGCCGATGCGCACAGCTGCGACCTTCCGAGGCGTCATGGAGCCTGTCAAGCCGAGCCCGGTCGCCCGTCCGATCGACCTCCTGTCCGTTCCGAGCTCCGAAAGTCCTTTCCCCGGGCCGTCTGTTCCTGGACACTACTCGTCCATCATGGACGTGGTCGAGCTTACCCGGGAGCTGGTGAACATTCCTTCGGTCACCAACGACGAGGGAAGGGTCGGGGCCTTCATCGCAGAACGGTTAGAGACTCAGGGGCGCTCCGTCGTCGTGCAGACCGTCCCGCCCGAGGGAGGGGTGACGCCGGAACATCCTCGTCTCAATGTATTGGCGACCGCCGAACCGGGCATCGTTCCCGACGTGGTGTTGACCACCCACCTCGACACCGTGCCTCCTTTCATCGCCTGCAGTGAAGACGACGACTTCCTATATGGACGGGGCACCTGTGACGCGAAAGGCATCTTCGCCGCGCAGTGGGTCGCCGCTCACCAGCTATGGGAGGCGGGTCATCGGACGGTCGCGCTGCTCGGCGTGGCTGGCGAAGAGACCGACTCGGTCGGCGCCAAGATGGTTTCGGAGATTCTGCCCCGGGCCGGGTGGATCATCGACGGTGAGCCGACCGACGGCTTGCCGGCGGCCGGGGCTAAAGGGATTCTCGCCCTCTCGGTGACCGCGCGCGGCCAAGCGACCCATTCGGCGTACCCGGAACGAGGGCACTCCGCGACCCACGACTTGATTCGGGGGCTCGCTCGGCTGTTGCAGGCCGAGTTGCCGGGCCACCCTCAGTTCGGCGCCACGACGGTCAATGTTGGGGTCGTCGAGGGCGGGGTGGCCCCCAACGTGTTGGCCCCGAGCGCCTCAGCCGCGGTTTTGATCCGCTTGGCGGCGCCCGCGGAACAAGTGCTCGAGGTTGTCCGGGCACAGTTGGGGTCCGATCTGGGGGTCGAGGTCACCAGCCGAAGCGAACCCCACGAGATCTTCGTGCCGGACGGGCAGCCGTCGGGACTGATCGTGAAGTTCGGGTCGGATGTTCCGTACTTGTCTCGGATCGGCCGGCCTTTGCTGGTGGGGCCGGGCTCTATCCACGACGCGCACACTTCCCACGAGAAAGTCGGCAAGCAGGCCCTTCGGGACGCTGTCGATCAGTACGTGGCTTTCGCCGAAGCGCTGCTTCCTTAGGCCGCGACAAGGAGACGGTTTCGTGAGCATCATCATCAATCGCGTCTACACGGGCGTCGGTGACCAAGGTAATACCCGGTTGGCGGGTGGGCAGGAGGTCGCGAAGACCGACGCTCGCATCGAAGCGTACGGGACCATCGACGAGCTCAACGCTGCGATCGGCGTCCTCGTCGAGCGGATTCTCGCCGTGGAGGGGGAGGTCGAGAAGGTGATGGTCCGTCGGCTCCGGCGGATCCAAAACGAGCTGTTCGATCTCGGAGGTGAGTTGGCGGTGCTTCCGGACGATCGCCACCCCCAACAGAAATTGATCCAGCCCGACGATGTCTCCCGGCTCGAAGCAGAGATGGATGCGGTCAACGAAGGGCTGCCGACGCTGCGTTCGTTCATTTTGCCGGGGGGCGGTATGATCTCGGCCCTGATGCATCAGGCGCGCACGGTGTGCCGCCGGGCGGAACGCCGAGTAGTGGCGCTGCACAAAGAGAGCCCCCAGCGTGAACTGGTATTGCGGTACGTGAATCGGCTGAGCGACTGGCTGTTCGTGATGGGGCGGCAGGCCGCGACCGAGCGTGGGTACGAAGAGGTTCTGTGGAAACCCGGCGACCGTACGGGAGGCGATGAATGAAGCTGGCAACCCTCGACGATGGAACCCGCGACGGCCGATTGGTGGTCGTTTCCTCCGACATTGCCACCTGCACCGACGCGCGGGCCATCGCCAAGACCATGCAGGCCGCGCTCGATGACTGGGACCGGGTCGAGCCCCAGCTTCGCGAGCTGGCCGAGCAGCTGGAGGTCCACGGGGTTCCCGTCGAGCGATTTCACGAGCGAGAGGCGCTGTCTCCGCTACCCCGCGCGTACCAGTGGGCCGACGGCTCGGCCTACGTGAATCACGTAGAACTCGTCCGCAAGGCGCGCAACGCCGAGATGCCGGCCAGCTTTTGGACCGACCCGCTCATGTACCAAGGGGGCTCCGACACTTTTCTCGCCCCGAGAGCGCCGATCGCGATGCCTGATGCGTCGTGGGGCATCGACATGGAGGGCGAGGTCGCGGTCGTCACGAGCGACGTGCCGATGGGGGCCTCCTCAGAGGTGGCGGGGGCGGCCATCCGGCTCCTGATGCTCGTGAACGACGTGTCGCTGCGGGGGCTGATCCCCGGTGAGCTCGCCAAGGGTTTCGGGTTCTTTCAGTCGAAGCCCTCATCGGCCTTCTCGCCGGTAGCGGTGACGCCGGACGAGCTCGGCGGAGCGTGGGACGGCAAGAAGGTCCACCTCCCGCTGAACGTCGACGTCAATGGCGAGCCTTTCGGTCGGGCTAACGCCGGCGTCGACATGACCTTCGACTTTCCGACCCTGATCGCTCACGCCGCCAAGACCCGGGCCCTGGGGCCTGGCTCCATCGTGGGCTCGGGAACGGTGTCCAACAAGGGGCCAGACGGTGGTCCGGGCAAGCCGATCGCTGACGGAGGTGTCGGCTACTCGTGCGTCGCCGAGCTGCGGATGATCGAGAAGATCCAGACCGGCGCGTTCGTTACGCCCTTTCTCCAGTATGGCGACACCGTTCGCATCGAGATGTTCGACTTGGCCGGCGCGACCATCTTCGGCGCGATCGAGCAGGTGGTCATTCAAGACCGCCCGGTTTAAAATCTTGGCGAGGCTAGCACCTGATGACTGCAGGCCTCTGCGGTGGACCGGAGCGCCCAAAGTCGGCGAGTCTCCTAGCCCCGGGGCCGCAGTGCCCGACGGGCATCGACCAGCATCAGTCGCCCCTGCCGATCGAGGACCGCGAGGTGCCGCCTGGATCCGACCGCCCGCACGGCCCCCAGCGACGCTCGACCGAGCAACCGGCGGCGGCGAGGGTCTATCGACACCAGCTGGCCGTCGGGCAGGGTGACGAAGAGGATGCCTGCGGCCGCGGTCATCGCGCGGCCGGGACCGGGCAGGGCCGCGGTCGCGACGCGCTGCCCTCGGCGGCGATCGAAGAACTTGACCTGTTGCCCCTCGATCGACACGAAATCTCGGTCGCCGACCCACAATGGCGTCTCGGAAGGCATCGGCACGTGGTAGCGCGCAGCGCCGGTACGAGCATCAAGGCCGTGCACGCCGGTGGTCGACCGGACGACAACCCGCGAGTCGCCCCACCATACCTGGCTGACCGTGGCTTCGAGGGGCGCACGCCAACGAGGTTCGCCGTCTTCGGCGGACCATGCGCTCACCCCGTCGCGCTCCAGGACGAGCACCACCGGATCCTCGATTTGGGTTCGGAGGACCTCAACCGGTACTTGTCGCGACCACCGCGATTGTCCGCCGTCGACCAGCTCGACGGTCGCACCAACGGTGGTGGTGAGAGTCTGAACGCGGGCGATGACCGGTCGCGCCGCCGATTCGGTGGTGGACGTCCCGGTGTGGAGGTCGAACCACTGTCCATCGATGACGCCGTACGAACCTTCGACCGGGCCTAGATCGCCTCCGGTCACCGTCCATCCGACTTCGTTGGGTTGGGCGACCCTTCGGCCTTCGATGGTGTCCGTCGTTCGAAAGACGAGCCATTCGTCGGCGAGCGAAGCGTCGGTGACCGGCTCGGCAGCGATCCGAACGATGCCGGCGAGTCTGTCGAGGGCTTGTTGGGCTTCTTCCCGCAGTGGGTCGCCTTCGGGCGCGTCATCCGCGATCTGGAGCCAGCGGGGGACCGCCGCCGACGCCTTCGTCCGGCTATCGATCCGGGCGAGGAGCGCCGTCAGTCGGAGATCTTTCATGCCGTCGGCGGCCGCACGCTCCGCCACCTCTCGCGCGGGCGAGAGACGTCCGATGCGCAGGTAAGCTTTAGCCAAAGTGATCCGAGCATCCTCGGACAAGACGCGGGACCGAGGGTCGTCATACGAAGGCAGCCCATACAGCGTTCCGTCTTGCAGAAGCGCGGCCCCGCCTCGGGGCCCGTACACCACAGCGAGTATGGGAGCACCGAGCTCTATCGTGTGATCGATGCTCCCCTCGGCGACGTCGAGCAAGACGACCTTCGTACCGGCCGCGACGGCAACGTGAGGATCCGCGCTGGCCCAGTCCAGGATTTCATCTTTGAACCGGGTCGACCACTGGATGGTGCCGGTCGAGTCCCGGCCGACCAAGACCCGCTGGCCCGACTGCCGGTGGATGACCATCGCGTCTTTCGCGGCCACGACGACCGGAGGTCGGATTTCTTCGCCGCGGAAGGATGATAGGCGCCCACTCGGAGCAAGGTACCGAAGGTCAGCCTCATCTCGGCGGGACCCGCCGACGAAGACCAATGCTTCCCGCAATACAGCCGCGGGCCATTCGACCCCGGGGAGGTCGGCGGTTCGTCGGCCGACCTTTTGAAGGCCGGGCGCCAGATAGACGACCTCGTCGCTACCAACGAGCGCCCACACGCCCCCGGTTCTAGTGATCGCGAGCGGAGCGCTGACCTCGTCACCCAGGTCGTGGACGATGACCGGAAGACCGTTTTCGGGCTGCAAGACGGCCAGCTTGCCGCCCATGGGCAACGCGAGCCGTCCATTGACCAACACCGGCCCGGCCACCGGCTCCACGAGACCATCGTAGTCCCAAGCCACATCGCCGTTTTCGGCATCGTAAGCGACCAAATCCTTGTGGTCGGCCACGAACACTCGCTCACCATCGCTCGCGACCTCAGGATGAGCCGAGGACCGTTCGGCTTGCCAGATCGTTCGTCCGGTTGCGGTTTCGATGGCCTCGACCCGGTCTTCGAGCAGCAGGAGCAGCCTGTGGTCATCGATCGCGGTAGGATAAGGGTGGGCGGCGCCCACCGTTCGACGCCACTGGAGCGATCCGGTCTGAAGGTCCCGGGCTTCGAACGTCCCATCATCGAACACGAGCAGGTGGTCCTGCACGATAGCGACAGCCGGGTCGTGAGGCTTCGGCAGCCCGGCTCGCCACGTCGGCCCGAGCTCACCCCGCTCGTACGCCTCATGCACTCCTTCGAGGTGGGGCAGCGCGGTCCGGGTTCGTCCGACCGACAGCTGGCCCATGGCGTAGGCCCATCGGCGCAAGAGGATTCGGGAGGCCCGCCGGTCCGGGGGGCGCCGAAGGAGCGCGAGAGCCCGGGGGACGGCGAGTCCGCTTTGGGCGTAGGCACGTTCGATCTGGTCTGAACAGGCGAGTTGAAGGGGCTCTCGAGGGGGCGCCCGCAAGTCGGTGGGCAAAGGTGGGGCAATCGTCGCCGGCCACGCCTTTCGCAGAGCGTCGGTGAACCGAAGGCTCCGCCCTCGGCGGTCATCGATGGTCACCGTCCAGTGATTCGACCTGAAAAGGGCCTCCAACCGGGGGATTCGAGCGTCCGGAGCCTCCGATTGGCCGTCGTCGACCCGGATGCGAACCTCGGGAACCTGACGGAGGACGTCGTCGATCACCGCGTGGGCTTCACAGGCGGTCGACGAAGTGCCGGTCGGAACCACGACCAACCACGGAGCGGCGGCCAGAAGACTCACCCAAGGCGCGTAAACCACGAACGAGGGGTATCAGCGGCCCTCGAACACGTCAAAACGGGCCAGAAACGGTGATCCGGGCCACCTCTTGGGCCCATGCGACGAACCGGGTTACATGGGCGGCTATGGGAAATCGTGCGGTTCTCTGTCTGGTGCTGCTTTTCGGAGTCGGAATGGAACGGCTGGCCCGGGCCGAAGGTACGGTCGCGGCTACAGAGGTGCAGGGCGCTGTTTCGGTCCGAAAACCATCCGCAGAGCGCTTTGTTCGAGTGCGTGTGGGGGATCGGATCGTAGATGGGTCCCGATTGAGGACCGAAGAGGACGGTAAAGTCGTATTGCAGTTTCCCGACGGAACGACGTCTCGAATCAGCCCTGATTCGGAGATCGTATTGAGGCTTTCGTCGCGCTCGAGCACGAAGCCGAGCGGGGTGATCCTGTTCTTCGGTCGGCTATGGACGAGCGTCGTTCGCAGCGTGTCGGGAGAGACGACGTTCGAGGTTCAAGGAGCCAATGCGGTCGCCGGCGTTCGCGGCACGCAATTCGAGGTTGGCGTCGCCGACGACGGCGCCGTGCGGGTGGTGGTCTCGGAGGGCCTCGTAGCCGTGCAGGGAGACGTAACGAGCGAAACCGTCAACATCGCTCCGGGATTCGAGATCGAAAGCGACTCGCAAGGTAAGTTGCTTGAGCGCCGTAAGGTCCCGAAAACACTGGAATGGGACGATTGGTTCGGCCGGCGGGCGAGGGCGCTGCAGGAGCGTGGGCAGATGGTGGCGGAAGACCTGCACGGGCGTCTTTCTCGGCGTCGAAAGCAGGTGGAGCGCCTCGTGGGCCAGCAGCGACGGCTGCGGCAGCAAATCGAGCGGCTCGAGAATCGCCGGCAAGCGGGAGAGGATGTTAAGGCCCAACTGCAGGACAAACTACGGCAGCTCGAGCGGGTCACGCAGCGGCTGGAAGATATGCAGGCAAGGTTGCAGGCGGCCTTCGGAATGTTCCGGATGTGGGGTCGAAAGGCAGGGTCCGGTCGACTCAAGAATGGGCGTCAAATTCGCTTGCTGGCGGAGGACGTCAAACGGGTCGAAAAGGGCTTCGCAGACCTGTTCGAGGAGGGCACGGATCAGTCGGAAGAGAGCCTCGACGAGATGATGGACGACATGCAGCAAGGCCCGACCTTGAAGCCGAAGAAGAAGGCCAGCGACGAGCTGTTCTAAGGCTCCGTAGTCGTCAAGGGACAGTACGCGCCCGAGAAAGGCTCTAAAAGGGGTCCAGAGGTCAAAATTCAGGCACGAAAAGGCAAGTTGCTCTTGTGGCTCCGGCTTTCGTTCGTTACATTGTATAGCGCTCGTACCGCTCGAACTTCGTAAACCGGCCTGAAACCGGTAAACGAGCGGTCTTCGTAACGACGAAGCAGGAGGTTGTAAGAGATGGCTAAGAAGAAGGCGGCGAAAAAAACCCGTGAGATGATGTTGGTGCAGAGCAAGGTCAAGGAATACGTCCGAGGCTCCGAGATGATGTGCTCGAGCGAGCTGATCGAAGAGCTCAACGACGTCGTTGGCGATCTGCTCGACAAGGCCGTCAAGCGGGCCGGCGACAACGGTCGTAAGACCGTCAAAGCACAGGATATTTGATAGATTCTGGGCCTAGCGCCCAGGTTTCGGCTGAGCCCCTCCTGGTCAGGGGCTCAGCCACTCGCTCGGTCCGAGCCCCTATGGATAGGGGCTCGGACTGTTTATTCGGTCCGCGGCGCGGGGCATGCATCGGTCTTGAATCGGCTTCTGTGCTCCGAATCCGGCTTGACCACCATGCGGTCGGCCGAGATTCTCGGGCCGTGAAGTTTCGTCTCAAGCGCCGCGTCAAGAAGATGAACGTCTGTACGCGCTGCGAGGCGACGATGGACCGGCGCACCTCGATTCCGGAGGCGGCCGGTCGTCGGTACTGGGGCGACGTCGAGCCGTATGTGTACGTCGGTGACGCCGAGATCCACCATTTTATCTGTACGGCGTGCGGCAATCTGACGGCCATTCAGTTCCGTGAGGCCGCCTGAGGTGACCCGCCGGAGCGGTTCGGCTCGACCTTCCGAGCTTGCCGACGGTCCGCGGCGAGCGATCGATGAGGTCGGCCCTTCGGACGCGTCGGGTTCGGCATCGACGCCGGCCATGGATGCAAAGGTGCGTGCGCCGTCGCCGGGCCGCGGACCACTCGATGACGACTGGACCCTGGCCTCGCCGGTTCCGACGGACCCGGGGCGTGACGACCGTTCTCCTTCGGGCTCGGAAGACCGACGGCCGGATGAAAGCCGGATTGGCGACCCATCGGTGACCGCCCTCGAATTGGGGCGAATGGGCAATCTGCTGGCCACTCGGCACCTTCTGGCCTTGCTGGCCCATCGGCGCCATGACAAGCCCCGCCGCGAAGTCATCGAGGAAGTCGCCACCCTCGTGCTCGCGCTGGAAGATGGGCCTTATGCCCGGCGCTTGCTCCTGCAGATGGCCGAGGTCGGACGTATCATCGACATCTATCCTCTCGAAGTGATGACCCGAATCGTCGAGCGGGCGCCAGGGGCGCTGCCGCGGATCGCGATGGGTCCCGTGGTTCGAAACCTCGCCGAGCTCGAGGCGAACCCTTGGCCGGTCGGAGAAATCATCCCGCTGAAGGTTCCCCTCAACCTGCGATTGAAGGCCTTTGCCCTCGAGGGAGGAGGCACGCCGGGGTACGTCTTGGCGCCGGGGCCCCCAGCCTCGTATGCGCTCGAGTTGGGTTCGCCCGGACGCCATACGCTCCTTCTGCGAGGCGAGGTGAGGAAGGACTCGATGATCGAGCGCCTGACGGTGCGGGTCGAGTAGAGCCGCAACCGTCGTTCTCGGGTCGATTCGGGGCTGGCCTCGAAGCCGATGCGTGCGAATGTACGGGGCCCATGGCCGAGGTTCCGAAGCAGTCCGCGAATGCCCGCATCAAGGAGATTCGGGCTGACAGGAGTCGCCGTGCGCTCCGAAGTCTTGTCGGGTGGATAGGGGTCTTCCAGCTCCTTTTCTGGTCTTTTACGTTCGGATATCGCGCGGGACCGTCGAAGATGCCGGGTCAGGAGCTGATCGCAGGCATCGCCGCGGCGCTGGTCTTGGGGGTCCTCTTGGCCCTGCTGATGAACCGATATCGCCTCGAACGAGACGCGAAGTGGATGGGCGCGGTGCGAGAAGGGGCGCGCCGGCGAAGAGTGGCTCTGTTCGGCGACTACTTTACCGTCGATCGGGAGATCGTCATCGCTTCAACAGTGGAGCAAGCCTCCCTCGAGGGCGATGCGCTGCGGCTTCGGTATTTGGATCCGGTCGTCGACGGGCCGGTGCTTCGGGAATTCACTGGCCCACGGGCCGACCTGGCCAGGTTGGCGAGCGCCCTGCATCCGAACGGGACGGCGTAGATCGCGGAATCGAGGTGACCGAGGCGGTTACCGACCGCGGAACCGCTGTCGTACCACGAATCCAATGAGCGCCAGCGCAAAGAGCATGATGCTCCCGATCGGCCACGCGCGGCGGGTCGCGGTGTCGCTGCACTCGCAACCGTCATCGTCGAGGATCCGTCGCGGCTCTCCCGGTCGGGGACACAGACCGATACACCCCCCGGAATCGGTAGCTCCGGCGTCCGTACCAACGTCGGTGTTCGGGGCCACGCCGGCGTCCACCGAGGCGTCGCTGGCAGGTCCGGCGTCGAGCGACGAGTCCGGCGTGCCAGCGTCGGGGTCCACCGAGCCATCAACGCCACCATCCGACCCGTCGGGAAGGCCACCGTCCGGATTGCCCCCGCAATCGGGAATCGGGATGTGCTCGCAGCTGCTGTCGGTGCAACGGTCAACGGTGCAGGCGTCGAGGTCGTCGCAGTCGCTGTCGATCGTGCAGCACGCCTGGGCGGTCACTTCGCACTGTCCGGTAGTCGGATTGCATATCTCCGCCGTGCAAGGGTCATTGTCTTCACAGTCGGCGTTGACGTTGCAGCAGCCGACGGTGACGGTAGAGGTGCAGACCTGGTTGACGAGGTCGCAGCTCTCGGTGGTGCACCGGTCGCCGTCGTCGCAATCCTCGTCTACATTGCAGCACCCGGGGACGTCTGCCGATTCACACGTCGCCCCCGGCGTGGGGCACGAGTCGGCGGTGCAAACGTTGCCGTCGGAGCAGTCGCCGTCGGTCAGGCAGCAATCGGCCCGAACCGAGTTCGAACACGTCCCATCCTGAACGTTGCAGGTATCATCGGTGCACGGGTTCTGATCGGTGCAATCGCCGTCGGTGCCGCAGCAGCCCGGCACGGATTCAAAAACGCACTCATGGGTGGCGAGGTCACAGGACTCGGTTGTGCAGATGTTGCCGTCGTTGCAGTCGGCGTCGGCGGTGCAGCAGCCCGAGATCGGAGAAGCAGCGCACGTCCCGCCCGGGCCCCCGGCGCAAAAATCTGCGGTGCAGATGTCACCGTCGTCGCAGTCGGAGTCCGCTCGGCAGCAGTCCGGGCGCAATGTCGACGAGCAAGTCCCTCCCGGTCCGCTGCAGACGTCGGTGGTGCAGACGTCGCTGTCCGCGCAGTCCGCGTCCAGATTGCAGCAGCCGATCACCGGTGCCGTGGAGCAGCCGCCGGGCTCGCTGCACAGGTTGACGGTGCAAGCGTCACCGTCATCACAGTCGAGGGCCTCTCCCAGGCAGACGCCGTTGGTGCAGGTCTCCGTCCCGTTGCACACCAGGGCGTCGGCGCAGAGCTGGCCGGGTGGGGCGACGGCGTCCGCCGGGCAGCCTGGATTGAGGCCCGAGCAGACCTCCTCGACGTCGCAGTCGCCCGCCGCCGGTCGGCAGGGTGATCCAGCGGGCAAAAACGTGTCCGGCGGACAAGCGGCCACTGTCCCCGTACAGTTCTCGGGTAAGTCGCACAGACCGTCGGCGGGCCGACAGACGGCCGTCGATGGGCTGACGCCATCGGCCGGGCAGCTCGAGTTGACCCCGTCGCAGGTCTCGACCGCGTCGCAAACGTCGGTGGCCGGTCGGCACACGAAGGTCGACGATAGCTTCAGGTCCGCCGGGCAGCTCGTCGAGTCGCCGGGACAGAACTCGGGAGCGTCGCAATCACCGGCTGGAGGCCGGCATAGCTCGCCGAATCGCTTGAATTCATCGCGAGGGCACAGAGCGCTCTGACCGTCGCATAGCTCGCCCGTATCGCACGGACCGGCAGCCGGTCGGCACAGCGTATCCGGTGCCACCACCTCGTCGGGCGGACATTCCGGGGATAGCCCCGTGCACATGTCCTCCACATCACAGACATCTGCGACCGGTCGGCAGACGTACGTCGGCAGCTCGAACTGACAAGCCGCGTTACAGCAGTCGTTCGGGTTCTCGGCGCCCGGGTCGCAAGTTTCCCCAGAATCGAGGATGCCGTCCCCACAGTCGGCGTACGCGTCAACGGGCCCGGCGAGGGCCAGCAACGCTGTCGTGAGGAGTGCGAAGCCACGCATCGCAACCTCGACTTCGGTTGTCTCGTCGAGCGATTGACCATCCAGGGTGTCATAAGACCGTCCGGGCCGTCTCAAACCTGAGAACCTGGGCCCGCTGTATCGGAGCAAGACAGACGACCGGGCCGCGACTCCGATGAAGGGGCGGCTTTTCGCATATGCCCGGTGAAAGCGTACATTCCCGGCTTGGGACCTACGTCCCCGGAGCCGAAGAATCATGGACTCGATGCCCATCGTGTTCGGTCGCTACCGATTGTTGGCGCGCCTCGAGTCCGATGGCGAGATCGATGTCTTTCGAGGGGCGCTACCCGGCCTTGGCGGTTACGAGAGACCCGTCGTCATCCGGATGCTCTCCGACCCCAAGCGTGCGGGTTCAGACGGTATCCGTCGCTTCTTCGCTCGCGCTCGAACCGCGGCCGAGATTCAGCACCCGAACGTCGTCCAAGTGTTCGAGGTTGGCTCCGGGCCCAACGGTGAGGCGTTCATGGTCGAGGGATGGGTACCCGGACCATCGCTGAGCGCGTTGAGTGGTCGGGTTCGGGACGCGGGGATCCGGTGGCCGACCTGGTTGACTTTGCACGTCGCCACCGAAGTGCTGGCCGCACTCGTCCATTGTGAAGAACGCGGGATATGGCATGGAGCGATGACCGACTCGACGATCCGCCTTTCTTACGATGGCGAAGTTCGGGTGAACGGTTTCGGGCAGCAGACCCCCGCTCATGACGAGCGTGACCTGCTGGGGCTCCTCAAAACCTCGATGGGGCTGGGATCGGATCCCTCGGAGCTCGAGCCGCCCATTCGACAGTGGCTGGCCAATGGGAGCGCGCCAGATCTGCTGACGTGCCACCGCTGGGTCATGCACGGCCGAATCGCGCTAAAGGCACGGGTCACCCTGGTCGACGTCGCGTCCGCGATCTCGGCGCTCGAGTCCGACCTGCAGGAGAGGTCGGACCCGGTTCCCGTGGCGCCGCCCATGCGGGCGGGGTACGAGCCAAGGTCGGGTCGAGCCCGGCCGCGTACCGGATCCGTTCGCCCCATCTCCGCGGTACCCAGGGAGCCGGAGTCGCGGCCGGCGTCCAGGCTTCGTCGTCGCCCCCGTTCGAGCGCTGCGAACCCCATCTTGCGGCCGGTCCCCAGTGGGGCGCCCGTCTCCAGCTCGCGGCCTTCGTTTCCGCTCGACGCGGTGCCTGCGGCTGGCCCCAGACGTGCCGTCGTACACGCCGCCGGTCGTGCCGCCGGCTCCGAACCGGGGCCCGACGTGCTTTCGGTCGAAGACTGGGCCGACTTGAAAGACCCGGAGCCGACCGAGCCGAGCCGCCCCCCGTTGCAGTTGAGCCCTACCATGGAGATCACCCCGGGCCGCCGTGGGGATGTCCGAGTGTGGCTCGAAGTACCGCCGGCGATCGTCGGTCCTCGCAAGCTGGCGGACGGCCTGCGGTTGGTGCGGGAGCTCGGCCTGCAGTCCTGCACCCTGTCGGTGTCGGTCGACGGTCGTCGGTTCCGTCGCTTGGAACGGATCGCCCAACTATTGTCGGAACCTCTCCCGAGCGTCGAAAGGCTCGATGAGTCGGCTCCGGTCAAAGGCACGCTCAACGAGCGTAGCTCGTTTCAAGTGCTGGCCGAGCTGGGTCGAACCGAGGCCTCGGGGCGGCTCACCTTCGCCCGTCACGAACCCGAGACCCCCGAACGACTCGTCTTTGATGTCGAGGACGGGCGGTTGGTTGGAGCGGCGGCATCCGCGATGCCGTTGGCCAGCTGGTCTTGCTTGCTAGAGGACGCCGATCTTCCCGCGGGCATGGCTGCTCGAGCGTTCTCGATGGTCGTGTCTGCGGAGTTACCGTTGGTCGAGGTATCGAGCCCACTGTTGATGACGGCTCTGACGCAGGCGAGAGCCGTGCTCGCCGAGCGGTACTTGGATACGGTCCTCGAGTGGAACTGGGCGCGTTACGCCTTCGTGCCAGGGGTCAGTCCCCGGCCGCAAGATCGAGTGACCGACGTCGCCCTGTTGCCGGCGCTGTTCGAGCGATGCGCTCGTGAAGACAACGCCGTCCTCTTTGCCCGCGTGTCGCCGCTGCTCGGGCAGCCGATGCATCGAACCGAGGACTATCGAACAGTGGTATCCCGGCTCCGCCTACACCCCAACCTAATGGCGTTCACGGGCCGACTCGGCGATGGGATGGCGCCCCGTGACGCACTGGTTCATGGCATCGATCCAGTCAACGAAGCGCAGGCGCTCGCTTTGATTGACTTGCTGCATCAGATGGAAGTGCTGATTCCCACCCCGTAGTGCCGGCCGCTGGATCGTCGCCTGACTCGCGTCGGACGCCCGTGCTACCGGTAGCGTATGTACACCGACTACCTAATTCTCGGCGGTGCGGGCCTCGTTGGGACCCAAGTCGTTCGACACATTGTCAAGGTGCTCAGACCCCACCGAGTGCTCATCGCGTCGTTGTTGGAAGAGGAGTCGCGGGCGTCGTGCGAGCGCCACGAGCACGAGTTTGGCAAGTCGATCTCGTTCGTGCCGGTTTGGGGCAATCTGTTCGTGCCCTCGCACCTCGCCAACGTGCCGCGGCGAGCGCTGCTGGAGAACGACGACCACCGCCGGTATCTTCTCGACACCGTCTACGGAGACTTCGAGACGGCCTACGAAGAAAACCACCTGGTGACTCTTCTGCGTGACTACCAGCCGCAGGTGGTCGTGGATGCGGTGAACACGGCCACCGGGATATCGTATCAAGACATCTTCGATGGTGCGGCCAAAGTTCGCGAGTGGATCAGTACAGCGGGCTACGACCAGCGGGGCACTACGGATCTCGAGACGTTTCTGCTGTCGCAGTCGTTGCCTCAGTTGATTCAGCACGTGCGCTTCGTTCAGCGCGCTACCCAGGAATACGGGACTTCGGTCTATTTGAAGGTGGGCACGACCGGGACCGGAGGTATGGGTCTCAACATTCCGTATACCCACTCCGAAGAACGTCCCTCCAAGAAGCTGCTGGCCAAGAACGAGGTGGCCTTCGGTCATACCGGCCTGCTGTTTCTTCTCGCGCGAACGCCGGGGGCGCCGATCGTCAAGGAGGTCAAGCCGGGGGGCATGATCGGCTACCGGGCAGTGTCCGTGCGAGAGGTCGAAGACAAACATGGCAACAGCAGTCTGTACGTACCTCGATCGTTCAGCATCGGGTTGGGCGAGACCTTGAATCTACGGGAAGCCGACGATGGATACGATCGCGCGGGTACACTGAAAGTACCGGTCGTGGACACCGGGGAGAACGGTGTCTTCACGCGCGGCGAGTTCTCGGCCATCACCGCGCTGGGCCAGATGGAGTACATCACGCCCGAAGAGATCGCGATGATCATCGTGCGGGAGATCCAAGGCGCGAATACGGGTCACGACGTCATTTCGGCCCTGGACGGGTCGGTGATGGACCCGACCTACAAAGCGGGTCTGGTGCGCGGAGTGGCGCTCCGCGACCTACAGGCTGAAGAAGAGCGAGCCACCGCTGCCGGATGTGTTCCGTCGATCGCGCTGGGGCGCTTGGGGCCACCCGAGCTGTCGAAGTTGTTGTTCGAAGCTGCCTTGTTCCGACACGTGTATAGCTCTCCGCACGCGGTCGTCGAGGACGAGGCTCCCGATGCCGAGGTTGCGAGCCGCCTGGTGGGGGCGCTCGAGCCTTCGGACATCGGACGGACCGCCCCTTCGATCGGCATCCCAGTGTTGATGCCCGACGGAGCGACTCTCCTGAGGGGCCCTCGGATCAACGTGCCGGAGATCGAAGGTCACGCCCAGGAGGTGTGTGTGGATGACCGCAGCGTCGACCAATGGGCCCGGCGAGGATGGGTCGATCTGCGGCCGCCGAACATCGACCGGTGGCGAGTGCGACTCCGGAAGATGATGCAGACCCGGTCCGACCTTCGTGACGAGGGTTCGGCAGCGGCGACCACGAACTCGTTCATGGCTGACCGCTTCGAGATCGGGGAGATGGTCGCCTGGATCTTCAACAACGAGATGGAAGGGTATCGGATGAAGTAGCCCTCGGCGCTCTAGGGTCGACCTTTACTGTCCCGTCGTCGGTCCGTGAGTGGGTCAAATGTAAGCGAGGGTTCATTCGGATCCGGAAACGGAGTCAGCGGACGCGTGAACGACAGGGACATATCGACGGCCTACGCGGCCCACGCGAGCGGTAAAAGACGGGGGGCTCAGAAGTTCGGCTCAATACATCGTCATTTCTCTGCCCCTGCGTTGACAGCCCGCCGGCCATTCTCGCTCGTGCAGAGGGAACGACGGCCGCGAGCGCGATCGAGTTCGCGGCGGGCATAGGAGAGAGATAACGGAGATGCGTACCTCATATCGTGGCGCGCCAAGCCTCGGCGCCTATCGCGGTCCCCTTATCGGCCCAAGTATCGGCCTAAATATCGGGGATGCAAAGAGCCTCGGGCTCGGCTTCCTCATGGTTTCGTTGCTGGTCGGCTGCGAGAGCGACTCGACCGGTCCGGGTTCACCGACCCTCACCGAGCTGGTCGAGGGCGATCAACAGACCGCATTCGTCGACCAGGCGGTCGCCGCGCGCCTCAGCATGCGGGTGACCGACAGCGACGGGATTCCGGTGCCCGACGTGGAAGTCACCTTCTCGGTGACCATCGGCGGCGGGGTCGTCGAGGGTCCGGACCAGCGCACCGACGAAAACGGGGTGGCCGCGCCCACCGCGTGGTGGCTCGGTCCCACCCCGGGCCGCAATCAGCTGATGGGTGAGGTTCCAGGGCTCGCGCCGATCTTCTTCGAAGCGACGGCTCTCGCCGACAGTCGCGGCGCCTTCGTCATCGTTGCCGGGAACAACCAAAGTGGTCGGGTGCAGGAAGCGGTCGCGGTCGCTCCGCAGGTCGAATTGACCGACGGCGACGGCAACCCGGTGGCCGGTCGAGCCGTGCAGTTCGCCGTGGTCAGCGGCGGCGGACAGGTGCAGGGCGCCAATCCGATCACCGACGCGCAGGGACGCGCCGAAGTCGGGGCCTGGATCCTCGGCGACACTCTCGGCGAGCAGCGGCTGGAGGCTCGAACGCCCGAGCTGCCCACCCTGACCTTTCGGGCCACGGCGGTGACCGATCAAGAGCCGGTCGTGATGCGGGAAGAGTGGATCACCGATATCGGACGACCCTGGGACTTGGCGTTTCTCCCCGACGGCACGATGTTGATCTCCGAGCGGCACGGCCGGATTCGGGCCGCCGCGCCGGGCGCGATGACCACCCGGGTGATTCTCGAGCCGCCCGATGATCTGGTCGACCGCGGTCAAACCGGTCTTCTGGGCATCGCGGTCGACCCCGATTTTTCGACCAATCGGTTCGTGTACAGCTTCTTGGCGTCCGACCGAACGGGCCAAGTTACGAATCACATTCGTCGATGGCGGTTGAGCAACGATGGTCGGCAGCTGGTCGAAGACGACGACATCCTCACCGGAATCACTTGGGGCGCCGGAGGTGCACACTCGGGCGGTCGGATTCGGTTCGGGCCGGACGGCTACCTGTGGATCACGACCGGCGACACCCGAAGTCCCACCGTGCCTCAGGACGTGACCGAAATGGGAGGCAAGGTGCTTCGGATTACTCGAGACGGAGCGCCCGCGCCCGGAAATCCGGACTACGGCCCGAACGCTCGGCCGGAACTCTATTTTGTGGGCGTTCGCAACGTGCAAGGGATCGCGTTTCGGCCCGGTACGGGCCAACCGTACATCTGTGAGCACGGCCCGAACGAGCACGACGAAGTCACCGCGATCCAGGGCGGCGCCAACGGCGGATGGAATCCGAACGACGGCGATGGCAACTACAACGGGTATACGGGTGCCTTGATGAGCGACCCATCGATCCCGAACGTGGTTCAGCCCATCTACCGAACCGCTGAGTCCGCCGGGATGTGTGGCTGCGATTTCTTGCGGGGCCCGCAGTGGGGCGCGTGGGATGGGGCTCTGATGGTCGGCATGCTGGCCGGGAACCGCGCCCTGATCCTGTCGCTCGACAGCGCGGGCACGGGGCTCGAAGACGAGGTCGACTCGGTCCTCGAGGAAGGGCAACGCATCCGGTCGGTCGTCATGGGGCCGGATGGCTCGGCCTATTTGGCTTTGGATGACGACTCGGGCGTTATCTGGCGGGTGTGGCCCCAATGATCCGTCCCGTCCGCCAGCCCTGACCCTGTCAATCACGGCCGTCGCGGTCGTTCGTCGCGCCACGCTCGTCGGTCTCGACGTCGCTTCACGCCGGCTGAGGGCTCGAACTGCTGCGCGGCGCGCGAGGCTGCTCGCCCAGCGTATCCTCCAGGAAGTAGTTGAAGTCCTCGGATTCCTCGGCGTGAAGGATCTCGTAGGCATGGGCGGCGGTGCGGGCACGGTACAGTTGCTCTTTGATGTTTCGCTCCGAGGAGATCGCCTGAGCGAAGGAAGCGAGCACTTCGAGGTGGCGGTCGCGATGCTTCTCGGGGGTCGCCAGCACGACCACCGCGTGGACGGGTCGCCCATCGGGCGTGTCCCAGTGGAAGCCTTCCCGCGACAGCCCTACCACCCCTGCGAACTCGGTTCCCATCTTGACCCGACCGTGGGGCATCATCAGGCCCTCGCCCAAGTACCAGGACTCGACATTCCCGGCGGCGAGCAGGCCGTCGAGGAAGGCCTGCTTGTCTGACTGAACGTCGTGGGTGGTGAAGAGGTGATCGACCAGCTTTCGGATCGCCTCTTTTTGGGTTTCGGCCTTCAGGTTGACCACGATGTCTTGCTCCCGAATGAAGTCGAACAAGCGAGGGCGGTCCTGGCCGACTTCCCCGGCCCGCTCCAACGCCCACCGCGTAGCCGAAGGTCCGAGGAACTGGTTGATGGCAAGCGCCGAGAGCCCGACGGCGAGGATACTGTCGGACCACGCGGCGAAGGCGGGGTCGGTCTGAATGATGACGATCAGGCCGATCGCGACGCCCCCGTGCGGGAGCAGGGCCAGACCGAGATACCTGCGGACCCGGTCGGGGGCGCGGGCCGCGGTCATCGCGGCGAACGCTGAGATGTTCTTGCCGATCAAGCGGGCGCCGAAGAACAGCGCGATCAGAGCGGCCATGGGAATCACGTGGCTGAAGATCAGCCGCATACCCGCGAGCGTGAAGAACGCGGTGAACAGGACGCTCGCGAACGTATTCAAATAGGCCTCGCCCGCTCGTTCCTTGTCGGGCATCAGGTTGGCGAGTATCGCGCCCAGCAGAGTGACCGTCAGAATGCTGGAGACGCCGAGCCAGTCGGCCAGACCCCAGGCGATGAGGATGGCGGCGATCAGACACGTCCCCAACAATCGAGGTCCGACGATCGCACGGGTCAGAATCAGGGTGACCGTGCTCGCAGCAGCGGCGGCAACGGCGGCGAGACCGACGCTTCTCGCGAGGGCGACCGCGGCCTCGAGGACGATCGGCGACGAGACCTGGTCCGAGGCTGGCGTCCAGGAGGCGGCGACGACAAACACGCACACCGCGACCATGTCGATGAGGGCGACGCTCCCGATCAGCGTCTTCACGAAGACGCCGCGGGCCCGGGCTTCCTGAATGACGATGACGGTCGTGCCCGGGGCGCCGGCGACCGCGATGGCGCCGAATAGGAGACTGTGTTGCGGGCTCAAGCCACCGATCAAGGTCATCGCGGCCACCACCACGACCGGCGTGACGATCATCTCGGTCAGGGCGATCAGGAGCAGCCGGCGCTGGGCGTTGATCAGACTGCGGACGTGCAGGTGCGACCCGACGGTGAATGCGATGTAGCCGAGCACGAAGTCGGAGAACGGCTTGAACTGGCCGACATCGGGCTCGGAGAACTGCGACCAAACCGCTCGGAGGGCGACTCCGGTGATAATCCAGCCCGTCACCCGGGGAATGCGCAGACGGGCGGCGACCTCGCCGCCGATGATGCCCGACGTGAGGACCAGCGCGAGCATGAACAGGGGATTGTACATCAGCGCACCACCGTGGGGGTCCGTCGGGGCCCGGGCGACAGGTCTGGTGGACTCGGTCGGGCCCTAAGAGGTCCGATGAGATCTTGATGAGCGGCCAATCCGCCGATCTGGTGTATTCGAGCGATAGTCCGACATACGATCCCGACGGCCGATCGGGCAATCACCGGGGTTTTCAGATTGTTCGATTGCCGGCTGGTCGTGGATTACGCGCCGACCGGTTCTTTGAGGCCCCGGAGGTCTCGACCTGTCGGGTGCTGGAAGACCCGTAAGTCAAAGTCGCCGATCGAGGCCAGAAGATGGTCGATGATGTCGGCCTGAATCTCCTCGTAGGCGGCCCACCGCTGGTCTTTACTGAAGACGTAGATCTCGATGCCCACCCCATTCGGACCTGGAGCCAGCTGGCGGACCAGAAAGGTCAGCCGATCCTGGTGGATTTGGGGATGAGCCTTCAGGTAGGCGGTGGCGTAGGCCCGAAAGGTCCCGATATTGGTCCGGCGGCGGTGGTCGAGTCGGTGCGAGGGGTCGGCGCCGTCGTCGACCTCGGTCTCTAGCTGCGGCTGGGCAAAGTAGTCGTGCAGAAGAGCGACTTGAGACAGGCGATGCTTCAGGGGCCCATCGAGGAAGCGAATGCTCGTTGCATCGACGTAGATGGCCCGTTTGATGCGTCGGCCGCCCGACTGTCGCATACCTCGCCAGTTCTTGAACCCCTCGTCGATGAATCGCTGGGTCGGGATATTGGAGATCGTCTTGTCGAAGTTTTGAACCTTGACCGTGTGCAGCGCGATATCGATGACGTCGCCGTCGGCGTCATACTTCGGAAAGGTGATCCAGTCGCCAACTCGAACCATATCGTTGGTCGCGATCTGAATGCTGGCCACGAACGACAAAATGGTGTCGCGGAAGACCAAGACGAGGACGGCGGTCAGAGCGCCCAGGCCACTTAACAACCCCCAGGGCGACTGGTTGACGAGGGTCGCGAAGATGATGATGGCCCCGAAGAGCACCACCACCAAGTTGATGACCTGGACGTACCCCTTGATGGTCACCGTTTGTGCGTAGGGGGTGCGTCCGTACAAGACTGAAGCCGCGTTGACCAACCGGACCAAGGTGATGACCAGGATCGTCTGCATGTAGGCGAACAAGAGACGCTGCACGATGCCTTGCGGGGCCGGCGAAAAGAGGTAGGCCGAGTAATAGATGACCAGCGCCGGGGCGAGCCAGGCGAGGGCGGAGAAGACACCTCGTTCATACAAGACGTCGTCCCACTGGACCGTCGTTCGGCGGACCAGAAACTCCACTGCCCGCAAGCCTACCCGCTTGGCCAGGAACAGGGCGGCGAGGGCGCCGACCAGAACCGCCACCATAGCCAGCGCGCGCGACAGAAGGGCCCATTCCGGCGCCTGAGAGGACTCGACGAGCGGCATGACTACTCCGAGCGCGGCGGCGCCTGCCCGTACGGCCAGATCTTCAAGTTGTCGAACCGAAGCTCGTTCTGCCAGTTGGAAAAGGCGAAGCGGTCGTGCCCGGGCCCTTGGAGCGGGCTGGAGTCGGAATACGACATGTACAGGCGACCGTCGATGTACCAGCGGAGGTCACCGCCCTCCTTTTCGATCCGCCAATGGTAAGTGCGGCGACCGACGACCCCGATCGGTGTTTTGACCTTCCGGTCGTCACTGTGCTCGTCGAGGCGAGCGATCACCGATTTGGGCCCCTTTTGGGCCCAGCCGCCCAAAATGAAGATGTAGCCTGACTGATGGGTACGGCCGTCGGTCATCAGCTCGATCTTGGCGTCGACCTCGGCCGTTTCACTGGTCACGTCGACCTCGACGACGACGTCGTCAGGGAGTCGAGCCTTGAGGAAGAGCGGAGCGTTGTTGGCGCCGGTCGTATAGACCGTCCCTTTATCGATCATCCATTGGCCGCCGGTGGGCAACCATGCCTTACCGAGCTCGCCTCGATCGAAGTCGTCTTCGTATGGGATTTCGACCACCGGTGGGTCGTAGCGTTTGCAGCCGACCCCCGACGCGGCGCCGACCGTCACCAAGCCCGCGACCAACCCCGCGACCGTGGGAACGCGAATGCAGGTCGGCCTTCGACAGGAGCCGCGTTCCGGGGGCCTTCGGCGAAGGGCGGGTCCGTCGGTGCCCGGCATGGTGGCGATGTACGGTCCGGCGCTGGCCGAGTCAACAGGCCCTACCAGGGGCCGTCGAGCAATCAACGTTGACAGCCCGATGGCGCCGCCGTCCGTGCTCGGCGGCCGCCGTCGCGCGTCGGTACTCGTCGGTCCGCGGTCACCAGCCCAGGTGACCGCGGGTAACATCCGCCATGGCGCGATGGTCAAATGCCCGGAGTGCGCGTCGACACGGCGGGCGGTTTCGCCGTGCCCGGTGGGGTCTGAATTGGCCGCCGGAGGGCGCGGTTGCCCTAGAGCGCCGATTCACTTGGATCGCACTATTGTCGCTGGTTCTCACCCC
>CAZFIV010000047.1:0-7811 GCA_964519665.1 uncultured Myxococcales bacterium
CGCCTTCGGCTTTCGTCGGTTGCGTATTCCCGATACGCGCCCTCCTCACGCGACGCCCCGACGGGCCGATTCCGGCGCGACAACAGCACGCTCCAAGTGAATCGGCGCTCGAGGAGTATCGGGTCGAGTACGTCGCCGATCGGGTGTCGACCTTCGGTACCGTGTGGATGGGCATGAGCCTCGCCTGCGCTCGGTGCCACGACCATAAGTTCGACCCCATCCGCCACGAGAATTTCTATCAACTCTCCGCATGCTTCGCGAATATTCCGGAAAGTGGCAAAGGCAACGACAATGACTTTGGGCCTCGATTGACCGTCGAGAGTCCGTTGCAGGCGCCGGCTCGAGAGCAAGCGGCGACCGGGTTGGCCACCGTCGAGCAGCGGCTGTCAGACATGCGAAGCGATCAGCGGCAGTGGGAGTCTGAGGTCGGCGCCCGCCTTCCCCTGCCCTGGACGCCCCTCACGCCGCAAGAAGCGACCGCGGTCGACAGTACGCTTCAAGTCCTCTCCGACCAGACCGTTCTCGCCGCGGGGCTCACGCCCGATTCGAGCATATATGAGCTGGTCTTCGAGACGGGCCGCGCGGCAGCCGGGCACCTTCGCGGCCAACTCGCCCGGCGGCTCGCCGAGCGAGATGTTCGGTTCATTCAGCTGGACGCACGGTCTTCGCGCAGGGCAGCCCCGACGCGAACTACGGGCGCGACCATCACGGTCGATGCTTTACCGGGTGGCTCGCGGGGGGCGGGGGGCGGCGTGCGCCCCGGTACCAGCTACGGAACGACCGACGACTTCGGCTACAACGTCGCCGAGAACCCCGTGAGCACCTGGGACCTCAACGCGACCATTCTGCACTTATTCGGTATCGATCACGAGCGACTCACCTACCGGAGCCAGGGACGCGCGTTTCGGCTCACCGACGTATACGGCCGGGTGACCTCCGAAATCGTGGCGTAGCGGGCGACGCACGAGCCGCGGTCTGCCCGGTGCGGCCTTCGGGCTATCAGGCGCGCGGGTGTGCCAGCCTCGTGAAACTGCGTCAGTCTCGGCCCAAGGCCCGCTTGGCGGTGTCCTTCAAAACCTTGAAGCCGTCCTTCAACGACCGTTCGGCCTTTTCGAGGGGCATATCGATATACTTCTTCTTCACTTCGTACGGGCGCGCCTTGAAGATGGTCGAGTGGGACTTGCCGTCGAAGTCGGCCGGCGGCTCCTTCGTGTAGTAGTACACCGCGAACGACTTCCTCGCCGTACCCTCCGGACAGACCACCGCGGTGACGCCGTGAAAGCTGATCTGGCTGGTCTCGAAGATCACCGCCCGCCCCAACGCCGGACTCACGACCTGGGCGCAGCGCTGAACGTCTCTGTCCCACAGCTCGAGATTGCCGCCCCACGCCGTGTTCCAGTCTTCGTTCAGATAGATGAGGAGGTTGAGCCGGCGGAACAGATTGCCCGCTTCGAGGATGTTGAAGTCGACGTGCACATCGAGAATCCCCGAAGACGCGGTTTGGTGCATCCCTCCACCGGAGTAGGTATCGTCCCAAAGGAGGTTCGGGATGCCGGTCAATTTCTCGAGTTGCGCCATGAACTCGGGCGAGGCGAGGCTATCGGCGAGCTCTTTCGTTCGGTCCGGGAACAGCGCGGGGTCCGTGATCTGCACCTTTCGCTTCTCATTCACGAACGAGAATTGAAGGCCCTGTTCCTCCGCCTCGGCGAAGCTCGGGTATGACTGCGCGACGGCGCGCGCGTCGTCCGGCGAAAGGAAGTTGTCGATAACGACATGGGGGAACGGGTCGGCCTTGCGGAACCCCTCTTGCAGATGTTCGACGTCCAGATTGAGCTTCACGCGGTAAAGATCGTCTGGATGCCACGCGGCGTCAACCGTCGCCGCCCAGGTCGGTTTACCGCGGAACAGCCCACGACAGGCCGAGTTTCGCCCCCCACTGAGACAACTTCCGGAGCACTCGGTCCCGACGCCGCCCCCCGGCGCGAGAATCAAAGTGGAATCGACCGAACGCCGTCCGAATCTCGTCTCGGGAGGACGGGTCGAGGTCGAGGGTCGCCGCCCGAGCGGCATCCTCGAGCTGCTCGGACCCGCTCACGCCGACGATCGGGGCGGTCAAGCCCGGCGTAGCTCGCAGCGCGGCGAGGGCCACCGTCGCCACCGAAACGCGATGCTGCGACGCGATCGGCGCCAGGACCTCGGTCACCAGGCGGTTGGCAGGGAAGGCATTCTTCGGGTGATCGAACGGACCTTCGGCCAGCGGATCGATACGGCGCCGCATGTACCGGCCGGCCAAGATGCCCTCCGCGAGAGGCGAGTAGGCGAGCACGCCGACCTCTCGGGACCGCGCCCACGGAAGCCGATCCTTGTCGATTCTTCGGTCCAAGAGGCTGTAGGGAAGCTGCAGGCAGGCGAGCGGCACGGCACCGAGGGCCCGGACGGCGCGCTCACTCTCGTACAGGCTAAAGTTCGAAACGCCGATCGCGCGGAGCTTGCCCTCGGCTCGCAGCTCGAGCAGCGCACCCATCGTGTCTTCGATCGGGGTTTGGCGGTCGGGATGATGCACCTGAACCAGGTCCAGCACGTCGACGCCAAGCCGTCGCAGGCTCTCTTCGACGTCGGCCCGAACCGCGCTCGGACGGCTATCTTTCTTCACGGAGCACCAACGCCCGTCGGGCTTCGGGAAGCCGAACAATTCGTCGCCCCGAGCGTCGTCGGCCCACCGCAGGCCCACTTTCGTCGCGATCAACACCTGATCTCGACGGCCTTTGACGGCCCGCCCCACCCATCGCTCGGAATCCCCAAATTCGTATAGGGGCGCCGTATCGATCGTGGTCAGGCCTAGATCGATCGCCTTGCGCACCAGCTCTTCACGTTGTTCGCCGGACAACCCCCGTCGATCCATGGCGCCGAACACGATCGGCGAGACTTCGATACCGGTCTTCCCTAACGCTGGCATTTACGGACAACCGGGTGCCACGGTCCCGGACCCTGGGCAAGCACCAGAGCCCTGACTTGGATTGCGACGACTCGTCGGCACCTGTCGTTACGGACGTCCGCCGACCACCGCGACTGTCCGCCACAACGAACAAAGGGATGCGTGTCGATGCGCGGGTATCGATGCGCCCCTCACTGGGCAAACTGCAAGTCGTCCGGCAGCAACGCCGAACTCATCGGGAGCGAAATCTCGAGTGGCCCATTTCATCGGTACGTTCTCTCTCGCTTCCTCTGTGGTGATCGGTCGTTTTCGGTCGGCGCCTACCTCTCTCGCAACGTTCATGGCCGAGGCGTCGTCGACGTTGCCCTCCGTTGCCAATGCTGACTACGCCGTACAGATCGAACTCATCGGTCGAGCGGTCGGGCAGCCCTGCCAAGCCGCAAGTGAATGCGTATCGGAGTTCTGCGTGGACGGCGTTTGCTGCGACGGTCTCTGCGGCGATGGGGCGGACGACTGCCAGGTCTGTGCCGCGGCACTCGGAGCGAGCGCCGATGGCACGTGTAGCGTTCTCGGGGTCGGCGCACCCTGCGGCAACCCGAGCTGCACCGAAGGGCGCGAATCGGCCGCGACGTGCGACGGAGCGGCCCCTCTTTGCCCCCTGCGGTCAATCGCGACTGCGTGCCCTACGTTTGCGGCCAGGATGCCTGCCTCGACAGCTGGGCGAGTCTACGGACTGCGCGACCGGCTTCCTTTGTGTCGAAGGCGCGTGCATCGAGAATATGGCCGACGCGGGGACTTCGGACACCGGAACTACGGATACCGGACCTTCGGATGCCCCGGCTTTGGATGCCGAGGCGCCCGACGCTGGGGATTCGGCTACCGGAGACACGGGTCTCGACGCGCCCGCCTCCGAACCCGACTCCACGTCAGGATGCGGATGCGACAGCGCCGGAGCAGTAGACGACGCAGGTACGGCAGGATCCTTCCTCCTGATCTTGGGTGGGTCGGTACTCATCGCGCTTCGAAGACAACGGCGGGGTCGCGCGTGAACCGAGGCCCCGTTGTCCATCGAACCTGCCTGGTTAGAAACAACGGCATTACCTCTCGTAACCACACATCGGTTTGTTTCGTCCTCTCGGGTCAGCGCAGCGGGTGGCGAACTCGAACCTGTCTATACCGCTCAGCTTCGCGTAAGACGGCCGAGCAGATCCCCCAACCCCGGGACTGACGAGACGCCCCACAGCGCCCATTCCGCCGAGGACGGGCGGAGCAACACGCGCTGAAGACCCCCGGCGAGGGCCATCCGGACCCGATAGGCACGCCGCCACCGGCGGTCCCACAGGCGACCCAGTCGGTCTTGGTCCGCGGGACCGCGAGGCGGCGCCGAGAGCAGCTCAGCGAGGCGCTGCGCAGACTCGAGCGCCATCGCCTGCCCGTCGCCGGCGAGCGGAGCGATCATGCCTGCGGCGTCGCCGACGAAGAACACCCCGCGCTCGTACCGGGTCTTCGGAGTGAAGGGCACCGCCGCGACCGCCAGCGGGGTGGGGTCGGTAGGGGTCAGCGCGTCCAACCGCGCCGCCAACCGGGGCTGCTCGGCTCTGAGGACCGCCATGACCGAAGCCCAGTGACCCTCATCCTCGGGCGCTGATGATGGACCGCTCCCGGGAGCCGGCGCCCGATCGGAGCCGCCCGGTGTGCCACCCTGACGCGGCGTACGGGCCCGAATCACCTCCGAATCCGCGAGCAGACACACGTTCACTTCGCCCGTCTCGATGAAGCTCATTCCGCAGTAGCCACCCCGGAACGGATAGATCTCGACGTGGTCATCGAGCTCGGCCGCGAGCTTCTCGCCCGCGGCGTCCTCGGTCGGCTGATGGTGCCGCTTGAGTCCCATGAAGGGGTGCGACCGGTTCAGGAACGCGCGGCTCAACGCGTGGTCGGGCCGGCCCCTTCGCCCGTGCGCACACACGACGGTGCGCGCGCGCATCTTGACCGGACCGCCGTCGCGAGACCGAACCTCGACGTGATGGCCGCCTTCATCGGACTCGATGGCCGTCACCTCCGAGCGGGTCCACGGGTCGACCCCAGCGTCGACCGCGGCCTGAAAGAGGTCCGTGTCCAGTCGCTTGCGGCTGATGCCGTAGGCGGGCGCGGGCAGCTGGAGCGCCACAGTACGGCCCGACGCCCCGATGAAGCGCGCGCGATGGATCAACACCGGACCCGCGGCTTCGACTCGATCGAGAACGGCTAGGTCCTTCAGGATCCCTTGCGACTCCGGAGACAAGAATTCGCCGCACAGCTTATCGCGAGGGAACTCGCTGCGCTCGACGAGCCGAACCTCGCGGCCCGCTCGGGCCAGCAGCGTTGCGATGGTCGAGCCCGCGAGGCCGCCTCCTACGACGAGGACATCGATGTCGGTCGGCGCTTTGGTCACGGCGGTCCCATCCCAACCTCGAACCCTCGGGTTCGGCAAGGCCAACCGCCCTGCCCCACCCTTGATTCAACCGCCGTTCCCGGCGCACCCTGTCGGGGTGAAGCCGCTGCGGTTGATGGTCTACGATCGCACTTGCCGTGGTCCGTGGCTCGGGCCGGGTTTGACCTTCGTCTGGCGGGTCGGGGGGTGGCTGTACCGCCAACTCGGTCGCCTGGACGCCGTCTATGGCGCGGCGAGCTGGGCGGAAGCCCTCGACTGGCTCGCCCGCTACCAGGACGGGTGTATGCTCGCGGAGGTCCAGTTTTGGGGGCACGGAAACTGGGGTTGCGCGAAGATCGCCGGCGAGCGGTTCGATGTCGACATGCTGGATCCAGAGGATCTCCGGCACGGCGAGCTCGTTCGGGTTCGCGACCGGTTCACGCCCGACGGACTGTGGTGGTTCCGCACTTGCGAGACCTTCGGCCGCCCGGTCGGACGCTCGTTCGCGCGCCGCTTCGCCGACTTTCTCGGCGTCCGGGTCGCGGGCCACACCTATGTGATCCACTGGGCGCAAAGCGGCCTGCATTCGCTTCGGCCCGGTGAAGAGCCCTCGTGGGCCGACACCGAGGGTGTGCACGCCGATGGTCGGCGCAAGGGCCGGTGGTCTTCCTTCCTGTTCCCCAACACCATCTCGTGCTTGACGGGCCGAATCCCTGCCGATTGGTAGCCGCAGCGGTCCGACTTGCCGGCTTCGCGCGGGCCGGCTACACCCGACGGACGATGACGGTCACCGTGACGATGGCGACGTCCGAAGAGCTCCCCGACTGCATCTCGGTTCGCCGAGATGTCTTCGTCGTCGGGCAGAACGTACCGGAAGACCTCGAGGTCGACGGCCTCGACGTCCAGTGCACCCACTTCATCGCCCGGGTCGACGGTCGCGCCGTCGGCACGGCCCGCCTCCGGATCACCCCCGAGGGCATCGCGAAGGCGGAGCGGGTCGCCGTGCGAGCCGACGTTCGCGGCCAGCGGCTCGGACACCGGCTAATGGACGCGCTCGAAGCCGAAGCCCGACGTCAAGGGCACGATGAAGTCGTGCTTTCGGCGCAGGTACCGGTCATCCCGTTCTATGAGGCCCGCGGCTACGTGGCCGAGGGGCCGGTGTACCTCGACGCCGGAATCGACCATCGAACCATGAGGCGCCGATGGCCAAGACCGTGAAGACCAACGCTGCGCGGCGGCTCGACCGACTGGGCATTCCGTACCGACTCGAAGCATACGAAGTCGATCCCGACGACCTGTCGGCCGAAGCCGCAGCCGCCAAGCTGGGACGCCCCGCCGAGCAGGTGTTCAAGACCCTCGTCGCACGCAGTGACCGCGGTGAAACGTACTTCGCGGTGCTGGCCGGACCGGACGCGCTCGACCTCAAGGCGCTGGCCAGCGCGGTGGGCGTCCGGCGGGTCGAGCTGATCCCGCTCAAAGAGGTGCAGTCGGTCACCGGATACATCCGGGGCGGGGTGACCGTCTTCGGTGCGAAGAAGGCCTTTCCGGTCTTCGTCGACGCCACCATTCGGAGGCACCAAGAGATCACCGTGTCGGCCGGGCAGCGGGGCCTTCAGCTGGTGATGCGGCCCGATGACTATCTTAGAGCCACCGAGGCCACAGTGGCCGATATCGCCCGGCCGGCGGCATCGATTTCGGGATGACGAGGCGGCGGTTAGCTGCTAAGACGCGGTCCTCTAAGCGTCCGTAGCTCAATCGGATAGAGCACTGGACTTCGAATCCAGGGGTTGGGGGTTCGATTCCCTCCGGGCGTGCTATCACAACACCGCTGCGACGACCGTTCGTCCGACCTCTATTCTCGGTCGTTCCCGGTCATTCCCGGTCGGTCGCGGGGTCGCCTCCGACCGGCGCATCCTCGACGTAGACGCCCAGGAAGGGGTCGAGCGTTCCGGTGTCGTGCTCTTGCTTCTGCGCCGCCTCGAGGGTGAGAATCATGTTCTCGATAGCGTCGCTCGCTTCGCCATCGAGGTCGTAGAACTCCAGCCCCATGCCGACCTGGCCGTCGTTCTCGTGCGTCTCGGCCTCGGGAATCGGTTCGAGGTCTTCGACCACCCGGATGACGCGCGCGCCGACTTCGAACAACGCGTCCTGGGCGTCGACCGGCTCCAACCGCACTTCCGAGCCGATAGGGAGGGGACTCGCTGTCTCCAGGAACAGCCCCGTCCGGGAGATGTCACGAACGTATCCCGCCGAGTAGGTGTTGCCATCGTCGAACACCATTTTGAACCGAACCTTGTGCCGCTCTGCCCGACGGTTTTCCTTCATCGTCACGCCTCCGAATCGAAACGTAGCGTAGTCCGGGTCCCCGAACCAGCGGGCTTCCCTCAATTGATACCGGGCCCACACCCCGGGGCCCGGGCGCGAGTGAATCGCGCCCACACCCGGGGCCCGGGCGCGAGTGAA